>CAZPAF010000008.1:0-42372 GCA_964584475.1 uncultured Lachnospiraceae bacterium | reverse complement strand
AAAGGTAAAAAGAAAATGCGTCAAATTGGTAATGTAGAAGTACCACAAGAAGCGTTTTTAGCAGTTTTAAAATTAGATGATGAGGAATAAAAATATTAAAAGGTGGAAAGAGGAAAAATAAAATGAGACAAAGCTACAGAGATAAAAGAAGTAGACAAGCAAGAATAGCAAGAGAAAAACAAGACTCTTATGAAGATAGAAGACAAGAGCAAAGAAGAAAAAAAGATAGAAGACAAGAAGAAAGAAGAACTGGAGAGGACAGAAGAGAGAAAGATAGAAGAGCAACTCCAAGAAGTGGATTTGACAGAAGAGTCGGAGAAAGAAGATCAGACATAGATAGAAGATTTATAGAAAGAAGAACAGATATAGATAGAAGACAAAATGATGAAGAAAATAATGAATACGAAGATATTGTAGCTGGAAGAAATGCAATATTAGAACTTCTAAAATCAGATAAAGATATAAACAAAATTTATGTATCTCGTGGAGAAAGACATGGATCAATAAATGAAATAATTGCTAGAGCAAAAGAAAAAAGAGTTGTTTTAGTAGAAGTAGAAGTTTCAAAATTAGATAATATGGCAGAAAATCATCAAGGAGTTGTTGCTGTAGTTCCACCATTTAATTACTGTGAAATCGAAGATATTCTAGATTTAGCAAAAGAAAGAAATGAAGATCCATTTGTTTTAATATTAGATGGAATTGAAGATCCACATAATTTAGGTTCAATAATAAGAACTGCAGAAACTGCTGGAGTTCATGGTATTATAATTCCCAAAAGAAGAAATGTTCAAGTAAATAGTACTGTTTCTAAAGTTTCAACAGGAGCAACAGCTTATGTGAAAGTTGCAAGAGTAAATAATTTAAATGAAACAATTAGAAAGTTAAAAGATTCTGGACTTTGGGTAATTGGAACTGATGGAGATGCAGATACATTATATTATAACCAAGATTTAAAAGGACCTTTAGCTATAATTGTTGGAAGTGAAGGATTTGGAATGAGTAAATTAGTAAAAGAAAATGCAGATATTTTAATAAAAATTCCAATGAAAGGAAAAATCACTTCATTGAATGCTTCTGTTTCAGCAGGTATCGTAATTTATGAAGCAGTAAAACAAAGAGGATAAAACATATACAAATAAATTTAATTTAGATAAAAAGAAAAGCACATATTTTTATATGTGCTTTTTATATTTGAATATATTAGATATTTTATTATTCCTTGATAATTTTAAATGAATGAAAGTCTTTCAATTTATTATTATTTAAACATTCGATGTATTGTTCTAATTCTTCAACATTTTTACAAGAAGCAATAATTAGAGATGTTACTTCATTTTCAACTAGAAGTTTTTTTGCAAAATTAACAGCTTGTGAAAATGTATAATTAGATTTGTCTTTTGCTAACTTAAATGCTTCTTTATATCTTGTAATTGAAGAATTTTCAAAATCCTTTAATTTTACAGTGTATTCTTTGTCTATAATATCTTGTATAGAAGAATATTTTTCAGGATCATCTAAGAAAAGTTCATTTAACTCTGAAATAGAATAAGGTAATATGGCTATTCCTAAATCTTTTCTTATTACTAATTCTTTTTCTTGTAAATCTATTGAAGGAACAATTTCTTCAATTTGTTCATCTTCAGAATTTTCTATAAGTGTAAAATCTTTTTTTATATTTTTTTCTTGATTGTTATTTTCTTTAACAGTTTCAACTATAGTACCATCGTTTGTTTCATTTGTTATTATTTCTGTAACAGATTCTTTTTTGTTTTCTTCATTTTCTGTTTTAAGAACATTAGATTCATTTGGAATTTCTTCATTTATATCTTGTGTATTAATTGTTTCGAATAAAGATTCTTCTTCAGGTTCTGTTAAATCTATTTGAGATTCGTTAACTACTGGTTCATCAATAATAGTATTTTCTACAACAGGCTCATCAACAACAGGAGATTCTTTAATATTATCTTCTATAATCACTGTAGGAGATGATTCGTTAATAAATGGTGGTTTTATAAAGTTTTCATAGTTGTTCATAAAGGTTAAATAATTTGAGTTTGTTTTAGAAATATTTTCTAATAAATTATTAAAATCATTATTGAATTTTTCTGAATCTATTGTATTTAAGAAATCAGAATTATAAATATTTTCTAAAAATTTTTTTAATTCAATAGTTTTACTAATATTTGCTTTTATACATTCAAATATTAAATGTGCTTCATTAATTAAAGAAAGCAAAGAATCGGTATTATCAGAATTAAAATTTTCATACATTGCATCTGAAAATTTTTCCAAATACGAAAGTAAAGTCTTTTTTGTTTGTCTTTGACTTGCTAATGTGTTATTTAATACTGATAATTGATTATTAACTATTTCTTTATCAAATAAAAACTTTTGCATTAACCCAAACCTCCATTAATAATAAAATTATATTATAATGCCAAAAAAAATACAACCCACATTTTTAATAAAAAATATTATTAATAAAAAAATGCTTGCAAATTAAATTTTAACGTGTTAAAATAATTTTGTTAGAAAAATGAATCGAAGCAGATTTAAAAAAAAAACCCTTTTTTTAAATCTGTTTTTTTTGTTTTAAAATAAGTAATAAAAAAGAAGGGTTTTTAAAGTAAAATTTGTAGAAAATATCGGAGGAAGAAAAGTGGAAATTGCATTTGATAATGAAAAATACTTGAAAATTCAAAAAGAAAAAATAGAAGAAAGAATCAAGATGTTTGATAACAAACTTTATTTAGAGTTTGGTGGAAAAATTTTTGATGATTTTAATGCTAGCAGAGTTTTACCTGGATTTAGTCCAGATGCGAAAATAAAACTTTTGCAAGAATTTAAAGAGAATTTAGAAATTATTTTTTGTATTAATGCAAGTAATATTCAAAAAAATAAAATAAGAGCTGATTATGGGATTGGATATGATGTTGAATTAATAAGATTAATTGAAAATATTCAAAAACTTGGAATTGAAATTAATAGTGTTGTTGTTACAATGTATACTGGTCAAGAAGAAGTAGAAAAATTAAAACAAACTTTAAACAGCAAAAATATTAAAGTATATATTCATAGACCAACAAAAGGATATCCAGATGATGTAGAAACAATAGTTAGTGAAGAAGGATATGGACAAAATCCATATATTGAAACAACTAAAAAATTAGTAGTTGTTACAGCACCAGGACCAAATAGTGGGAAACTTGGAACTTGTCTTTCTCAACTTTATTATGAACATAAAAAAGGAATAAAAGCAGGATATGCAAAATTTGAAACATTTCCTGTATGGGATCTTCCACTTATGCATCCTGTAAATGTATCTTATGAAGCTGCAACAGCAGATTTAGCAGATATGAATATGATAGATTCATTCCATTTAGAAGAATATAATGTAAAAGCTGTAAATTATAATAGAGATATTTCGGCATTTCCAATTTTAAAAAATATTTTAAAAAGAATTTCGGGTGAAGCAATTTACAAATCTCCAACAGATATGGGAGTAAATATGATTAGCCAATGTATAATAAATGATGAAGTAGCTCAAAAAGCAGCAAAAATGGAAATTATAAGAAGATATTATGCAGCTCTTTGTGATTATAAAAAAGGAATTGGAACAGAAGCTGCAGTTGAAACTATAAAAAAATTAATGAATAATGTTGGTATTTCTACAGTTGATAGAGATATTGTAAAATATGCTTTAGAAAAAGCCGAAAACTCAAAAGCAAATGCACTAGCAATAAAACTAGAAGATGGAAAAATAATAACAGGAAAAGAATCAGAATTATTAAGTGCTTCTAGTGCACTCCTAATAAATACAATAAAACAATTATCAGGAATACCTGATGAGGTATATTTATTATCACCATCTGTTTTAGAATCGATATTTAAAATGAAGCAAAAAACATCTTATAAAAGAAATTATTGCTTGAATTTACCAGAAGTTTTAATTGCTTTAAGTATTTGTGAACAAAATAATCCAATAATTGAAAAAACATTAGAAGCGTTAGATAAATTAAGAGGTTTAGAAGCTCATAGTTCATATGTAGTTTCAACTGCTGAACAAAAAGTTATAAAAAGTTTAGGAATAAATTTAACTTGTGAACCAAAGCTTTTGGGATATGAAGACTGATACTGTATAAAAAATAAAATAAAGTATTGACATTTGAAATAAATGGGTATAGAATTTTAGCAGTCGACATTATTGACTGCTAATTTTAATTGGAGATTAAATTTTTGTTATAAAATTTGCAAAGTAAATTGCAAGCAAAAAAGGATTCATAAATTATGAATTCTAACATAAAATAATTTATAGAATAAAAGGAGGAATTTAAACTATGATAAAACCATTAGGAGATAGAGTGTTAGTAAAAATGGTAGAAGCAGAAACAACCACTAAAAGTGGAATAATATTAAATACAGGTTCTCAAGAAAAACCACAAATAGCAGAAGTTGTTGCTGTAGGACCAGGTGGTATGATAGATGGTGAAAAAATAGAAATGCAAGTTAAAGTTGGAGATAAAGTTATAACAGGAAAATATTCTGGAACAGAAGTTAAATATGAAGGGATTGAATATTTAATAGTTAGACAATCTGATGTTTTAGCTATAGTTGAATAATAATTTTTCGGGAGGAGAGAATATAATATGGCAAAAGAAATTATATATGGTGAAGATGCTAGAAAAAAATTATTAGAAGGTGTAAATAAACTAGCAGATACAGTAAAAGTAACATTAGGTCCAAAAGGAAGAAATGTTGTTTTAGATAAAAGCTTTGGAGCTCCACTTATTACAAATGATGGTGTTACAATAGCAAAAGAAATTGAGCTAGAGGATCCATTTGAAAACATGGGAGCAAGTTTAGTAAAAGAAGTTTCAACAAGAACTAATGATGTTGCAGGAGATGGAACTACTACTGCTACAGTTTTAGCACAAGTAATGTTAAAAGAAGGTGTTAAAAATGTTGCTGCAGGTGGAGATGTATTATCAATAAAAAAAGGAATGGATAAAGCAACAAATGTAGCTGTAGAAAATTTAAAGAAAATAAGCTCACCAATTAGTGGAAAAGAAGATATTGCACGAGTTGCAAGTATTTCAGCAAATAGTGAAGAAATAGGAAATTTAATTGCAGACGCTATGGAAAAAGTTTCTAATGATGGAGTAATAACAATAGAAGAATCAAAAACATCATCAACAGAAGTTGCTGTTGTAGAAGGTATGCAATTTGATAAAGGATATGTTTCTCCATATATGGTAACAGATACAGAAAAAATGGAAGCTGTTATGGATAATCCATTTATATTAATTACAGATAAAAAAATATCAAATATTCAAGAAATATTACCAATACTTGAAGAATTATCTGGACAAGGTGGAAAGCTTGTTATAATTGCTGATGATTTTGAAAATGAAGTTTTATCAACATTAATCTTAAATAAATTAAGAGGAATCTTAAATGTTGTTGGAGTTAAAGCTCCTGGATTTGGTGATTATAGAAAAGAAGTTTTAGAAGATATTGCAATATTAACAGGTGGAGAAGTAATAACTTCAGAACTTGGATTAGAATTAAAAGATACTACTCTTTCTCAACTAGGAAGAGCTAAACAAGTAAAATGTTCTAAAGAAAATACTATAATTGTTGATGGAATGGGAAGTAAAGAATTATTAGATGCTAGAGTAAAACAAATAAGAAGCAATATTGAAGAAGAAAAATCAAGTTATGATAAAGAAAAACTTCAAGAAAGATTAGCAAAACTTGCAGGTGGAGTTGCTGTAATTCAAGTTGGAGCTGCTACTGAAGTTGAAATGAAAGAGAAAAAATTAAGAATTGAAGATGCTTTATCTGCTACTAAAGCAGCTGTTGAAGAGGGAATCTTGCCAGGTGGTGGAACTGCATATGTAAATGTAATTCCAGAAGTAGAAAAATTACTTACTGAAGTTTCAGAAGAAGAAAGATTAGGTGTTAAAATAATATTAAAAGCTTTAGAAGAACCAGTAAAACAAATTGCACAAAATGCTGGATTAGAAGGCGCTGTTATATTAGATAAAGTAAAATCATCAAAACCTGGTATTGGATTTGATGCAGCTAAAGAACAATATGTAGATATGAAAAAAGAAGGAATCGTAGATCCAACTAAAGTAACTCGTTCTGCTCTTCAAAATGCTGAAAGCGTTGCTTCAATGATTTTAACAACAGAAAGTATAATAACAGAGAAAAAAGAAAAATCATGTGGATGTGGAAATCACGGAATGGATATTCCAGATATGAGTGGAATGTACTAAAATAAAACTAGATTAAATAAAAAGACAGTAAACATAAAAATACTGTCTTTTTTTGCGTAAATTTATAAAAATTGAAGAAAAATGCTTGAAAAACAGCAAAATATTATGGGAAAATGTTATTTTTTTGTGAAAATTTAACTAAATTTAAAGACAATTATGTAAATCTATGATATAATGTGCTCGTGTTATTCATCTTAGCACAAGCCGTAAGTTAATTAAAACGGCAATAATTTGTAAAGGAGTTGACTTAGAATGAATGAACACGTAAAAAACTTACAGGCAAAGGAGTGGATCGAACGGATAACGAAGCTGGTAAATCCTGCAAAAGTTATTCTAATCGATGGCTCCGACGAGCAGAAAGCACAGCTCACACGTGAGGCAGTCGAAGCAGGAGAGCTTCACGAGCTGAATCAGGAGAAACTTCCGGGGTGCTACTTAAGAAGAAGTGATCCGAGCGATGTTGCTCGAGTGGAAAACAGGACTTTCATCTGTACTGATGAAAAATCTGAAGCTGGTCCTACCAACAATTGGGCCTATGCTCCGGATATGTACAAAAAGATGGATGAACTGTTTAAGGACTCTATGGTTGGAAAGACCATGTATATTATTCCTTATATGATGGGTCCTTATGGTTCTCCGTTTTCCAAGATTGGCTTCGAAATCACAGATTCCCGGTATGTTGTACTCAGTATGTTGATCATGGCTCGTTGTGGTCTCAAAGTTCTTGAAGAACTGGGAGAAAACGACGAATTTATCAAGGGTCTGCATTCTGTAGGTAACATGGATCCTGAAGAAAGATATATCTGCCACTTCCCGGATGATAAAGCTATTTTTAGCTATAACTCCGAGTATGGCGGAAATGTTCTTCAGGGGAAGAAGTGTTTCTCTTTGAGGATAGCTTCTGTAATTGCCAGAGACGAAATGTGGCTGGCAGAGCACATGCTTATCCTTGCAGTCAAAAAACCTAGCGGCGAAAAAGTTTATGTTGCTGCTGCGTTCCCGTCTGCATGTGGTAAGACCAATCTGGCTATGCTTATTCCTCCACAGAAATATCTTGATGAAGGATATGAAGTTACCACTCTTGGTGACGACATTGCGTGGCTCAGAAAGGGAGAAGATGGAAGACTGTATGCTATCAATCCGGAATATGGATTCTTTGGTGTGGCTCCTGGTACAAGTGCGAAGTCTAACTTCAATGCTCTGGAATCCACCAAGATGAACACAATCTTCACAAACGTTGCCCTTAATACGGATGACAATACTGTATGGTGGGAGTCCCTTTCCAAAATTCCGCCTGAAAATGCGCTGGATTGGCAAGGAAATCCTTGGGTAGACAAAGAAAATGTCAAAGGAGCTCATCCGAATTCTCGTTTTACAGCTCCTATTGAAAATTGTCCGTGTCTGGATGAAGATTTCAATTCGCCTATGGGTGTTCCTATTTCCGCAATTATCTTCGGCGGAAGACGTGCGAAGCTGATGCCTCTCGTTTTAGAATCCTTTGACTGGAATCATGGTGTATTCCTCGGTTCTTCTATGGGTTCTGAGACGACTGCGGCAACTACTGGCAAAGTTGGTGTTACCAGAAGAGACCCGATGGCGATGCTTCCGTTCTGTGGTTACAATGTTTCTGACTATTTTGAACATTGGATTGAAATGGGCGAATATCTCGGTGAAAATGCGCCTAAGATTTTCAATGTTAACTGGTTCAGAACAGATGATGATGGTAACTTCATCTGGCCGGGTTTTGGCGAAAATTTCAGAGTACTCAAGTGGATTCTGGCAAGATGTGATTACGCGACCGAAGCCAAAGAATGCGAAATCGGTATGATTCCGGAAGAAATCGATTTCGAAGGAATTGAAATTTCTGAAGAAGCAAAGAGCGATTTGTTTGCTGTTGACCCCGAACTTTGGCAGCAAGAAATCGGCGAAATCGAAGCTTTCTATCAGAAACTCGATTATGTTCCTGATGTGCTTGCAAGTGAGCTTGAAGCGCTCAAAAAACGTGTTGATAAATAAAATGTCATCACCTTAAAAGTAGGCGGTAGCCTGCTTACCCTCGATATCTTTTTTGAAAAAAAGAAGGTATTGGGGGTTCTTTTTTGTATTATATAAATAAGAAGAAAGAATTAATTATTAATAAAAATAAATTTGTATAAGTATAAGAAAAGAACACTATTAATAATAGTGTTCTTTTAGGTATTATCAAATTAAAGATAATTTATGAAGTACTAATTAAAATTAGCAGCATCCTCTGTTTCCATTGTTTCCACAACAGCAGAAAAGAATAATTAAAAGAATTATAATCCAAAGACAATCATTGTCTCCACCAAATAATCCACATCCACAACCTCTGTTTTCTGACATAATAAAAATCCTCCTTTAAATATTTGTATAGCTTGCTATACTTTTTAAATTAATTAAAATCTTTTGTATGTTATATAATATGAAAATTTTTAAGAGGTGTTACAAATAAAATATTGGTTTTATATTTATAAAAATTATAATAAAAAGATGTAAAGTATAGTAAAATAAAGAATTTTGAGATTATTATGAATAATAAAAATAAAATTTTAAAAAAGTATACAAAAAATAATTTTAATGATATAATTTTTAAAAATATGCTATTATGGGATAAATAAATTTTAGTATAAATTTCTTTTGAAAAGTACTTTTAGAAAAGGAGAAAATTAAATGGGAAATATAGTATTATTGGATGATTTAACTATCAATAAAATTGCTGCAGGTGAGGTTATTGAAAGACCAGCTTCAGTTGTAAAAGAAATGGTAGAAAATTCAATAGATGCTGGGGCGAAAAATATAACAGTTGAAATAAAAAATGGTGGAATTTCTCTAATAAAAATAACAGATGATGGATGCGGAATTGCTAAAGATGATATGGAAATTGCATTTGAACGTCATGCTACAAGTAAGATAAGAAGAGCTGAAGATTTAGAGATGGTTAGAACTATGGGCTTCAGAGGTGAAGCTTTAGCTAGTATTGCAGCAATTGCAAAAGTTGAAATGATTTCTAAAAAAGAAAATGCAGATTCTGCACATAAAATTGTTGTAGAAGGTGGAAAAACTTTAGAATTCACAGAAGCAGCAAGAAATGTTGGAACAACAATTACAGTTCAAAATTTATTCTACAATACTCCTGTAAGATATAAATTTTTAAAGAAAGATTATACAGAAGCTGGATATATAGAAGATGCAGTTACAAGAATTGCTCTTGTGAATAAAAATATTGCAATAAAATTAATAAGTAATGGAAAAACTATTGTTCAAACAAATGGAAATGGCGATTTAAAAACAGCAATATATAGTATCTATGGAAAAGATATTGCTACTGAAACAATAGAAATTGATTATAATTATGAAGATATAAGAGTTTCTGGAATTATAGGAAAACCTGTAATTGCAAGAGGAAATAGATCAAATCAATTATTCTTTTTAAATGGAAGATATATAAAAGATAAAAATTTAACAGCAGCTGCTGATCAAGCATATAAAGGAATGATTCCAGTTGGAAGATATGGTTTTATAGTTCTTAATTTAGAAATGGATCCAAAACTTGTTGATGTTAACGTTCATCCAGCCAAATTGGAAGTTAGATTTGAAGAAGAAACAAAAGTATTTAAGGCTGTATATCATGCTATTAAATCAAGTTTAGCAAAATCAGAACTTGTTGAAAATGTAGAAAAAGAAAATACACTTTCTGAAAATAAAACATATACAATGAACAGTGTAAATAAAGAAAATGTTTTTTCAAAATATGAAACAAAAGCAGAAAATGACAATGAAGATGTAGAAAAAGAAGATAAAAAAGGATTTTCTGGATTATTCCATAAAATAATGAAAGAACCAGATGAAACAGACGAAGAACTTCAAAATAATGCTTTAGAAGAAATATTTAAATTTAGACAAGGATTAAAAGAAGAAAACAATAATGTTGCAGCAACAAACTTTACAAATAATAATATAGTAGAAAATACTAATGTAAATCTTGCCGAAAGTGCAGAAGAATATAATGCAGAAAATATAAAAACGATAAATGACAATGTTATAGATAAAAAAATTACTTTAGGAGAAACATTAATTTCTAGTGATACAAAAGAAATTGATGTAAGTGCAGTAAATGAATTTTTAAAAGATGCGACAACGGAATTATTATCAACAAAATTAGATAATAGTCAATTAACACAAATTATAAATACTCAAGATGTAAGAAATGAGGCTTTAGATAAAACTCAAATTATTGACTTGCAAAAAGAATTATTATCTCAAGAAACAACAATAGCAACAGAAAATGGAGTTAATGTAACAAAACAAGATACTATTTTAGTAAATATTAATGAAGAAAAAGTAGAAGAAAAAACAGAAGATGTAGTAGATAATGGATTTGCATCTATTGCAGAAAAATTATTAGAAGCAAAACTGGGATTTGATAATACACAAATGATTGATACTAATAAAGTAAGAGAAGCTTTAAAAGAAGTACAAAAACAAGATGTATCGGTTTCTTCTGAAAATGTAGAAGTAGAAGAAAATCCAGAATTTGATGAAATGTATAAAAAAACATTTGGAATAGATCCATTTGCTGTTAGAAAAGAAAAAGAATTAGAAAAATTAGAAAAAGAAAAAATGAATGCGACTAATGATTTTTCTTATGCTACAGAGAATATGAATGTGTTTGAAGATTCAGAAGAAAAAACACCTGAAATCCCATATAAATTTTTGGGAATTGCCTTTTCTACATATATAATAATAGAAATAAAAAATGAAATGTATATTATAGATCAACATGCTGCACATGAAAGAATTATGTATGAGAAAGTAAAAGCGAATTATTATGATGAAGGTGAAAGAGATGAGCAATTCTTACTTTTACCAGATGTTATTTCATTAACACATAAAGAGATGATAATTGCAAAAGAAAATGTAGATATGTTTAATAGAGCTGGATTTTCTTTTGAAGAATTTGGTGAAAATACAATAAAATTAATGTCAGTTCCTAGTATGTGTGAAGATATGAACACAAAACAATTATTTTTAGATATATTAGATGAAATTGATACAGTTGCAGTTACAGCAAGACAAGAAAAAGAAGATAAATTTATTGCAACAATTGCTTGTAAAGCTGCTGTAAAAGCAAAAATGAAATTGGATGACCAAGAAGTTGCAACTTTAATGGCTCAGCTTCTAGAACTTCCAAATCCATTTACTTGTCCTCATGGAAGACCAACAGCAATAAAAATGACAAAAACAGATTTAGAGAAAAAATTTAGTAGGAGATAAAAAATGAAACCTAAAGTTGTAGTTATAGTAGGACCTACTGCGTCTGGAAAAACAGCTCTTTCTATAGAACTTGCAAAAAGAATAAACGGAGAGATTATATCTTCTGACTCAATGCAAATTTATAAAGATATGGATATAGGTACTGCTAAAGTTACAAAAGAGGAAGCTCAAGGGATAAAACATTATCTAGTAGATTGTGTATCTCCAGATGAGAGATACACTGTCTCTGATTTTAAAAAAGATGCTGAAAAAGCAATTGAAGAAATTTTAGCAAAAGAAAAAACTCCAATTGTTGTTGGAGGTACTGGATTATATGTAAATTCATTAATTTATGGAATTGAATATCAAGATATGAATTTTGATGAAATTTACAGAAATGAATTAATGAAAAAAGCAGAAACAGAAGAAGGATTAAAAGAATTGTGGGATGCTGCAAATAAAATTGATCCAGAAGCAATGACAAAAATTAGTCCTAATGATAAAAAAAGAATTGTGCGTGTTTTAGAAATATTTAAAGCAACAGGAAAAACAAAAACAGAGCAAGAAATTTTATCTAGACAAAATGGTGTTAAATATGATTATAAAGTTTTTGGAATAACAATGGAAAGAGGAAAACTTTATAGCAGAATAAACTTAAGAGTAGATTTAATGATTGAAAAAGGTTTAGAAGAAGAAGTAAGAAATTTAGTGAATAAATATACAAAATTTCCAACAGCAATGCAAGGTTTAGGATACAAAGAAGTGCTCGAATATTTTGAAGGAAATTTATCTCGTGAAGAAATGATTGACAAAATAAAACAAGAATCAAGAAGATATGCTAAACGTCAATTAACATGGTTTAGAAAAAATAAAGAAACAATTTGGCTTGATAGCTCAAATGATATGCAAAATAATATAAATATTATTTTAGGAGAAATATAGTGAAAGAAACTCAAGAAAAAAAGAAAGGTGAAAAGAATAAGATTTTTATAACAGCCATTTTTATGGTGCTTGTAATTACATTGGTTGTGAACAGTACAAAGATTCTAAAAAAATCTACAGAAGTATTTGTTGTTGCAGAAGGTTCTCTTTATTATGAAGAACCAGCTGAAGGGTTTGTAATAAGAGATGAAATTGTACTTCAAGGTGAAACATATAAAAATGGTATGGTAAAAGTTGTTTCTGACGGAGAAAGAGTTGCAAAAAATCAAGTTGTTTTTAGACATCACTCAAATAGTGAAAATTCAATTGTAAAACAAATTGATGAGATTGATGAAGAGATAAATGAAATAATAGAAAATAGTGGTGATCCATTTGTTTCAAGTGATATTTCTAGTTTAAACACACAAATTGAAGAAACAATAGATTCAATGCATAATATTAATTATCTTCAAACAATTTATGAGAATAAAAATAAAATTGAAGCATATATATCTAAGAAGGCACAAATAACAGGCAGTCTTAGTCCAGAAGATTCATATTTAAAACAATTAACAAATAGAAGAAATGAGCTTGAAAAAGAATTAGAAAATGGGTCAGAAATTATTATAGCTCCAAGACCTGGAAGTGCTTCATATAGAATTGATGGTTTGGAAGAGGTTTTGAAAGTTGATAATTTTGATTATTTAACAACAGATTTATTAAATAGTTTTGAATTAAAAGTCGGAGCAAGTATTCCTCTTAGTAATGAAAAAGGAAAAGTTGTTAATAATTTTGAATGTTATATAGCAACTTCAATAAACACAGAAAAAGCTATGACTGCAAAAGTGGGAGATAAAGTAACTTTAAGATTATCAACTTCAGAAGAAATAGATGCAGAAATTGCATATATAAAAGAAGAAGAAAATAATAGAATTTTAGTTTTTGAAATAAAAGAACATATTACAGATTTACTAGAATACAGAAAAATATCTTTTGATATAATTTGGTGGAAATATAATGGCTGGAAAGTTAGCAATTCTTGTATTTTAGAAATGACAAAAGGCGATAATGAAATTAGTTACGTAGAAAAAGAAAGAGCCGGTTATGTCGAAAAAATATTAATAAAAGTATTGAGACAAAATGAAAATTATTCTATTGTTAAAAATTATGAAAAAGATGAATTAAGAGAGCTCGGATATTCAGAAGATGAAATATCAGATATGTCAGAAATTAAATTAAATTTATATGACGAAATAATACAATATTAGACATAAAAAAGTTACAAAAAAATTACAATTAATTACAAAAAGGCAACAATAAATTACAAGAAAATTACTTTTATATAACATTTGTGTATTTTGCTTAAAAAGCCTTGACAGTATCTAAAAAGTATTAGATACTATATACATATTAAGCTACGAATGAAGAGTAAATATTAGGAGGTCCGTGAAAAAAATGGCAGGAACATCATCAATAAAGAAAATAGTTGATTTTATATGGGGAGAACAAGAAGATTCTCAAGAAGAATACGAAGAGAATGTATATAGTGCTGATTATGCAGATGAATATGAAAATGAAGAGGAAACAGAAGGAGAAACACTAGGGTTATTTAAAAGAAAATCTAAAGTTGTATCTATGCCTCAACCTCAACAAATAAGAATGAAAATAGCAAAACCAACTAATTTTGATCAAGCTGACGAAATAGTTATGCAATTAAAAGAAAAAAATGCGGTTGTTATAAATCTAGAATACGTTAGCAAAGATGTTGCTAGAAGAATTGTAGATGTTGTTTGTGGTGCAGTAAAAGCATTAGATGGAAATATGGAAAAAGTTTCTAATTCTATATTTGTTGTTGCTCCATATAATTATGATATAGTAAACGAAATTACTAAAGAAAAAATAGAAAGCAAATTTTCTGCTTCATGGATAAAATAACAAAAATAGGAGGGAAGAATATGCTAACACCGTTAGATATCGAAAACAAAAGATTTCCTACAAAATTTAAAGGATATGATGATGCTGAGGTTGATGCTTTCTTAGATCAAGTTACTATTGATTATGAAAGATTATATAAAGAGAATGCTGAATTAAGAGCTCAAGTTGAAGAATCAAAAAAGGAATTAGAACACTATAGAAGTGTTGAAAAAACTTTACAAAACACTTTGGTTATGGCTCAAACAACAGCTGAAGATATAAAAATGAATGCTCAATCAAGAGCTGAACAAATAATTAGAGATGCTCAAAGTGAAGCTAGAAAAGCAACCGAAGAAATAACAAAAGAAGAATTTGATATTAGAAGAAGAACAGAAGAATTAAAAAGACAATTTAATGTTTATAAAGCAAAAATGGAAGCTTTACTAATTTCTCAATTAGAATTATTACAAGATAAAGAAAATGAAGAATAATATTTAAAAGCCTTATATATAAGGCTTTTTTTGTTTGTTTTTTCTATTACAAAAGAATTAAGTCTGTATTACAATTGTGTTAATCTTATTGACTTATGCGATTTTTAGAATAAAATATTTATATATAGTATAAGTATATTAGGAGTCATATGAGGATTATTAGCGGTACAATGAGAGGAACAAAACTCTATACACTTGAAGGGGATAATACAAGACCAACTTTAGATAGAGTAAAAGAAGCTCTTTTTAGTAAAATAAATTTTGAAATTCAAGATGCAACAATTCTTGATTTATTTGCTGGAAGTGGAGCTTTAGGATTAGAATCGTTGAGCCGAGGTGCTGAAAAAATATTTTTATGTGATAACTCTAGAGATGCTATAAAAATAATAAACCAAAACATTGAAAAAACAAAAACTAAAGATAAAATATCTTTATTAAATATGGATTATAAAAAAGCATTAGAAGAATTAAAAAGATTAGAGGCTAAGCTTGATATTGTTTTTTTAGATCCACCATATAAAACAGAATTTGCAGAAGATGCGGCAAAATACATTGTTGAAAATCAACTTTTAAATGAAGACGGTTTTATTGTTTTAGAAACTGATGATAAAGATAAAGTATTAAATAACTTAGATACAAATATATTAGAAATAAAAGAAATAAAGAAATATGGAAGAGTATATCTTCTATTTATATATTCTAAATAATAACATGATGATATATGCATAAGTGTAAACAAAAGATACGTTTTGTACCTTGGAAAGGAAGAAAAAAGATGGAAATCTTTACATTACTAGAAACTTTAGAGGATATTTTAGAAAAAAGTAAAACATTACCTTTTACAGATAAAAGTATAGTAGAAAAAGAACAGATTTTAGATATAATAAAAGAAATACGTTTGAAATTACCAGATGAATTAAAACAAGCAAAATGGATAAAAGAAGAACGTGAAAGAATTATAAGTGAAGCACAAAAAGATGCTGATGATATTGTTAAAGAAGCTGAAAATAGAATTATTTCTATGATTGACGAGCATGAAATAACAAGAAAAGCTTATGATAAAAAAACTGAAATTATAGCAGATGCAAATGAAATGTATAGAGAAATTACTCAAGGAACTACTACATATGTTGATGGAATTTTAGCAAATATCGAAAATAACATGTTAGAACTTGGCAAAACTTTAAGTGGAGTTGAAATGTCAATTCAAAACGCTTTAGAGACAATTCAAAATAATAGAAAAGAACTTAAATAAATAAAAGCCAGAATCAAAATCAATTAAATTTTATTGGTTCTGATTCTGGCTTTTATTAGTTTGTAAAAATAAATTCTTTAATAATATATTAAAGTTTAGGAGGATGTAGATTTGGGAAGAAGAAAAAAAACTACAAGAAAAAAAACTAATACAAACAAAAATATAAGAAAAAAATCAGGAATTAATATAGATTTAGCAGTAATAGGATTATTTATAGTAAGTATTTTATTATTTGCATTAATATATGGTGAAAAGGGTGCAATAGGTGAAATTTTAAGTCCAGCCTTAGGAGGAATTATTGGTTTTATTAAATATTTAATTCCGATTGGTTTTATGGGGTTAGCAGTATGTATTGCAAAAGATGATAGAAGCTATGTTACTTCAAAATTAGTGCAATATGCAATATTGATATCATGTATTGCTGCGATAATGTCTATATATCAAATTTCGCTTGGTGTAATTAATATAGATTTAGAATTTTCAGATATTATAGAAGTTGCATACGATTTAGGTGTAAAAAATATTGGTGGTGGTACAGTTGGTGTTGTAATTGCTTACCCATTAATTAAATTACTTGGAATGTTTGGAGCTGCTATTACTGCAGGAGGTATAGTGGCTGTTCTTTGTGTGTTCACATTTGGACTACATCCTTCTGAATTTATGCTTGACCTAATGGATGAGATAAATGCAAGAAGAGAAGAAAGAGATGAGGCATTAAATAAAAGAAGAGAACAAAGAATGGCAAGAAGAGATCAAAAACTTAAAAACTTTGGTGAAGATGAACAAATGGAAATTGATCTTCAAAATAAAAAAGGAAGAAAAGATGGAATGACACCACCATCTAGCATAAATGAAGAAGAAATAACAATTAATTTAAATGGTGAAAAACAAACTGGAATAGAAGAAGAAAAAGGAAAAAATGGATTATTTAGTAAATTTAGAAAAAATGATGTTAATCCAGATGTTATAGATGCAAATATTTATAAAAATGCAGCAAAAGCAAATGAAGCTCAAGCAAACAAAGAATCTTGTATAAAAGGAGAAGAATTATTTGCTGTTGAAGAAGAGCAAAAAGAAACAAAAACAAAAGCTGTACTTAAACTTGAACATACAATTTCAGTCGAGGATGAAAATTATGAATATCCACCAGTTAGTATTTTAGGAAAAAATACTAAAAAAGCAAATAAAGCAGGGGCAAAAGCTTTAACAGAAAAAGCAACACAACTTCAAAGAACATTACACAGTTTCGGTGTTTCAGCAAAAGTTGAAAATATTTCTGTTGGACCAGCAATTACAAGATATGAACTTAAACCAGCAGAAGGTGTTAGAGTAAGTAAAATTGCTAACCTTTCAGATGATATAGCATTAAATTTAGCTGCAGAAAGTATAAGAATTGAAGCACCAATACCTGGAAAACAAGCTGTTGGTATTGAAATTCCAAATAAAGAAAAAGAATCGGTACCACTTCGTGATGTTATTGAAAGCGATGAATTTGAAGATAATAAATCAAAATTGACTGTAGCTCTAGGAAAAGATGTTGCTGGAAATATTGTTTTAGCTGATATCGCAAAGATGCCTCACGTTTTAATTGCAGGATCAACTGGTTCTGGTAAATCTGTATGTATTAATACAATAATAACAAGTATTATATTTAATGCAAAACCAAGTGAAGTAAAAATGGTAATGGTTGATCCAAAAGTTGTTGAACTTTCTGTATACAATGGAATTCCACATCTTTTAATTCCGGTTGTTACAGATCCAAGAAAAGCAGCAGGTGCTCTAGCATGGGCTGTTCAAGAAATGGATCACAGATACAATTTGTTTGCTGAAAAGGGTGTAAGAGACCTAAAAGGATATAATGCTGTAATAGAAAAAGAATCAGAAGAAGGTACTGTTGGAAAATTACCTCAAATTGTAATTATTATAGACGAGCTTGCAGACTTAATGATGGTTGCAGCTAAAGAAGTTGAAGACTCTATTTGTAGATTAGCGCAAAAAGCAAGAGCTGCTGGAATGCATTTAGTAATAGCTACACAAAGACCGTCTGTTGATGTTATTACAGGTTTAATTAAAGCAAATGTTCCTTCAAGAATTGCGTTTGCTGTTTCTTCTCAAATTGACTCAAGAACAATTCTAGATCAAGTTGGAGCAGAAAAACTTTTAGGAAAAGGTGATATGCTTTATTATCCTGCAAGTGCTTCAAAACCAGTCAGAGTACAAGGTGCATTTGTTTCTGATGGTGAAGTTGAAAAAGTTGTAGATTTTGTTAAATCTAATGGAGTTGCAACATATAATGAAGATATATTAGAAGAAATTGAAAAATCAAATAAATCTGATGGACAAAAAGAACAAGAAGCTGAAGAAGATGATATGGATCCATTATTAATGGATGCGATAGAAACTGTTGTTGAAATTGGTCAAGCATCAACTTCATTTATCCAAAGAAGGTTTAAAGTTGGTTATGCAAGAGCAGGAAGAATTATTGATCAAATGGAAGCAAGAGGAATTATTTCTGGTTATGAAGGAAGTAAGCCAAGACAAGTACTAATCACAATGGAAAGATGGAATGAACTTAAAATGGCTACTCCACCTTCAGAAAGTGCTAATACTGAACAATAAAATTTAAAAATAATAATTTATTATACTAAAGAATAAGATAAGGAGGATTTTTATGGGATTATTTTCTAAACTTAAAGATTATAATACAGAACTTGAAGAAATTTTAGATGCGAAATATTTTTCTTCAAACATAAAAAGCCTTCTTTTTAGTATGATATATAAATTAGAAGTTTCGTATAGAGATTTTAAAGAAGTAAAAAGATGTGTAAGATCAAAAGAAGATTTCTTAAATGAAATTATAGAAGTAATAAGATTATATTGTGATAATATAAAAACTGTAGAGCCTGATTCCGATCAGGCTAAAATGCTTATAAAGAATAAAGTAAAAGCAGTAACAAATGAAAAAGAAAGAAGTATTTTAGCATATCCAACAGAGCAAGCTCTTTTATATGCTATTTCAGATATTTCACCAAAATATTTCTTTATAAATACTGATTTTTCATTAAAAAAAGAAATCCAAAACTCTCTAGTAAATGGTTATATTCAAAATAATATGGAAATATTGACAGATTTTACAGGATGGTCTTGGGATAAAACTTTTGAAAAAAAATATTATTATATAGATAATTTAATTTATCAAAATTTATTAGTAATATTAGGCGAAAAATTTTTATATGAGTGGAGAAATTATGGTTCTACTAGAACGGATTTTTTAGAAGAAGCTAGAAAATATATAAAGATTTTCACAGGAAATGAAAAATATTTAATGAATTTTTATAAATTAATTTATTTAAATTCATCACAGAAAGAAAAATTAAAACAGGATTTTAAAGAAGATATAAAGCTTTTGAAAAAAATGAATGATAAAGATTTATATTTTAGTGAACTAAAAAAACAAAAAGAAAAATTTGAAAAGAAAATTGCAAAATTAGATGATGTTTTAGATAACCAAAATCTTTTAGAAAAGCAATATATTAAATCTAATTCTAAACTTGAACCTAATAAACAAATAAAATCTTTAAAACGATACAGACAATTACTTGAAAAAGAGAAAGAAAAAAATGTAAAAGAATTAGAAAATATTTCAAATTTATTGAAAAATGAAAATTATCAAAAGAAAAGAGATTATTTAAAAAGAATATATGAAATTTATTCTTCAAAGCAAACTTTAGATGAAGTATTAATTGAATCTCAACAATATTTCTTACAATTTGTTGATAAAAGATTATCTAAAATGAAAACAAGAGATGAAATAATTGATGTTTTATGTGAGCTTAGATATTATAAAACTTTAAGAATTTCTAAAAAAGTAGCAATAAAAGACATTGAGCCTTTAAATAAACAAATAGATAAAATAATGAAAAAAGCTATAACATTACTATGCAAACTTGGTGCAATAAAGATTGTAAGCATGGATATTAATTTGAATTTTGAGATAATAAAATATGCTTTAGATACAAAGATAATGGAACTTGAAAAAACCAAATTATATTTTGATGAAGATGAACAAGGATTAATAATAAAAGTTTTTGATAAAGATATAATAGAAAAACAAGGAAGAAAAAAAGTAAAACTTTCAAAAGATATTTTAGAAGTTAAATTAAGAAGAAAAGTTAAACTATTTAGTTAAAACTTTTTTATGGAGGTAAATTATGAAAATAACTTTTTTAGGAGCTGCTAGAACTGTAACTGGTTCGAATTTTCTAGTAGAAGCTGCTGGAAAAAAATTCTTGGTAGATTGTGGTATGTATCAAGGAAAAATAACTGAACAATTAGAAAATTCAGACCCATTTGTTTATAACGTAAATGAGATTGATTTTATGTTATTAACACATGCCCATATAGATCATTCTGGAAGAATTCCAAAATTATATAATGAAGGATTTAAAGGTCCTGTTTATGCAACTAAAGCCACATGTGATCTTTGTGAGATTATGCTTCCAGATAGTGGACACATTCAAGAAGTTGAAATTGAATGGAAAAATAGAAAAAGAATGAGAGAAGGATTAGAGCCACTACCACCACTTTATACAGCAGAAGAAGCTGTTGAATGTTTGGAAATATTTAATCCTGTTCAATATGATGAAATTGTTGAAATAGATGATAATATAAGTGTTAGATTTAATGATGCTGGACATATGCTTGGTTCTGCAATTATAGAAATCTGGGCAACAGAAGATGGAAAAACAACAAAAGCTGTATTTACAGGAGATTTAGGAAATAATGATTTGCCGCTATTAGATTCTCCTACAATGATAAGTAATGCAGATTATTTGGTTATGGAATCAACATATGGAAATAGATTACATATGAGAAATGATGAAAAAGCAACAATGTTCTTAGATATAGTTGCAGAAACATTAGATAAAGGTGGAAGAGTTATAATTCCATCATTTGCAGTAGGTAGAACACAAGAGATTCTATATGAACTAGATAAATTAAGAGAAGAATTAGGTCAAGATGAAGAATTTGCAAGAAAATATCAAAAATTAATGAATGTTCCTGTTTATGTAGATAGTCCGCTTGCAATTTCTGCAACAGAAGTGTTTAAGAAAAACACAGAATTATTTGAAGAAGAGATTCAAGAAAAAATTAAAAGAGGTGATAATCCACTAGAATTTAGAGGATTGCAATTTACTCCGTCTGCTGAAGAATCTAAAGCTTTAAATGAAGATCACACACCTGCAATTATTTTATCTGCAAGTGGTATGTGTGAAGTTGGTAGAATTAAACATCACTTAAAACATAATTTATGGAATCCAAATAGTACAATTTTATTTGTTGGTTACCAGGCACCAGGAACTTTGGGAAGAAGTATTGTTGAAGGTGCTGAAAAAGTTAAAATATTTGGTGAAGAGATTGCTATAAATGCAAGAGTTGAATATATTGAAGGATATTCTGGACACGCAGATCAAACTTGGCTTTTAAACTTCATATGGTCATTTACAAATCCGCCAAAACATGTATTTTTAGTTCATGGTGAATATGAAGGCCAAGAAGAATTAAAACGCAAAATAGAAGATTCAAGTGAATGTAAAGTAACAATTCCAGATTTTGGAGAAAGTTATGAACTAGGAAAAGATGGTCCAACATTACTTGAAGAAACAGAAGTAATTGAGGCATACAAGAAAGAATTCAAGAGACTTGATATTATTGATAGAATTGAAGAATTAAAAGAAAGTATTGCTGATATGGAAGATGTTGTAATGAAAAAGAACATCGAAACAGATGACTCAGAATTAATTAGATTAGAAGATAGAGTAAAAGAAATCCAAAAACAAATACAAGAACTTATGAAATAATAATTTATAAAAGAAAGCTTTCAAAAGTTTCTGGAGAGCTTTCTTTTGAATATAAATTTTCGAAATATAAAAGGTACAAAGGAGTTTTTTATGAGAACGAAATATTTTAATGATGGTATTGTTGGTAATCGAAAAATAAAAGCAAGTTTTACTAAATCAGGTGAAATGATTAGAATGTTTTATGGTGCAGCAGATTATAAACAATTTGTTGAATTTTACCATACAGGGATTAAAGTAAATGATTCAGCATTAATATACTTACATAACGATATAAATAATAGCTTTTCTCAAGAATATATCAAAGATACCAATGTACTTCAAACTCATATATATAATTCTTATTTTAGAGTTAGAATTACTCAAACAGATTTTGTTCCTATTTCAGAAAATGTTTTAATAAAACATTATGTATTTAAAAATGAAAATACAATAGATTTAAATCTTAGTTTCTTAGTATATTCTAAGATTTTAAGAAATTTAAATAATGACACATCTGGATATGTGAAAAATGATACATTAATTCAATATAATCATGATTTTTCTGTTTGTACTTTTTCAAACGAAAAAATTTCTTCAAAACAAATTAATAGTGCTGAAAATAATTTTATGCAAGGCTCTATTTCAGGAAAAGATTATATTGGAATGTCTCCAGATTCTAGTATTTCATACAACTTAAAGAAAATAAAACCAGGAGAAGAGAAAGAATTAACAATATTTGTTTATATAAATAAAAATCGAAATAAATGTATGTTAAATGAACTTGATGATGAAATAGATAGAATAAGAAAATTAGATATTCAAAATTTAAAAGATAACGCAGTAAAATATTGGAGAAGATATGTAAGAGAGCATGATACTTTAGGAATTAATAAAAAAGAGTTGAGTTCAAAAATTAAGAAAATTTATAATAGAAGTATTTTACTTTTTCCATTATTAGTTCATGAAAAAACTGGTGGAATTTCAGCTGGTATAGAAGTTGATGAAGATAAAACAAAATGTGGAAGATATTCTTATTGTTGGCCAAGAGATGGAGTTTTTGTTACAGAAGCATTTGATGTTGTTTCTATGTATGAAGAAACAGAAAAATTTTATAATACTTTCTGTAAGATGACTCAAAGTAAAAACGGAATGTGGGAACAACGTTTTTATACAGATGGAAGATTAGCTCCTTGTTGGGGATATCAAATAGATGAAACAGCTAGTGTAATTTTTGGAATATATGCACATTATAAAATTACAAAAAATAAAAAGTTTTTAAAAGAAAATTTAAAAATGTGCGAAAATGCAATTAGTTTTCTAGAAAAATATATTGATGATTTATTTGAAAATAAAGGAAAATTCCAATTAAGTTATGATTTATGGGAAGAACATGAAGGAACATCATTCTATTCTGTTGCAACTATATTTGCAGCATTTAGTGCTATGATAAAAATATATACAGAAGTAAAAAGTGTTTTAGAAGTTAATAAAGCTAAAACAGAATCAATAAAAAAACAAGTTGAAAGTTTAGAGAAAAATGCTCAAAAAATAAAAGATTATTGCTTAAATACTTTTTATGATGAAGAAAAGAAATCTTTTGTTAGAAATTTAGAAGATAAAAAGATTGATATTAGTTTACTAGGACCAATAGTACCATTTAGAATGTTTTCTCCAAATGATAAAAAAGTAAAAAATACAATTGAAAGAATAAATATGACATTAAGAACTTATACAGGTGGATACATAAGATATGAAGGTGATGGGTACATGGGTGGATATAATCCATGGCCAATAGCAACTTTATGGATGGCTTGGTATTACTTAGAAGCTGGAGATAATCAAAAAGCCTTAGAAAACTTTGCATTTGTTACTAATTCTGCGTCAGGACATGGTTATTTAGGAGAACAAGTAAATAATGATGCAATGAAGCCATCTTGGGTTATAGGATTAACTTGGAGTCATGCAATGTATTTACTTACACTTGAAAAAATATTAGAAAAAGGACTATTATAAATATAAAATAAAAAAGCTTTTTAAGAAAAAATATATTCTTTAAAAGCTTTTTTTATTTATATGTGGTATGTTTTTTGAAAATGTGATATAGTTCTTTTGTGAATTTTAATATTGTAAAAATAAAGATTTTAGGATAAATGAAAATATATTATTAAACGAGAGGATGATGAATATGGCAAAAAAAGCTACAACAGTTTTTGTGTGTAATGGATGTGGATATGAGTCTAGTAAATGGCTTGGAAAATGTCCTGCTTGTGGAGAATGGAATTCATTTTTTGAAGAAAAAGCATTTACAGGTGCTACTGGGTCATCAAAAGATAAATCAAAACCTAAAGCAGAAATTGTAAAATTAAATGAAGTTGTAAAAAAAGAAACATTTAGAATAAAAACTAATTTAGGAGAACTAGATAGAGTTCTTGGTGGTGGATTTGTTACAGGTTCGTTAACATTACTTGGTGGTGAACCTGGAATTGGTAAATCAACTTTGATTCTTCAAATATGTAATAGTGTAAAAGTAGATGGTAAAATATTATATGTTTCTGGAGAAGAATCAGCAGAACAAATAAAATCTAGAGCAGATAGGTTAGGAATAAAAAATGATAATTTATTATTTTTAGCTGAAACAGATATTGATAATGTAGAAGCTGCTTTAGAAAAATCAGAAGCAAAATTTGTTATTATAGATTCTGTTCAAACAATGTATTCAGATGAAATAACTTCAGTAGCTGGTAGTGTTAGTCAAGTAAGAGAAATAACAGCTAGAATAATGAAAATGTGTAAGCAAAAAGCGATAACTACTATTATAATTGGTCATGTTACAAAAGATGGAAACATTGCAGGACCAAGAGTTTTAGAACACATGGTAGATACAGTTCTTTATCTAGAAGGAGAAAGATATTTTTCTTATAGAATATTAAGAGGTGTAAAAAATAGATTTGGATCTACAAATGAAATTGGAATGTTTGAAATGCAAAACGAAGGATTAGTTGAAATAGCAAATCCATCTCAGCTTCTAATTTCAGAAAGAGATGGAAATCCATGTGGTTCTGTAATTGTTGTAAGTCAAGAAGGAACAAGACCATTGGTTCTAGAAGTTCAAGCTTTATCAACACCAACTGTTTTTGGAATTCCGAGAAGAAATGCAACAGGAATTGATTATAATAGATTAACATTACTTATGGCTGTTTTAGAAAAAAGAGCTGGAATGAATCTAGGCTCTCAAGATGTATATATAAATTTAGTGGGTGGAATAAAAGTTAATGAACCAGCTTTAGATTTAGGAATTGTACTTGCTGCTGCTTCAAGTTTTAAAAATATTAGTATAAAAGAAGATGTAGTGGTAATTGGAGAAGTTGGATTAACAGGAGAAATAAGAAGTGTTAATATGATAGAAAAACGTATAAAAGAGGCAGAAAAACTGGGTTACAAAATTTGTATAATTCCAGAAAGTAATAAAAAACTATTGAAAGAAAACTTTAAATTAGATATAATAGGCGCAAAGAATATTATAGATGCAATGAAATATTTAGGATTAAAATAAAACATAAGATTAAGGAGGATAAAATGGGAAAAAAATTACAAATTGTTTTTTGGCTAGTAATAGCTATAGCTGTATTTTTACTATTAGGAGGAGTTGTTTATAATTTTGCAAGGGCAACAAGCGAAAAAGCAATTCACCCAGAAGTAACTTTTGAAATAGAAAATTTTGGAACAGTTAAAATGGAATTATATCAAGAATATGCTCCAAACACTGTTGCTAATATTGTTAAATTAGTTGAAAAAGGATATTACACAAATAAAGTAATTTATGGAAAAAATACTTTATGTTTATATTTTGGAACAAGTGAAGATGGAAATGAAGAAATACCTCAAGCAAGTTTAGTAAATTCTGAAATTGGATTAAACTCAGATTTGGATTTTGCTTATACAATACCAGGAGAATTCTTACAAAATGGTTTTAAACAAAATACACTTTGTCATGAAAAGGGAGTTGTAACTTTAATTAGAGATAATTATGGAACAGCTTTATTAGAACAAGGATATAATTCTGGTGTTTCTAAATTAGGTGTTATAATGGAAGATACAGCAGCTAATTTAAATGGAACATATGCTGCATTTGGAAAAATAACAGAAGGATTAAATATATTAGAAGATTTATACTTAAATGCTGAAACAAAAGAACCAGAAGTTGATGAGCAAACAGGAGAAGTTGTTTCAACAATTGAAGAATTTTCAAACAAATTGGTTATAAAATCTGCAACAGTAAATACACATGGAATAGATTTTGGAGTTCCAGAAATGGTAGAATATTTTGATTATGATGAATATATTTACCAAGTATTAAGTTCACAATATGGCGCTTAAGCTAAAGTTGGAGATACAATGAAAAAGGAATGTGGGATAAGTTTAATTAAGATTTGTATTATAGTAGCAATTATTTTTATAGTTGCTACTATTTGTGCTTTTATTTTTGAAGAATCAAAAGAAAAAGAAAACTTAAATAGATTTATTTCTCAAATGGAATTAATTCAAGAAAAAGTAAATAGAGTAAGAAATGAATATAAGATTTGGGAAAAATATAATCCAAATGAATCTGGTAATTTTTATACATATTTGCAAAGTTTGAATTATTCAAATGCAAATAATGCTAGTAATCCATATATTGAAGAGTTTAATGAAATTATTAAATTTATTGATGAAAGTGATGCTAATTATTGGAACTCTAATATTGATTCAATAATAACGAATTATTGTTATTTTTCACCAGAAGATTTGAAAAATAGTTTTGGATTAGAAAAAATAGATTTAGATGTCATTATTAATTTTTATACAGGAAATGTAATTTCGAAAAAAGGAATAAAAGAAGAAAATAAAACAATATATCGTCAATACGATAGTAAATCTGGTAATAAGTTAGTAGTAGCACAAATTTACAATAGTGAATATTTGCCAAAACTTGAAATAATTGAAAATTATGGTTTAAGACAAAGAGTAAAAATATCTTTAGATAAGAAAACTAATTCAAGTATTATGGATGTTTATTATTATTCTAGTAAAACAGATGAAAACAAAAAATTATGTAGCAAATTAAATGGATATAGTTATAGTAAAGATGAAAATGCGATATATTTTAATATTGAAACATCAGGAGATTACACTTTTATAGTAGAAGATACAAATTTTGTTCAATATCCAAAAATTGAGTGTCAATTTAATCTTTGTAATCCACCTCAAATGTTAGAAGGAATGATGGGGATATATTGGGAAGAAAATGGTAATGAAACAAGAATTTTAAACGAGTATGACAGTAAATGGTATAACTACTCAAAACAAAATTTTAGAATGGCTAATGCAAAAACAGAAGATGGAAATTATTGGGTATGGATTCCAAGATTTTTATATAAACAAACATGGGAAGGAACAGATGTAGAATTTGTTTCTGGAAAAACAAATATTGCAACAAATAATAAATCTATGACAGGATATATAATAAATGAAGCATTTTCAGAAGATGGTGAAATTACAGGTTTTTGGATGGCTAAATTTCAAGGCAATATAAAAGAGAACAAATTACATTTTAAACCTGGACAAACTTTAGGGTTTTATACTCTTAATAATATTAAAAGTATATATAAATCATTTTTTGATGAAACATTAATAATATATTCTGATATTATGTCTGATAATGAGATGGAAACGGCGTTATTATTAGCAGAAGCAATTGAAAATAATATTTCAAATGATTTAGTACATTATGCTGGTGGTTCACCAAATGAAGATGGTTTTAAAACAAACAATCAATATTCTTCTAGTAACAATATGTATGGAATATATGATTTGTTAACATCAGAAAATGAAATAACAAAAAATTCGAAAGGAAATGAAGAAGGTAGATTTAGATTAGTGCTTAAAAATACAAATTAGAAAATAGTATAACTAAAAGTGGAAAATATGTGTATTTTCTAAAGAAAATTGATAAAAACCCTTGACAAACGAAAAGAAAAGGTGTAAAGTATATTAGCATTACAAATTAAGGGGTGGTCAAATGGAAAAAAATGTTAAGATAAGTATCTTATTAGATATTTATGGAAAGATGTTAACTGAAAAACAATATAGACTTCTTGATGACTACTATAATAATGATTTATCTTTATCAGAAATTGCTGAAAATGAAGAAATAACAAGACAAGCTGTTAGAGATAATTTAAAAAAAGGCGAAAACAATCTTTTCGAATACGAAGAAAAGTTAGGGTTTATGAAAAAAACAATAGAGCAAAAAGAAAATGTAGAAAATATTATATCTGAGATTGAATTATTTGAAAAAAGTAATTCAGAGAAAGATATTTTAAAAGCTCTAACGAATATTAAAAATAAACTAAATGGTTTAATTTAAGGAGGAAAAGATGGCGTTTGATGGCTTATCAGCAAGATTACAAGAAATAACAAGAAAATTAAGTGGAAAAGCAAGAATCTCTGAAGGAGATTTAAAAGAAGTTTTAAGAGAAGTAAAACTGGCTCTACTTGAAGCTGACGTAAACTACAAAATAGTAAAAGATTTTGTTAAAGTTATAGAGGAAAAAGCAATTGGCCAAGACGTTTTAAAATCGCTTACTCCAGGACAACAAGTTGTAAAAATTGTAAAAGATGAGCTTGTAAGTTTATTAGGTGGAGAAGAATCTAAAATAAACTTTACTCCAAATCCACCAACAGTAATAATGTTAGTTGGTCTTCAAGGTTCTGGTAAAACAACAACGGCAGGAAAACTTGCTAATATTATTAGAAAACAAGGAAAAAAACCACTTTTAGTTGCATGTGACGTTTATAGACCAGCAGCTATAAAACAATTACAAGTTGTTGGAAAACAATTAGATATACCTGTATATGTAAATGAAACAACAAAAGACGTAACATTAATAGCAAAACAAGCTATGTCTCAAGCAATATCAAAATTAAATGATGTTGTTATTATAGATACAGCAGGACGTCTTCAAATAGATGAAGAATTAATGCAAGAATTAAAAGATTTAAAATCAAATGTAAAACCACATGAGATACTACTTGTAGTAGACTCAATGACTGGTCAAGATGCAGTTAATATTGCTGATACTTTTAATCAAGAATTAGGAATAGATGGAATTGTACTTACTAAGTTAGATGGTGATACAAGAGGTGGTGCAGCATTATCTGTTAAAAAGATTACAGGAAGACCAATTAAATTTGCTGCAACAGGTGAAAAATTAAGTGATATTGAAGTATTTCATCCAGAGAGAATGGCATCAAGAATTCTAGGAATGGGAGATGTACTTTCAATTATAGAAAAAGCAGAAGAAACTTTAGACTTAGAAGAAGCTGCTAAATTAGAAAAGAAATTAAGAAAACAAAGCTTTGACTTAGACGATTATTTAACTCAACTAAGACAAATGAAAAAAATGGGATCATTTAGTTCAATATTAAAGATGTTACCAGGAATGAACAAATTAAAAGATGTTGAAGTTGATGATAAAGAATTTGTAAGAATTGAAGCTATTATTTGTTCAATGACAATGGAAGAAAGAAGAAATCCAAAAATATTAAATGGACAAAGAAGATTAAGAATTGCAAGAGGAAGTGGAACAACAGTTGAACAAATAAATAAATTTATGAAATCGTTTGAAGCAACACAAAAGTTAATGAAAGAAATGACTTCAAACAAAGGTATGATGAGAAAGATGATGAAAGGCATAAATATGGATGACTTGAAAGATTTCTCGAATTTTAATTAGTTATTAAATTTTTAAATTTATATAAAATTTATGAAAAAATTCAGGGGGTGAATTATTATGGTAAAAATAAGATTACAAAGAGTTGGAAAGAAAAAAGCTCCTTTCTACCACGTAGTAGTAGCTGATTCTAGATCTCCAAGAGATGGTAAAATAGTTGAAAAAATAGGAACATACAATCCTATGACAGAACCAGCAACAATCGTATTAGATAACGAAAAAGTTGCTAAATGGATCAAAAACGGTGCTAAACCAACAGATACAGTTAAAGCTTTAATAGAAAAAGCAGCTAAATAGTCATTTCAAAAGGAGAGTGCAAATATGAAAGATATACTTGAAGTAGTAATCAAAAATTTAGTAGATAATGCAGATGCAGTATCTATTACAGAAAAATCAGAAGCAAAATCTATTTGTTATGAAGTTAAAGTTGCAAAAGAAGATATGGGCAAAGTTATTGGAAAACAAGGAAAAATGGCGAAAGCAATAAGATCAATTATGAAAGCTATTGCAACTCGTGAACATAAAAAAATAAATGTTGAATTTCTTGATTAAGGTTGGAAAATAATGAATAAATATTTAGAACTAGGTCAAATAGTAAATGTTAAAGGCTTAAAAGGTGAAGTAAAAGTTAATTCTTTTACAGATGACAACACTAAATTTGAAAGAATACCTAAAGTTTTCTTAAAAAGAAAAGATAACTTAACTGAATATGAAATTGAAAAAGTAGGATATCACAAAAATCAAGTAATAATTAAATTTAAAAATGTAAATACAGTAGAAGAAGCTGAAACTTTAAGAAATTCTTATATTGTAGTAGATAGAGAAATTTTTGGAGAGCTTCCAGAAGGAGTATATTACATAGCTGATTTAATTGGATTAGATGTATTTACAGAATCAAATGAATATTTAGGAAAAGTTGATGATATTTTTTCAACAGGAAGTAATGATGTTTATGTTGTAAAAGATGAACTTGGAAAACAAAAACTTTTACCAGGAATAGACGAGGTTATTAAGCAAATAGATTTAGAATCTGGCAAAATAATAGTAAATCTAATAGAAGGACTTTAAAATATGAAATTTGATGTATTAACACTTTTTCCAGAAATGTTCGAAACAATGAAACAAAGTGTAATTGGAAGAGCAATAGAAAAAGGTTTGCTTGAGATAAATCTTGTAAATATTAGAGATTTTTCAAAAGATAAACACAAAAAAGTAGATGATACAGTATATGGTGGAGGAGCAGGAATGCTTATGAAGCCAGATGTTGTATATGACGCTTTTAAATCTGTAAAAAGTGAAAAATCTAAAGTTATATACTTATCACCACAAGGTAAAAAACTTTGTCAAAATAAAGTTGAAGAATTAGCAAAACAAGAACATTTAATTTTGTTATGTGGACACTATGAAGGAATCGACCAAAGGGTAATAGATAAAATCGTTGATGAAGAAATTTCAATCGGAGATTATGTTTTAACCGGAGGAGAAATACCAGCAATGGTATTAATAGATAGTGTATCAAGATATATTGATGGAGTAATAACAGGAGAATCAACTTCTGAGGAAAGTTTTTCAGGAGAAGGACTTCTAGAATATCCACAATATACAAGACCAGAAGAATTTGAAGGAATTAAAGTTCCTGAAGTACTTCAATCAGGTCATCATGAAAATATAAATAAATGGAGAAGAAAAGAAGCTATTCGAATTACTTATCAAAAAAGACCAGATCTTTTAGTAAAAGTAAATTTAACTGAGGAAGAAAAGAAATTTATAAAAGAATTAGAAAATAAAGGGTAAATAAAAACCCATCCATTATTAAAGAAGGAGGAAAGAAAATGGATATTTTAAAATCAATTGAACACGAACAATTAAAAAATAAAATACCAGAATTACGTGTAGGTAATACTGTTAGAGTTCACGTAAGAATAAAAGAAGGAAACAAAGAAAGAATCCAAGTTTTCGAAGGAATTATAATTAAAAAACAAGGTGGAGGAGTTAACGCAACATTTACTGTAAGAAGAATCTCTTATGGTGTTGGTGTTGAAAAAACATTCTTAGTTCACTCTCCAATGATAGAAAAAGTAGAGTTAGTTAGAGTAGGTAAATCAAGAAGAGCTAAATTATACTACTTAAGAGATAGAGTTGGTAAAGCTGCTAAAACTAAAGAAAAAGTTGGAGCAAGAATCGAAAACAGAGAAATCGTTGTTAAAGAAGAAGTGGTTCCAGGTGAAGCAGTAGTTGCTGAAGTTGCTACAGAAGAAACAGTTGCAGAAGCTGTAGAAGCAGCAAAAGTTGAAGAAGCAAAAGCAGCTGAAGAAGCAGCAAAAAAAGCAGAAACAACAGAAGCTTAATAATTAATTAAAAATAAATGAGATTCTAAATTTATATTTAGAATCTTTTTTATAAAATAATTTAAAAAATAAAAAAATTCTCTTGACAAAATAGTTTTAATGCATTATAATTTATACTTGTCAAGGGAAATAATGCAGGTGTAGTTCAATGGTAGAATTCCAGCCTTCCAAGCTGGCTATGCGGGTTCGATTCCCGCTACCTGCTCCAAAAATTATTCCTTGGCAAAAGTAAATATGCAGGTGTAGTTCAATGGTAGAATTCCAGCCTTCCAAGCTGGCTATGCGGGTTCGATTCCCGCTACCTGCTCCATAAAAATTAGTCGTTGTATTAGAAATTGTCTAGTATGATGGCTTTTTTGTTTATATAAGATAAAAACATTGAAATAAAGTAAAAAATAAATATATAATATATTAGAAATAAAAGTAATTTAGGAGAACTATTAATGGAAATAAGAAGAATTGAAAATAATAAAAGTAATTATATTAAAATTCTATTAGAAGCAGATCCAGACAAAAGTATTGTAAATAAATATTTAGAAAAAGGTGATCTATACATTGGTGAAAAAGACGGAGAGTCGGTATGTGTTTGCGTTATTACCAAATATGACGATGAAACTTGTGAACTTAAAAACATTGCTACATTACCTGAAGCTAGAGGAAATGGATATGCCGGAAAAATGATAAAACATGTATTTGAAATTTATAAAAAAACTTATAAAAAAATGATAGTAGGAACAACAGAAAATATGATTCCATTTTATGTTTTAAATGGATTCAATAGATATCATCATACTGTAAAAAATTTCTTTGTAGATAATTACGAAGAAGAAATTTGGGATGGCAATTTACACTGCATAGACATGTATTATTATTCTAAAGAATTTTAAGGAGGAATTATAATGATAGCTATAAAATTTTTAAAAGACGAAAATAGAGCTGTAATCTATGATGAAGGTATAGAAATTGGAGAATGTAACTTTGTAGAAAATGAGAATACTTGGAATATAGTTCATACTGGTGTTGATAGTAAATATCAAGGGCAAGGTCTAGCAAGACAATTAGTAGAATGTATTATCGAAAATGCCAAAAAACATAACAAAAATCTAATAGCAGATTGTTCTTATGCTAAAAAAGTTATAGAAAAAAATAAATAAAACAGATAAGAAGGATGCTCTTCTTATCTGTTTAGATATTGAAAAAAACAATAAATTTGTGTATAATTAATTATATACATGCGGGTATAGTTTAGTGGTAGAATACCATGCTTCCGACCTGGTTGCGCGAGTTCGATTCTCGCTACCCGCTCCACAAAAGCTCATTTTTCAGTACTTCCAACGTTTTAGTACGTCCCGGAAATGCTTGAAAAGTGAGCATTTTTAATACGTAATAACACACCATGAAGTTGAGAGATATTGAAAAATAGCCGACAAACCTGCCAACAGGCATAAAAAATAATCTTGGTCGGAAGCCATTTTGTTGGCAAAAATAAAAAGAAGTCAGTGTTTGCAATAGGTGTAGAAAATATTATGTAATCAAAGTAGGTTTACAAATATAAATGTTGGCAACAGATGTTTAGTTTCACAAAATCGAAAGCAGACTTGGGTAAGAAAGTCGGAAGTAAAAATAATTACCACTATTTATAGAATTGTATTGAAATTTGAGAAATGCAGTTATAAAATGGAGAAAATACAATTTAAAAGGGAAAATAGATATGAATAATGAAATAAAGGTTAAATTTATAAATGATTATAAAAGTTTTAAAAGAGGAACAGAGTATAATATATCAGGAAATTTAATATTATTATCAGGTATTAATGGTGCGGGAAAAAGTCAACTTTTAGAAAGCATTAAGAATCAAGATTCAGAAGTATATATAAATAATCAAAAAGTCAACAATAGAGAAGTTGTAAAATATAGTTTCAAAGAGAATATTTCGTTACCATCTTTTGGAAAATATGACTATGAGTTGGCTAAAGAAACTGATAATTCTATACTTTTTATATATAAATCATTTGTTAGTGCTTATAAAGACTTTCATTCATCAAAGGAAAGAGGTGCAACATTAGGTGTATCAGAAGAGACATATTATATGAATGCTATTTCTGCTAGTATTACCGAAAAAGATAAGTATGGGCAAGTAAGGCGTGTTAATGAAATTTCTAAAAATACAATTATTGAAATAATAAACAATGTAAAAGAAAAACATCCAGAAAACTTTACAACATTAACTGATACAGAAGTGTTAAATAGTATGCCTAATGATTTTATTATAAAATTAATCGGAGAAGAAATTGAAGGGATAACAAGAATTTTTACAGAAGCATCAAGGCAACGATTTCTTGAAAGAAATAAATATGCAGATGTTACAGATGTTTTTGATAATGAAAAATGGTTAAAAACGGCTCCATGGACAGAAATAAATCATTTGTTTGAAAAACTTAATTTTAATTATAGATTTTCAGATGATTACGAGTACAGTATTCCATTTTTAAAAGAAGAACCTAGACTATATGCATTTGAAAATAATGAAATAGATAAAACTAAAATAAGAGAAATTAATGACTTAAGTGATGGAGAAAAAGCAATATTAAAATTAGTAATTTTATCTTATGATAGAAAAAAAGATAAAACAACGAAAATATTATTATTGGATGAATATGATGCAACTTTAAATCCATCTTTAATAAAAGACTTTTTTACGGTATTAGAAGAATACTATATTAGTAAAGGGATAATAGTAGTATTGTCAACTCATTCACCTGCAACGTTAGCTTTAGCACCTGAAAATGCAAGATTTTATGAAATATTTAGAAAAAATGATTCATCACCTATAATAAAAGAAGTAAACTCTTTAGAGTATGAAGAACTTAGATTATTGGAAAAGTATTATGATAAAATAAAAAATCCATCAGTAAGATTGAAAGAACTAGAAAAAGAAAATGAAAATTTAAAAGAAATAATAAGTACCTTAGAAACACCATTAATTGTTACAGAAGGAAAAACTGATTGGAAACATATAAAAAATGCTAAAATAAAATTGAATAATTTGGATACTTATAATTTTTTTGAATTTTTCAATGATATGGGAGATGTAGAATTATTAAATATGCTAAAAGAACAAGCAAAAATAAGTAATCCTAATAAAAGAATATTTATATTTGATAATGATAATAAAAAAATATTACCAGAGTTAATTATGGAGCGGTTGTAATTATAAAAACTGGGGAAATAATGTTTTTTCAATTATTATTCCAAGACCAGAAATTAGAACAAATGAAGAATCGATTTCAATAGAACACTATTATCCTGATGAAATTTTGAAAAAAGAAATTTTGTGTGAAGATGGAATTACTAGAAGAATATATTGTGGAAATGATTTTCAAAGAACGGGAATAAATGTAGATATCAATAAGAGATGCAATAAAAAAGAATGTTGCGGAAATGATATTATTAGAGTGTTGTCAGGAGGAGGACAAGAAAAAGTTTTTGATTTAGATAACGAAAATAATGATTCTACAAATTATGCTTTAAGTAAAGATGCTTTTTTTGAAAAAGTTATTCAACCATCAACAGATATAAATCTTTCAAAATTTAACTTAATTTTAGATATTATACACGAAATAATTAATTTATAGTATAAACAGAAAGGAATAGAATTATGCTTAGAGATATTTTAGATGATTTAGAAAAAGCTGTAAAAGGTAAAGCATATTTTTCTGCATTAGCACTAGCGTTAACTTTACCTGATATATGTGGAAAAATAGAATATCATAATTTAGATGATAGAGGAAAATATATTAAATGGTTTGATGAATGGATTTATCAATATTTAAAAATACCAACTTCAAAAGTAGATGCTTTTGAAAAATATGACGAATTAGCTAAATTTGATGGTGAAGTTTGTTATGCTTTAAGATGTGCTTATTTGCATGCTGGCAATTTTGAATTAAATGGAAATGGAAAAAAGAATATAAAAATTGATAGATTTGAATTGTGTGTTTGTGAAGGCGAATGGCAATTAGGAGAAGCTCATGGATGTTCAATGTCAAATGGAACTGTAACTGAAGTTCATAGAAGATTCAATGTTGAAAACTTAATTAATTGTTTTATTTTTGGTACAAATGATTATATACAAAAGTGCAGTGATAAATCAGATAAATATGGAAATGTTAATATATCTAAAATATAAAAATAAAGGGATACTATGAAGTATCCCTTTATTTTTATATTTCATAATCTTCAACAACGGGTGGTTGTAAAAGATTATTATTAAAAATTTCATTATTTAAGTAGTATTCATTAACTTTGCGAAGTTCTTCTTCTTTGTATTTGTTGAAGATAGTAGTATAAGTATTTAAAGTAACATTAATATCTGTATGTCCCATTAACCTTTGAAGAGCTACAGATCTCATACCAGATTCAATACATCTTGTTCCGATATGTATGTCTTAAGCAGTGTGTAGAAATGTTTTCATCAATTCCAACTTTTTTTGCAATGCTTTTTAGCTTTCTGTTTATAGTAGAATGAAGAACAAGTCCTTCATCTGGAGTTAAGAATAACATTTCATCTAAATTATCTTGTGCAATATGCATTTGTTCTAATATATACGGTAGTATAAAATCGGGAATAGGAAGTTCTCTTTTTCCTGCATAAGTTTTTGTTGATTTTCCAACACAAACTTTATCATTTTTGTCAGTTGTTAAAGTTCTGTTTACTGATAAAATTCTTCTTTTTAAATCAATGTCACTATTTTTTAAAGCAAGTGCTTCACCAACACGAAGTCCCATATATAATTGTATTAGAAATACATTTTTATAAGGTGTATCGTAAAGATTTGTACTTAACAAATAATCTGTTAATGCTTTTTGTTCTTCAACTTCTAAAGCTCTAAAAACTTTATCTTCTTTTTTGCTTTTTGGTTTTACTGTTTCATACATTGGATTTTGATGAATATAGCCTTTATTTAAACAATACTCAAATGCATTTTTAAATTGAAAATAGATTTTTTGTATAGAAGAATTGCTATATTTTTCTGTTAATGAATTTAAGTATGCTTGAATTTCTTCGGTAGAAATTTCATTTATTTTTTTTGTAGCTAAATAAGATTTTTCAATTATTCGAAGTGTATCCATAATTCTAGCATAAGCTCTGTCAGTTATTAAATTTGAATCAACTTTTTTCTGTAGTAACGTTTTCATTAATTTTAGAAGTGGTATGCCATTATGTTCAATGAAAAGTTTATTATTTTTTTGTAATAAAATTTCATCTAAATGTTGTCTTGCTAATTCTTGAGTAGGGAAGGATTTTCTAACTCTTTTTTCAAGTCCTGTTTCTAAATCTATAAGATTATAAGAGGCAGTCCAATTTCTTCTTGCTGAATTATAATGTACACCACCATTTCCTTTTCTAGGTTGTCTTGCTATAATAATCACCTCCTAGACTTTTCTAGAGTTGTCATGTTTCCATATAAGATAAGCTAGATACATTACTTGCCAAGTACGACCAATAGTTATAGCTGGGAAATCTTTTCTTTTAAAAATTTCGTAAGCTTTATTTTTTCCTATATGTAAATCTTTTGCAACTTCATGAACAGTAAGATTTTTAAATGGGTTATCTAAATTGCTAATACCATAAGCGATAAGTGTTTCTGTTAAATTTTTTCTTTCTTCTGTAGTTTCAATAAATTCAATTCCTAATGGGTTATTATCTAATTCTTTCATTTTCTCTTTCATATTTTTTATTCTCCTTATTTTTTATTATATATTCTTTAATTAATCTCTTTAGTCGATCGATAGGGAATTCAAAAAGAATATTTACACATTCTAAAGCTTTATGAATGTAATTCCTTAATTGTAAATTTTCATTTTTAGTTTTTGTACATTCTTCTTCAAGAGTATCGCATTTCTTTTTAACTCTTTCGATTTCTTCTAAAGTTGAATCATTAATTATTTTTATTCTTGTATATTGTTGAGCCAAGGTGTTAAATTTTTTTATAACTCTACGATAATCTTTGCGTAATTCTTCAATGTTGTTAGTATCAAGTTCTTGCTCGTTTTTTTGAGAATTAAGCTCATATTTTTGTACTTCATGATTAGTTATCACTTTTAACTGTTCAATGGGAATATGTTCATTCTCGTGATTTTTACCACGTTCTAAATCAAATCCACTACGAACCATATAAGAGTGAAAATTGTCTTGAAGATTTTTATAACTATTTTTACCTTTCCAAAAGTCTGAACAAGAAAGTTTTTCAATTGGATTACCATTTTTATCTTTAGTATGAACTACTGGTAGAAATACTGTGTGCATATGGGGAGTAGTTTCGTCCATATGTACTTTAGCTGAAATAATATATTGTTTGCCTAAATTTTTATAATTTGCAACAAACTTGTAAGCTGTTTCAAAATATCTTTTTGTTTCAGCTTCTCCAATTTCTTCAAAGAATTCTTTGCTAGAAGTAATGATATATTCACAAGCAATATTACTAGTTGTTTTTATTTGACCTTTTAAGCGATATTCATTTCTTAATTGATTAACTCTTTTTGAATATGGAACATTACAAGCTTTAATTGAATAGTTTTGTTTTCCTTTAGACTTATCAATATCTTTATTTGAGTAATTAGTATTTCTTCGCTCATTATGCCTAAATGCTAAATTTAAAGTATTAGATTTATGTTTGATATTTCTAATTATTGTAAAACTCATTTTGTCTCCTTTCTTTTAAATTTAAAGAGACTTCGAAGTCTGTGTTTGAGTACTCATTTTATAAATTAATAATAGCACCTTTATTTGTTACCATACGGAAAAAGAAGGAAATTGTTTAAAATAGAAGAAAAAAGAAGGAAAATTACTTTTAGAAAATCTTTGTAACTATATATTTCAATAGTGTTTGAACGATTATTTTTTGATGTCAACGAAAAATGTTATAAATTCCTATAAATTTTAACTATTTTTTAGTAAAAGTACTATTAACAATAGTATGTGCACTTACTATCTAATTTAATAATAGCAGAAAAAACAGCAAATTACTGAAAACACGGAAAAGTCTGTGAAACTCCGAAAAAGTCCGGAAAAATTAAAATAGTGAAATCTTTGTAATAGTATATTTAGCAATGGTTTTAGAGCCTCATTTAAAAAATCCATGTTAACTTGAAGTTTTTCTTATAAAATATACAAGATAAAGTACAAAGTGCTGTAACATACTAGAGGACTTTTTTCAAAAGACCTCTGTATGATTAGGGGATACCCCTAATAACCCCTTGCATAATTTAATTTATTTAAGTTCTCTACTAGAGGAGTAGAAAACTACAAAATTAAATTATGTTATAAAATCATTCAAAATTATTTTTTGTCAAAAATAATTTTTCATAATTTTATATTTTACAAAGTTCTCTATAGCGAACTTTGTTTTATCTTAAGTAGTGCTTATAAACATTTATATGAGAAAGAATATCTAGAAACTCTTTTTATTTGCTTTTGTAAGTTAAGTATAGAAAAATTATGTAAATTAGTCAAAAAATAAATTATGCATGACATGCATTAAAATATGCGTAGTATGCATAATTGGTTTGAAAGTACTGAAATATAAGGAAAATATGATGATAAAAAAGTTTTTTAGAGGTTTAATTATTTTAAAAAATATACATATTTATTTAGTTTGTGAATATATTAATATAAATGTATTACTAAAAAATGTGCAAAAGCACAAAAAAAGGAAATGAAAATTGACAAATACAAATAAAAAATATATAATGGTATTACTAAAAAGTGTGCAAATGCACAAGAAATGGGAGGAGAAATGAAAGAAATTGATATAAATAGAGATTTCTATCTTAATAAATTAGTTAGTAAAATAAATAATAGAATGATAAAAATCATTACAGGTGTAAGAAGATGTGGTAAATCATATTTATTAGATCCAATATTTAAAAATTATTTATTGAATAATGGTGTTGATGAAAAACATATAATTAAATTAGAATTAGATTCAATTGAAAATATAGAATATCGTGATGCTAAAAAATTGTATGATTATGTAATGGAACAAATAGTGGATGAAGAAACATATTATATTATTTTAGATGAAATTCAATTTGTGGAAAATTTTGAATCAGTGCTAAATAGTTTTTTGAGAAAAAAGAATTTAGATGTATATGTAACTGGTTCTAATTCAAAATTTTTATCAAGTGATGTTATAACAGAATTCAGAGGTCGTGGTGATGAAATAAGAGTATATCCATTAACTTTTAAAGAATTTTTATTAGGTTTTGAAGGTTCGAAAGAAGAAGCTTGGAATAATTATATTACTTATGGTGGATTACCATATACACTTATGCTAGATACAACAGAAGAAAAAAGTAAGTACTTGAAAGATTTATTTGAAAATACTTATTTAAAAGATATTCTAGAAAGAAATAATATAAAAAGAGATGATGTGTTGGATTCTCTTGTAGATATGATTGCTTCTTCAATTGGCTCTTTAACGAATCCAAAAAAACTTGCAGATACATTTTTAAGTAATGGATTTAATGATGTAACAAATAAAACTGTAAGTTCTTACATTAATTATTTATTAGAATCATTTTTAATAAATAAAGCTGAAAGATATGATATAAAAGGAAAAAAATATATATCGACTCCTTCGAAATATTATTATGTTGATGTGGGACTTCGTAATGCAAGGTTAAATTTTAGACAACAAGAATATGACCATTTGATGGAAAATATTATATATAATGAACTTCTTTATAGAGGATATAATGTTGATGTGGGAGTAGTAGAAATTTTTGAACATAATAAAGAAAATTTAACAATTAGAAAACAATTAGAAATTGATTTTGTATGTAATCAAGGAAGTAAAAGATATTATATTCAGTCTGCCTATAGCATAGAAAATAAAGAAAAAGAAAAACAAGAAGTTCGTTCTTTAATTAATGTAAATGACTTTTTTAAAAAAGTTATTATTGTAAAGGATGATATAGTGCCTTGGCATAATGAAGATGGAGTTTTAATTATTGGAATTAAAGAATTTTTATTAAATACAAATAGTTTAGAAATATAAAATATTTAAGAAAAATAAAAAAGAAGTTTATACAAAATGTGTAAACTTCTTTTTTAATCTTGTTCGGCTGTATCAAAAGTTGAATCTGAAAAGAACTCTTTTAAAGTAATATCAAATCCATTACAAATATGCAAAAGTGTATCAATTTTTAATAGTTCTGTTTTTCCGGACATAAAAGTACTAATTGTTGAACAAGGAATACCAGAATATTTACATAAATCCCAAACTTTCATATTTTTTTCTTTTAAATAATATTTAATTCTTTTTCTAATTGCATCTGATAATTTCATAAAAATTTTCTCCTAGAAATATCTTATGTAAAAATCATAGCAAATATTCAAACTAGACCACTTTGGCGAATTGAAAAAATAAAAATAAAATTTCAATGCACCAAATTAGTTTGGCGTATTGAAATAAAATTTTAAATATGTTATTATTTGTATATGAAATAATCTATGAAAAAATTTAAGGAGGATTTTACTATGGCAATGAAAAAATGCAAAGAATGTGGCGAAGAAATAAGCTCATCAGCAAAAAAATGCCCAAAATGTGGAAAGGACCAAAGAAACTTTTTTATGAAACATCCAGTGCTATATACAATTTTAATTCTTATTATAATCGCAGTTGCAGGTAGTTCAGGAAGTGATAATACTGGAAATACAACAGTAACATCAACTGGAAATCAAGTTCAAGAAACTGTATATAATATAGGTGATGCAATATCAAATGAAGAATACGAAATTACAATAAAAAATGTAAGTACAGCAACAAAAGTTGGTAGCCAATATCTTAATTCACAACCAGCAGAAGGTGGTATTTATGTGTGTGTAGATTTTACATATAAAAATGTTTCAACAGAACCAATTAGCAGTTGGGATTTTCCAACAGTAGAATTAGTTGATTCAAATGGTGTAGAATATTCATCAGATGTAAGTGCTAGTTCATACTATGCAACTGAAAAAGACCCAAATAGAAAGGTTTTAAGTGATTTAAATCCTGGAATAACAGTTACAGATAATAAAGTTTTTGAAATTGCAGAAGAAAGCTATAATCAAGGAGAATGGTATTTAGTTGTAGATAATAATACAAAAATAAAAGTAAAATAATAGATAGAAAATAAAAGAAGTTTTTTAATTTCTTTTATTTTTTTGATTTTATACAATTATTGTAAAATAAATTTTAGTATGATATATTATTTTAAATAATATATG
>CAZPAF010000007.1:0-60001 GCA_964584475.1 uncultured Lachnospiraceae bacterium | reverse complement strand
AAGCTTTATCATTATATAAAATTGCTTTTTTGATATTGCCTAACTTGTAGTAACAAACAGAAAGTTCAATATTAGGAATATAATCCCAATAATCATTAAGTACAAAACCTAAAGAATTTGGTTTTTCTAAATGTGTAGATAACAAAAACCAATCTATAGCTTTTTTATAATCATTTTTATTCTTAAAAAAATAACCAATTTCACAGGTTATTTCTGCTCGTGGAGAATCATACTCAAAACTTCGTAATAGTGAATGAAAAGATTTTTCGTGACACCCAAGATTCTTATAGCAAAGAGCTAAATTATAGCAGGCTGCAATATTATCTTCTATCCATCCTAATTTAGTTTCTAAAAATTGTTCAAAATAATAAATAGATTCTTCGTATCTTTCATGATCTTTTAATTCACGAGCAAAATAATAAAGGCTTCTAGGACTAAGTTTTTTACCATTTTTTATTTGATTTTGATAAATTTTTAAATTTCTATCTGTATAGGTATCTTCTTTTTTATGGGATACAAAAATATCATTGGCGTAATAAATATTGCCTTTTAGTTCAATATATTCGTGTATAGGATCATTCCATAAATAATTTTTTTCTCTTTTAAAAAGTCTTCCTCTTGTTGAAGTCAAAATTGGGTTATTATCTTTATCAAAATGAGTGTTGTATTTAAATGTAACAATATCAATATTTGGATTTAAACTATCTTTTAATTTTAATATTTTTTCTTTATTTTCCTCAGTTATAATATCATCAGCATCTAACCACATTTGATAATCTTTAGTTGCTTTTGAAAATGAATAATTTCTAGCTTGTGAAAAATCTTGTGTCCATTTAAAATCGTAAATTTTATCTGTATATTGTTTAGCGATTTCCTTTGTTTTATCAGTAGATCCTGTATCTACAATAATAATTTCGTCTACAATATCTTTTATAGATTCAAGGCATCTACTTAAAACTTTTTCTTCATTTTTTACTATCATACATAAACTAATTGTAATCACTTTACCCTCCAAACTTTTACAAATACTAAAATAATATATTTTTATATAATATGAATATTTATAGAACGTTGCTAATATAAATTGTGTAAAGATATTATTGAAAGGATAAATAAAAATGAGTAATTCGAGTTTAGTAAGTGTAATTATGCCTGCAAATAAAAATAATTATGCTGTAGGAAGAAGTGGGAAAAATATTAAGATTATAACAATACACCATATGGCAGGTGTATTAACTGCTGAAGAATGTGGCAAAATATTTCAAGATGAAGCTAGAAAAGCATCAAGTCATTATGGTATAGGAAAAGATGGAGAAGTTGGATTATATGTTGACGAAGAAAACACAGCATATACAAATGGTGATTTTGATTCAAATTCTATAGCAGTAACAATTGAAACATCAAATAGTGAAGTTGGTGGAAATTCTCTTGTATCTGATAATGTGCTAAATGTATTGATAAAATTAGTAGCTGATATCGCAAAAAGAAACAATTTAGGAACACTTGTGAAAGGTGAAAACTTAACTTGGCATAAAATGCATGCAAATACAACTTGCCCAGGAGAATATTTGTTAAGCAAAATGGATTACATAGTAGAAGAGGCTAATAAAATAAATAATAAACCAGCTTCTGAACCAGTACAAACACCAATACCACCAGTTTCAGATAAAAAATCAAATGAAGAATTAGCAAATGAAGTAATAGCAGGAAAATGGGGAAATGGTCAGGAAAGAAAAGATAAATTAGCTGAAGCAGGATATGATTATAATACTATTCAAAAAAATGTAAATGATAAATTACTTGGAACAAAAGATAAAAAATCAAATGAGGAATTAGCAATAGAAGTTATACGAGGTAATTGGGGGAATGGAGAAGAAAGAAAAAATAGATTAGCAGAGGCTGGATATGATTATGATGCTATTCAAAAAATAGTTAATAATAAGTTAAAATAAAAGTTGTAGAAAAAATATAAATAGTTTAAAAATAATTAAAGGCAGGGATTATTCCTGCCTTATTTTACGTATTTTATAAATTCATAACGAGTAATTCCTTTTGGCCAATCTTTAATTTCAGCAATTAGCTCAAAATTCATTTTAAAAAATATTCACAAATTTACATAATTGTGGTAAAATATATAAGGTAAATTAATATTGGAGGAAAAAATAATGAATAGAAAAGAAAAATTAATGGGGGAAACCAAACATAGAGGTTTCGGCTGCAATACTATTACAACGAGATAATTGCTATAGGGTTGTAATAGGTTAAGTTTATAGCAAATATATCTCGTTATTTTAAAAATAGTAAGATAAGGAGATATAGAAAAATGATAGAAATAGAATTAAATAATGTAAAAAAGAATTATGGTCTAAAGAATGTTTTAGATGGTGTTAACTTTGAAGTTAAAACAGGAGAAAGAATTTCATTAATAGGTGAAAATGGCTCTGGAAAGTCAACTGTTTTAAAAATAATTAGTGGAATAGAAAAACAGGATTCTCGGAAATGTAAATATAAGAAAAGGCTCTACTATAGGGTATTTAAAACAAGTATATGAAAAAGAGAAAGAGAATATTATAGTAGAAGATTATTTAAAAGAAAGTTTTAAAGAATATACACTTATTGAAAACAGATTAAGAGAATTAGAATTGCAAATGGCAAATAATGACCAGAATTTAGAATTAGTATTACAAAAATATGGAAAGTTACAAGAAAAGTATATTGATTTAGGTGGATATGAATTAGAAGAGAAATTCAAAAAGATTTGTTCAGGATTTAAATTTGATAATGATTTCTTGAAGAAAGAATATAATAGCTTAAGTGGCGGAGAAAAGACTATAGTTAATTTGGCTACTATTCTTTTAAAGAACCCTAGTATATTACTTTTAGATGAGCCAACAAATCACTTAGATATAGAAACACTTGAATGGCTAGAAACTTTTTTAATAGAGTATAAAGGAACAATACTTTTAATTTCACATGATAGATATTTTCTAGATAAAGTTGTAACAAAAACTATATTATTAGAAAATGGACATACAAAAATATATTTTGGTAATTACTCATATTTTTTAGAAGAAGATGAAAGAAGAACACTAGCAGAGTTTGAAATGTACAAAACTCAACAAAAACAGATAGAAAAGATGCAAGAATCTATTAAAAAGCTTAGAGAATTTGGAAGAATTGCAGGAAATGAAATGTTCTTCAAAAGAGCAAAATCAATAGAAAAAAGATTAGAAAAAATAGAAGTATTAGAAAAAAGAGAAAATAAGAAGCTTCCAATTAAAATAAATTCTTGTAGCAAAGCAGGAAAAGATATATTAGTTATAAAGAATTTAAATAAAAGTTATGGAGAAAATGTAATATTTAATAATTTTAATATGGGAGTTTTCGGAGGAGAAAAAGTACAACTAAAAGGAAAAAATGGATCTGGAAAATCAACACTAATAAAAATTATTTTGGGAAATGATAATGACTTTAGTGGAGAGATAAAAATAAATCCATCAGTAAAAATTGGTTATATTCCTCAAGAAATAAAGTTTGAAAATGAATCTAATACAATATTAGAATATTTCTTAGAAAATTATAACGGTAGTGAAACAGAAGTTAGGACTTTCCTGGCTAAATATATGTTTTATGGAGAAAATGTATTTAAGAGATTAAAAGAATTATCTGGAGGAGAAAGAGTTAGACTTTTAATCGCTAAATTAGTAATAAAACAAACAAATTTCTTAATACTAGATGAGCCTACTAATCATTTAGATATTTCAACAAGAGAGTTACTTGAAGAGAATTTAAAAGAATATAAAGGAACTATATTATTTGTTTCACATGATAGATATTTTGCAAATAAAATAGTAGAAAGAGAAATAAATTTATAAAATAGAAAAAGTCACTTTAAAGTGACTTTTTTTATCCCCAAATTAAATTATACATATTTTATAAATTCATAACGAGTAATTCCTTTTGGCCAATCTTTAATTTCAGCAATTAGCTCAAAATTAATTTTTTCATAGAATCCTTTTGCTTGAAATTCCATTGTTGTTAAATGAATTCCAATTAAATTATTTTCTTTGCAATATTCAATTACTTTTTCTATTAGTTTAGTTCCAATGTCTTTGCCTCTATAATTTTCGTCAACAAATAAAGTATCTATATCTATCCATTGCATTTTTTCATTGCCAACAATTCCACCAATTATTTTATTATCTTCCATTGCATAGAATCCAAATAGTTCTCCAAAATTCCATGCATTTGTTCCTTGTAATTGTGGATTTTTTTCTTTATTAAATTTTGTTATTCTATCAAAGATTTCGAATTGATAGAGTTGGTTGTCGCTTAAAATTATGTTCATGTATACCTCACAAATCTAATTATAATTTAAAGTAAATACTAACTATATTTGTTATATAACAACTTCTAATCCAAAGCAAGTATTATTAAATAAATCCAAAATATATTAAAATTTTATAAAATTGCGAGAACGACTACTTACTGGACTTTTTATATAAAACATGATACAATATGTCAAAAATAATAGGAGGTATAAAAAAATGTCATTGACAAGTGCATATTTAACTACCAGTAAAAATCTAGAACCAGTTATTAATGCAGTACTAACAGCAAAAGCTCCAGAAAGATTTACATATAAATTTTTAGAGGATTTAGGCTTTAAAAGTAGTAATGATAGACTATATATAAATCTTTTTAAATCTTTAGGACTGTTGGATGAGGGCGGCGCACCAACGGAAAGGTATTATAGATTTTTAGATCAAGGAATATATAAGGAAGTTCTAGCAGAAGGAATAATGGAAGCTTATGAAGATTTATTTAATATAAACATAAATGCTCAAACTTTATCTACAGAAGAAGTAAAAAATAAATTAAAAACTCTTACTCAAGGGCAAAAAACAGATAAAGTAATATCATTGATGGCAATGACTTTTTCAGCGTTATGTTCTTTGGCTGATTGGAATGTAAAAGATAAAAAAACTAAAATTCCAGACACGATGGTTAAACAAAATAATAAAAGTCAAGAAATTAAACCATTAGATGAAAAAATAATTACAAGCTCTAAAAAAGAAAAATTAGAATTGCATTATGATATTCAAATTCATTTACCAGAGACCAGAGATGAGGCTGTATATGATGCTATATTTTCGAGCATGAAAAAACACTTATTTTAGAGAGGAGAGTTGAATTGGAAGATCAAATATATTCATTTGTATTAAGAGGAAATTTAGCAAAAGTTGCAATGGATAGAACACAATTATTGAAAAAAAATTGTGATTCTAATTATATTGATTCGGAGATTGCGACACATTTATCTGTTGAACTATTAGACGATGAACACGTGAAAGTTTCCAAGAAGATGGCATCTGTATATGTAGCGATTACTTCATTTGAAAATATGGTTAGAGATTTTATTGCAAAGACTTTATCTGAAGAAAAAGGTGAAGAATGGTGGGAAAAGTCTGTGTCAGAATCAATTAGAAAAAAAGCCGAAAGTAGAAGAAAAGAAGAAGAAAAGATAAAATGGCATCAACAAAGAGGAGAACGATTGCTTAATTATACAGAGATGGGAGATCTAAATAATATAATATTACAGAACTGGGATGACTTTGAAGATTATTTAATTTCATTAGATTGGGCAAGACAAATTATAAATACGTTGGAACGTTCAAGAAATGTTATAATGCATGGAGGAGAACTTGGTGAACGAGATATAGAAAGGGTAGGTACAAATATAAGAGACTGGATAAATCAAGTAGGATAAATGTTATTGATGAAAGGGTAATAAATTAATAATATTATCCTTTTTTGTTGTCAGTTTTTTTGAAAAAAATGTAAATTTGTTGAGAAATAAAAGAAATTGTGATATAAGATAATTAGTCTAAGAAGAATAACAGAAAATGTTGAGCTATAACAAATAGGGGGAGTTTATGTCAATTATATTAACAGAAAAAATAAAAAATGAAATAGAAGAATATATAAAAAAACAACCGATTAAAGCGGTTGAATATATAGATATTATGAATAAAAAAATCAAATATAATGATGAAATATATCAACAAAGAACAATAAACAAAATATCAGGTGATGAAGAAATTGTTAGGGCTTTTATTATAACTAGATTGACAAATCAGCTTGGTTATCCGATGAATAAAATTGAAATTGAACATGAATATACGGCTGGCAGACCACATACTATAACAAGTAGAATAGATATTATAGTAAGAGATGAATCTAAAGAGGCATTTTTATTTATAGAAGTAAAAAATCCTGATGAATATAACTCTATTGATAAAGATAAGACAATTGAAGAACAACTATTTAAAGTTGGTGGAATGGAAAAAGCAGAAGGACATAAAATTAAATATTTATTATTATATACATTAGATGTTAAGGAAAATGCCTTAGTTGATAATTGCATTATTATTGATAATGAGAAATATGTTTCATATAAAAAATGGGAAGAAACTAGAGATTATTTGACAGAAATTCCTGAAGGGTATGGTGAGGCAAGAAAATTACCTTATGTAAAAGGTAGTTCAAAAGATTTAGAAAAGGATTTTACAAATAATGTACTAAAATATCTACAAACAGATTTACATAATGTTTTGTGGGGTGGTGGAGGAACTGATGACAATGATATTTTCTCCTCACTTACTAATTTGATTTTAGCAAAAATTCAGGATGAAGATGAAAAAAAGAACGGAGATATATATGATTTTCAAGCATTGTCATTTGAAACACCAGATATGCTATATGATCGAATAAATAAATTATATAAAAGAGCATTAAAAGATAAATTATATATAACTGATGAAAAACACATTGAGATTGCTAATGTAGTTGATAGAAATAAATTTTCATTAGGAAAAGTAAAATATACTGTTCAGGCATTAGAGAGATATTCTTTTGTAGATGGAAAAAATAGTTTATCAGGAAAGGATATTTTAGGGGACTTTTTTGAAGGTATAATTAGAACTGGATTTAAACAAACCAAAGGACAATTTTTTACACATATTAATATAGTTAAATTCATGTTATGGGCTGTACAAGCAGATAAATTAGCTATTGATAGAATTAATAATGACAGAGAAATTCCATATATGATCGATCCTTCGGCTGGTTCAGGGACCTTTTTGATTGAGTATATGAAATTTATTACACAAAATATTAAATATAGATTTAGAGATAAGTTAGATACTAATAGGGCAGTAACTGACAAGATAGAGTCTGATTGGTTTTATCCAGATTATAGAGAGAATAAATGGGCTAGAGAATATATATATGGTTCAGAATTAAATTTTAATTTAGGTACAGCAACAAAAGTTAATATGATTTTACATGGAGATGGTTCAACTAATATTTTTGCTGGAGCACAAAAAGGTGACGGTTTATTACCTTTTAATGAGTATATTAAAATTACAGCTCCTAATGCTTTAAATAAAGAAGTATTTGATAGTAATTATAAACAAAATGTTAATGGACAATTTGATTTGATTTTAACAAATCCACCATTTTCAGTAAGTTTAGATAATGATACAAAAAAGAAAGTTAGTAAATCTTTTATTTTTGGAGAAAAGAAAAATTCTGAAAACTTATTTATAGAAAGGTATTATCAATTATTAAAAGAAGGTGGAAGATTGGCAGCAGTTCTTCCAGAAAGTGTTTTTGATACAAATGAAAATAAATATATAAGATTGTTTATATATAAATACTTTAACATTAAAGCTGTTGTATCGCTTCCACAAATAACATTTGCTCCATTTACAAATACTAAAACAAGTATTTTGTTTGCACAGAAAAAAAGTAAAGAAGAGATTGAAGAATGGAATGAAATATGGGGAAAATATGCTAATGAGTATTCAATATTAAAGACTAGAGTAGAAAATTTAATTTATGTTCACGAAGGGAAAAAAGATAAGCAAAGATTGACATCAATTAAAGACTTAAACGAAAATGATGAAAGAAAAATATTAGATAGATTTTTAAAAGCATATATTCAACCAATTGATTTAGAATTGTCTAATTCGGAATTAATTATGAAATATAAAGAAGAATTAAAAGAATTATGTAAATTTGATAAAGATACCGAAACAGAATTTGGGTTTGTAAATACTTGGTGGGTTTTTGAAGAAGTTGCTAAAGAAATAGATTATTCAATTTTCATGGCCGAAGTTGATAATATAGGATATAAAAGATCCAAGAGAGGAGAAAAGAAAACATCTAATGATCTTTATAGAGAAAAAGATAATACTATTTTAATAGATGACGGTATTAAAGAAACAGTTTTAGACTATATGCGAGAGATAAAATGGTAAGAAGGAGAATAAAATGAGTTTAAGAGTTGAAGAATATAAATTTTCTGAATTATCAAAAGATTTTAAATTAGGATTAAAAAATTATCAATCTTTGTATACAGGAGGTAAAGCTTTAAAAGATTTTTTAAAAAACAAAAATTATATCGACGACCTACAATCTGGCCGAACACCCTCCAAATTCAATCCAGAATATTGGAATGGAGAATATGATTTTGTAACAATGACAGATGTAGATACACTTACTTATACAATAAATGATGAAATACAGGAAAAGATAACCGAGGAAGCAATTGAAAACGAGAAAACTTTAATGAGAGTTCCAAAGGGAAATTTATTAATATCAAATGCTATGACAATTGGATTAGCTTTTCTTACCAATAAAGATATTTATGTAAATCAGAATGTTTTTTGGGTAAAATTAGATAATACAATAGCGAATAAAAAATTTATGTTATGGTTTTTTAATTGTTATGTAAAAGAAGTATTTCAAAAAATATATTCTGCAAAGTATCTTTCAAAGCAAGAGTTGTCCAGAATTAATATACCAAATATAGACATAAATATACAAAATAAATTTGAAAAAGATATAGAAAAATTAGAAGAAGAAATTAAACAATTAAAATCAAATATCATACCATTAAATGAGATTGTAAATGAAGTGTTTAAAAAATATTTTGATTATGATTATAATACATTTGAAGAATTAAAAAAAGTGAAAAGATATCAAAGTAGTTTTTATAAATTCGGTAATAATATAGATTTAAGATTTAGTTCAAAATTTCATCGAACTGCAGGAGAATTTGTTTATAGCGAATTGAAGAAAAGAGCGCATTATAAAATAAAAGATATCGTTGAATTGCCTATAATAACAGGACAAGGAATCTCTCCATCAGAATTTGATGATAATGGTGAGTTTTCATATGTTTCTATGGCTGATATTAGTACATGGCAATTAGATGTAGATAATTTGAAAAATATTTCAAATCAATATGTAATCGAAAATAAATCAAAAAAAATAACTGGAAAAGATATATCTGTATCAACATTAGTTGAGAAAAATGATATTGTTATGATGAGATCTGGTGAAGGTGGTATTGGAAAAGTTGCAATAGTAAAAGATGATATTAAAGCTATATTTTGTGATTTTCTTATTAGGATGAGGTTTAATAAAGAAATTATAAATCCTACTTTTGCATATTTTTATTTTAGGACTTCATATTTTCAATATTTAATTGAAATTAACAAAAAAGGATTAGGAAATAACACTAATATATTTCCAAAAGATATTAATGATTTACCATTTCCAAATATTAGATTAGAAGAACAAGAAAATATAGTAAAACAAATTAATATAGAAATAGAAAAACAAGAAAAAATTAAAGAAGAAATAGTAAGAAAACGAAAAAAAATAGAAAAATGTTTGTTTGAAATTATTGATGAAATTAAATAATATATAAATACTTCTAAAAATATAAATTTAGATTTAAAATACACTTTTAACAGTAAATGTGTTAAAAGTGTATTTTTGTTTATATTACAAGAATATTATGGCTTACAACATAAAAGTTTAAATTCATTATAACATTAAAGTTAAAATTATATATTAACAAAAACCATTTTATGATATAATCCCTTCAAGAAACACATCACGAAAAAACAAAACCAAAATCTCAAAAGAAAGGAACCATTTTATGAAAAAAGACATTACAATTTCAGAAGATATAAAATACATAGGAGTAGATGATCACGATATAGACCTATTTGAAGGACAATATGTTGTGCCAAACGGAATATCATATAACTCTTATATAATTAAAGATGAAAAAATAGCTGTTATGGATACAGTAGACAGAAGAAAATCTGAAGAATGGTTAGATAATTTAGAAAAAGAATTATCTGGAAAAGAACCAGATTATTTAGTAGTATCACACATGGAACCAGACCACAGCTACAATATTGGTGTTTTAGCTGAAAAATATCCTAATATGAAAATAATAGGAAATGATAAAATATTTGAATTTATGAAACAATTTTTTGAAATTTCTAATTTAGATGAAAGAAAAATTGTTGTAAAAGAAGCTGAAGAAATCTGTTTAGGAAAACATACATTACAATTCTTTATGGCTCCAATGGTTCATTGGCCAGAAGTAATGGTAAGTTATGAAAAAACAGAAAAAATAGTATTTGCTGCTGATGGATTTGGAAAATTTGGAACATTAGATACAGATGAAGAATGGGATTGTGAAGCTAGAAGATATTATTTCAACATAGTAGGAAAATATGGTGTTCAAGTTCAAATGCTACTTAAAAAATTAGCAACATTAGATGTTAAAATGATTTGTCCATTACATGGTCCAATTTTAAAAGAAGATTTAGGACACTATATTGGAAAATATGATATTTGGAGCAAATATGAAGCTGAAGATGATGGTGTATTTGTTGCTTATGCTTCAATTCATGGAAATACAAAAGAAGCAGTATTTGAATTAGTAAAAATGCTAGAAGAAAAAGGAGCTAAAAAAGTTGCTGTAGCAGATTTAACTCGTGATGATATGGCAGAAGCTATTGAAGATGCATTTAGATATGATAAAGTAATTTTTGCTGCTGCATCTTATAATGCTTCAGTATTCCCAGTAATGGAAAGTTTCTTAAGACAACTTGTTGGTAAAAATTATCAAAATAAAAAAGTTGGAATTATTGAAAATGGAACATGGGCTCCAACTGCAGCAAAAACTATGAAAGACATAATTGCTGGAATGAAAAATATTACTTTATGTGAAAATGAAGTAACTATTAAATCTAGATTAAATGAAACATCTAGAGAACAAATGGATAAATTAGCTACAGAGATTTTAAACTAAATATTTAATACATGCATAAATAAATTGTAAGGAGAAAATTTATGGCTGAATTCTGGGATATTTATGATAAAGATCGTAACAAGACAGGAAGACTAGCGCAAAGAGGAGTAGACAAGTTAAAAGAGGGAGAATACCATATAGTTGTTACAGCAGTAATTTTAAATTCTAAAAATGAAATCTTAATAACACAAAGAGCTCCATTTAAAACATTTCCTTTAATGTGGGAGTGTAATGGTGGTTCAATTTTAGCAGGTGAAACAAGTTTGCAAGGTGTTATAAGAGAAGTAAAAGAAGAAGTTGGAGTTGAATTTAAAGAGGAAGATGCAGTTTTCTTAAAAACTTTGGAACGTTCTTGTGTACCACCGGATTTTAAAGATGTTTGGATTTTTAGAAAAGATATAAAAGACGAAGAAATTACTCTTCCAGATGGCGAGGCAATTGATTTTAAATGGGTTACTATTGATGAGTTTGAAGAAATGTTTAAGAATAATGAAATTGTTCCAAGTGTAGATTTTGATAGAAGTGATTGGGAGAAAGCAATTGAGTTAATTTAATAAATATTTACATATTAGCTACTAGCAACTATAATCTAGTTGTTAGTGGCTTTTTTGTTTTATAAGATACTTGAGGGTTATAGTTAGATAAAATTGTATATTGTATAATTTTCCTAAAATTGTATAAAATATATTTACAACTGTGCTACAAAATGATAAAATGTAAGCACAATTGTAAAAGGAGATTAGTATGATTAATAAAATCTTAAAAATAATGAAAAAAAATAATGAAATAATAACACCTTCACAATTAGAAGAAAAAGGTATATCAAGAATATATTTATCAAAAATGGAAGAAGATGGAATTATAGAAAGAATTGATAGAGGAATATATGTAACGAAAGATTTTAAATATGATGAATATTTTTTGTTTCAATTAAAATATCCTAAAGCAATATTTTCTTATAATACAGCATTGTATTTTTATGAAATGACAGAAAGAACACCAATAAAGATGGATGTAACAGTATATAGAGAATATAACCCACATAGATTTAAAGACTATGTAAATGTTTACAAAACTAGTAAAGAATTGTATGAATTAGGAATGACAGAAAAGAAATCTCCTCAAGGAATGATTGTTAGAACATATAATTTAGAAAGAACAGTGTGCGATATAATAAAAGATAAAGAGAGTATTGATATAGAAATAAGAAATAAAGCAATAAAAAAGGTTATCAAAAGTAAAGAATTTAGTGCAAGTAAAATGTTTGATTATGCAAAGAAAATGAATATATATGATAAAGTTAAAAACTATATGGAGGCAATTATATGATAAAAAATGCTAAAAGCTTAATGGATAAATCAAGAAATTTAGCAATTAGTTATAATATTACAGCGAACGAAGTATTACAAAATTATATGTTTGAGAGAATATTAGAAAGATTATCTGTTTCAAAATATAAAAATAACTTTATATTAAAAGGGGGACTTTTATTATCTTCAATTATGGGAATTGATACAAGAACAACTATGGATATGGATACTTGTATAAAAGGAATAGATTTAACAGATGAGCAATTGTATGAAGTGTTAAACGAAATATTAGGCATTGATGTTGGTGCTAATGTTATATTTGAAATAAAAAATTCTAAACCTATAAGAGAAGAAGATGATTATGGGGGATTAAGATATAATATAGTGGCTAAATTTGATAACATAAAAGTAGATTTAAGTATAGATATAGCAACAGGTGATTTAATTACACCTTGTGAAATAGAATATGATTATAAAATGATGTTTGAAGATAGAAACTTAAAAATTATGACGTATAATATAGAAACTATAATTGCAGAAAAGTTTCAAACAGTTATAGCTAGAGGAATATTAAATAGTAGGATGAAAGATTATTATGATTTATACTATTTAATTACATATAAAGAATTTTCAAAAGAAAATTTGAAAAATGCTATAGTACAAACATTCAATAAGAGAGAAACAGACATCGAAAAAATTGATAAAGTAATTTCAGAAATAAAAAATAGTGAATTTATTGAAGAAATGTGGAGAAATTATTCTATGCATTATAAATATTCTAATAATATTAAATTTGATCAAGTAGTAAATGTTATAGAAGCTATAAAAGAATTAATAAAGGAGTAATCATGATCGAAGTAGTCGCAGGAGTAATTTATAAAGATAATAAATTTTTAATAGCACAAAGAAATCTAAAGAAAGCACAAGGTGGATTATGGGAATTTCCAGGAGGAAAATTAGAACCAAATGAAACAGCAGAAGACGCATTAAAAAGAGAAATAAAAGAAGAATTTGATGCTGATATAGAAGTAAGAAATCATATTGGAGAATCTATTCATCATTATCCAGAAAAAGATATAAAATTGATGTTTTATAAGGCTGATTTAATTAGTGAAAAGCTTACTCTTTTAGAACATGAATCTTGTGCATGGATAACAAAAGAAAATAAAGATGACTATGAGTTTGCAGGAGCAGATAAAATAGTATTTGATTGGTTATAAAGGAGAGTTATGAAATCACTAGATGAACTTATGGCAGACAAGATTTATGAACTTGTAAATTATATGTTAGCAAAGAAAATAAAACCAGATATAAGCTTAGACAAAGTAACTTCTCTAACAGAAGCAGATGTTAAAAAGTTAAAAGAAAATCTAGGAATTGAAGGAGTTATTTTAGATATAGATGAAACAGTAAGAAAAGATATGAAATCAATTCCAAAATGTAATCAGGAATGGATTGAGATGTTAAAATCTAAACTTAAAGTAATTGTAGTATCTAATGGTGTAGATAGAGGCGTTGAAGATTTCTTTAAGCTACAAGGAATTGATTATATAGGTTTTGCTCATAAGCCTATGAAAAAGAATTTTATTAAAGCTTGTGACAAGATGGGAATAAGTCCAGAAAAAGTATTAGTAATAGGAGACAGCCTGTGGTGTGATATTTTTGGTGGACAAAGAAACAAAATGAAAACAGCTTTAGTAAAGAAAGTTGTTGATGAACAAAGCTTATAAAAATTTATGAAAAGGAGAATTAATATGGCTGTAGAAAATACAAACGAAATAACAGTACGTGTTAAGGGTGACTTAAATGAATTTTATAAAAATATTGAAGAGAAAGGATTTGAAGTAACAGATAGATTTAAGCTAGATGATACTTTTTTAGTTCCTGAAAGCTTAGACTTAAAGAATATGACTGCAAGAGATATTCTTGCAAATGCTATAATTGTAAGAATTGTTGAAAGAGAAAATGGAAGATTTGTAAAGAACATAACTTACAAGAAAAAAGTTTTTGATGACGCAGGAAATATAACATTTCAAAGCAAAGTAGAATGTGATGTTTTAGATGTAGAAGATGCTAAAAGATTATTAACTGCTATTGGTTATAAAGAAATCATGAGAATTAAAGAAAGTGATATTGCTTTTGGAAAAAATGGTTTTAAATTCTCTGTTAAAGATATTGAAAATGGAGCGAAACTAATAGAATCAGAAGCAAATCCAGATATTGAAGAAATGAATACATTAGATAAAATTAAAGCAATGTTTGATAAATATGAAATTCCAATTTACAAAGACAATTATTTTGTAAAAAAAGCAGAGCTAGAACTTAATAAAATTTTAAAAAGAAATTAGAGTAAATAGGGCAAGAATTTTCTTGCTTTATTTTTTGTTAAAGAATATAATATATTTGTAAAATTTTGCGAAAGAAGGATGATTATGGAAAGAGCAGATATCAAAAGAGTTCTAAAAGAGTTAGGTGTAGCAGAAGCATTAACAGAAATGCCAGCTATTGTAGAGCCAATTTACAAAGAAATGATGGAAAGACCTGAAAGTGAATTAAGAAAAGAAGGAAAAGTAATTGTTGACGAAGATGGAAACTTTACCTTTGGAGATAGAAAAATTGCGTTAAGAGAAGATAAATGTGCTGAAATTTCTTTTGGTGATGCTCAAATAACAACAAATGCTGTTGGAATTGAAATGGAATATCAAGATGGTGGATGGCAAGATTTATTCTCTCATAATAAAAGAGATGGTGGTAAAGTTGTTAATATGTCTGGAAACAACGGAAATGCAACATATCATGAAACAACTAATTTAGATAATGGTTCTTGGGCTGTTAGAAAAGCTAGTGGAATTCTTCTTGAAAGTGATTCTTCTCTTTCTGGAGATGAGAAGAAAACAGTAGAAGAAAGTTTAGATGCAATTTTATCTGAATTTGATTCTATGTCTAGACCTATAATTGAGAATTATCCTAAAACAGCAAAATGGTACAGAACAAAAAGAGAAGAAGTAAAAGCAGTTGCTCAAAAAGAAATAGATCCAGAAGAACAAAATAGAAGAAGAATTGCAGCTCTAGAATCACAAGTTACAAACTTAGAAAAACGTAATAAAGAACTTACAAAAAGTCTTTCTCAAGCAACTTCTAGATTAGGAAAAGCGGTTAGCTTTATTGAACAGGTAAAGAAAAGCCCAGTTGGAAAAGTATTCTTTGGTAAGAGAATAAAAACATTTGAAGAAGAGGCTAAAACTTTACCAGAAGGAAGAGATGATAGATAATAAATAAAAAAATTAAACCGGAGTATATTTCCGGTTTTTTGTTATTTATTTTAAATTAAGAGCTATATTAGCGAGAAGAAACTGCAAAACTGGAAAAGATTATGTAAATGTGGTATAATGATAATATGGGTAAAACCAAATATTGAAGCTGAAAGGCAGGAGATGTAAGTTACATGTTTAAGTTGGTTAAAGGTATGGCTATTTTTTTAATGCTGGTGGGCATGGCCACAACAGCATACGCAGAGTTCGATGCCAACAAAAACGAAATTATTCCGGAAATGGCGAAAGTAGAAATTACTGAACCTACCAAGGAACGGAACGATGATGTAAAAATTCATATGCTCGTGGTAGAAAAAACGGACGTAGCGGAAGCTACTGAGCCTATCCTCTTAGAAGGTGTTGCTGAGGAAGAAGCTCTTCCTCAAGAAACAGTACCTCAAGTGGTTAGTGAAGAAACGAAGCCAACTGAGGCTGAGAAAAAAGTTGCTTATCATACAGGCGTTCTTACTGCAAAGAAAGGATATATTACAGATAGTCCTTGTGGACCAAATGGAAATGATGGGTATGAAACTTGGTATCCTACTCATCCCGGTGGAGCTGTTAAGATTCTTGAAAAGCAGTGCGGTTTTACAAACCTGAAAATGGAAGTGTGCCGTGATGAAGGCCCGAGATACGGTGTGAGAATCATAAGCGGTACAATGCCTAACGGTGAAGATTTCGAAAATTTAGTTGTAGTAGCTGCAGATATTGTATGCGAATCCAATCCGTCTGGTGTATTCAAGCGTGGGCAGTTAATCGAAACGAGCCTTGGATCTGGAATTATTGTTGACTTTTGCGAAAGAGCTGTAAATGAAAGAAAATATAACGGCCGTACGCATATCGACATTGCAACCAGCTGGTACACGTAAAACTTAATTAAAACTCCAAAACAAGAAGATTCCCGAACGTGAATGCGTTCGGGAATTATTCCGTTTAAAGGGATGTAAATTGCTCTAAATTATGTTATAATCTAGTTGTTTAATAAATATTTATGTTATTGGGAAAAAGATATGGAAGAAAACAAAGTATTATACAAAGCATGTAAATTAATATATACAACACTTTTAAAAGTATTATATAGACCAACTGCAATTGGGATAGAAAATATTCCAGAAGATGGACCAGTAATCTTTGCAGGGAACCATCGTCATGCATTTGATCCAGTTGTAGTAATGACTCATACTAAAAGAATTGTTCATTATATGGCAAAAGAGAGCTTATTTAAAGGACTACATGGAATACTTTTTAAACAAATTGGTTTAATAAAAGTATATAGAACAAAAAACAATCCTGAAGCAGTAGAATCTGCTGTTGAACTTTTGAAAAGTGGTGGAACTTTAGGGATTTTTCCAGAAGGAACAAGAAACAAAACAGAAGAGCATCTTTTAAGATTTAAACATGGAGCTGTAAGAATAGCAAAAGAAGCAAATTCAAAAATTGTTCCATTTGCTATAAAAGGAGAATATAAGTTGTTTAGAAAAAAACTTATAATTGAATTTGGAAAACCAATAGATGTAAGCGAAATGGAACTAGAAGAAGCAAATGATTGTATAAGAAATGAAGTATTAAATTTACTTAGAAAGTAGGAAAATATGAAGTATATTTTTATAGTAAATCCTAGCGCTGGAAAAGGAAAAGGACAAAACCTTATTCCTAAAATTGAAGCAGAATGTAAAAAAAGAAATTGGGAATATGAAATAAGATATATCTCAGATGAAAAAAGTGGTTACGATATAGCATTAGAGTATAAGACGGAAGAAAACGTAATTTATGTTGTTGGTGGAGATGGTACTTTATCTGTTACTTTACCAGGTGTGGTAGGAACTAAAAATAAGCTTGGAATTATTCCGGCCGGATCTGGAAATGATACATATAGAACAATTAAAACAATGGAAGACGGAGAATCTTTAATTGATATAGGAAAAGTAAATGATAGATATTTTATAAATGTTGCTTGTACAGGGATAGATGCTGAAGTAGGTAATAATATAGATAGATTTAGAGGCTCATTTATTCCGTCAAGTCAGCTTTATAATGTTAGTATTGTGTATACGTTTGTAACTTTTAAATGTAAAAAAATTAAGATTAAAACAAGTATAAAGAATATTGAAGACAAATACACAATATTAAGTATTTGTAATGGCTCTTATTATGGTGGTGGTTTTAAAATTGCTCCAAAATCAAGACTTACAGATGGACTTTTAGATATTTATTATGCAGAAAAAATGCCAAAATTAAAAATGATTCCATTAATATTAAAATTAAAAGATGGAAAGCATGAAGGAAAAAGACGTATTCATAAATTTAGAACAAATCATGTTGAACTTGAGCTTGATGAAGAAATCGCTTTTAATGTTGATGGAGAAAAAATGATAGATAAAAAATTTATAATTGATGTACTTCCAAAAGCAATTACACTTTATAATGATAAAGAATTTGTAGAAAAAATTATGGATTAGATGAAAAATGGCGGTAGTTTTCCACTTTTTGAGCGTAAATTGTGGAAATCTATCGCTATTTTATGATAAAATATTAATAGATGTTATAAAAGGAGATGCTTATGGATATAAGTTTACTTACTGAAAAATATAAAACTGAGAATAAGAATTAAGTGTTTTAGTAAAAAATTAAGTACAGCACATCTAAAAGATAGACAAGATACAAATACATTAAAAGATAAAGTAGATTTTGAAAAAATGGAAGAAATGAAAAAATATGAAACTACATTAAAGGTAGTTGACGTTGATGAAGTCTCCAGAAATATTCCTAAAAAAGAGATGCTCAAGAATATCCAGATTTAGATGATTAGTGTATTTGTTCACACAATTGTAAACAAAATGATATATTAAATTGTATAAAAAATGTTGAAAAAAGAAAAATATATTTATATAATAAACTATGTCTTCTTATAGAGAAAAAGAAAAATAATTGTAGAAATAGATAGATTAAAGCAAAAAAATAGAGGAGAAAATATGAGCGAAAAAATTAACTTTCCAACCAAACTCGAAGAAAAATTAAGCTTTTTTGATAGATTAAGAAAATTAATGAAAAGAACTAGCGTAACAGTAGATTCAAATGGAAAAGTAAGTTATATTTCTTATCCGCCAAGAAACGGTTTTTCAGATAAACAAAAGAAAAGCATTGAAACAATAGAAGTAAACGATATCCTAATTTTAGGAGACGATAGAGATAGATCGTTATTAGAGCTTGAAAATCTAAAAACTCTAGTATTAGGAAGAGGTGTCATAGCAGTTGCAGAAGGTGCAATTCCTACTACTGGGTTAGAAGAACTAGTTATTTCAGATCAAGCAAAACAAATACCAATGGGAGCTATATCAAGAACATCAATAAGAAGGGTTAGAGGAAATGATTTTGACATTTCTACAGATACAAAAGCTCTAACAAATATATTTTTTGATTCAGATGAAAGACTTCACTTTATGCAAGGTGAAAGATTATCTCTTGGTCAACTTGATTGGATGGATGGACATGGAAAAAATGCTGCAGAAGAATCAGAAAATAATATGTATTATTTAGCAGAGAGTTTAATAAAAAGTTCTAGCCAAAATACTAACGCTAATTCAATCTTTGTTTATTCAGAGACAATTGGAAGTGAAAGAGCAAGTTCTATACATGCTGTTGTTGATACATTTCCAATGCCATCAAGTAGAGACGAAAAAATTGATGATGATAAATTGATTGGAATTTTTGTAACGGGAGTAGAAGAAGTTGATTTAACAACTTTATCTCAATATCCAAACTTAAAATACATTACTATTGGTAAAGATGTAAGAAGAGTTACAACAACACCAGACTTTGATGAAAAAGTAATCGATGGAAAGATAACTCAAAGAACACAAAAAAGTGTAAATGGAAAAGAACAGTTTATTACTGTGATGTCAGACACAACAAATATGATGATGCCAATACTAAAAACACCGACACCACAAGTACAAGAAAGAACGAAAGAACCAGTAAAAGAAGAAAAAACATTAGATGATTAATAATAAAAAAGAACCAACAAAAGTTGGTTCTTTTTTATTATATATACTGTTTTAAAGCAGATATAAATGGTTGGCTTAAATTTAACTTAAGATATATATTGGGTTCTCTCAGGGTAAGAGAATTAAGGAGACTATTCGCCAAAAACAGCGATGTAATCTTTTTTGAATTTTTCAATTCCAGCATCTGTTAATGGATGTTTTAAACATTGTTCAATTACTTTATAAGGAACTGTAGCAATATCTGCACCAGCTTTTGCACAGTCTATTATATGAATTGGATTTCTTACACTTGCACAGATAATTTCACAATCAATATTTTGCATTGCAAATATTTCTGAAATTGTTCTAATTAAGTCAATTCCTGGTGTTGCAATATCATCTAATCTTCCTAAGAAAGGAGATACATAAGTTGCACCAGCTTTAGCTGCAAATAATGCTTGTGTAGCATTAAATATTAAAGTTACATTTGTCTTTATTCCTTCTTTTGATAATACATTAACTGCTTTTAATCCTTCTGCAGTCATAGGAATTTTTACTACCATATTTGGATGAATTGAAGCAATTTCTCTTGCTTCTTTAATCATATCTTCAGCAGTAACTGTTGTTGCTTTAACTTCTCCACTAATAGCTCCATCTACTATTGATGTAATTTCTTTAATAACTTCTTTAAAATCTCTACCTTCTTTTGCAATTAATGATGGGTTTGTTGTAACTCCACAAATAATTCCCATATCATTTGCTTTTTTTATTTCTTCTACATTTGCTGTATCAATAAAAAATTTCATACAATAAGTCCTCCTTAAAAATAATTTATAAATAACAATTATTGAAATTTATGATGTATACAATTAATCATATAATTATGAAAATATTATTTTCTTTTTGTGAATTTTAGAACACATAAAGATAGAAAATATTTTTTAGGAAATATTAGATTGCTAGATTTACATAAAACTTGAAAGAGAGGTAAAATTATGTTATAATAAATGTTGCGTAAGCAATAAACTTTAGGAGGAAACATCATGAAAAAAATCGTTAAACACCCAGAAGGTGTCCGGTTAGAAGGAATTGTAGAGAAGGACGGCGTTGGTTTTATACCCACAAAAATTGCCGGTCCGGCTTCGGTTAGCTTCAACGGATGCTTCGCAACAGTCGAGGAGGAAAGCGGAAACGTTAAGTGCAAGAACATCAATCACGATCCTGATGATGAACATTGCATTAAACCTGAGATGGATGAGAAAATCAAAAAACGCGGTTTTCGGGTTATTCTGATTTCCGCGATTAGCATAGTAGTAGCTTTGGCTATGATGATTGTGAGTATCTGGTTACCCAATACAGAGATTTGGGTCAATATATTTGCAACCATTGTATATCTGATGCTATTCGTGCTTGTCCTTCCCAAAGCATTCGCTATCTTGACTGGAAGACTCTTCCGAAACAAAGAGATGGTTAGCTTTTCCAAATATTTGGGCGCAAAGAATGCGGTTGAAAATGCATATTACAACCTTGGTCGAGTTCCCAATTTGGAAGAAGTTCAGGAATATTCTCTTTATTCATCTGAAGATAAGTACACAAAAAGCTCCTACATAGCAGCTTTATGGTTGATTATCAGTTGTGTAAGATTTTTGGATGGATGGGCATATTGGATTGTTACCATTGCTGCTATTTTGGTACTTTGCTGGTTAGATTGGAAAGATAAACTCGCATTTGTTCAAGCGATGGTTGTTTCTAAACCAGACGAAATTCATTACAAAGCAGCTATTGTAGCAATGGAAGAGGTGGCCGATACACTTGACCATGTGGAAGTTCATTTCCACTCATTCGAGTAGATTCCTGATCCTGAAAACTTCGATGAAGTGCGATGCTCCGAAAAAGGATGCCCGGCATACGATTTCTGCAAAGAAGAAAGTCAGAAAATGGCAAAAGAAAAAGGCGATAACAATACAGCTGATTAATCTATTGCTAAGTAAATACACTCTGACAGATTTGTTTCTTTTTCGCAGGTTTGCGAAACGCAAAAAGCGCTACCGAAAGGTGGCGCTTTGGCATTTTATAAGGGCAAATTAGACTTATTGTTTTAAATATGTTATAATTAAATGGAAGCTTTATGCTAATTTTGAAGCCCGAGTGGCAAGGAGGATTTTACATGACAATTAAACGGGTGGTAACGACTATAGCGATGCTTCTAATGACGATAGGTGTGGCTGTATCAGCTTCAGAGGATCTTCGAGCAATTGCTGAAGAAGATACAGGTATATCCATCGTTTGTGAAGTACAAAAGCCAGACGATACCGCCAAGCCGATTCCTGCAACGAATGTGGGAAAAATTGAACTTTTGAACACCACGGCATATATTCCTAAAATGGCTGCTGAAGTGAGTGAAAATGTTGAACTCAAGGTTCAAAATTTGGAGCTGACTGGAGTGGCTATTGAAAAAGAAGAAAATGAAGTGGTTGAAGCGGCCGAAGAGGTCGTGCCAGAACCTACAGTAAAACCTCTTGAAGAGGGAACCATTATCGATCCTAGCATGGATGAAAGCGAAATTGTGCTGGAAGAATATGTTTGGGATGGTGAAATTATCAATTCTTATAATGGCACAGTAGCTGGTCCTAACGGAAAAGAAACCTATTATAATCTTGATATGACAGGTGTTGTATGGATTATGGAAGATCTTGGTTATGACTATGAATACTGGGTTCGTGAAGATGGAGTAAAGATGTATGGACCATTTATTATGGTTGCAGCAGATTTAAGTTTGCGGCCGAGAGGTTCTATCATCAAAACATCTTTAGGATGGGCCATGGTGTGTGATACTGGTGAATTCATCAATTGGAATCCTACTCAATTGGATATTGCTGTTAGCTGGTAAATTTATTAATTAAAACTCCGTATTAAAACGATTTCAGAGGCCCTGGCCACTGGAATCGTTTTATATTAATGCAAAAAGAGGGGATAGCCCCTCTTTTTATGAATGAGATTAACGACAACAAGCGATTATTAAGATTTGACCAAGCGGGTAAAATATCCACACGAGCTTTCTAAGAATTCTACTCTTGACTTTGAATACTGTTTCTATTCCGATAATGAAATCTGAAATTAAAAACGAAACAGCTCCTATGAAAGATATAGAGATAAAATTCCAACTGTGAGATGCTATTGTCACAAAGTTGATTCCGATGACTATCGTATATAACGAAAAAACAATTATTGTCAGGATGTTAACAGTTGCTTTGTTTTGAATAGCAATTAATACAGTCATAGAAACAAGCATAATGATGGATATAATGGCTAGAATCGCACCAGGATTTATAAATTCTTTACCACCTTCTACAATTAATCGATAATAGGCTGTTGCATATGCAAGATGTGCAACCATAAAAGCAATTGCACCAGAGTAGAACATCCAGTTTTGTCTTCTGTGAATAGGCAAGTAGTTAAGAAATAAATCCCCTAAAAACGAAAATAACATCGCAATAACACAGATTCCAGAAGCAACCACGTTTTTTTCAGCTGACGACTCTATTTGAAAGACGAAAAGAAGAAATGCGAATAATAGAATCGTAGAACTGATAGCAAGCTTAGTTGAATTGGAAATGAGTGGTATATGATGCATTAATCGTCTAAACCGTGTCTTCATTTTGTGATTCCCCTTTCTAAAATTATTTATGACAAGGTACCGATTTTTAGCGGAGTTCATTATACAACGAAAATATGAAAAAGTCAAAAAAGAAGGGGATAGATAATTTTAAAATGATATTGCTAATATTTGTGAATATGATTATAATATTATTGATATTTTATATAAACGAAAGAGGAAACCAATATGAAGGAAAGAGGAATTCTACTGCCAATATTTTCACTTCCAAGTCAATATGGAATTGGCGATTTTGGATATGAAGCATATGAATTTATTGATATATTAAGTGAAAATGATATTGATTATTGGGAAGTATTACCAATTAATGCTTGTGGATTATATCCATATTCTCCACGTAGCTATTTTGCTTTAGAAGAAATGTATATATCTTTAGATAAATTAAAAGAAAGTGGGCTAATAAAAAAGACAAGGACAAGACCTGTTAAAGATAGAATAAAACTTGATAATTTTAAAGAAAAATATTATAAAGAAGCTTTCCAAAATTTTGTTCCAGATGAAGAATATAAAGAATTTAAAAAAGATAAAGAAATTAAAAGATATGCTGAATATATGAGCGAAGTCGAAGGAGAAAGTAAAGACTATTATTTGTTTTTACAATACATTGCTTTAAAACAATGGAAAGAACTTAAGGATTATGCTAATTCCAAAAATATAAAAATAATTGGAGATATGCCAGCCTATCCAAAGTTTGATTCTGCTGAAACTAAATTTAATCCTAGATTCTTTGAAATGAAAGATGGAACATTTACTTATGAAGCAGGTGCTCCGCCAGATATGTTTAATGAAGATGGACAAAAATGGGGATGCCCAGTATACAATATAAAAAATATAAAAAGAGATAAATATAAATATTTTATAAAAAAATTCAAACATTATTTAAATTTATTTGATAAAGTTAGAGTTGATTATTTTAGAGGGTATGATTCATTTTTTAAGATTCCTCTTGGAAAATCTGGAAAAGAAGGAAGTTATTCTCCAGGTGTAAGTTATGGGTTTTTTGATGAATTATTTAAAGATGAAAGTGTAAAACTTGAAAATCTAATAATAGAAGATTTAGGGGATATTGGAGAAGAAACAGTAAAACTAAGAGAATATTATGGATTTACAAGACAAAAAATTTTACAATTTTCATTAGATATTGATACTCTTACAGATTTTGATAATGAAGATGAAAATGTATTAATGTTTCCAGGAAATCATGATTGTCCAACAATTCATGGTTGGTATAAAATGTTAAACAATGAGTGCAAAATTGGATTAAAAAAATTCTTAAGTATAAATAATTGTAATGATATAAATGTTAATATCGGAATAATGGAATATTGTATGAAATGTAAAGCAAAAATAGTTGTTTTAACAGTTCAAGATATAATTGGTTTAGATGATAGTGCAAGAATAAATGTACCTGGTACAATGTCAAATAAAAACTGGACATGGAAACTTACAGATTTCGAAACATTTAAAGAAAGAATAAAAGACTTTAAAAAATAGAAAAAGACGCATAGTCGGCGAGTTTGCCAATCTATGCGTCTTTTCTTTTTTACTCGGGCTTATTGTACTTTTGCAAAACATCCATAACGCGGTCTGCGTCACGTTCTTCAGGAGTGATTTTCTCAACCCATTTTTTAAAGTCTGCAAGTTCGGGAACATCTTTCCAGTATTCACATTCCAGAACTTCATTTTTGGTGGTCAAGAATTCTTCCGCATTGCGGTATTCTTCCTGAGATGCGATACAGGCATAGAGTCTCAAAAGAGCACAAATGAAAATAGTTTTCCGTGATGTTCTTTCCAAATCTTTTTCTGCAACATATCTATCCCAAGAGCTCATATCTTGGGTTTTCTTTGCAAATTTGAATGCGAACCACCAGGAAATTATATGCCTGATACCTGGGAGCATGGAGATGCGGAACTTTAACTGCTCTAGTTTGAATTTCCGGAACTCCTTGTCCTTAAAAAATAGAATGAATTTGCTGCTTTGTTTTTCCATAGCATCGAACCCCTTGTCATTTCTAAATTTGAGCCTTTTTATTATACTACAAAATAGCTATAAAAGTCAAATTTAGAGCAACTTAAAAAAGGCTTATATAAATTTATAAGCCTTTTGTTTTAATTCTTATTCTTTACAATGTAAATTCATTTCTGATAGAAAATCAGTTATATCAATTAAAGCTTTGTCAATAATTTTATAGTTTTTGTAATTACCATCACTGTCTTTAAATAGCTCAATATATATTTCTAGATTTTTAACATTTAATTTATCTGTTGTTTTATAGATAGGGTAGATATATTCTTCATCATCTTCGTCATATATAGATTCATAAGGATCAAAAATAAATATTTCTCCACTTAAGGTAACGTCATAATTTATTTTAACAACTATACTTTCATTATCTTTTTGATCATAAATTATTTCACATGTATTTAAAATATATCTTTCAATATCAACATTTATAATATCATTAACATTTGCGCTTTCAAATTCTAAAAGTTCGGTATCTTTTAAAAGACTAGAATCTTTTATAAAGTCTTCGACTAAACGATATTCGTATGTGCTGAAGTCAAAGAATTCTTTTAATATAGTTTCTAATTTATTAACGATTATGCAATCTACTTTTGATTTTATAGATTCATTAAATCCTTTATCTTCTGAAACGATGTATACATTTTCATATTTATTTTCTTTCAAGAAATTTACGATTGCAGAAATTATCATTGCGTCAGGAAATTCTTTAGGTTTGGATGTTTCAAATGGCTTTTCTTTATTGAAATACCATCTGTTTACATCAGAAATTTCTAGATATTTTTCGCAATCTAAAATTCTTATATTATTTCTTTCAATAAATTCTTCCAATTTTTGAAGATTTTCTTTTAATGCTTCTTCATAAAAATTATGTGGAAGTTTCCTTTTAACATATATAGATTTGATATTGCTTTGATCATTATCAATACTTTCTTTTATATGTTTTTTTAATTCCTCGACAACTATACTTGGAAGACATACTTCAATATTTGAATATCTTTTTAGCATAGATAAAATGTTGTTTCTATAAGAATGTTCAAAATCATATTTTTCTTTTCTTCCAAATACATTTGTATCTAAAAATATAATATCTTTTTCCATATTCACACCTACCATATAAAGATTTAAAATAAGGCATAAATAAAAATGTATACTACTTTAATTATATCATTTTTAAGCTTAAAAAGCAAAAATGCTAAAGGATGAAAAAAGACAAATTTATAAATTTATATAGCGAATAGTTGACATAAATTGAAAATCGTGCTATAATCAGCTTGTAGGGGAGTAATAACCATAGAAATATGGAATAGCATCAACAATGTTCGGAGACAAAACCTGGTGCTATTTTAAAATATGAGACTTACTAGTACAATAAGTACTAAATAGGTCTCAATTTTTGATTTATAGAGTAAATAATACCAATAGACATATTTAGTACTAAAGTACTAAGTATGTCTTTTTTTATACAAAAAAGAAGAAAGAGAAGGAGAGAATATGGAAACAGAAAAAACAGAAGAACAACACCATGAAAATATACTAGAGTGTATTATCAAATGTCTTAAAATAATATTTGAATAAAAAAATTAAAGGGGGATTTTTAAAATGAATGTAGCATTATTACTTGCACTAAAGATGGTTCATGATCAAAACCAAGCAAATGCGAGAAGACGTAGAAGAGCAAGAGAAGAGGCTCGTAGAAAGAAAAATGCACCAAAGAATAATAGTTCATCATATTCCTCAAAAGAGTATGATGAAGCAGAATATTTTAATATGGTAGTTACAGAAGATCCTGTTTTAGCAACATTTTTTAAAGAACTTGAGAAAAAAGGTGCACAAATAGATGAAATAGATGCTGAAGAGGTAAGAAAAGTTGTTGAGGAAAAATTAAAACTTCAAGCTGAAAGAACAGAAAAAATTCAAAAAAAATTTGAAGAAATAAAAGATTCAGGCTTAGATTTAACAGTAGCTGATACTTATTTTGGTTATAGAACAACTGTTGGTGAAAAAGTATTATATGCAGGAACTCGAGCTTTTGGAGACAAAGGTGAGTATGCAAGTGTAAAAAAATCATTTGAACTTGAGTATAAAGGAATTTCTTTAGCAAAAGAATGGTTTAAAGGTGATAAAAAGAAAGAGAATCCATTTGAAATAAGATATAACAGTTGGGCCGAAGAACATAAAGATTTAGAAACTGAAATTCAAACTACTGAAGAGGCAATAAGAGCCCAAGAAAGAAAAGTTAAGTTTGCAATATTTGGTAAAGAAGAAAAAGAAGAAGAATTAGAAAGATTAAAATTAAAACTTGAAAGATTAAGAAAAGATCAAGACTATGGAGAAAAGTTAAAATGTCAGATGAATACTTTTGCAGAGATTACTCCTAAACAAAAAGATTTATTAGAAGAATATTTTGATATGGTGGATGAATGCAAGGAAAAAGGAAAAGAAGTGGACTCTGAAGTTGAAAAATATAATCAAATTAAACAAGTATCTTATCATTATTCTTATAATAGACAAAAATCAGAAAAAGAAAGAAACAAATGGCAAAGGGCATTAGATGGATTAATAGAAGATGGTGAGGCTTCTGAGGAATTATTAGATGCAATTGATACAATAATTTCAGAAGAAAATATTGGATATAAAAAATATAGTGAAGGTAAAGATAAATATACAATGCAAAGAGAAGGGTATTCAGAAAGATTTACAAGTCTTGTTGCATGGTATTTAGAAACTAGAAGAGAAAGAATCGTTACAAAAGCTATACATAGAAAAGAAGAAGCTTATAAAGCATTAACAACAGAACATAAAAAACTTTGTGAAATGGCTGGATTAGTTGATGAGGCTCAAAAAATAGAAGATAGCCTAGGAGATAAAAAAGGAGATGAGGGTCATGGAGAACATGATGATGAGTAAACAAGATAAATATAAACAATTACTAGAACTGCAAAATAAGTATAGAGCTGGAATTATTAAAGATGAAGATTTAACCTTAGAACAAAAAATATTACTCAATAAACTTTATGATATGCAATTACAAAAATTAGAAAATGAAAATGAAAAGAATTTAAATAAAATTATGAAGTACAGAAAGAAAATAAACTTTTAAATTAGAATTTGAAGATACATTATTTTAACTGAAATAAAATAGTTTATCTTTTTAGTAAAAAAGAAGAAGGAGTTTAAAATGGAATTATTTAAAGTTGAATATGAAGGTCAGAAAATAGTAGTTCAAAAAAGTGAAAATGGATCGATATATGTATCATTACCAACAAGATATGGTAATAGAGGAGCTGCATTTAGAGAGAGTATTACACATGAAGAAAGAGGTTGGAGATTTACTTCAACTCAAGATGATGATATAGAGTATTATTTTCATATGTGGCTTAAACCAGATGGACGCATGGCATGGGCTAACGATATGACTTATGGAATAGAAGAATTTAATGAACCTTTTAATCCATATTATCCGAATGCTGGAGTATTAAATGATACTGCTTCAAAGTTATATAGCATTGTTAAACAAATTGAAACTTATCAAAAAAGAGATATACCAGCTACAGAACTATTTTTACTGAGACAATATTATTTAACCACAAGTTTAAAAATGTTAGGATATGACAGTATAGATTCTGTTATAGAAGATACAAATGTTCATAGAGAGTATTTAGGATTAAATGTAGTTGCAAGTCAATTAGAAAATTATAGAAGTCTTTCTGGGTTAGTTGTTTCAGCGGGAGATCTAAGAGGAGAAGAAGCTATATTTTGTATAGCTCCAGAAAATATAGATAGAAGAAAAGCTTTAGAACTTGCAAAACCAGTTAAAGAGCAAATTGAAGATAATATTCAATTTATCCAAGAACAAGATAGCACTTTATCTCAAAAAAGAACTATATTACCAGGATATAGAACAAGAATGAGTGGAAAAGTAGGAGTATATTCATGTGATAATTATGAAAGAGCAGTAAAAAATGCTGCGTTATTATTACTAGAATTAAATTCCGATTTATTAACTCCTGAGCAAAGAGAAAGATTAGGAATTGAACAGTTCTCTAGCGTGGAAGAGCTTGCTTTAAAAGATAGAATTTCTGAATTAATAGATTCAAGAGAATTTAATGAAGCGTGTAGAACAGAAAGTCAATTTGCTTATGAAGAGTCTAGAGAATTAATAAGAAAAGCAAAAGAAGTAGCAGCATCTGATAGAGATACTACGCAAGATGTAACTAGAATTATTAATGAAGAAACAACGCATGCAAATGATAGAAAAAGATCTTTAGATAATCACGAGAAATATGATTTTAAAAAGAAAAGAAAATCAAAAGGATATTCATTAGATGATGAATAATAAAAAAGAATGGCTATTTGTTTTAATAGTCATTCTTTTTTATGGTCGAGGTGGTCGCAAGAACTCTGTTGTAACACTTGATAGTAGCGGTTTGCGTTAGTTGATGTATACTAAAAATTACACAAAAGATACAAGAAAATAATGCATTTGAATAATCACAAATAATCCTGAACAAATATTTGGTTTTTGTATTGACTTTAATTACTATATATAATAAAATTTCAGCAAGTTATTTTTAGATTGAGGATGTACCAACTTTTGAGCAGATGCATTAATTAGTAAATAGTTAATGCTATTTGTTAATTGATGCATCTGCTAACTTTTGTCAGTAGATGTAATACATAAGAAAGGAGGTACACAAAAGATGAATGAAAGCTTGAAAAAAAGCATTCAATCTTCTACTGTAGTATCTGTTGTTGCTATTGTTGCAATGGCGATATGTTGCTTAGCAGCTCTTGGATATAATTCTAAGATTTCAGTAGAAAAAGAAAAGATTGAAGTAAACGCATCTTACTCCAATCTAACAAAATAACCCATAGATGAAGGTGAAAGCCTTCATCTCTTTTTTTATTATTTTATAATTAATATTAAATTAAGTCAACTATCAATTAGTAATTTTAATTTAATATTATGTTTGTGTATTATAGTATATTATATTTATCCTGTCAATAAATTATACCATGTTTTTGGAAGAAATAAAATACTTATAAAAACGAATTATGAGAATAATTGATTTGTGAACCGATTTATGATATTATACCCCTAATAAAATAGAAAGTTTTAGGAGTTTTTATGAAGTTAAAAAGTATCATAATTAATAATTATAAATCTTTTGGAGAACAAGATAATTTCTTGTTTGTAGATAAATTAAATGTTGTTTTGGGGAAAAATGAATCAGGCAAATCTAATTTAGTAGACGCTTTGTCAAAAATAAATATGATTGGATTAACAGACAAAGATTATTTTTTGCCTAAAAATAGGAAGAATAATAAAGATATTAATGTTATATTAAATTTTGAAACATATAAAGGAGAAACTACTTTTTATGGTTTTGAAGGAAATGCTAATGTAACATTAGAATCTTATAATAATTATTCACTTTCTGGTGAATTGTCTGAATTTATTTCAAATAATTCACAATATAACACGATTTTAAAGCAAATAGAAGAAATAAAATCAACAGGAATATTTTTTCAACAACAAGAAGACAGAAAAAAATTTAATAATTTGATTGAAGATCTTAATAATGCAAAAACAAAAATATTTATAGAACATACATTTTATAAAAATATTATTAATTCGTTAAAAAATAGCACTGGAGAAAAAAATAAAAATATAGCTCAATTAATCCAGGATGCTATTGATTTTTTAGATAATATTTACTGTGCTTTTCCAAGTTTTGTAAAAATTGAAGACATGATGTTAAAGTCAAGATATAATGTTGAAAATGTAAAGTTAGATATACTATTAGAAAAATTTTTTGATATATGTAATATTGATATAGAAGAATTGATAAGTAAAATGAATTCTAAAGATATAGCAGATATAAGAAATTATGAAAGAGATATAAATAAAAATATAAAAAATAATTTTTCAGATGAGTTTAATAAATTTTATAGTCAAGAAAACGTAAATATAGAAATTGCAATATCTTTAAAAGAAATAAATATTATTGTAGATACCTCAAATCGATATCTAGATTATGAAGAAAGAAGTAATGGTTTGAAATGGTATATAAGTGCCTTTATACAATTATTGTATATGGAAAAAGAAAATTGTAAATCAAACAAAAATAATATAATTATTATGGATGAACCTGGAGTCTATTTACATCCAAATGCGCAAAAAGAACTTATAAGCTTATTTAATAATTTAATTAAAAATGAAAATCAAATTATATATACAACACATTCGCCATTTATGGTAAATATTGATACAATTCAAAATGTTAGAACTGTAATGAAAGATGATGAAGGTTTTTCACATATATATAATAAAATTACAAAAATTCCTACTAATTTAAATGCTACTTATGACACAATTACACCTTTAACCAATGCGCTAGGACTAAATTTGGATTATAATATAGGACCTTCTTTTCAAAAGAAAAATATAATTGTAGAAGGAATAACGGACTATTTTTATTTACAAGGATTTTTTAAATGTAAAAATGTAAAGAAAGTACCTAATATTATTCCATCAACTGGAGCAAACAATATACCTGCAATAGCATCTATTTTGTTTGGTTGGAATTGTGATTTTCATATAATATTAGATCAGGATACAGGTGGACATTCTACTTTTGATAGTATTAATGATTCAAAGCAACCTTTTATAGAAAATATAATTTTTGTAGATGGAAATACAAATAAAGTATCAGAAAAAATTTTTGAAATAGAAAATTTATTTTCTACTGCTGATAAATCAAAATTTGAAATCGATAAAACTGATTATTCAGAGCATAAATATAATTATTCTTATGTCACATATAATAAAATTTTATTAGGAGAAGAAATTTATGATACTGAAACAATGAAAAATTTTGAAAATTTATTACAATTGATAAATATTTAAAATATATTGTCTACAAATAATTCATCAAAAAAAGTTTGTTTCTTGTTGATAAATATATACTTACAGAGAAAATACTTTTTTGTAGACTCTTGTGGTCTCACGTCTACAAAAAAGTCTACAAAAAATTAAAATTTGAATTAATTTGAATGATTTTGAATGCATATTTAGAATTTTAAAAAATGTTACAAATAATCTTGAAAGCACTTAAAAATGCTTAAATAAGCTTGAATACACATAAAAAAGACTTTTAGTAAAAACTAAAAGTCTTTTATTATTGGTCGAGGTGAACTGTTGAAAAATGTTAAAAACCTTGATATAACTAGCTTTGAAATTTGTGAATTGTAGCAAAAATTCTGAATTAATTGATTTTTTTGAATAATTTTAAAAAAATTTGAATAATTAATATTACTTTTAAAGTGGCAATTTTAAAATTTGCCACTTTAAAAGTTAAATTGTTAATATATTATAAAAATTTTTTAATTGCTTTTGCTATATGTCTACTCAATAATGGTGGTACTGAATTTCCAATTTGCATATATGTTTTTGTATATGAACCTTTAAAAAAGTAATTGTCAGGGTATGATTGAACTCGCGCTGCTTCACGAGGAGTTAAACCTCTAGCTTGAAAAGGATGTATATACATATTACAATCAAATTTCATATGAGCTGTTATTGTTTTACAAATTTTATTACTTTCTAATTTGAAGTATTTATCTTTAAAAATATCATTTCTAGAAGAGTATGGCATAATGTCTGCGATTTTTTCATCAGTAGAATTATCTCCCTCATTTAATCTTGAAAAAATTTCAATATCTCTTTCGTTATTATATCTAGCTTTATGATTAAATGTAAATTCAGAAGATTCATTTTTGTTAATTATATTTATATAACTATTTTCTTTTTGATAATAATTATTTATATCTATTTTTTTTCCAAATACTTCGGAATCAATTTCAGTTGAATTTTTTATAGTAGAAGCTTGTAATTCTTTTAAATTATCTAAGGCATCTTTAAGAACATATTTTGAACATTGTTTACTAGATTGTTCTATTTCTTTAAAAATATCATCTGGATTTATTTCTAAATCTTTTCTAGTTCCTATAAAAATTACTCTTTCACGGTTTTGAGGAATTCCAAAATCTTTTGCATTTAAAATTCTGTAATTAGTATTATAGTTAATATTCTCAAAATCTTCTTTTATTTCTGATATATGAGATAACATCCCTTTTACATTTTCCATTACAAACATCTTTGGTTGAACTTTATTAAGTGCTTCAATATAATATTTATATAATTTATTTCTTGGATCATCAATTAATCTTTGGCGATTTGCCATACTAAAACCTTGGCAAGGCGGACCACCTAGTATGATATCTATATTATTTTTATAATTATCAAGTAATCCTAAAATATTTTTGATATCGTCACAAATAATGTTATTTTTTCGAACTTGAGGATTATTGTGATAATATGTTAATAAGCAACTTTCTTCTATGTCATTAGCAAGTGAAACTTTAAAGCTTTCTTGTTTAAATCCTAATGATAATCCACCAGCACCACAAAATAAATCAATAATACTTGGCAATTTTGAATCATCATATTTTTTTGCAATGTTATTCCTATATAAATCACAATATTTATTAATAGGACAATTACAGCAATTGTCACATTTTAAAGTATTAATAGTTTGAAGAAAATCATCTAATGAAATTTCCATATTTTTATTAAAGAAACTAGAAAATTCATTTAATTCGTTTTTACTATTTATAATACCTATATTTATTAATTTATCAATATTTATATCTGTACTTATATTTTTGGAAAACTTTAAATGTATTAGTGAATAAATTTCATTTAATTCAGTTAAAAATATTTTTTTATTTCCTAGTATATCTGTTTCATTAAAATTATATCTCATTTATTGTCTCCTATATTTTCATTCATAAATTTCATTACTTCTTTTGCAACATTATAACTAACATTTACTGTTACAGCATTACCAAATTGTTTATATGCTTGAGAATCAGAAACTATAATTTCATAATTATCTGGAAAACCTTGCAATCTAGCACATTCACGAGGAGTTAATCTTCTTACTCGTCCGTTATCAGTAACATAATTGTCTTGACTGGCTCTGTGCATTTTTGCCATTGTAGCACATAAAGGTCTAGCAATCTTTAAATCAATTTCTGGTTTTGCATAATAGGTTTTTGTTCCTGTTGCCATAACAGTTTTTAATATTTTTTCTGATAAAAAATACTTTTCATCTACATTTGTTTCTAACAAATCCTGTAATGTTAATTTTAAAGGTTGTTTTGGTGGAAATGAAAATTTTCCATTGATATCTTTTATACCTACAATATAAGTTCTGTTTCGTGTTTGAGGAACACCATAGTCAGCACTATTTAAAGTAGTAACATTTATGTTATAACCTAAATTTTCTAGTTCTTCTTTTATAACTTTAAAAGTTCTTCCTTTATCATGTGTTTGTAAATTTTTTACATTTTCTAAAATTATTATTTTAGGAGAATTATTATTTTCTAGATGATATTTTAAAATATCTATAATCCTAAAAAATAATGTTCCTCTTTGGTCCGAAAATCCTAGTTCTTGTCCCATCATACTAAATGGTTGACAAGGAAAACCACCAATTAAAACATCATGTTTAGGAATATCTGATGGCTTTATATTATTAATGTCTGCCAATATAATATCTTTATCAATATTATGTTTATAAGATTCAACAGCATATTTATCAAAATCATTTGACCAAATAATATTAAATCCAGCTTGTTTAAATCCTAAATCTAATCCACCGCATCCACTAAATAAAGATACCACATTATACATTTATATCACCACCTTTGTTTTTTATATATTTAACTATCATATTACATATTTCAGGAGAAGCTTGTTTACCTTCCTTTTTTAAAATTTCCATAAATTCATTTTTTATATTTGGAGTTAAGCAAACTTCAATTTTATCTGTTTTCATTTTTCCTGCAGGTCTTCCAGCTTTCATTTATTTTCCCCCTTAAAATTCTTATATAATTTATATCATGATTTAATCATGATGTAAATAACAAAATCATAAAAATAATATTAAATTTTAGAAAAAATTGGCAAAAAATGAAAATTGTATTATAATTTAGATGTAATTAATAAGAAAGGAATTTTATTATGGAAATATTAAATGGAATTAGAGATTTTTTGAATTCAATAAATGCTAGTAATGTTCTTAATAATGAGTTTGATGGTATATTAATAAAGAAATTAGCTAATAGTAATATTCTAGATTATAACAATACAGGAAATCAAACACATATAGCTATTACAGGAAGAGATATGGATTTTTTTCCATATTTAAAGAATTATAGTTATTTAGAGGCTGAAACACCAGATTCAAATTATAAAAGAAAATATGTGTTACAATTAAATGTTCATTTGTTAAGCAATAATTTTAAATATTTAAAAAATGAAGGATATGAAGACAATTATATTATAAATTCGTACTGTACTTCTGCAAGAAGTAGAAGACAATCTGGACAACAATTAGAAGTGTCTTATTTAAATTTGGATGATGAAAAATTTATAGAATTGAGAAAGCTAATAAATGCAGATGATTTAATCGTATTTTTAAAAGAAAAAAATAGACCAGAATTTACAGTTTTTGTTATTAGAAGTTATGATGCAGAAAGATATGAATTAAATAATTATATGGAAATGGATAATACTAATACAAAAATCCAAGCAGTAGAACGACCTATTGAATATTCTTCTGATGAAAATAGTGAAGAAAATGAATATTTACAAGTATTTAGAAAATATTATAATTCCAATATTGATAGAATTCGCGAAGAACAGAGAAATAATATAATTTCGAGACAAGAATTTATAGAAGAATATCCTCTAGAAAGATTACAAAATCTATCTATTGACGAATATATTCTAGGAAATAATAACAAAGATAATTTGTCTTATAAATTAGAATTCGGAAAATATAAACATACAGGAGCTGGTATTGGTGGAGGTAATGCGACTAAATTTGGATTATATAAAGATAAAACAACTGATAAAGTTATAAGCAAAGATGGAGAATTAGACAATCCTAATGATTATTGGAACAATTTTAGAAACGAACTATATAGTTTTTTAAAAGAACTAGAAAATACTAATGCACCAATTAGAGCTAAAGAAAAATACCCATATTTAAAAGGTATTTCAATGGTTTTAACTAAATTAGGATTTTTATACTATCCAGAAAAGTTTGTTAATATATGTTCTAAACAAAAATTGACATTGTTAATGAATTATTTTGGGTTTGAATATAATAAATTTGAAGAAGCTGAAGAATTATCATTTAGAATAAATTCATTGATTAGAGAATCAATACCAGAAGTAAATGAAAATGATTCATATTATCTTGGTGGACTATTGTGGAGATTTCTAGATGATGTTGTTCTTGGAGAAAATGAAATTGTTGAAGAAAAAATAGAAGATGATTATACAAAAGATGACTTTTTAAATGATGTTTATATAGATGATAATGAATACGAGAATTTAAAATCATTATTAGAATTCAAGAAAAATATTATTTTAGAAGGTGCACCAGGAGTAGGAAAAACATTTATGGCAAAAAGACTTGCTTACTCTATAATGGGAAAGAAAAAAGATGATAATATATTATCTGTTCAATTCCATCAAAGTTATTCTTATGAAGAATTTATTGAAAGTATAAAACCAACAATTGATGGAAGATTTGAACCTGTTGATGGTGTATTTAAAATGTTTTGTGAAAAAGCTAAAAACAATCCTAATGAAAATTACTATTGCATTATTGACGAAATTAACAGAGGAAACATGAGTAAAATTTTAGGTGAGTTAATGATGTTAATAGAAAATGATAAAAGAGGGAAAAAACATTATCTAGTATTACCATACTCAAATGAAGAATTTTATGTTCCAGAAAATATTTATATAATAGGAACAATGAATACTGCTGATAGATCATTGGCACTAATAGATTATGCTTTAAGAAGAAGATTTTCTTTCTATACAGTTATACCTGCATTTAATAATAATAAATTTATAGAATACAAAAATTCATTTAATTCTACTAAATTGAATAATTTAATAAATATGATAGAAAAAGAATTAAATGAAGATATATTAAATGATGAAAGTTTAGGAGATGGATTTTTAATTGGGCATAGTTATTTCTGTAATTTAGAAAAAGTAAATGACTTAAATCAAAAAATAAATCAAATAGTAAAATATGATATACATCCAATATTAAAAGAATACTGGTTTGATGATAAAGAAAAAGTGAATAGTTGGATAGAAAAATTATATGGAGTTGTAAATGAATAGTGATTATAGAGTAAGTAATATTTATTATATGCTAACATTTGCTTTTAATAATGGGAAAATAGATGAATTAACAAATAAGAAAGTTGATGTTGAAAAATTTGAAAATATTTATGATTTATTTTCTATTATGCTTAGTTTATTAGTTAACAAATTAATAAAAAAAGGGCTTACAAAAGAATATGTTTTAGAATCTTCTGAGTTAGGTGTTATAAAAGGAAAAATAGACATAACTAATTCATTAAGGAAGAATACTTTAAAATGTAATCGCTTAATATGTGAATATGATGAATATTCATCTAATAACTATTTAAATCAAATAATTAAATCTACAATGTATTATTTAATTACATCTAAAAAGATAACAGATGAGTATAAGAAAATTTTGAAAAAATCATATTTTGAATTTAATGATATTGATTTAATTGAGCCAATATCAATAAGATGGGATAAGATAAAATATAATAGAAATAATATAACTTATAAATATGTTATAAATATGTGTTATTTAATTTTAAAGGGATTATTAACAAATGAAAAAATGGGAAAAATTGAATTTAAAGATTTTATTGATGAACAATCAATGAATGTACTATTTGAAAAATTTGTACGAGAATATTTTAAAAAATACTTTCCAGAGTTAAATCCTAGAATTATGCAAATGTCATGGAATATTGATGAAGGCTATATGGTTGAATTTATTCCTAAAATGGTTACTGATATTAGTTTAAGTTATAATAATAAACTTTTAATTATAGATACAAAATATTACGCACGAATATTTAATACTCGAGGTTTTAATGGTTATGATACTCAAAGTTTAAATAGAGATAACTGGAATCAAATTAATGCGTATGTTGCTAATGCTTCCTATAAAAATGAAAAAGAAGTTAGTGGAATGTTGCTATATGCTAAAACAGATGAAGATATTTCACCAGATATTGAAACTTCAGTTATGGGAAATAAAATCTATGTAAAAACATTAGACTTAACAAAAAGATTTACAGAAATAGAAAAACAACTAAATGATATTGCTATTAATTTTAAAAATATATAAAAAAAACAAGATTCATTATTTTAAAATGAATCTTGTTTTTTTAGAATGAAAATTATTTCAATTTTGAATTATCAAAATTCCTAGTGACTAGTAGTTTGGATTCTAATTAAACTAACAAATTCTTCAATGAATTCTTTGTTTGAAAAAATATATTCATCATAAGGGTAACCAAAAATATTTTCAAAATTATTTTCTGAAAGATTATAGTTTCTATGAGTAATTGCATAATAGATACAATCTTCGATTTGTTTTATGGTCTTATTAGTTTCTTTTGCTAATATTTTATATGTATTTTCTAATGCTGAATATTCATCATCAACTAGTTTTAGTTGTATTGCTCTAATAATTAATCTAAAACCAAAATGACTTGATTTTAAACCCAAAGAGCGAAGTTTGTTTATAATGAATAAAACCAATATTCTATTAGATTTTCCATTTTTTTGATTACTCATATATTCCCCCAAAAAGTTATATATCCTTTAATATAGTACTGTTTGTGATAATAATTATAAGTGATTACAAAGATAGTATAACAATATTATGTAAATTAATCAAAAATATAAAACTTGCATTATACGCAAGAGAATTTGCATATAGCGCAAGTTTTTAATGTTTTTTACTTAAAATTATATGTATTTTAGGGTTAAATTTAATAAAAACAATAAAAATCAACAAAATTTTGCGTATAGCGCAAAAAATAACACGGGAACTAGACTAGTAGGTTAGAATTCCCGTGTTTTTGCTTTAAATCTTAATCTTTAAAGCTATATTAATTCAAATTGATTGCAGTCAATTTGATTAATACCAATATTATATTGTTAATCTATATAAATTTCAAGAGTATTTAATAGTTAAGGGGGATTTTAATCCCCCCAAAGCCGAGTGGCTTTCTGTTAAATAAATAATGGGCTTGTTCCTGGACATCCGTCCACCCATATAAGCTAATTTTTTCATACCTACTAGTCTACTCCCGTATAGATTCTATCAAGTAAACAATCAATAGACATACGGAATAAACTTGTAAGTTAAATCTCGTATATAATAAACCAGGCACTGCAATGCCTGATTTCTGATTGATCATCAAGCATTGCTTGTGGAATGGTTTATGTAATTAAGATTCTAAACCACTCTATTTACTATATTTAGTACTTATTATTATACCATAAAATACACAAAAAATCAATCAATGCCTACTCTCCGTTGATGTGTAAAAGTGTTTTTGTTGAAAAAATTGTAAAAAAATGGTATAATAAAAAGTGATAGATTTATTAAAGGAGTATTGTTTATGGCAAATTTCAATAATAAAGAATTCGGTGAAAAATTAAAAAAGGCTAGAAAAGATTTAGGTTATACACAAGAAAATCTAGCTTATGATGTGAATTTAAGTACAACAACGATAAGTAGATTTGAATCAGGTGAATTAATTCCTAATATAGAACAAGTTTGCAAAATATGTAATGCTTTAGGAATTTATATAACCGATTTAGTTGGTACTTCTAATAAAGTTGTTAATAAAGAAAATTCAAAAAATCCATTTAATACTAATAAATTGTATTTATATTATAATGGAGTATTACCTGCAAAAAATAAACAAGCAAAATTAAAATTTAGATTAGATTTCATTGAAAAGCCTGATATGATAGAAGTTAATTTTGTTGATTATAAAACAGAAAAAATATATATGACTGGTTATATGCTTTCTGATACTAATGTTGCAATTTTAGTATTAGAAAATTATAAACCAAGTAGTCCAAGATTGGAAGTAACAAAAATTGTAATTAATATATCTAATAATATTAATGGAATAATGCTCGGTGCGTTAAGTGCAACTAATGGTCAGTATGTTCCAAATGAAAGAAAATGTATTGTTTCTAAAAAAGATTTAGAATTCAATGTTGAAATAGATGATATGCTAAAAGTTTCTGATGACGAATTACAAGAGATTAAAGAAATTAATGCTTGGTATATGAAAATAGATAATGTAGATGATTATGAATCGTAATAAATATATAAAAAAATGATTAACGTGAATTTTTAAATTCACGTTATTTTTTTGCCTATTTTTATAGTGTTTGCTGTTTTTCCTTTTTTGAAAATTTTCGGACTTTTTCGGACTATTCCGTACTTTTACGGAGTTTTAAGGACTTTTCCGTATTTTTCGTTTTTGGGGTGGAAATCGGAGTATTATGAAGTTAGTTCGAACAACAAATGATTTCCGGAAATCAAATATTTTTAAAAAGGAGTATTTGATTATGAAGAAAAAACATTACAAAAAAAATCACAAAAGAGCAAAATTTCAAAAATGTACCAAAGACAATAAACCTGATTTTTTAATCGAAGTTAGAATGCTTACATTAAAAGATTTGAAAAAAATGGACTTAATTGATTCGAGGACTTATAGAGAAAGTATAAAAAAGAAAATTAACTCCGATTATCAAGGTGGTGATTCTAATGAATAAAAAAGAAAAAAATTTAAGAATTGTACTAAAAAAAGTAGGAGAAAATCCTGAAGTTATGAACATTGAAAATACATTAGAAGCCAAACAAAAATTAGTTAATGGTTGGATTGAAGTTGTTTCAGTTACAGATGATATTTTATTAATTTGTAATGAAGAAGGCAAACTTGAAAATTTATTACCGAACCTAAACTTTGGTTGTGATTATATTGCAGGTGATTGCTTTTTTGTAGGAGATGACTATGAAAACGGAGATTTTAAAAGTCTGACAGAAAAGCAAATTGAAGAAGTTAAATCTATATGTAAAGAGCGAGAATTTATTTATCTTATTGAAATTGATAATCCTGATGAAAAGGAGATGAGATAAATGAGTGAATATTTAGTAGGAGTATATAAAGAAGTTGGAAAAAATCCTGACATTATAAAGATTAAAAATCAAAAAGAATATCTTGAGAAATTGCTAGATGGAGAATATGCAAATCAAGATTATGATGATTTTACAATTCTTTATAAAAAAGATAGCGATAATTTGCTTTCAAATATCTATGTTAATCAATATTCAAAAATTGGACTATCTTTAAAAGGAAAAGTTTTTGCAATTGGAAAAGATGAAAAAGGAAACCTTAAAAGTCTTACAAAAGAACAAGCACGAAAATGTATAACTTATTTCTTAAAAGAAGCTTTTAACTATAAAAATTTTGATGAATACGGAAGATATATTCCTCGTTCAAAGAGAAAAAATAAAAACATATTTAAGAATAAAAATAATTCATCTGTACAAGAAGAAAATAAACAAATTCAGGAAAAGGCTGTTCAACAAGAACAGCCCCAACCTCAAGCAATGAATGTATCAGATATGGCAAAAGTTTTAAATGTTGGAAATGAATTTTTTGAAAAGAATTTTAAAGTTAAAAAAGTTGAAAATAATACTTCTAATTCTAATGAGAATGAAAATTTAGAGTCAAAACAACAAAATTCGACAAATGATTCTACTCCACCTGTAATTAAACTTTCTGATGAACAAACTTTAAATATGATTTTAAAAATTACATTTATAATTTTAGATTTTGTTAAAAGTGCATTAGAGGATTCAGAAGATGATGAATAAAGAAAAATCTGAAATTTATATATTAATCCAAGAAACTTATATCGAGTATAAAGCAATTTTTAAGAAATATAGAAAAGAAACTACACATTTTTCAAGAGATGGAAAATATGTGGAATGGACAAAAAACTATTATGAGAAATGAGGTAAAACAAATGAACGATAATATAGAAATAAAATTTTATACAAAAGAAGAAATTGAAAAACTAATAAAAGAAATAAAAACTGAAAGATTAGTTTTTATAGATGATGGTATTGATGAAGTTATAGGAAGATTTAGAGATTTACCTGATATTATAGTTGATTTAAATAGAAAGTTTGGTAGTAAAGATTTAAAAATTCGTAACTTTATAGATCCAGAAGATAAACCAATAATAACAACTTTTGGTATGTATTTAAATAAAATTTCTTTTGAAGATAGACAAGCAATAATCGATAGATTAAATAAATTGCAACAAAACGAAGAAGAAATTTCAGACTATAAATTAATAGATATAGAAGATTTGCTTGAATACTACAAATCAAGAGATGAAGAAAGATAGAAAGGAAGTGTTTTTATGGAAGAAATAGATAATATAACAGAACAAATGATAGATGAAATTATAGATACAGAAGAAATAAAGAATGATAAAGATGGATTATCTTTTGAAGAAAAAATGGCGATTGAATGTGTTAAGAAAATAAAAAATCCTTTTAGAATGATTACTGTTGATATGGTAATGAAAGATTTAAATATCTGTAGAACAATAGCATATAGACTTTTTCAAAGAGATGATTTCCCATCTATAAATATTGGTAAAAATCATCAAGTAACTTTAATTGCATATTTGTTATGGAAAATAAAAAAGAGAGTTTAGAAAAGAGGTGATTATATGAGAACTGGACGACCTAAAGGAAACAAAATTGGAAGTGTTTATTATGACAAAAGAAAAAAAGGTTGGATTGCAACATATTATTTGAAAGACTTTGAAAATAATAAAGAAATAAGAAAAAATAAAATGTTTAAAACTGAAGATGATGCGAAAGGTTTTTTAGCTGCAATTCAATATCAAAAAGGAAATGAAATATTTATAAAAAATAATGGAATTCCATTAAATTTGTTAATGAGGTCTATTCTACAAAGAAAATTAGATATGAATTTAATATCTGAAAACCAATATGCAAGAGTTTTAAAAACGATAAATCTTCTTGAAAAGAATTCTCTACTTAATAAAAAAATCGAAGATATAACAAGTGATGATATACAAGAATATATAAATTCTCTAAAAAATTATAGTAATTCTTATATTAGAAAGTTAATGGAACAATTTAATCAAGCTTATAAATATGCAATGAATAAAGGTTATATTACTAAAAATCCAATGGTTGATGTAATAAAACCTAGAAGCACAAAGCCAGATAAAGTTATAAGAGCTATGACTATTGAAGAACAACAAACATTTACTAATTATTTAATGAGTAAAACTATTGAGGAAGAACCTTATAAAAATGTATTTCTAATTCAAACATATATGGGACTTCGTGTAAGTGAGGCTTTAGCATTAAGAAATTCAGATATAGATTTAAATAAAAATTTATTAAGAGTAAATAAAACTTTAACAACTGATAAGGACGGAAAAACAATTATGGGAGATACAACAAAAACTTATGCAGGAATTAGAGAAATCCCAATACCTTTATTTATGAGAGATTCAATTATAGAGCAAATGAAATTAGCAAAAAATCATAGAGATAATCAGTTATTTATAAGTCCTAATGGCAATTATGTAGATGGAAGAAATGCAAATTATGTTTTAAAGAAAAGATTAAAAGATTTAGGTATTGATGGAATAACAACTCATAGTTTAAGACATACTTATGGAACTCGTTGTGTCGAAGCTGGTATGAGAGCAGTAGCACTTCAAAGACTTATGGGGCATAATGATGTTTCTGTCACATTAAATACATATACATCTATTTTTAATAAATATAAAGAATCGGAATTAGAAAAAGTAAATGAATATTACTTGAACAATGATATTCTAAATCCTATTGGATTATTAGAAAATAATAATTTAGTAGAAGAAATTGAATATGAAGAAGTTGAAGAACGAGAAATTGAATAGAATACACGAAAGAAAAATTTACAAAATTGTATAAATGATATTTATATAATTTCGTAAATAGAGTGGAAGAGTGTGAGAAACCAACAGAGGTTTCTCGCACAAATAAATCGATAGATTTATTTGCCTTATAAAAATAAAAAACAATATTTGTTAGAGATATTGAATTTGATTTTTATAAGCAAGATATTTAAAATAACAATTTTTATTTATAAATATTATGTTATTTAAGAGTATTCAAAAGAATACATTAAATAATTTTAAATAGTCTTGAAAAGGGTTTATTAAGGGAAAATTATTCCCTTAATCACACAGAGAAATTTTATTTCTCTAGTGTGTTAGAGAATGAAATTCTTTTGCTGAATTTAAGTAAGTGCAATAAAGCAGAACATAAGTAAAGCTTCGTAGGTAGGCTAAAATAAAAAGAAAGGAAAATAAAAATATGGATAAATATGAAATTTTATACAAAAGAGGATTAATTAGTTATGAAGAATTTCAAGAGAAAAAAACTCAACTTGCATTAGACATTCAATTTGAAGATAAACTAAATAAAGAATTAAATCAATTTAAGAAAGCATTAAAAAGAAAATCCAAAAACGAAATTATGAATAAATCTTATGAATTAACTTGTAAGGAAGAAATTAAATATGAATTACTTAATTTAGATAATGATAAAAAAGAATTTTTATATTTACAAGATAAGGATATATTAAATGAATTTTATGAGGATTGGTTAAAATTTGATGTTCCACTTGTCGATTCTATGAGAGGCTCTATTGATGAAACTATTACTAGAAAAATGAATAAATCTCTTAAAGAAAGATAGGTGTTGATATGTGAGTTATGCAATTATTAGAAATGAGAAATACACTCGTTCAAATTTAATGGGAATATATAGGCATAATGAACGAAAAAATACAAGTTATACTAATAAAAATATAAATCATCAAAAAAGCTATCAAAATTATTCAATAAAAAGTTGTGACATTAATTATTTAAAAAAGTTCGACCAAATTCGACAAGATTATGACTTAAAAGGTTGGGTTAAGAAAAATAGTAATATTGTTTGTGAATATATTATAACTTCTGATGAAGAATTTTTTAAAAGTATAGGAAAAGATGAAACTCAAAGATATTTCAAAACTGCTTATGAATTTGTGAAAAATTATAAAAATTTAGGCGAAGAATATATACTTTCTGCAAATGTTCATTTAGATGAAATAACACCACATATGCACTTAACTTTTATACCTGTTATACACAGTTTTGACACAAAAAGTGGAAAACAAGTAGATAAATTATGTTGTAGTGAGTTTTGGAAAGGCAAAGATAGTTATAAAATTCTTCAAGACAATTTTCATAAATATATGGTTAGGTCGGGTTTTGATTTAGAAAGAGGTCGAGAAACAGAAAGAAAAAATTTATCAGTACAAAAGTTTAAAGAAATTACCGATTATGAAGTACAAGAAATGTTTAGAGAATCACAAAGTGTTGAACAAGAATTACAAACCAATAATATTGAAGAATTAAAGATTGATTATAAGAGGGTTATTAAGAAGTTTAATACTTTAGCCAAACATTATACAAGAGTAAAAACAATAACTGATAAATTAATTTTAAGTCAAGAAAAATTACAACAAGAAAATCAAGAACTTAAAGAAGAAAATCGTTATTTAGAAAATGAAAATAATAAATTAACTGACTTTTTAGAAAAGACTTATGAATATGTTAGTATATTATTTAGTTTTCCAAAAGATAGATTAAAAAGATTAGTAAAAGATTTTGTAAATAAAATGAAAGGAAATTAAAATTATGATTAAAGAAAGTGAAATTGGTAAAATATATGAAAATGTCATAGTTGAAAATGATAGAGATTTAATAGACTCTCTTGAATATCGAACAATAAGACATAAAATCGACAGAAATGAAGATAAATTAAAAGAATTAATTGGCAAAGAAAAATTTAGAAAATATGAAGAATTTATGGAAGATTATTGTGAACTTTCTGAATTATGCAATGAGTATTACTTTATAAAAGGTTTTTCTAAAGCTAATAAACTTCGTGATGAAGCATTAAGTAAATAATAAAATTGTGTTATAGTATAAAAATACTTAACAGATAAGTGAATACTTTTATTATTAATGAAAAAATGTTATAATGAACTCGAAAAATTAATCCTTAAAAGTTGAGGTGGTTAATATGGAAAAAAAGGAAAATATGTTAAAAGTCAAAGATTCACAAAACATAGAAACAGCATCTAAAGCTGGTTTAATTCTTTTTGTTTGTACAGCAATATATAAATTAATGGAGAAAGCCATAGATAATGGTTATAATTTTAGTTTAGATGTTGCAAATAAAATAAAATTAGACGTACATAAATAATTTTCATATTAAATATCTCCTTTAAAATTTTTCTCCGCAAGCCTCAAGCGATAAGAGGGCAAATATAATAAGGATTAATTTTTCTTTTATTATATCTAATAAAATTAAATAACTTCTCTTTAACTAAAAAGAGGAGTTATTTTTATGTCAAAAATACTTTTAAATATACTTAAATAATTTTATGTAGCACAATTGTAGCAAAAAGTAAAATAAAAATCTCGCTAACTCTCTTATATCAATAGAAAGCAAGAATTAATTTCTGCTACAATAAAATTTTGTAGTATTGTAGCAAAAAGTCAGAAAACACAAGAAAATACTAAATAATTTTGTATAATTTTCAAGTATATTTGAATAACAAAATCATAGTTTTTGCCCAATTTATGCTACTTTTGAATAGTTTTAAATAAAAACAAAAAGACTTGAAAGATTACTCTTTCAAGTCTTAGATGGTCGAGGTGACAGGGATCGAACCTGCGACCTCATGGTCCCAAACCACGCGCTCTACCAACTGAGCCACACCTCGATATATATAAAACTCTTCCTTTTGAGAAGAGTTTTGGTGAACCGGAGACGATTCGAACGTCCGACCCACGCCTTAGAAGGGCGTTGCTCTATCCAGCTGAGCTACCGGTCCATACGACAGTAATTATATTACCACACTCGAAAACTTTTGTCAACTAATTTTTAAAACTTTTTATTAATTTTGTTGATTTTATTATTAAAATATAAGAAGAGAATAAAAATCTCTTCTTATATTGGATATTTTTATAAGCGTTTTAATTTTTCTCTAGTGTATATTCAGTTAAATCTGGAACTGTGACATCTTCATCAGATACAACATCAAACTCATATGAATACTCTTCAACAATTGATGGACCAATCCTTTTTTCAAGTAAAAACGTATCTGTATTATACCAAGCTTTACTGTTACCTGATGATATTGTAATGCATTTTGTATCATCTAATGTTTCATACCTAATTGTATCAGTAAAGCCGTTATAAGCTAAAGTAAAGATTATTGCTAGTTTTCTTGTAAAACCATAATCTTCTAAAACTTCAACTTCATAACTGCCTACAGAATAAGTTTTTTCTAAAGGATTTATAGTATAAACCTTATCATCAACATGAAACAAAATGAAAGTGTTTGAAAACTTCATAGAATATAAACCATCTTTAATATAATAAGTTGTAGAAGTTATGTTTTCTGGGCTATTTAAAGAGAATGTTGAAGAAGTAACTTTGCAATTATCTTTCATAGCTCCAGAATTAGCATGATAGATAATGTTATAGTGAATATAGCATAGATAAACGAATCTGCATAAAAGTATTATAAATATGAATAAAACTGTAAGTAAAATAATTTTTATTATTTTCATATACTTATTATATTGAGATTCTAATTTTTTTAATTCTTCTTTATTATTTTCCATATTAATTATTTCCTTTCTGTATTATTTTCAACTAGGGTATATCTTGAAAAGTCTGGCTCTTTAACATCTCTCCAATTTACACTAGCTGTGGTAATACGATATTCGGTAGCTTCTTCACGAGTTTCATTATTATCGCATTTTACGATTCTTTCTGCATAGAAAGTATCGCTATCTAAATATAATTTTTCTCTATTGCAAGTAACTAAATAATATGGTTTTTCTCTAAATTCAGAATTTGCTATTATTTCTAAATCATCTTGGAATAAAACAAATTTTAAAATCTCAAAGTTACTAATTTTTCCGTTTTCTTTAATTATATTTTCCATACCATCTAAAATACTAATATCAATATTTAGAGTAGTATTAACTGTTTCTTTTTTTACCCAGTAAGTCATACTTTCATTATCAAAAAAGTAATGATTTTCACCGTCATAATATTCAATAAGATCATTTCCATAATATTTCTTCATACAGTAATCCATATAATATGTAGTATAATGTTTTTCATATGCTTCTATGCTTGAGTTATATTTTTCTACAATAAAACTTTCAAAATTCTTATAATTTGTATTCCTTTCGTAAGCATTTCTTATAACATAAAACTTAAATGCTGTATGTCCAATAAAATATACAGGAAATGCTAAAATAGCCAAAATAAATATTGTTTTAATTAATTTTATTCTTTTTTTATATTTTTTGATTTTCTTTATAATTTCTGTATTTTCAACATCTTCTTTTTCTAATGATTCTTTCATATTATCATAGATTTTTTTACAATCTTTACATGAATTTAAATGTTCTTCTATGAATTTTGTGGATTCATCAGATGTAAGAGATTCAATGTATGTAGGCAATAAATCTTGTACGATTTTACACTTGTTTTCCATTTCCATAATCCTCCTTTATTTTTTGTTTTGCCCTATAAAAAGTAACTCTAGCCCAAGTTTCAGTTTTTCCTAAAACTTCTCCTATTTCTTTGAATGACATTTCTGAATTTAATCTTAAATACAAAACTCTTTTTGACAGCTCATCCAAATTTTCTATTATTTTTGTTGTTTCATTAAATTCTTCTTTGTTTATAAAATCATTTTCGATGTTTTGTTTATTTGTCAGTGAATCTGTTGATTCAAATTCTTCATAAGAGACTAGTTTTACTTTTTTCTTTCGAAGATAGTCATACCAAAGATTTTTTGCTATTTCGCAAAGCCATACAGAAAGCTTAGAGTTTCCTTTGAAGGAGTTGATTTTTTTTAACATTTTGTAGAAAGTCTCTTGAGTTAATTCTTCTGAAATATCAGGATTGGCTGTTAAACAAAGTAGATATTTATAAACAATTGGATAATATTCTTTGTAAATCTGTTCTATTTCTTGCATAATAACTCCTTTCTACAATATAAGACGTAAAAAAATAAAATACGTTACAAATAAAATATAACATATTTTATATTTTTTATAAATGAAAAAAGAGCCCATTGGGCTCAATTTCATTAAACTTTTGTGACCACAAAATATCCAACTAAATGATAGCGAAATGAATATGTTGCAGTAGCGGGGTCTTCAATTGTACGATAGCGAGAGTCGTATTTGGTTGGAAATTGGTCATATGGAATTTTGTGATACCACTTTTGGTTTGGATGTTGTTTAACGAAGTGGTAGTCATAGCGACATTGATTAGGAGTCGCTTTTACATTCAAAATTGCGATTTTCCAAGACTTTTCGTCATCAACAAATTCTTCCAAAGTGGATTCTCGGATTTCCATACCTAAAATAATAACATCACTTTTTACACGTTCTACGAGTTCATCATCAGTGTACTGATTTTGAGGCTCCATTTTTGAAATTTCTCCGGGTTGTAAAAACCGAAAATCAAATAATAGTCCTAATGCATAGGAATAACAATTGGTGATATCGAAGAATTTCCACAAATCTTCTTCTTTGCGTTCGTCCTTCATAGGGGGATGGATGTTTTCTCTTAAAGTGTCGATACTAATAGCTGTCATACATTCTCTCCTTTCCTATAGTATGCGTTTCCCTAAAAAGCCATTTTTCTATCAAAATGTTCAAAAATTATATCACAAAATTTGCTGAAAATCAATATATCATGGACTATAGAAAAACTTTAAGTGTGAAGATATCATTTTATTTACAATTGTGTTACTTTTTGCCAAACGGTAAGTAAATAATGATATACTATTTTAATAGAATTATTATAATAAAATGGGGAAAATTGTATGAGCGAAAAATCGGTAGTTGAAAGATTAGTTGAATTGTTAAACGAAATATCTAATATAGAAGTAAATGAAGCATCTTTATTAATTGCTATCATAAAGAAAAACATCGAAGATTTAATAAATAAAAATATGCAAAAATTAAACGAAGATTTTTTAGAAAAATGTGAATACTATGGAAGAAGCATTACAGAAGTAAATTCTGAAAAAACAGAAATTTTAAATAGTTATAAAGAAGAATTTTATAAAATTGCTGCAAAATTTGAAGAAGAATATATGGGAATATCTCTAGAACTTCAAGAAGCTCAAGCAAATCAAAAAATTGCTATTGCAAATATGAAAAAAGTAATTGATCTAAAAAAGAAATATATTGAATCAGAAGAATATAAGACATCAAGTGGAAATTCAGAAGTTTCTATTGATGTATACAACAGAAGAATTGATAAACTTGCAGATAAATATATAAAATATTGTGGATTAGAGCAAGCTTGTATCTATAAATTAAAGAAATGTAATGAAAGAGTTGAAAATGCAATTAGTAGTGTTATGCAATTTGAAGCAGGACAATTAGCTGTAATAGAGAAAAATAAAATATTAGAGATTTTTTCAAAAATATTATTAAAAATTACAGGTGCAAAAAGATTTGAGAAAGAATATATTTTCACTAAAAAGCAAAACATTGAAAAAATAAGAAAAAATACAGAAAATGTAGTTGGAGAACTTGATTCAGAATTAAAAAATACATTAATTATTTTAGATGCTTATAATTCTAAAATAACTCAAGTTTGTAGTTAGGAGTATATATGGAAAAATTAGGTGAAATTCTAGTTCAAGGAAAAAGAATTGATTTAGATAACACAGATGTAAATAGCTTACAAATATATTTGCAAAGTGTACAAAAAGAAAAAAATGAAAAGAAAGCAGAATTAGACGAACTTTTAGAAGAAATTTATAACTAGGAGAAATAGATGGAGAAAAAGAAGACTGAAAAAGTAGAATTAGATAAAATTGAAGAAAAAGTATCACCAAAAAGAAAAACAACTAGTAAAACAACTTCTAAAACAGTAGATGAAAAAACAGCTAAGAAAAAAGCTACTTCGGCTAAAACGACTGCAAAAAAGACTACAACCAAAAAAGCTACAACAAAAAAGAAGACTACAAAGGCTACTGAAAAAACACCAAGAAAAACAACTAAAAAAAGTGTAAGAGAAGTAGAAAGAGAGCAAAAAGTAGAAGCGGAAAAGATTGAAAGCAGAGAGTTTTATAGAAGAAATAGGAGAAGTGATTCTAAGAGAAGTTTGAAAGTTGCAAGAGCTGGAAAAAGAAGAATATTAAGAGCAAATAGAAGAGCAGAGATGGTTGAAATTCTTGGCAAAATAAGTGCAAGAAATCAAGCATCAAAAGGAAAATATGCATCAGCTAGAAGAACCTCTAGAAAATCAATAGAAAGATCTAATCGAATTATTCAAAAAGCGATAACTAAAAATGCAAAATTATATGGAAAATTTGAAAGAAAAAGATTTATTAAAGAATTAGTAGAGGCAACAACTGCAGAAATAAATGAAGAATATGCAAAAGATGCAGAAAATTCTAGCAAATGGAACGAAAAAAATGAAGATAGTAAAATTGCTAAAATAATAAGCGGATTTGGAAAAGCTGATATTTCTGTAAAAAAATTTACTGCTAAAGCTGATATGGGGATTGCAAGTTTATATGCAAGAGCAGTAAATTTTATGGGATTTAGTGATCATGCTAAAATGGTTATAGAAGAAGCTGCAATGGCAGCAGAAGAAAGAGTAAGACTTTCAAGAGTTGATAATGAGAAAGCTAGAGTAAATGTTGATAGAGTATTTGGATTTGCAGAAAGAAGAAGAAAAAATTTAGAAGCAGCAGAAGCTTTTATAGATACTTTAAGTAGAGACGTAATAACAGGTATTTCAGATGGATGGACACATTTAAATGATGATTTAGCAACATGGCTAGAGGATATAGATTATAAAAAAGGCCAACCAATGCCACAAAGGAATTATGATTTAGCATTTGCAAGTGGTGGATATGTATCAAATTCTTTCCAAGCTAGATCAAGAAATGTTTTAAGCTTTGTTGAAGGATCTTTAAATGGAAGTCAAAGAGGTAGTAGATATCAATCTAACCAAAAGGATAATATAATAGGAACATTTGGAGAAGGTAGATAATCTAAAATGAAAAATCTAAAATGAAAAAGTCATTTTAGATTTTTTTGTTTTATATATGTTTAAGATAAAATTTGATAACAAAGAGTCAATATGATATAATAAATATAGGATTCGTCCTATATTTTATTTTACGCTCGAATGAGCAGAAAGAAGGATTTTGTATGTCGAAAAAGAACGGTGAGCTTCGGAAGAAGCTGGTAAGAATGGTTGCATCTCTTGGAGTGCTTGCTATTTTTATGGCGATTTTGGCACTTGTGCCAGCATTTCAGCAGGCAAAATATGAGATTCAAGATAACCAATTGATTGTGGAAAGAAAGAATATGTATAATACGAATATGGATGTCGTTTTGACTGTTATTGATGAAAAAGGGAATGTAAGAGAAGAGACTGTGAAAGTTCATTTTGAAGAAAACGAAATAAACTATACTTTTGATCAGGAGTATTTCAAAAATTCTCTTGAGACAGAAGATGATGTATATATCGTTGATGTTGACGGTGAACTGGATTCCTTTTTCTCAAATTTCACTCCGGTAATTAGAGTCATAATGATAATTGTGTTTGTGTTATCCCTTATTGCATGTTTTTTCTTTATCATGTCTATGTTCAATCTTATCCACTAATTTGTAACGTTCGGTCACCCCGCATTGAAGCTTTGTGCTTGGTTATGCGGGGATTGTCTTTTTATATAAAAACTTATAAATGTATATATTATATTGACAAAAGTCATATATGATGTTAAAATGTTAACCGAGGTTAACAAAGGAGATAAGTATGATATCTAAAGCATTAGAAGAGTATATTAAAACTATGTATATTTTAAAACAGCAAAAAGGTGAAATTAGAGTAACTGATATTGCTGAAAAAATGTGCTGTTCAAAGGCTAGTGTAACAAAAGCTTTGAATAATTTAAAAGATAAAGGTTTAGTTGAATATGAAGCTTATGGTGAAATAAAATTATCTGAACAAGCAGAAGAAATTGCTCAAAAGATATTAGAGGCATATGATATTGTTTATTTATTCTTTAATGAAATCCTAGAAATAAAAAATGAACAAGCTAAAGAAGAAGCTGAGAAAATCAAATCTATTATAAGTGATGAGACTCTTAATAGACTAGCCAGATATACTCATAAAGAATTAGGATTTTCTAGTTTAGATTGTAAATATGACTTAAATGAAAGCAAATGTAGAGAATGTATAAAAAGAAATAATAAGAAGAAAATAAAGTAAGGGGAAATTTATGTTAGAACTTAAAGATGTATGCTTTGAAAGAGGCGGAAAGAAAATATTAGATAATGTGAATTTAAAAATTGATGACAAAAAGTTTGTTGTAATAACTGGTCCAAATGGTGGTGGAAAATCTACTATTGCAAAAATGATTATGGGAATTGAAAAACCAGATTCTGGAAAAATCTTTTTTAATGGTGAAGATATAACAGAAAAATCAATTTCAGAAAGAGCAAATATGGGAATTGGATTTGCATTTCAACAACCAGTTAGATTTAAAGGAATTACAGTTGAAGATCTAATGGATTTATCTGTTGGAAGAAAAACAAATTTTGTCGAAAAATGCGATATTTTATCTTCTGTTGGACTATGTTCAAAAGACTACTTAAAAAGAGAAATTAACAGTTCATTATCTGGTGGAGAATTAAAAAGAATTGAAATTGCAACAGTAGTAGCAAGAAGAACAAGTCTTTCTATATTTGATGAGCCAGAAGCTGGAATTGACTTGTGGAGCTTTAACAATCTAATTGAAGTATTTGAAAATATGTCTAAAACAATTCAAGGTTCCATAGTAATAATTTCTCACCAAGAAAGAATTTTAAATATAGCAGATCAAGTCATTTTAATAGAAAGAGGAAAAGTAAAAGAAATCGGAAATAAAGATGATATCCTGCCAAATTTATTAAATTCAACAACTAGAGCTTGTAGCAGAGTAAAGGAGGCAAAATAGATGGAAAAAGAGCTAACAAATCAAGAAAAAGAGTTACTAAAAAAGATAACAGATAAAGAAGAATTTACAGAAGGCGCTTATAATATTAGAAAAAATGGTGAAGGATTTGTAAGAAAGACTACAGAAAATGTTGATATTGTTTCAAAAAAAGATAAACCAGGAATTGATATTATAGTTAAAGAAAATACAAAAAGTGAATTTATTCATATTCCTGTAATGATTACAGAAAGTGGAGTAAATGATTTAGTTTATAATGATTTTTATATTGGGAAAAACGCTGAAGTTACAATAATTGCAGGATGCGGAATTCATAATGATAAACATATGCTTTCAAGACATGATGGAATTCATTCTTTCTACTTAGAGGAAGGAGCAAAAGTAAAATATGTAGAAAAACATTATGGTGAAGGAGAAGGAACAGGAGAAAGAATTTTAAATCCAAAAACTGTAGTAAACTTGAAAAAAGGTGCTACTTTAGAAATGGATTCTGTTCAAATTGAAGGTGTAGATTCCACAATTAGAGAAACGATTGGGGAATTAGAAGAAAACAGTAATTTTGTAGTTTCAGAAAAGATTATGACACATGGAGAACAATATGCAAAAACAATATTTAACGTGAAATTAAATGGAAAAAACGCTAGTACACATGTTATTTCTAGAAGTGTTGCAAAAGAGAATTCAAAACAAGAATTTTTCTCAAATGTTGAAGGTAACACAGAGTGTTATGGACATGTTGAATGTGATGCAATAATTATGGATAATGGTACTGTAAAAGCTGTTCCAGAAATTTTAGCAAATGATGTAAATGCAAGACTTATACATGAAGCAGCTATTGGAAAGATTGCTGGAGAACAACTTACAAAATTAATGACTTTAGGATTAACAGAAAAAGAAGCTGAAGCTAAAATTGTAAGTGGATTTTTAAAATAAAATATTTATAAAAGAGTCATATTCCTGAAAGAGTAAGACTCTTTTTTATTTTGAAATAAAATGATAATAAGGTATTTTACTTTTTTATTTAAATATGATATCATTAATATGGATACCAAAAATATCTTTAGGAGGTATGTCTCATGAAGTCGAAGCGGAATTGTCGGAGTATTACTTTTGGATTTTTGATTGGTATTGTGGTACTGGTCATTTTCGTCCTGTCTCAAACTGCAATGGTTGCTAGCGCGGCAGTAATGCCTCAAGGTAGCGTTGCGGTAGTAACTGCTGATACGAAATTGAACCTTCGAAAAGAGCCTCAAGGAGAGATCATCGGAAAAATCGCTCGTGGCAAAACGGTTACAATTCTTAGCGAAATTGACCGAAATGGTTATTATCGCATTAGAGTTGATGAGACTGGTCTTGAATGCTATGCATATGGAGAATATCTGGAATTTTTGCATTCCGGAACTGCTAACCAGCAGCTCGTTGTGCCTAGTATCCCCGAACAAGCCCCGGCTTACACTGAAGAACCTAGCTACGAATACGAAGAAGAATCTGAAGAATCCATTCCTGAGGGAACTATTCTGGTAGTTGTTTCTGATGCTAAATTGAATATGCGTAAGAAGCCCAGCCGGAAAGGTGCTCGAATTCAGTATCTGTACTATGGCGAAAAGCTTGAAGTTGTTTCTTCTAGAGTGAAAAACAACTACGTACTGGTACGTGATTTCAATGATGGTAAGGTTGGTTATGTCAGTCTGGACTATGTAGTAATTGAAGGAAGCGAAATGCCTAATGAAAAGGTGTGTAGCCCGGAAAACTGCTGTCCGAATTGTATTTGCCAATACTATCAATGAAGGGGATTTTCAAGTTGCAATCCCCATGTCGGCTTTATACTAAACGACCTCGAATCTAGAAGATCTTAAGGTGCATAACTGTGCACCCTGAGATTCTTCTTTTTTATAGTAATTTGTAAAATTATAGAAATAAAAAAGAACCAATATTTTAATATTGGTTCTTTAGTTTATTTATCTACTTATTTAAGATTTTATTGAGTTTTTGTGTTTTTAAATTTGTTCCATATAGATCTTTTTTGCTACAACCAGCTCGTCCGCCTCCGGCGCAAGCACAAGCACAAGCGCAGCTACTTACACAAGAAGAACTTGAAGATCCCCAGTCGTCATCATCATCGTCATCCCAAGAATTGTAAGATGAATATCCCCAACCACGATGAGACGAATAACCACGTCCTGAAAAGATTGATATTAAAAATACGACAGCAATTGGAATAAAATACAATATAACTGTTATTGGAAAAGTTGATGAACTACTAGAACTTGATGTTACAGTTGCATCTGATGCTTGCATATTTTTTGAAGTTTTAAATGTATCTTCCGGATAAGAGATATCTATTGTATATGTTCTTCCTTTTGATAAACTCGTTGACCAGACATAATATCCACGTGATACTTTTGCTTTTGGAGAATAAGTCGAAATATCATCAGCATTCCATTTTATAGTTAATTTTTTAACATATATATCCGAAAACCACCCTGGTGTGAATTTATAATTACAATAACCAGAAGAAAGAGTATACATATAAGCTTGATTAAATTTAAAATCTATATCTAAAACGCTTCCTTGTTCATAGCTTTGATTAAAATCAATTCTTATATAGTCACCATTATCCTGATAATAAGAGATTTTCTTAATGTTTTTAGAAATTGCTGTTATTCCAGAAACATTAGCATTTGGTATACCAATTTTAATCCATTCTAAAGGTCCTTCAGATTCTGAATCTAGAACTTCCCATTCTAAATGATAATTCATATCTAAAGTACCATTTGATCTAGGGTCTACTGTTATAGTGTATTCATTAATTCTATCCAAATCATCTGCCATACAAATATTTGAAACAAGTAGTATGGCAAAGAAAATTAAAATTGAAACAATTATTTTTTTATTTTTCATTATTCATACCTCCTCTCAATGGGCAAGTATGAGTTGATTTACTAGATTCTAATCTGACTTTTTTGCATTTTTTACTATCCCAAATTTTTGACCATTTAATTTTTAAGATATTCCCAAGAGAAGCGTTTTCTCCAAGCCAGCTTTGACAAGGCATTACATTTCCATCTGGTGCAACAGCCATATTGCTTAAACAAGCTCCACAAGCTGGAATATCCAATTTTAATTCTTTTAAATCTTTTTCATCAATCCAACCAGGAGAAGTAAAGCTAAGTTCCATTTCTGTTTCTTCTGCACATTTACATGCATCTTTTAGAATATTAGTGATTTCTTCTTTTGATAATTGAGTTGAAACTGATTCTTCTTCTTTTGCTTTTCCTGTAACTATAAGACCAGAAGAAGATGCATATGTTATACCTAAATCTTTTGCAAATTTTAAAGTTGAAACATAGTCTTTATTTAATGAACAAAGAGGAGTATTTATACTTACACTTAAACCACTAGAAATTGCATTTTTGATTCCTTGAATGGTTAAATCAAAATTATCTGCACCGACTAATTTATTATGTATTTCTTTATTATTTGAATATAAAGTAACTTGAACACTATCAAGACTTGCTTCATATAATTTTTTACACAATTCTTCTGTTAAAAGAACTCCATTTGTATTCAGTCTAGTAACAAACCATTTTGAATAATTTATAAGTTCGACCAAATCATCTCTTAATGTAGGTTCTCCACCAGTAAATGTTAGTTGTGCAATGCAATTTTTTCTACATATATCAATTACTTTTCTCCATTGTTTAGTAGAAAGTTCAGTTGTTGTTGCATATTCTTGTTTTCCTGCATAGCAATGGATACATTTTTGATTACAATGCCATTTCCCATCTTTTTCCATAGAACTAATCATTAAATCCATTCTATGAGGAGCTCTCATGAATTTTGCAAAATCACCAATTGATGTTTGACCAATATTTAAATTTGTTGGTTCATGATTTGCAATTGCTGTAAAAGTACTAACTATTTTCCACAAATCAGCTTTGATTAAATCATCTTTTGGATAGAAATAGATTTTCTTTAAAGCTTTTATTGTTTGGCTTACAATTTCTTCAAGCTCTTCATCACTTATTTCTCTACCATGATATTCATTTATTTTTCGTATAAATATAGATAAAAGGATAGCCCAAGCAGGTTTGATTGGCAAAATATCTTTACCATCTAATATAATAATACTAGGATTTGATTTAAATAAAGAAAATTTTCCTGGGACTAAATGAATACGAATAGAGCCTACTTTATCAGGATTTAAAGTAGTATGAATAACACGATTTAAATATTTTTTCTCATAAATTTTTTCATAAATATTCATATTTTTCTCCCTAAATATTTAATCTTGAAAATATTTTATCACTAACTTTTTTAGAAGTGAATAACAAGAATATTAAATTTATAATAATAAAAAGGGAAAGAGGATCCCCAAAAGTTTAGGGACCCTCTTTATCGTACACAACAACATTTTCGAGAACAATTGCCATGACGTGTCTTTTTTTGATTTTACTGGCATGATTTAGAACGTGTAGACCTTTAATAATCCAACCGTTAGAAGATACAATTACAGGATGCGGATACTGGCCCCAATTACGATAATATGCTGCAACAAGTTTATTCTTTTTCTCTGAGAGCCGTTTAAAAGAAATATATTTTGCAACAGGTCCAAATTCGTAAGATGAAAGCCATTTACGTTTTATAACGAATCTTCCACGCTTGGCTACAGAAAGGTTACGTGCGAGTGCTTGGTCGTAGAATGCGTCTTTTTCCTTTTGAGTTGTGAGTTTTCTCCACTCTTGAAATTGCTTGTAGGTCATGTCTCTTTTGGCTTGGTTACAGTTTTTGCAAGAGGGGAGGAGATTCTCAGGAATACTGATTCCACCCCAACGTCTTGGATACATATGATCCAGGGTACGATTTTTCATCGTAAGTTTTTCGCCACAATAACAGCATCTATCATAGCCTTTTAAGACATAAGTCATGGTATACATTAAATCTTCGAAATTAGTATATTTGCTTATATATAAAATTCCATTTTCAATGTACGCACTGTCTTCATGTCCTTTGTTGCTATAGATAAATCGTTCGGGCAACCGTATAATCATATTCGATCACTCCTTTATATCAGATTTATTTGAAATTATAATACAAAGAAAAGTTTAAGATGTCAATAAAAAGTAATTATAAATAAATATAAAAATTTAAATAATTTTTATAAAAAGTACAACTTTTTTTATTTTGAATTGTATAATATATGTAGTCAAAATAAGGGGAGATATTTTAAGTGGAAGAAGATAAAATATTATATGAAAAATTTTTATCAGGAGATGAGAATGCATTTAATTTAATTGTAGAAAAGTATAAAAATAATTTGATTTAT
>CAZPAF010000006.1:0-71233 GCA_964584475.1 uncultured Lachnospiraceae bacterium | reverse complement strand
CTCCAAGTCCAGCAAACATTTCTATAAATTCAGAACCACTCATAGAGATAAATGGTACTCCAGCTTCTCCTGCTATAGCTCTTGCAATTAAAGTTTTTCCCGTTCCTGGTTTTCCATATAATAGAATTCCTTTTGGAATTTTTGCTCCCATTTCTTGATAAGCTTGTGGTTTCTTTAAGAAGTCTACAATTTCTATTAATTCACCTTTTTCTTCATCTAGTCCTGCAATATCATCAAATCTAACATCTGGTGATTTACTTCCATCTTCTCCACCATAAACTTTCCCACTATCTCCGCCAAAGCCTTGCATTTTAAAAATCATTACCATTAAAACAATTAGCAAAATTGTTGGTAATAAAGAAAATAATGTATCAGATATTCTTAAAACAGGATTTACTGGTACTTGTTTTAAATCAATTTTTTTACCTTCTTTATCTACTTTATCTTGAACAAGTTCCATAAAGGCTTGAATACTTGGTACTAGTACTATTTTTTCTCTATCCTCTTCTTCACCTTCACCATGCATAACAACTTTTATTGTAGCACTTCCAGTAGTCATTTCAATTTTTTCTACTTCACCTTCGTTAATTGCACTTATTAATTCTGTATAAGCAATTTCTTTTTCTTCATTTTCTTTATTTGTTAAGTAGAAAATAAAAATTGAGCTAATTAAACATGCTATTAAAATTGCTGTTAATACAATTGTTTTAATTGTTTCAGTTTTTTTTGTTTTTTTAGGCTTATTGTCTTTTTGTTTTTGATTATCTTTCATATTAAACATTCCTTTTTATTATATTTCTGAACCATCAGGATCTCTGTTTTCTTCTGGTTTTTCTTCTTCTTTTTCATTTTGATTTTCATCATTATTATCTTTATTTTCTTCTAGTTCATCATTTTTATTTATATCTTCTAGTTTTTCTTGTTCTAGTTCTTTTTGTACTTGCTTTTGAACTTCTATGATTTTCTTTAACTCTTCAGTATGCTTTATTAAATCATATTTTATCATAAATATTGCTGCTATTATATATACGTAAGCAATTAGTAAATATATTATTTCAAAATATTGTACCGTAAATCCTGTCATTATATATATAGAATCAAATATTAAGTCTAAAATTATAGATAATGATAAACCATAAATTGATAATGCAATCATAGGATTCATTTTAAATCCTACACCACAAATTCTTGCTGCAAACCAACCAAAAATAGCTACAACACATACATCACTTAGTACAATAATTATATTAGAAATATAAAATGCAATTGTTAAGATTATAAACATTGATATAAGTACATTTGGAATTCCAAGTTGATTTACAAAATTAACTAAATCTTGTTTTTGGCCTGCATTTACTTCTTCTGGATTAAGTCCTGCACTTAGTAAATATTCAGAATAATTAATTGTATCTTCTGTTCCTGATGCTATCATTATTAATTCATTTTTTAATAATAAAATACCATAATCTCCAGCTTTATATATTTCATCTTTATATTCTTTTATTTTTTCATTTGGAACATTTTCTGTTGTATCTGCTATAAAAGAAAATCCATAGTCATGATCATATGCTTTAGTTATTTCTTTAAAATTCAACTCACCATCTTTATATTCAAATTCAGGCATTTCGTTTGTAAGATAATTGTAACCCCTATTTATTACATTTGAACTTTTATAAGTAACTACAAATGAAAAAATTACAGAAACTAAAAACATTAATGTGAAAAAATATTTAAATGCAACTGTAAGCTTTTCTCCTAAGAAAAAACCATAATCTTCTAATTCAAAAATAGCTTTTTTTAATCTTTTAAAAAAACCTATTTTTTCTACCTTTTGTTCTATCTTTTTTTCTTCCACTATACATACTCCCTTCTGATTTCATCATTTGTTTGTAATGGTGTTATATCTAAACTTACAATATCATCAATCTTAATATCTTCTGAATCTGTTATATCTACAACAGCATGATACATTCCTAATCTTCCAATTATCTTATAAGTTTTTCCATTTATTCTGGCTTCTAATCTATTGTCTTTAAATATTTTTTTTATTTCCATTAATATAGCAATTATATTATTTGAAAATTTAAAATTATCTCTTTTATTACCTTGATTTAATCCATCCATATATCCAACTGGGATTATAGCAACCTTTGTTTCTCTTTTGGTTTTATAAGTTTTACCATAACTTATATTATATCCTTGTGGTAGTGTTTTTATTTCTATAATAGATGTTTTAAATTTCCCTATTTTTATTAAACCTGTATTTTTCATCAAAGTTCTTCCTTGAAAAACAGATCCTAATCTTACAGCATTTAATCTCATTTTTGGATATTTCATAAATGCAGATGAAGCACAGCAATGTAAATATTCAGGTGTATATCCATTCTTTTTCAAAAACTCAATAACTTCAACAAATCTATTATATTGAATGTTTGTCCATTTTTCATCTTTAGTCTCAGAAAAATGAGTATACAATCCTTCTATTTCAATATTCTCATCAACACTTTTAAATGCACTTAATATTGACACCAAATCAGAATATAAAAATCCATATCTTCCAAATCCAGTATCTATTTTTATATGAATTTTCACTTTTTTAAATTCTGTTTTTTTGTTATTTTCATCTTTTATATTTTCAATTACTTCTTTTAAAATTTTTATTTCTTCAATAGAACCAATTGTTAATGTTATATCACTTTGAATTAATAATTTCAATTCCTTTTTATCTATACTTGGAGTTAGCATCAATATTTCTTCTTTTATTTCTGCTTGTCTTAGATTCATAGCTTCTTCAAATCTTGCTACAGCAATAGAATTTATTCCATTTTCTATTAAAAATTTTGTATATTCTATTAATCCAAGTCCTACTCCATTTGCTTTAACAACAGCATAAATTTTAACATCTGGTGATTCTTTTTCTACTTTATTTTTTATTAATTTTATATTATGTCTTAAATTATCTTTGCTTATTTCTAATACTTTCATATTTTATCCTTCATTTTTTATTTATTATAACCTATATTATATTAAATTAACATTAAACTATTTTTTTGTAAGCAACTTCTTTTTTAATGTTCTTAAAGTTCTAAATGCTTTTTCTGAGAATTTATACAATTTATATACTAAAGGTTTATATGGCATATAAATTTCTCCAATAAATTCTGTAAATTCTGCATTAAATCCTTTTTTGAATCTATAAAGTCCATATTGAGGATGTGATTCATCTACAACCCCAGATACTCCTCTAAAGTCATACATATCAGCTCCCATTTTAATTGCTTCTTGAATCATAGTCCATTGAAGTAAATAGTTTGGCATTAAATTTCTATGACTATTACTGCTTGCTCCATATAAATACCACACTTTATTTCCATACATTATTGGTATTATTCCTGAAATAGGTTTATCCTCATGATAAGCCATCAATAGTTTCATATGATTTGGAGCCATTTCATCATACATTTTTTCAAAGTATTCTAAAGATCTAATAATAAAATTATCTCTTTCTCCTGTTTCTATCATAATTTTATGAAATTCTTTTAAATCTTCTCTTGTTCCTTCTTTTATAACAACTCCTTTTTTAGTTGCTAGACGAACATTATATCTTGTCTTTTGATGAAATTCTGCAAAAATTTCTTCTTCTGTTTTTCCTTTTAAATTTAATCTAAAAACAAATCTTGGTTGAATTTCGTCTTTAAAATCTTTACTGTCATCTTTAATTTTAAAACCATTTTTAGTAATTATTTTTCTAAATTCTTCATCAGATTTTAAAATATCAGGTTCTACTCTTAAAACAAATGCTTTATATTTTTTTGCTAAAAGATCTGCACCTTCTCTTAAGTCTTTAATTACTTCTTCATCATAAAGATCACATACAGGACCTCTTGCAGAATACATCATATTTCCAAATATAGGAAATTTTCTAATCCATACACATAGACTTCCTTTTATTTTTCCATCTTTATCCTCTGATAAAATAACTTCTTTCTTCCAACTACTTTTTATATTTCCCCATTCAAGAGATTGTTGGAAATTACATCTATCGTGTGATTCTAAAAACTTCTTATATTCTTGTTTATCTTTTTCTTCTAATAGTCTCAAACTTAAATCCTCCAAAATAAATTTATCTATTGTTTTTCTACAATTGTTCCTTCTTTACTATCTTTTACTGTATAACCTTTTTCTATTAAAATATCTCTAATTCTATCTGATTCGGCCCAATTTTTATTTGTTCTTGCTTCATTTCTTTCTTTTACTAAATTTTGAATTTCTTTTGGTAATACATTTTCTTCTTTTTTATAACTTTTCAAATCTAAACCTAAAACCTCATCAAATTTTAATAATAGATTTTGTAATTTTTTAGATTTTGCTGGATTTTTTACAACATCCCAAACAACGCTCATAGCAACTGGCATATTTAAATCATCATTGATTGCTTCTAAGAATTTTTCTTCATATTCTTTAATAACAGAATCTTCGACATCATCCATACCTTCTGAATGTTTTAAATATCCTTCTCTTAATCTATTTAATGCAACTTTAGCTGCATCCATTGCTTCAAAAGTAAAATTGATTTGTGCTCTATAGTTTGATGTAAAATTAAACATTCTATAAACTAATGGTTCATATCCTTTTTCCTCTAAATCTTTTATTGTATATAAATTATTTAGACTTTTAGACATTTTTCCACCATTAATTTGTAAAAATTCAACATGCATCCAGTAATTTGCTGGAATTTTTCCTGAAAATCCTTTACTTTGAGCAATCTCATTTTCATGGTGAATTGGAATATGATCAACTCCACCTGTATGAATATCAAATTGTTCTCCTAAATATTTATATCCCATAGCAGAACATTCTAGATGCCATCCGGGATATGCTTTTCCAAAAAATGTATCCCATTTCATAATATGATTTTCTGGTGCTTTAATCCAAATCGCAAAATCAGAAATATTTTTCTTTGATTGGTCAAATTCTACTCTTGCTCCTGCTTTTTGGTCTTCTACTTTTCTATTTGATAATACTCCATATTTATCAAGTTTTGAAGTATCAAAATATACAGTATCTTCTGTTTGATAAGAAAATCCATTTTCTATAATTTTCTTAACATATTCTTCCATAACATCAATATGTTCTGTAGCTCTAGCAATAATTTCTGGTCTGTCTATATTTAATTTATCTATATCCGATAAAAAAGCATTCATATAAAATTCTGCAATTTCATATGGATTTTTGTTTTCTCTTCTAGCAGCTTTCATCATTTTATCTTCACCTTCATCGGCATCAGATACTAAATGACCAACATCTGTAATATTCATAACGTGTTTTAAATTATAACCATTATATTTTAAAACTCTTCTTAAATTATCCATAAATAAATATGCTCTTAAGTTTCCTATATGAGCAAAATAATATACTGTAGGACCACATGAATACATTCTGATCTCTTTTTCATCTAAAGGTTTAAAGTCTTCTTTTTTTCTCGTAAGTGTATTAAAAATTTTTATACTCATGTTTATCTCCTTTTCTTTTTTATTTTTTGCAAATCTATTTTTGCAATTATATTCATTCTTAAATAACAGGTTGAGCGGACTTTTAATCCGCTCCCTGTATTTTATATAATCTATTTATTATTCAACGCTAGTTGTACTTGGTGTTTCCGGAGTACTTGGTGTTGTTGGTGTTTCAGTACTTGGTGTTGTTGGTGTTTCTGGAGTACTTGGCGTTTCCGGAGTACTTGGTGTTTCCGGAGTACTTGGCGTTGTTGGTGTACTTGGCGTTTCCGGAGTACTTGGTGTTGTTGGTGTTTCAGTGCTTGGTTTGTCTGTATTTGGTTTCTGTGTATCTGTACTTGGGTTTTGAGTTTCACTAGATGTTTTTTTATCTTCTTCTTTTTTGTCTTCTGTTTTATCTGTCTCTGGTGCTGGTGCTGGAGCTGCTGCTTCTGGGTGTAGCGGACAACTACCTGTAATATCTGTTGTTAATGCATTTTCTGTTACCCAAACCGCTCCTCTTTCTTTTTCTGGTATATATCCCATTGTATCTAAAACATTTGGACATTGGCTTGTTGCCATTTGTTTAGAATCATTACATACTCTTATTTGTCCGTGTCCTTCACAAGCTGTTGTAGGTACTAATTCTTCTGTAAATACTTCGGCATATACATTTGCTCCACATGCTGCTGTAGCAAGTTTTCCAGAAACTTTACAAACTGTTTTTCTTATAATTCCTTCTGGCTCTATAAATGTTTTATTTTCTAATTCTTCATGAATTGCAGTCATTACATTATCCCATATTTGACCCGCTGGATTGTTTCCAGTAAATTTAACTTGTTTTCCAACTGGATATCCATACCAACATGCTGCTGTATAATATGGGGTAAATCCACAAAGCCATCTATCTAAATCACCATTTGTTGTACCTGTTTTTGCAGCAACATCCATTCCTGCAATTTTACAATAAGTAGCTGTACCACTTATTACTGGTTGCTTTAAAATATCAGATGTTATATATGCTACTTGTTCTGTCATAACTCTATTTTCTGTTTTTTCTGGTTCATATAAAACATTACCTTGACTATCTGTTACTTTTGTATAGAAGATTGGTGTTCTATAAGTACCACCATTTGCAATAGAAGCATATCCTGCTGCCATTTGCGTTGGTGAAACACCGCTATTTAATCCACCTAATGCCAAACTTAATCCTTCTGCCTCAAATCTTGGCATTCCTATACTTTCGCAGAAATCAACTGATACTTCTGTTCCTATATTTGATAATGCTTTTACGTGAGGAATATTTGCAGAAACTTCTATGGCTTGACGCATATTTACAAAAAATCTAGAATATCCTACTTCATAGTTTTTAGGAGAATACGCATTTTCACCAGTTCCCCAAGTCGTAGGTTGATCTATATAAACTGTTGCTCCAGTAATTGTTCCAGAACTTAATCCCGGTACTATTACTGATAACGGTTTCATTGAAGAACCTGTTTGTTTTTGTAATTCAACTGGATAATTGAAATATCCAAGTTTTGTTTTTGCTGTTCTTGTTTCTTTATCTCCTGTAGCAGTTGCTGCTGCGACTACTTCTCCAGTTTCTTGGTTCATTATAACCATTGTTGGAGTAGAATATTGTGTTTTTTCTTCTTTTTTAGTATTTCCTTTTTCATCTTTTATTGCATTTCCATTTTCATCTCTTACAGTTTCCATATATTTAGTTGATGTTATAAATTTTGGATCTGTAATTTTTTCTTCTAATATTGTTTGAATATCTGTTTTTTGTGTTGTATATATTTTTAGACCACTGCTATATAAAAGTAATTCAGCAGCATCTCTATCCATATCTTCATTTCCTTCAGCAATAATTCTATCTAAAAGTTGTTCGATTGCGGCTGCTGTGTGATAAGATACATCTACAGTAGCTTCTGCACTTTCACCTTTTTCAAAATTCAACCCTTTGTCAACGTCTTCAATAGCTGTTTTATATTGTTCTTCAGTTATATATCCTACTTCTAACATTTTCCCTAAAACAGTTTTTGTTCTTTTCTTTATTTTTTCTGTCATTTCAGCTTTTTTAGTTTCACCATCTTCTTCGTTTGTATAATCTTTAAATGGTTTATATGCATTTGGTGAATGATTTATACCAGCCATATATGCACATTCAGCTATACTTAAATCTTTTGCTGATTTGTTAAAATAATAGATTGATCCAAGTTCAACACCATTTATATCTTCACCACCAATAAATATTAAGTTTAGATATAATTCTAATATTTGGTCTTTAGATAAATATTGTTCTACTTGAATAGCTTTTGATATTTCTTTTACTTTTCTCATAACACCAGCTAAAGATGATCTTTCTTTATCTTGAGTTATATTTTTTATAACCTGTTGAGTTATTGTACTACCACCAAAACTTGAACTACCACCATTTAATATATATGTTATAGTAGCATAAGCTGTTCTACTAATATCTATACCACCATGTTCATAGAATCTTTCGTCTTCTATAGCAACATAAGCTTTTGGTAAATATTCAGACATTTCACCTAGAGTTATGCTCTTTCTTTTAGCATCTCCTGCTAAAGTTGCAATTAAATTTCCATCTGCATCATATACAGTTGAGTTCTCAGCTCCAACTTTAAGTAGTGATTCTTCTATTTTTAATTCCTCTCCAAAAATACCAACAAAAGCACCTACTAAAATTCCCGAACCAATAATAGCTACCAATAAGAAAACTAATATTGATATTCTTATTGCTTTTGCTGCTTTTGGATGTTTATCTTTAAATTTTACTTTTTTTGATTTTGAGTTTTTTGATTTACTTTTTCCTTGTTTTTGTGAGCTTGATATTCTTACTCTTCTTGTTTCATTATTATCTTTACTCATAAATCCTCCTTAGTTTAATAAATTTATTTTAAAAAGCATAATTTTCAACTATTTTAACAAAAATATTATATTACAATTTAGCAAAAAATTAAAGCTTTTTTTATTATTTTTTTCTTAATTTCAAAGCAAAAAAATATCTTCTACATTCCTTGCAATATTGGCACCTTCGAAAATTAATTTATTAGTGCCAAGTGACTTATCATTTGTTATATTTCCGTGGTACTGCAAAAACATCTTTTCCTTGCTCAAGAGCATAATTTGCGGTTATTAAACTACCACTTTTTTCACTTGATTCTACAACTAAAACTTTTTTAGATAGCCCACTTATTATTCTATTTCTATATGGAAAATTATATTTCTCTGGTTTAGTCCCAAGTTTAAATTCTGAAATTATAGTACCATCTAATTCTAAAATTCTTTCAAAAACTCTCTTATTTTGAAGTGGATAAATATCTTCATCTAAAACTCCTGTACCTAATACTGCAATAGTTTTTCCAATTTTACTTTCCAAAGCACCTAAATGTGCATATTTATCTATTCCTCTTGCCAAACCACTAACAACATTTACATTTCTATCAGCAATTTCTTTAGCAAATTTTCTTGCAATGCTTTTTCCATATTCAGTTGCATCCCTTGATCCTACAATTGCTATACAGTCATCATATAAATTTTCTACTATTCCTCTTACATATAAGCAAGCAGGCTTATCGTCAATTTCACTTAAACTTGAAGGATATCTTTTATCATTACATAATATTAATTCTATTTTATTTCTTTCCATAAATTTTGCATATTTATCTAGACTTAGCCTAAATTTTACATCTAATATTTTTAAAGTACTTTTTTGACTAACACCAATTCCTTCTAATTCAACTTCTTTTAATTTCCATATTTCTTCTGTATTCTCAAATTTTTCTAATAATTTTAATTTCAATTTATTACTTATATCTAAATTTGAAAACCAAATATCATAAATTTTAATCAATATATTTTACCTCCAAAATAAAAAAAGAGCATAGAATCTTTCTATGCCCCTTTATTTTTATTAATTTAATTTTAATTTTGCAGCTTTTACGACATTATTTAAAAGCATTGCTATTGTCATTGGTCCAACTCCACCTGGCACTGGAGTAATATGACTCACTTTATCAAACATTGCATCATAATCAACATCTCCACAAATCGAACCATCATCTAATCTATTTATACCAACATCTATAACAACAGCCCCATCTTTTACCATTTCTGCTTTTACAAATTTTGGTTTTCCTATTGCTGCTATAACAATGTCAGCTCTTTTTATTACTTCACCTATATCTTTTGTTCTAGAATGACATACTGTTACAGTTGAGTTTTTATTAAGCATACATTGAATCATTGGTTTTCCAACAATATTGCTTCTTCCTAAAATAACTGCATTTTTTCCTTCTGTTTCAATATTATATTCTTCAAGCATTTTAACAACTCCATAAGGTGTACATGAAATAAATGCATCTTCTCCAATTGTTAAATTTCCAACATTGATTGGATTAAATCCGTCAACATCTTTATTTGGAGAAATAGATCTAAATGCTTTATTTACATCAATATGTTTTGGTACTGGACATTGTAATAATATTCCATGAACTTTATCATCTTGATTTAATTTTTCTATTGTTTCTAAAAGCATTTCTTCTGAAATTGTTTCTTCAAATAAAAATTCTTCAAATTCAATTCCAACTTTTTCACATGCTTTTGATTTATTTCTAACATAAACTGTAGAACCAGGATCATTTCCAACCATTATTACTGCAAGTTTTGGAATAATTCCTTTTTCTTTTAATTTGTCTACTTCTACTTTTAATTCTTTTCTTACTTTTTTAGCAAGTTCTTTTCCATCAATTATTTCAGCCATTTTACTATTTGTTAGAAACTAACAATCCTCCTATTTAATTTTTTTGATATATATAATTCCACAAGCCAAACCACAAAGTACCATCATAGTTACTATAACATAAGCCACATTAGCAACATTTGTTCCAACTTCTGGTAATACCCCAACTTCTTCTTTTATAATGTTTAACATTTCTTCTTCTGTTAATTTTTCTACTTCTTCATTTATTATTGTACTATCTATTACTGTTTCGTTTACTACTTCATTTTTTACTGTATTTTCTACTTTTTCTTCATCATCTTCTGGTTTTTCAACTGACAATAATCTAGACGCTACATATACTGTTTTTCCATTATATAAAATTCTAGACCAACCATTATCTGCATAACCAGTTCTTTCAACTGCTTGACCTTTTGTTAGATATCCAACTTTTTCACTATCTGTACTCCAGCTAGCTCTTAAATTACAACTTTGTTTTGCATATAAGTTTTCTTTTGTATCTTTAAATTTTACTTCCTCTGTTTCATTTTCATCATTATCTGTTTCAGGTGCTGTTGTTGTTAAATATTGAGTTGATACATAAACAGTTTTACCATTATATTCACATTTAGACCAACCGTTATCTCCAACACCTTTTCTTGTTAATTTTGTCTCAGCATCAACAGTAGCTACTTTATTACTAGTTGTTGAATAACTCTCCCTTAAATTACATCTTGTTGTTGTGTATACAGATTCATTTACATCTGTAAATTTAGGTGTTGTATTTGTAGTTCCAGTATTTCCACTAGAAGCACTCCCATTATTTGAACTTCCTGATGAAGTATCACTTCCACTACTATTTCCTGTGTTAGAGTCACCTGTTGAAGGAGTACTTGGCGTCGTAGGAGTAGTTGTTTTTTCAGCTATTGTAATTGTTTTTGCCGCTGGATTTGGTAATGCATTATAATCTTTATCACTTATAACACATTCTTCTACACTTATTGTTACTTCACCTGTTGCCTTGGCAGTAAATGTTGCAGACATATTTCCAGGATGAGAAAAATCCCCACCATCCATTCCGGTTAATTTTATAAGTTTTTCGCTGTAATCTACTGTTCCACCATTTTTATAATATACTTTTATTTTTCCTTGATATCCTACAGCGTTACTTGGTATATTTACTGTTACTGTAAATGAATCTCCTTCTTTTATGCTTGAACTTGATACAGTTATTGTTGCATCTGCTGCATAAACTTCTGGAGCAAATGTAGATGCTATACCGATAATCATTATTAATAATATTAATGAAATTTGAGATATTATTTTCTTCATATTTCACCCATCCCTTTTTACATTTTCTTTTGAATTTATTTTTACACTTCTTCTGCTTTTACAATTAGTCTTGTTGTTGATGCATTTTCACAAGTTACTAATGTTATTTCTATTTTATTATCATCTTGCAATAAACATTTTAAATTGTCAGCTTCTGAAGAATATATTTCTGTTATTTGATATTTTGTTTCTGTTAAATTAGGTTCTATTATTTTGAAAGTATCTCCAACTTCCATTTCTGCTAGTTTTTCAAATACTCCAGCTTTGTTGTGTCCTGCTATACAGAAGTTACCATAATTATTTAGTGTTCCACCATATAATTTAGTAACTCCACACTCTAAAGCTTTATCTTCTTTTGAATCTAAAATATATTGTTCAATTTTATATTCATCTATTACTATTTTTCCAAGTACATCATATCCTTGATATACTGAAATCATTTGCTCTGCAGTCTGATTATCTACTATATTTTCATCCACTGGATTTTCTCTATAATTTTTAAATAAAATTATTCCCCCAACAATCGCTATAATTATTACTGCAATTACTGCTATAATTATTAATTTTCTTTTAGACATTTCTTCGTCTTCATAATCTTCATATGTATCATTATATGAGTGTAAAGTATGTTTTCCGCCAGCCATATCTTTTTCCTCCTATTTTATCTAACAAATATTAAACCTAATATTATAATTCCAAGTATTACTCTGTATATTGCAAATATCTTGAAACTTCCTTTTTTCAAGTAATCCATTAAAAATTTTACAACTATTAATCCAACAATAAAACTTGATATTACTCCAGTCCAAAATGCAAATGATGTTAAAGCAAATTCTGTAATATCTACTAAAACAGCTGCTGCAATAATTGGTGTTGATAAAAGAAATGAAAATCTCGCTGCACTTTCTCTATCTATTTTTAAACTTCTTGCAACTGTCATTGTAATCCCCGAACGTGAAACTCCTGGGAATGCAGCTGCTATAGCTTGAGAAATTCCAACTAGTAAAGATTGTTTTAATGTTATATCTTCATATTTGTGTTTATTTTCTGCTTTTTTATCAACAATTGCAAGTATTATTCCCATAACTATAAGAGCAATTGCTATTAATCCCATTTCTAATTTAAAGTTTCCATTTATTATCATTTCTGAAACTTTATCTAAAACTAATGCTAATATTCCAGCAGGTATTGTTGCTATAACCAAATACCAGAACATTCTTCCTTCAACAGAATCTTCTTTTTTTACTACTTTATTGAATCCAGCTTTAATTAATTTTATCCAATCTTTTATAAAAAATAATCCTATTGCTATTAATGTACCAAAATGAAGTGCAACATCAAATGAGCCTCCAAATTCTTCTACAAACTGTGGATTTTCAGTCCAATTTAATATCCATGGAATAACATTTAAGTGTGCCGAACTAGAAACCGGCAATAACTCTGTAAGTCCTTGAATAATTCCTAATATTAAAGCCTGTAATACAGTCATTTTATCCTCCGTCTTTTCTTTATGTTTTTATTTTATGATTATATTCAAGGATTATAGAAATTAGACTTTCTATAATTCCTATAATTTCTATAATTCTTTTAATACATGATATATAGTTTCTTTTATAAATTCAGCAGAAGTAAGCGGAGCAACTTTAGCAGGTAATGATAAAGCCCAAATTACTTTTAAGTTCTTTTCTCTTGCTGCTCTTCTATCAACTCCACCTGGATTTGATGCTAAATCTATAATTATTGATTCTTTTTTTACTAAATTTAATCTTTCTTCATCTAAAATTTGGAATGGTATTGTATTAATGATAATATCAAATTTATTTAAATTATCATTTAAATCATTTAAATGAATTGGGTTATATCCATATGCTTTTATCCAAGATATATCTTCATTTTTTCTTGCTTCACAATAAACTTTTGCACCAATTCCATCTAACATTTTAGCTAGAACTTTTCCAATTCTACCAAATCCCATTACTAAAACATTTGAACCATGAACTGTTCTTTGTGTTTCTTCCATTGCAATTTGAATAGTTCCTTCTGCTGTAGCAATAGTATTTAGTACAGAAAATTCTTCTCTTTTTAAAAGATCTGTAAATTGAATTTCATTAGCATCTAATTCTTCTTTTATTCCTATATTTCCTGCAATTAAATATTTTCCTTTTAATGCTTTTACAAATTCTCCAAGTTCAACACTATTTCTACCAAAAGGCATTGAAAGTCTTTTTCTATCACTTGAAAGTGGAATAGGTCCAACTACAACTTTAGATGCTGAAACTGCTTCTTCTAAAGTTGGACAAAGTTCAACTCTTTCCATATTTAATACTTCTTCAGAATTTTCTAGACCATAAGTATAAACTTTATACCCATCATTATCTAGCATTTCGATAAGTTTTACTATACGTAAATCTCCACCAACAACTGTTATTGATTTTTCCATATCAATCACCATTTCCTCTCTTTAATTTATAATTTTAACTTAAGTACCTTAATTACAAAATTAGTTTGTTCCCAATTCTTTTTGTCTTTTTTCTTTTGTTTTTTCTTTATCTAATTCTTTTTGTTCTATTTTTTCTTGTTCTTTTTTATCTTTCTCTTTATTAAAAATATAATTCAATTTTTCATCTATTCTTTGTTTTGAAGCAGATTCACTCATTTCATCAATTAATTTTAAAGTTTCTTCTAAGTATTTTCTTGCTTCATTTTCTTGTGCTATTAAAACTTCGCTTCGTTTTTCTTCTTTTTCTTCTTCAATATCTTCATCAGATATTTCTTGTTCATCCATCTTAACAGACACTGTTATATATTCTTTAATCTTTTCAAAAGTTTTTTCTTTTTCGGCCACTTTTAAAAGACTTGGATCTAATTCAATTGCTTTATTTAAGAAATTTATAGCTTTATCTTTATCTCCCTTGTGAACATATATTTTCGCTAGTTGATAATAAGACATCGCTTCTAAATCACCATATAAACTATTTTCAAAGAATTTTTCAGCTGTATCGAAATCTCTTTGTATAAATGCAATTAAACCTAAGTTGTAGTTTGCTCCATACATTTTATGATTAATTGCAGCTGCTTTTTCATACATTTCTTTTGCCATTTGAAAATCACTTAGTCTAGTATATACTATTCCTAAATTATAATATAAATCAAAATCTCCTGGATTATACTTTAATGCTGCATTATAAACATTTGCTGCTTCTTTAAATCTTTCTTGCTCACAAAGAAGCTCCCCTAATAAACAAGATGCTTCGTAGCAATCTGGTTTTGTTTTTACTAAATGATCAAGCATTTGAATTGCTTCATCTTTTTTCCCTAAATCTCTTAACAAATCTGCTATTTTAAAATATGATTTGTAATCTTTCTTATTTATATCTACTGCAGTTACATATTCATCAATTGCACGTCTCATTCCGCCTTCTTTTTCATAACATTCTGCTAATAGCTTATGACCTAGATAACTTTCTGGATATTTAGTAACTAATTTTACTAAAATTGCTTTTGCGGTTTTAGTATCTCCTATCATCATAAAAAATTTTGCTGCTGCAACACTTAATAATTCTGAAAAGTTGAATCCTTTCCATTCCATAAATATTATTGCAAGCGGAATTATTATTGAGAATAGATATCTAATTGTCCACCAAAATGCATTTTCTCCAATTTGTAAATTTATTTCTACGAATGCTGCTGCAATTCCTATTGCTTGCAATACTAGTAGAATCATATAATTTGCGTCATTTCTTCTTATTATCTTAAAAAATATTATTATAAACAATGAACATGCTAACAGGCAAAAAATTAATTTTTCAAGCATACATTTTCTCCATTTCTACATCCTATATGACATAATTTCCCACATTGTATTGTAGATTATATCATATAGACTTTTTTTCAGCAAGAAAATTTGGGTAAAACATAAAAAAAATAAGTGTATTTTTATACACTTATTTTAATTAATTTATTTGTTATAATTTTAGCTTGGATATTTATCCATTATTTCTTCTATTTTCTCATATTTATTATCTAAAATGTCTAAAAAAACATTAGCGACTTCTGGATCAAATTGAGTTCCAGAACATTGTCTAATTTGATCTTTTACATAATCAAGTTCTAATTTATCTCTATATGAACGTTTCGATGTCATTGCATCAAAAGCATCTGCAACAGATACTATTCTAGCTAAGAAAGATATTTCATCACCTTTTAATTTTTGTGGATATCCAGTTCCATCATATCTTTCATGATGAGAATAAATTATTGGGATTAAATCTCTAAAAATAGTTGAATTTGCTACAATTTGTTTTCCTATAGCAGGATGTCTTTTAAGTTCATTATATTCTTCATCTGTTAATTTCCCTGGCTTTAATAAAATTGTATCTGAAATTCCAATTTTACCTATATCGTGAAATAAGCCACCTATTTTCAAAACTCTTATATCTTTATCATATAAACCTAATTCTTCTCCAATTAATACTGAATATGCAGAAACTCTATCTGAATGTCCTCTTGTATATGAATCTTTAGCTTCAACTGTATATCTAAGCATTTGTATTGTTTCTAAATATGCTTTTTCAACAAGTTCTTTTTGTTCTTTTAATTCCCCATTCATTTCTTTTATAGTTTGCATTTGTTCTATAGATTTAAATGCTGATTCAATTAATAAAAGTAATTGATCAAATTTATCTTCTTTTTCACAATATGCTTGAATTGACAATTTTTTTATTGTCTCTAGTGGTGGTACTAAAGATCTATGCCCAGTTAATAAAATAATATATAATTCTTTATTAAACTTTCTAATTTCTTCAACTACTGTATCTCCATGAATTGGATCCATCATAAAGTCTAATAGCATTAAATCAAAATGTTCACTTTTTACTTTTTCTATTGCTTCATATGGATTTGTGCATCCAACTAATGTATATCCTGAATGTTTTAAAAATACAGTTAAAGAATCTATTATTCCAATTTCGTCATCTACTGCAATAATTTTATATTTTTTATTATTTTCATTTTCAACATTTTGATTTTCAAGTTCTCTTTTTTGTTCAGAAAGTCTCATATTTTGCCCTCCGTTTATTCTGCTTCTATTTAATTGGCAAATAAATTATAAACTCAGTTCCATTTTCTGAAGATTCAAATTTTATATCCCCATTAAATTTAGCTTTTATCATAGAATATGACATAAAAATTCCAATTCCAGTTCCTTCTTTTCCTTTTGTTGTAATCATTTCTTTAAATAATTTATCTTTAATATTTTCTGGTATTCCTGGTCCATAATCTTTTACCTTAATTAGTATATCATTATTTTTTATTTCTGCCAATAAATCGATTGATTTATTTGGTTCTTTTTTATACGCTTGAATAGCATTTGAAATTAAATTATTTAAAACTTGTACTAAACTATTTATATTACCTTTTAAAATAGTATTATCATCAACTTTATTTGTTACATTTAAAGTAACTAAAGCACTTTGAAGTTCATGTTTCATTAATATTTGTGTATGCTTGAACAATTCATTTATTGTAAATTCTACTGTATCATCTCCCGAAAGACTTACTGCTTGTCCTTTTACAGTTGTTATAACTTCAGACATATATGAAATTTGATTTCTTATTTTTTGAAGCCATGTATACATATCTTTTGCAATATCATGCATATCTTGATTATTTACAGTTGGATTTCCTATTGAATCATCAAATTCTTTTACTAAGTCTGTAAGTTCTGTAACTCCTCCCGAAATAGAGAATATTGGTGTTTTTAAACTGTGCGCAATTCCTCCAACCATTTGTCCTAAAGACGCCAAACGTTCTCTTTCTATTAACATATTTTGTTTATTATGAATATCTTCGATATGCTCATTATTTAATTTTTGAATATCATTAAACGCAATTACTAAATCACCAATTTCATCATTTGAAACTACTGGTAGAAATGTTTCTTTTTTAGAATTATTTGAAATGTTTTTAAATCCTTCGTGAATTTGTCTTAAACTTTTTGATATTGAAGTTCCAAAAATGCCTATTATAATACAACTTACAATAGCTAAAACAATTGCAGTTACTACAAGGTATACTAAAGTTGTACGAGAATAAATATTATATAATATTCCTAAATAGACATTTCCGTATTCCATAGTCTTTAATTTTATTGATACACCTTGATTATCTACACCATAACTATCATATAATCTTCCACCATTTTGTTCTGAAATTTGGAATACATATTCAACAACAAAATTACTTATTTCTTTTCCGTTTATAATATCAACGTTTTTATCTTTTGAAATAAGAAAAACCGTATCTTCACTGTCATATAGATTAATATTTTTAGCTATGTTTATTATTTCATCTTTAGTATAAACCTTTTCTCTATCAAAATATTCTTCAATTATTTGATTATAAGCTGTGTACAAAACCTCTTCTTTTTCAATAACACTTCCTGAATATCCTACTAATGCTGTAAGAATTATTGAAGCTAAACATATTGGTAATACCAGTATAAACATTCTTTTTCTTAAGCTAACTCTAAAACCAATATTTGATCCTTCTATATATGTTTTTGTTAAAATTTCATCATACAAGCTCTTAGAAAATATAAACGATACAACACCTAATAAAATTGAAAAAGATGCAAGCAAAATTATTATTTTTGCAATCATTATATTAAAATGACTTCCAGTCAGTGACAATACAATTATTGTTACAACTGATGGTGTTAAAATTTCAAAAATATAAAATATGTATGGTAAAGTTAAACATTTTTTTCTTATTAATTTTATTTTTTCTTTATCTTTATACCTTTTATCTGCTGAACTTTTATACCATTTATCAATATCTTTTAATAATAATTTGGTAAATAATACAATTCCTACAATTACAGCCATTCCTATAATAAAAAATTGTATATTATAAGATATATGTGACATTTGCACGTCAAATTCTGTATTTATTGTTCCTGGACCATAATTTAATATTTTTGGTATTATAATCATTAATATTAAAACTATTACAAATGCAATTGATGCATACCTAAATGATATTATATTACTAGGTGTATCATTCCAATTTATTTTGTTTTTATTTTTCACAAATGTTCCTCCATATTAATTATATAAATTTAACTTCTCTCATATAATTAACTATTTTTCTTATATAGTTTTTATCAATTTTATTCCATTCTTTTTTCAGTACTTTTAAGTATTTTTGTGTAAATTCTGATTTTATATTTACACTAAAATTATAATTTATTGATGTAGTAGATGTTTTTGTATTATTTAAATCATTGATAATTCCAAATAATATTTGTGACTTATCACTTTTTGAAGTTTCGATAATTCTAGCTTCAAATTCTTTTTCGGAAACTGTTTCTATATTAATATTAAATTTGCGCAAAACATCAATTATTTCTTCTATCTCTATAAAATTATGATTGTATAAGTGGAAAATTCTATTGTCTGCAATTATATTTTTTGCTAAAGATATAATTGCACTACAACAATTATCTACTGGTGTAAATTCAATTTTTTGTTTAAGCATTTCTCTAGACACAATTCCTAAAACAACCATCGATTTTATTCTTGTATAGAAAGCATTTTCTGTAATATTTTCTTGGAACATACCATCTTGATATCTTCCAGATAAAATTCCTATTCTATGTATTTGAGCGTTTAATCCTTTTTCCATATATTCTAGAACTATTTTTTCCGCTTCAAATTTACTATGAACATATACATTGTCCATATAATTTTGTCCAATATATAAGTTGTTTTCCGAAAATTCTACATTTCTATTATCTTGTTTTACTAAATAATTTCCTGAAACACTTATCGAAGATGTATGAATTAATCTTAAACCATTTTCAAACGCAAATTTTGCAACATTTCTTGTTCCTTCAACATTAATTTGATTAAACACTTCATATTCACCATAATGTTTAACTCTTGCAGCTGTGTGAATTAAAGTTTTTACATCTTCTTTTATTTGATTAATATTCTCTTTATTTAATCCAATATTTTCTTTTGAAATATTTCCTTCTACAACAAAAATTCTCTTTCCTAATAATTTTCGTATATTTTCTTTAAAATAAAATTTATATTGCTCAATTAATCTATCTTCTGCTTTTTGATCTTTCTTTGAACGAACCAAACAATATACTTTTGAATCTGTTGTTTTCATTAATTCATGTAATAAATGAATTCCAATAAAACCATTTGCTCCAGTCAAAAATACATTTCCTAAATTTTCTATTCCATTTGTCTTTTTATCAGCTTTAGATACTAATTCATCAAAAGTATGTCTCATCATTATTGGAACTTGCGCATCCTCTTCTTTATAAGTATAAATATTACTATCAATATTTTCCGCTAAACTTCTTATTGTTGTAAATTTATAAAAATCTTGAGTATTTAAATTATAATTATATTGAAGAAGCAATGTTTGAACTTCTATTATTCCAAGTGAATCAAGTCCTAACACTAAGAATGGTGTGTCTATATCTAATTCTTCTTTTTCTAAAACTTTACTAATTACTTTAGATAAAATTTTCTCTGTTTTAGTTTTTCCAACTTGTACATCTGTAGTTTCAAGTTTAATTTTAGGAAGTTTTTTTCTGTCTAATTTTCCATTTGGAGTAAGTGGAAATTCATCCATTTTGAAAAATACGGCTGGTATCATATAATTTGGCAGGTCTTTTAATAATTTTGCTGAAATTTTATTTGTATCAATTTCTTCATTGGCGATATAGTAACAAATTAGATATTTTTGATTTTCATCAGCAACAACCACATTATTTAATATGCCTGATATTTTATTAATCTTGTTTTCAATTTCTTCTAGCTCAATTCTATAGCCACGAATTTTAACTTGGAAATCAGTTCTTCCAAGATGAACTAATTCACCATTATTTGTAAAGTATGCTAAATCATTTGTATTATATATTAATTTATTTTCATCAAAAGGAGATTCTACAAATTTTTCTTCTGTAAGTTCTTTTCTATTTAAATATCCATTTGAAACACCATCGCCACCAATATATAATTCTCCTGGTGTATAAGTTGGTAATAATTTTTTATCTTTGTCTAAAATATAGCATTTTGTATTTGCAATTGGTTTTCCAATTGTTATCATATCTTTTGATTTAACTTTTTTTATTGTTGACCATACAGCGGTTTCTGTTGGTCCATACATATTAAAAATATTTGCTTTAGTTAAAAACTCAAACTTTTCTATTAATGCCTTAGGAAGACCTTCACCTCCAACCATTATATCTGTCATTTTTTTGATAAATTCTGAGTTTTCTGTATTTTCTAATAATGCTTTAAATCTAGATGGTGTTGTTTGAATCATAGTTGCATTATTTTCTAAACAAATCTTATTTAAAGCCTCACTATTATTTTGTTCTGCTTCATTTGCTAAAACAAGAGTCATTCCAGATGTTAATGCTCCCCAAAATTCCAAAACAAATATATCAAAACAAATTGTTGTTATTGATGCCATAACTTTTTCTGGTTTAAAGTTAATTATATTTTTAGTTCCAACTAGAAAATTGGTTATATTTTGATGTTTTAGCATAACACCTTTTGGTTTTCCTGTTGAACCAGAAGTATATATTAAATAAATTAAATCTTCTGGACTTATTTTTTCTTCCACTTCTATACTTAATCTATTATAAATGCTAGATTCTAATCCTATATCAATTTTCTTTATTTTAGAATTATTAATTATATTTTCAGTTCTTTTATTAACAAGTAAAATTTGTGCATTACTATCTGAAAGCATATATTCAATTCTATCTTCTGGATATTCTGGATCTATCGGTAAATATGCACAATTATTTTTTAAAATTGCAAGCAGTCCAACTGCAAGTTCTAAACTACGATTTACACATATTCCTATTATATTTTTCGGATTCGCTCCATTTTCTTTCAAAGTCATTGCCAAAATATTAGATTTTTCATCTAATTCCTTATAAGTCATTTTTCTATTTTCAAAAACAATAGCTGTCTTATCTGGATATTTACGAACCATTTCTTTAAAAGATTTTACTACGTTTTTATTTTTATTATATTCAAAACTTGTATCATTAAAATTATTTAATATTCTATTTTTTTCTTGTTTTGTAATAATTTCAATGTCTTTAATAACAATGGAATCTGTCTCTAAAATTTTATTTATCATTTCAAAAATTCTAGAATTCATATTTTTTATATAATCTTCTGAATATTTTAATTTCTTATAATCATAACTAACTGTTAAACTACCTTCTTCATCCAAATCTAAAAATTGTATACTAATATCATCTGTTGCATGCTTATTAAAAGCCCATCTTGTAGAATATTTGTATTCTGTTTCATTATTGGCTTTAGTTATTTGGTATGACAAAACTATATTATATAAATTTGGAATTGAAGAATCTTTTTTTCTTAATTCTTCAAGAAGAAGTTGATATGGATATTTTTGGTGCCTTAATAAACCAATAGTCTCCTCTGAAACACTTTTTACGAATTCAATAAATTCAAGTTCTGGATTTACTTGAACACGAAAAGGAACAACATTTACAAACATTCCTGCAATGTTTTTTTCTTTAAAATTCGTTCTATTTAAAATTGGAGTTCCAATTGAAAAATCCGTTGAATTTATAATTTTTGAAATATAAATTGAATAAATTGCCATAAGGAAATTAAATACTGTTATTTTGTTTTTGGTACAGTATTCATTAATTAATTTCATCTTAGCTTTTGTTATTGAAAAAGATAATCTTTCTCCGAGACATGATAATTCTGCAGATTTTTCTGAATTATCAGACGGCAAAATAGCTGGGTTAATTTCCGCACTAAATAATTCTTCCCAGTATTTTTTATCTTTTATAAATTTTTCACTATTAATATAATCATTTTCGTTTTCTGCATAGTCTAAATATGAAAATTCTACATTTTCTTCATTAAGCTTATTATTTTTTATATTTGAATATGCTTTCATGATTTTTCTGCACACTAATCCTAATGTCCAACCATCGGAAATAATATGATGAACATTTAGTAAAAAACCACCACAACCATTTTCAAACCTAAACATTTTAAACACATATAAATCTGAATCTAAAATATTAAACGCTTGTTTCATTAATGCATCTTCTATTTTGCAAACTTCAGATTTATCTTTAATATCTATTACTTCAAAACTTGTTTCTTGATATTCTGTTTTGAACTGTTTTATCTCTCCTGTTCTTTTTGTTAAAGTCACTCTAAAAATATCATTTTCTTTAACAACTATGTTTATTGCTTTATTTAAAGCATCAAAATCAAGAACAGAATCTATAATTGCTGTTCCACAAATATTATTAACTGCTGTGTTTTTGTAAAAATTTTCAGTAAGTAATATTGCTTTTTGTGGATATGTTAATTTTACTAATTTTTTCATATTTTACATCCTATATTTTATTATACAACAAAATTATATCTCAACTTGTCTAAAAATCAATACTTTTGCTTAATTTGTATAAAATCTGTAACATTTCTAATATTATATAATTTTATAACTCAAAAGAATAGAAAAGACAAATTTACATACTTTAAAGTTTAACAATTTTATTTGACCAATATTTGTTCATTTTGTGCAAATTCTTCGTTAATAGCAACAATAAGAATAAAAATAAAAGAAAAAACTCAAATTATAATAAAATATAATTTGAGTTTCGTTTTTTAAAATCTTATTAATAAATATATTATAAGTGCAATTTCTGAAATTAAAATTGTAGGCATTCCAACTGAAAATTTTAATTTTTTTGTTTTATGTCTAAATTTATACATTCCTGCAATTGTACCTATTCCACCACCTAAAAGACATATCATCATCAATGTTCCTTCTGGTATTCTCCACCAATCTTTTTTAGCTTTCCATTTATCAAGTCCCATTGCTAGAAAACCAATAATATTTATGGCTAATATATAAATTAAAACATATTTCCAATTAATTATACTTAAAACATATTCCATCTTTTTTTCCTTTCAATGTTTTATTTATAAAATTAAATTAAACAAATAAACTTAATTGATTTGATTTTGTCATTCCTTTTAAACAGCCAAATTTTTCCAAAAGTTCAGTAACAGATTTACCAATTTTAGAACGAGCTTGCATATCTTCAATACATTCAAATGGTTCTTCACATCTAGCTGCATAAATACTCTCAGCAGCAACATTTCCAAGTCCTGCAATTGAATTTAATGGTGGGCGAAGTTTACCATCTTCAATTAAGAATTTTGTACTATGAGATTTATATAAATCTACTGGCAAGAATTCTAATCCTCTTTCATACATTTCATGTACAAGTTCTAAATCGTCATACATATCTTTATCTTTTGGAGCCGCATTGTTTCCAAGAGCTGTAATCTCTTTCATTTTTTCTTCTACAACTCTTTTTCCATTTATCATAAACTCAGCATCAAATGCTTTTGCTCTTATTGTAAAATATGCAGCATAATATGCTAGTGGCATATGTACTTTAAACCAAGCAATTCTAAATGCATTAGTAACATATGCTGCTGCATGGGCTTTCGGAAACATGTACTTTATTTTTTCACAAGATTTAACATACCAATCTGGTATATCAAATTCTTTCATAATAGTTTTAAAACCTTCCCATTTTTCAGGATCTTTTAAAGCTTTTCCTTTACGAACTGTTTCCATAATTTTAAATGCTTTGTCTGGCGGAAGTCCTCTTTTCATTAAGTAAACCATGATATCGTCACGGCAACAAATTGCTTCTTTTAGTGTAACTACCCCTTCTTCAATTAAAGTCTGTGCATTACCAAGCCATACATCAGTACCATGAGATAAACCAGATAGACGAATTAACTCATCAAATGTTGTTGGACGTGTGTCCACAAGCATCCCTCGAGCAAATTTTGTACCATATTCTGGTATTCCAAATGTTCCTACTTCTGACCCTATTTGTTCTGGTGTAACACCAAGAGCATCAGTTGAATTAAATATTGACATTGTCTCTTTATCATCCAAAGGTATGTCTGTTGGTGCTATTCCACTTAAATCTTGAAGCATACGAATAACTGTCGGATCGTCATGGCCCAGAATATCAAGTTTTAAAAGGTTAGCGTCTATTGAGTGGTAATCAAAGTGAGTTGTTACAATATCAGAACCTGCATCATCTGCAGGGTGTTGTACAGGAGTAAATTCAAAAATTTCTCTTCCCTTTGGTACAACTATAATTCCTCCCGGGTGTTGTCCTGTAGTTCTTTTTACACCAACACATCCAGTTGATACTCTTGCAACTTCTGCATTTGGTTTTATTATATTTCTTTCTTCAAAATAATTTTTTGCATATCCAAAAGCTGTTTTATCAGCAACAGTACCTACTGTTCCAGCTTTAAATGTTGTTCCTTTTCCAAATATAACTTCTGTATATTTGTGGGCTTTAGCTTGATATTCACCTGAGAAGTTTAAGTCAATATCAGGCTCTTTATCTCCATTAAATCCAAGGAATGTTTCAAAAGGTATATCCATTCCATCTTTTGCAAGTTTTGCACCGCAAACAGGACAATCTTTATCTGGGAGATCAAATCCATTTCCTATTCCATAATCTGTAAAATCTGAATATTTACATTTTGGACATCTATAATGTGGTTGAAGAGAATTTACCTCTGTTATACCTGTCATAAATGCTACTAAAGACGATCCAACAGATCCTCTTGAACCTACTATGTAACCATCTTCATTTGATTTCCAAACTAATTTTTGAGCTATAATATACATTACGGAATATCCATTGTTTATTATAGAATTCAATTCTTTATCAAGTCTTGTTTGAATTAATTCTGGAAGTGGATCTCCATATAATTCATGGGCTTTTTCAAAAGTAATTCTCTTTATATCCTCCTCACACCCTGGAATATGAGGCGGACATTTTTCTGGTGAAATTGGTCTTATTCTTTCACACATATCTGCTACTTTATTTGTATTTGTTACAACAACTTCATAAGCTTTTTCTTCACCTAAGTAACTAAATTCTTCAAGCATTTCTTCTGTTGTTCTTAAATATAATGGCGCTTGATTATCAGCATCATCATATTTTTGACCAGCTTGAAGTATTCTTCTATATACTTCATCTTGAGGATCCATAAAGTGAACATCACAAGTAGCAACTACTGGTTTGTTTATTTTTTCCCCTAATTCAACAATCTTTTTATTAAATTTTCTTAAAGTATCCCAACCTTCAACTTGTCCTTCACGAATCATATATTCATTATTTGCTAAAGGTTGAATTTCTAAATAATCATAATAATTTGCAATTTCTTCTAAATCTTCATCAGATTTACCTTGTACAATTGCTCTATAAAGCTCTCCTGCTTCACACGCGCTTCCTATAATTAAACCTTCTCTATATTGATTAAGCATTGATTTTAAAATTCTAGGTTTTTTATAGAAATAATCTAAATGTGAATAAGATACTAATTTATAAAGATTTTTCAAACCAACATAATCTTTTGCTAAAATTATCATGTGATATGCTGGAAGTTTTCTAAAATCTGTTTCGAAAACATTATCAAAATCATCTATTGTTTTTGCATCTCTATCTTTTGCTTTTAATATCATTTCATTAAAAACTTGTACTAACGTTTTAACGTCATCTAATGCACGGTGAGCAACTTCTACTTTTATTCCTAATTTATCTGCAATAAATCCTAATTTATATCTAGAAAATTCTGGGAATATTGCTTTAGCAAGACGAAGTGTATCTATATGTGTAAATTCAAATGGTAATCCTAATTGTTCACAATTATATTTCATAAAACCAATATCAAAATCGGCATTATGGGCAACTAAAACAGAACCTTTCATAAATTCTAAAACTTTAGGCATTATTTTATCTATAGTTTCTGCATCTTTTACCATATCATCAGTAATATGTGTTACTTCAACAACTTCTTGTGGTATTGGTTTTTCTGGATTTACAAAAGTCTCAAAAGTATCAATTATTTCACCATTTTTTATTTTTATAATTCCTATTTCAGTAATTTTTTCTGTTATATGAGAAATACCAGTTGTTTCTAAGTCAAATACACAATATTCTGTATCTATATCTTGTCCTTCAGAATTAACTACTGCTGGATCTTTATCTGGGCAGAAATATGCTTCTACACCATAAATAACTTTAATAACATCTCCAACTTTTCCTAAAAGTTTATGTGCATCTGGAAAGCTTTGAACAACGCCATGGTCTGTAATTGCAATAGAATTCCATCCCCATGAAATTGCTCTTTTTATTAAATCAGCACATGGAGTAATCGCATCCATTTGACTCATTTGAGTATGCATATGAAGCTCGACTCTTTTTTCTGGTGCTTGGTCCATTCTTTTTTCTTTTTTGAAACCAGTTGACTCTAAAATAGTATTAGCCATAATTTCAACTTCTTTTGAATATGGACTATATCTTGCTTGCCCTTCAATTCTTAAGCCTTTTGCTGAAGATATTCTCCCTTTTACTTCTTTTAGTTTTTCTTTAGGTAAAAAGGCTTTACATGCAATAGTACTAGTTCCATCAAAAAAGTTAAACATTAATATAACTTTTTCATCTTTTATATCTCTTGAATCTATTGAACCTTCTAAAATTTCTCCCTCAACACAAACTCTTAAATCAGCATCTTCTGTCATAGGAATATTTTCAATTTTTACAAGTTCAGTTCTTATCATCATACTTCTACCTAAAATTAAAGGTGATGCTTCATCCTTAACTTCAGGATCTTTATTTTGATGAGCTTCTATTTTAGCAGCAAGCTCTGGATTTTGTTCTCTTAAAGTTTCTTTTAGCTTTTCATCTTCTATACGTTTTCTTTCTTTTTCAGCTTCTTGTTCTAATCTTTTTCTCTCTTTAGCTTCTTCTATTTCAATTTTGGCTTGTCTTTCAAGCTCTTGAAGAGCTTCTCTTTCTTCTTGATTTCTTCTTTCAATTAATTCTTTTTCGAAATCTTTTGAAACTTCTTCAACAAAATCAACTGTATATTGTTTGTTATACAAATTTCCAAGCAGGTGTTCTAAACCTTTATCAAATTTTTGGGCAACCAAAAAAGAAGCACCTTTCATTGATAACTTTACATGGATATTTTGACCATCTATTTCTGGTCTACTATTTGTTAACATTGCTTTACTAAAAGGTTCTTTTTTTCCAATATATTTTATTATATTGTCCCAATTTTCAGGTATATTTTGCTCTATTTCTAAATCACCATAATTAATATCAATAGAAGCTTTATTTACCTTAAAAGCATTTACCAAATAGTTTTCAAAGCTTTCCATATCTTGTAAAGTTATTATTTTTGAAGATGCTATCTTAACTTGTAATTTATTAGTTTTTTTATATAAATTTATATTCTCAATTTCTGCTTCTATTAAATTATTATTAATTTCATAATCATTGAAAACTTCTTTTATATATTTTGGCATATTTTCCTCTTTAAATTTATTGTTCTACTGTTATTCTTAGGATTTCTTCTATTTTATCTAAATTACCTTGTACATTTTCAATATTTTTAATTTGGAAACCACCAAAGAATCCAGCTCCTGGAATAACTCCTTTTGTATAAATACATAAATCTCCAAATCCAAATTTCTTTTGTCTACGTGTTTGGAAGTATCTTACATCACTTATATCATCATATTTTACAACTTTTGTAGAATTTATGAATCCCATATCAAAAGTATATACTGCTTTTTTCTCATAAAAAATAACTTTTGTTGCTACAGCTAATCTTTTATCCAAAAATAGTAAGAAACCAAAAATTAGTGCAAATATTCCAATTACAGCTAATGATTCCCAAACTCCTCCAGAAGAAATACAAACAACCATAGCTAAGGCACAAAGTATAATTAATTCTACATATTTTGTGATTTCATAAGCAATTGAATATTTTCTTTTTATTTTTAATTGCTCTTTTGTATCTTTTTTTAGTTCTTCTTCTTCTTGAAATTCTTTGTAACAATTTTTACAAATATCTCCTTCTTTTGCAAGTCTTGCTCCACAAATACTACATCTCATAATCTTTCCCTTCTCTTTCTTTAAAAAATTCTTAAAATATCTTTATAAGACACATAAAGCGAAAGTAAAATTAAAAGTAAAAAACCTACTGATTGTATCCCTAACTCTATTTCTTCTTTTAGTGCTTTTCCACGAATTCCTTCAATCACAAGTAAAAATATTCTACCACCATCTAATGCTGGTATTGGCAAAAGATTTGTTACACCAAGTGAAAGTGATATTAAACAAAGTAAATATACAAAATCATATACTCCACTTGATTTTACTACAATCTCAGAAATTCCTATTGGACCTGTCATTTGTTCTATCTTTACATTTCCTGTAAATAACATTATTAAACTTTCAAACATTGATTCAACAAAATTTATTGTTTCCCAAAAAGCGTAATAAAATCTCTCCGGAACTGTTGCATCTAGCAATGCAACTTGAACACCTAAAATATATATTCCTTCTGAATATTCTAATGGTTCTACATCAAATTCAAGTTCTTTGTCATTTCTTTCTACAAGTACTTTTACACTGCCGCCTTTAAAACCAGCTAAGGCGTCAGCAATATCTGATTTCAATCTTATTTTTTCATCATTAATTTTTAATATTTTATCTCCAATTTCTATACAAGATAAACTTTCTTCTGCTTCTGGTAATTTTCCACTAACAGTTGTAGATATATTATAACCAGAACATATTGATAAAATGAAAAATACTATTACAGCAAATACTATATTAACAATAGCACCAGCAGCAACAATCACAATTCTATGAAATACTTTCGCTTTGCTAAAAGAACCTTCTTCATCACATCTTTCATTTTCCCCAATCATTTTTACATATCCACCAAAAGGAATTAAACTTAAACTATATTCTGTTTCTTTTCCTTTTTTAGTAAAAATCTTTGGTCCAAAACCAATAGAAAAAGCTTCAACTTTTACTTTGAAAAATCTAGCAGCTAGAAAGTGTCCACCTTCATGAATAAATATTAAAAATCCTAATAAAAATACGACTTTAAATACATTAATCAAAAAAGTCAAAATCTGCCTCCTATAAAATCAATAAAAACATCATATAAGCAAATGGTGCAATAAACATTACACTATCAATTCTATCTAACATTCCACCATGTCCTGGGAACATATTAGAAAAATCTTTAACTTCAAAATATCTTTTTATAACTGAAGCTGAAAAATCTCCAATTTGACCAATCACACTTAAAACAATAGATGATATTCCAATAATTAAATAAGAAATTTCATAACCGTTAATTGTATTTAAGGCAAATGTATATAGTAAACAGAAAATTACAGCACCAATAGTTCCAGCAACACAACCTTCGATAGATTTGTTTGGACTTACTTTACTAAATTTTGTTTTTCCAAATTTTACACCAACTAAATATGCAAGCGTATCAGTTCCCCATGCAGCGAAAAATACATACCATATTAATAATTTACCTGAAATTTTTCCTTCTATTCCATAAATTGCAGCTAAAAATGCTAAAAATGAAAACACATATATAATCCCAAGCAAAGTAAATGCTACATCTTTAAATGTAATTTTCATATTAGTTACAATTACATGGAAAAATAAAATTAACAATAATATTGGTATTCCAAAAATTATTATATTAGTATATAACCAAATTGGTATTAAATGCATAAATGCAATTCCAAGCACTGATAAATAACTAATCCATTTAATAATTTTTATTTCTTTATTAGCAGCACTTTTTATATATTCATGCATTGCTATAATTCCAACAACTGCAAGTAGTACATCAATTATATATTTATTAGAAAAAACTAATACTAAAATAACAAATGGTAACCCAACAACTGCTGTTATAACTCTTTTCATATTCATTTTACTTCTATCCTTTGCATATATATTTTATTTTGCTCCAAATTTTCTATTTCTCTTAGAAAATACTTGTATTGCGTCTTCTAAATCTTCTTCTGAAAATTCAGGCCATAATTTATCTAAAAATAAGAATTCAGAATATACTAATTGCCAAGGTAAGAAATTACTTGTTCTTATTTCTCCACTTGTTCTTATCATTAAGTCTGGGTCTGGCATATTTTTAGTATATAAATATTCTGAAATTAATTTTTCATCAATTTCTTCTATCTTTAATTTATTATTTTTAGCATCTTCAACAATTGTTTTTATTGCAGTTGTTATTTCATCTCTACCACCATAATTAAGTGCAATTGTAAACACTATACCAGTATTATTTTTTGTACCTTCTACAACTTCATCAATTTTCTTTAATAACTTTTCAGATAATTCTTTTCTTCTTCCAATTACTTTTATAACAATATTTTCTGTATCTGCTTCTTTAGAAAATTGATCTAAATAATATTCAAGTAATGACATTAAGCTATCTACTTCTTCTTTTTCTCTTTTCCAGTTTTCTGTTGAAAAAGCATAAACAGTGATATATTCTATACCTCTTTTGTTAGCATATCTAACAATTTTTTTTAAAGTTTCTGCTCCTTCTTTATGCCCCATTTTTACTGGCAAATTTCTTTGTCTTGCCCAACGTCTATTACCATCCATAATTATGGCAACATGTTTTGGAAGTAATTCATCCATAATTTTGCTCCTCGTTTTAGTACATTTATTATATAGTCATTATTTCTTTTTCTTTGCTTTCTAACATTTTATCTATTTCAGCAACATATTTATCTGTTAATTTTTGAATTTTATCTTCAAAATCAGCTTTCCCGTCTTCTGTTATTTCAGATCTTTTTTGTTCATCTTTAACTTCATCCATTCCATCTCTTCTTATTGAACGAATGCTAACTTTAGCTTCTTCAGCCATTTTTCTAATATCTTTTGCTAATTCTTTTCTTCTATCTGCTGTTAATTCTGGGAAATTTAATCTTATTACTTTTCCATCATTATTTGGGTTTAATCCAATATCAGATGCTAAAATTGCTTTTTCTATAGCTTTTAATACACTAGCATCCCATGGTTGAATAACTATTGTTCTAGCTTCTGGAACTGAAATTCCAGCAACTTGATTAATTGGAGTTGGAACTCCATAATATTCAACACTAATTTTATTTAATATTGCAGGGTTAGCTCTTCCTGCTCTAACTTCTGATAAATTTTGACCAAATACGTCTATTGATTTTATCATTCTTCCTTCTAATTCTTGTAAATCCATTTTTTAACTTCCTTTCATTTTCTTAGTTTTTATAATTTTATTGTATAATTTTCTATGATACTACTGTACCTACAATTTCACCTTTTACAGCTCTAACTATATTTTCAGGATCACTTATTGCAAATACTAAAAGTGGAATATTATTGTCTTTGCAAAGTGCTGTTGCTGTTGAATCCATAACTTTTAAATCTTGATCTAACACTTCTCTATAAGAAATTTTGTCATATTTAACAGCTGTTGGATCTAATTTTGGATCTGCTGAATAAACTCCATCTATTGTTTTTGCAAGTAATATAACTTCTGATTCTGTTTCAGCCGCTCTTAAAGCTGCTGCTGTATCTGTTGAGAAGAATGGGTGCCCAGTTCCGCATGCAAATATTACTACTCTTCCTCTTTCTAAATGTTTTGCTGCTTTTCTTTTTATATAAGGTTCTGCAATTTCTCTCATTTCAATTGCAGTTTGTAATCTTGTGTATATACCTCTTGATTCTAAGGCATCTTGAAGTGCTAAACCATTCATTGCTGTAGCTAACATTCCCATGTAATCAGCTGTTGCTCTATCATTCATTTTCTTTCCGTTTTTTAGACCTCTCCAGAAGTTTCCACCACCAACAACAATTGATACTTGAACTCCCATGTCTACGATTTCTTTTACTTTATCACATATTGCTCCTACTACATCTGGATCAATTCCGTGACCTTCTTTTCCTGATAAAGCTTCACCACTTAATTTTAATAAAACTCTTTTATAGGCTACCATTACCCCTTCTCCTTTATATATTTAATTATTAAAACAAAAGTATACTATTATACTTTTTGTATTCTATCATAAAAAATTTTATTTTTCACTATTTTTTTACATATTTTTTATATTTTTAAACAAGCTTTTTTACATGTGATAACATAATTTTTGTATGTCAATTTTATGAAAAGTTTCATTAAGTTTTTTATAATTCATATTCTGCAATTTCACCATTTTTTAAACCTAATTTTAAGAATTTTCCATCTTCTGGAATTCCATTAAAATATCCATAAAATGCTTTTGAAACTCCACTATGCGCTACTACTAAAACACTTTTATAATTTTTGTTTTTTAACTCTTCTAAAAAATTATGTACTCTTGCAAATAATTCAGGTACAGATTCTTCGTCTGCATATTTTTCTTTATTATAGTAATTCCAATGAATTTCTCTATCAACAGTACTCCATGGCATTCCTGATAATTTCCCATGTTTTCTTTCAACTAATCTTTCATCAAAAATCATTTCTTTATTATGGAAATTTATTATATTAGCAGTATGCACAGTTCTTTTTAAAGGTGAACAATATATAACTTCATAGTCTAAATCTTTTATTTGTTCTCCTAAAGTTTTTGCTTGCTCTATTCCATTTTCATTCAAATCTTCTTCAATTAAATTATATACCCCTGCCAAATTTGATGGAGTTTGCCCATGTCTTACAATATATACTTTCATATTTTATCCATTTCATTATTTTTTTATAAATTAAAATCTTTAAGCATTTTTTCTTTAAATTCTTCTGGTAATAATCTTATATTTCTTATTTCTTCTTTTGGAACTATTGTTGGAATATAAAGACCTCTATCTGCATATTTAGGATCTCCTGAAAATTCTGGTCCTGTTCCAGTTCCTAAGTTTCCACTTACATATTTGCATAAAAATAAATATTCGTCTAATTCATCTCCAATTTGTCTGAAATATAGTTTTTCTTTCACTTCTACTTCAATTCCAAATTCCTCTAAGACTTCTCTTCTTACTCCTTCTTCTAGAGCTTCATCTCCTTCTAATCCACCACCTGGAAATACATAATACTCTCCATAAGGTGCATTTGAATTTTCTTTTTTCTTTACATTCATTCTATGCATTAATGCATATCCATTTTCCATTTCAACTAAACCTGCTACTCTAATTCTTTTCATTTTCTTTTTTCCTTTCTAATTTAACATATTATAAATCTAGTCAAAACAAAATTTGCCATTACTAGAATATCTAAATTTTATTAATTTGTCTATAGATATCAAAAAAAGATATATGAAAAATCATATATCTTTTAGTTTATTATTTTTTTATTGATAATATTTTTAATTTTATAATTCCAACTGGAGCTTGAACTTCTACAACATTATTTCTTTTTTTACCAAGTAAAGCCATTCCAATTGGTGATTCATTTGATATTTTGTTAGCAACAACATCAACTTCTGTTGAACCAACTATTGTATATTCTACTGTTTCATCAAATTCCATATCTAAAACTTTTACGATGTTTCCAACTTGAACTACTTCTGTATCAATTTCAGATTCATCTATAATTTTAGCATATTTAATTTTTTCTTCAAGTTCTGCTATTTTTATTTCATTATTCGCTTGAGCATTTTTTGCTTCATCATATTCAGAGTTTTCTGATAAGTCTCCAAATCCTAATGCAACTTTTATTCTTTCAGCGATTTCATATCTTTCAACTGTTTTTAATCTTTCTAATTCTTTTTCTAAATTATCGTAACCTTCTTGTGTTAATAAATATTCTTTTTCTCCCATTTCAAAGGCCTCCTTTATTGTTTCTTCATATACTTAACTTATAATAAGGGTTATTTTAAGTTTTGTCAAGTTAATTTGCCATTTTTTTTGATAATTTTAAATATTCATTTTTTCGAATTCTCCCGTTTTTGCCATTTAGAAAATTTATATTAATTTTATCATTTTTTATTTGTTTTATAATATTCTCTGGGCTTGTCTTTTTGTATATCAAACTTTCATAAAAAATAGTACCATCAAAGTCTTTTAAATATATGCTATCTCTTATATATTTCATTGGAATCGTTAATTCAAAAAAATTAATATTTATTCCTTTAAAGCTTTTCTCTTTAATTTCTATTTCACTACTAAAATTTATAATAGAAGATTTTTGATTTATATTATATTTATTTAATTCATCTTCTTCAAAATCAAAATTTAATATAATATCACTTTTGGCTAAAGACTTTTGATAGTTATTATTAACATTTAAAATAATACCATAATCATCATACAATTCTTTTTCAATTTTCTTAAACTTATTTTCATTTTGAGTTATTAAATTTAAAATTCTAACTTCTTTAGCTAAATCAAATATAATTTGTTTTAATATTCTATCTATATCATTTGATAAAATTGAAACTTCTTGATAATTTATTTTTTCTTTTTTGAGATTGCATATATATTTTACGCTATCTAAACTCATGTGTTTAAAAAGCCATCTTCCATCTAGAATTTCCACAGTATTATCATTCAAAAAATCAACAAAATATTTATCTTCCATTAATTCATTAGATAAGCAAACTTTTGTTATTCCTTTAACAGCTAGATATTTTGATAATTTTTCATAAGTATATTTTTCCAAATTAGGCAGAAAAAGTAATTCTCCATTTTCTATTTTTTCTTCTTTTAATTTAATGAATTTATATTTTAATTTATAAATCTTTTTATTTATAAATCTTAATTTCTTATTCTCTTCTCCAATATCGTTTTCTAGTTTAATATATAGCAAAAAAATCACCTCATAATTATATATGAATAATTATTTGATTTATTACTTTAATTTTTATTTAAATATTATCCTTAATAATTTACAAATTGCCAAAAATGTTTTATAATGCCAAGGTACCATTTGTGGTATATATTATCAAATGGCAGGGCCAAGATGCTATTTGTTACACATCAGATTTCAATTGAAGGGAGTGTATTTTTCCGTAATGAAATTTAGCCCTAAGAAAAAGGCGAAAATGAGAAAAGCTAACCAGCGGAGAATAAACCGTGTCTGCAAGAACATGATTGGCTGCACTGTTGACTTTGAGCGTGGTTATGTTGTAAAAGACCAGGCAAAAATAAACAATATCCAGTATCTTCTTGTCCAGATTGAAAACGGCCAGTATGCAATTTACAAAATCATTAAGATTTGCGAATATGTTAGACTTTCTCCAAAGAAAGTTCTTCAAAATCAAAAAGCATTTTCCAATTATGCATATTGGCAGGATAACAGTACAATCCAGATTTCCCCTGAAGGTAATATCGAATCTGTCAAGCGTACTTCTCGTCGCGTGACGTGGAAAGAAGGTAGACCAGTCTATATCTTTATTATCGAAGGGTAAAAAAGTCCTCAAGCTATTATTTTGGCCATAATAGCTTGAGGATTATTTTTTTTAATTAATATTATTTTTCTACAATTATTACATTGCTTCTTTATATAATCTTATAAAGTCTTCTTTTGTTACTTCTCTTGGATTTCCTGGCATGCAAGGATCTTCCATAGCTTTATCTGCTAACATTTCTATATCTTCTTCTTTGCATCCAACATCAGATACTCTTTGAGTTACACCAACTGATTTTGATAGTTCTTCTATCATCCATACAAATGTATTTATAACATCTTGATCATTTAACTCTTTTGCATCTGGTCTTCCAATATTGCAAAGAATTTCTCTAAATCTATCTGCACACACAACACCATTAAATCTCATAACTGTTGGAAGTAAAATTGCATTTGCAACACCGTGAGGTGTATCATAAACAGCTCCTAATTGGTGAGCCATTGAGTGAACTATTCCAAGCCCAACATTTGAAAATCCCATTCCAGCAATATATTGTGCTCTAGACATATTTTCTATAGCAACAGGATCTTTTTCATTTACTGCTTTTGCTAAGTTTTCAAATATTAATTCTATAGCTTTCATATGGAACATATCTGCAATTAAGTTATGACCTTTTGTAATATATCCTTCTACAGCATGTGTTAAAGCATCTAATCCAGTAGCTGCTGCTGTTCCTTTTGGAAGTGTTTCCATAAGTTCTGAGTCAACTATAGCTAAAACTGGTATATCGTTAGGATCTACGCAAACCATTTTTACTTGTCTTTCCTCATCTGTAATAACATAGTTTATTGTTACTTCAGCTGCTGTTCCGTGTGTTGTAGGTAATGCTATAACTGGCATTCCTTTATTTACTGTATTTGATAATCCATTTAAAGATACAACATCATATCTTTCTGGGTTTGTCATTATTATCGAAATTCCTTTTGCAGTATCCATAGCTGATCCACCACCAACTGTAACTATTACATCAGCTCCAACTTCTCTACATTTATTTACACCATCTTGTACATTTTTTACTGTTGGATTTGGTTTTACATCTGCATATATATCAAATGCAATTCCTGCTTCTTCTAATACTGAAATAACTTTTCCAGCTACTCCACAATCTAATAAAGTTTGATCTGTTACCACTAAAACTTTATTAAATCCTCTTGTTTTAATTTCATTGGCAAGTTCTAATCTAGAACCTCTTCCAAAATAAGATGTTTCATTTAGAATAAATCTTTCTGCCATCTTTCGTTCCTCCTTAAAATTATTTATTTTTTTTTAAAATTATAAACATTTCATTTGTATATATTATAAGCAATTTAGTTTTAAATATTTTATAATATTTTTGTGACACTTAAATTATCACATATAGAAAAAATTTTTTCAATACTAATTTTTATTTAAAAAAATATATTAATTTTGAAAATTTTCTATAGACTTTTTTTCTCTTTTTGTATATCATATTAATAACGTAAATTCAGGAGGAATATTATGTCTAAATTTTTAAAAATAACCTTAATAATATTATCTATGTTATTAATATCAATAAATATAAACTTTGTACAAGCAACAGAAAATACTGAGGTTGCACCTATTTCAGAAGAATTCGAAGAAATTTCGAACACACAAGAAACAGATGATTCCCAAGATGCTGCAAGCCAAGTTACTTCCGCTTTAGAAACATTATCTACTTCTTCTGTAACAAGAGTATCTACAGTAAATAGCTATGATCAAGCAAACCTACAATTAAATAATATTCTATCAATTATTTTAATTTCTATTGGAGTATTATTAATTTTATTTGCTATCGCAATTTTAATTAGATTAAAAAAATAAAATTAAACTAAATAAAAATATGTAAAAAACCCTAAGCATAATTCTTAGGGTTTTATTTATTTTGATTACTTATTTCCTTGTGTTGCATAATACCAAATAGCAGCCATAATAGTAACCGCAGCTACTATTAAAATAATCCACATCCATGTTGTTGCAGTCATTGTATTTACACCACCGTTTAATGTTTGGTCTACTGATGTTCTAGTAGTATTATAATTTCCACCATTTGTTCCTGCTACTCCTGCATTATTATTGTTATTATCATTATTTCTGTTCATATCATTTTCTGTATTATCTACTCCACTTCTTACTTCATTTCCTGTATCTCTCATTCCTTCTCCAACATTATTTACTCCATCTTTTATCATATTCATTTCATCATTTACCATATTTCCTGCATCTTTAACGACATTTCCAGATACAACATTTTTCATACTATTTTCTGTTTTATCTATTGATCTCATTATTTCATTTCCTAAGTTTATATTATTTCCTTTTTCATTAGCAAAACAAATCGTACAACATAAGGAAAGGATTATGATTGCTAAAGCACAAATTAAAGATTTCTTTAACATATCTATTATTCCTTTCTTAATATTTTAAAGCTTCGTTATACATAATTAAATGCACAAAAAAGCTATATGAAATATACTTTCATATAGCTTATTATTAATCATATAAGAAAAAATATTCTAGTAATATTTGAAAAGCTTAAAATTTATTACTTATATTGATATTTTTTGTCTCTATTTTTAATTCTCTTTGAATTATATTTTGAATTTTTGAAATTTGTTCTTGGTTTAAATTATAGGATTTTACAACTACACTTGCAGTATCATTATTTACTAAAATTATTACATCTTCAAAACCTTTGTTTTTTATCAAATTTTCTGATATCATTATTCCATTTTTTATATTAGTTATATTAGAAATTTCTTGTGCAGATATTGCTTTTTGATCATTTGGAGTTGCTTCACTTTTTATTAATTTTTCATAAGTTTCTATCATTTCTGAATACATTTTTTCACGTTCTAATCTTGTTTCTTCAAAATAGTTTTCCTCTCTAATTATATTTTCGTTATTTATACTATTTCCATATTCTAGCTCATTTGATTTGTCTTGCTTCGAATCCGTTTCTTGTGATAATTCATCATTTGGAACAATCACTCCCACCTCTTCAACAGGTTTTGTATTTACAAGTTCAACATCCCCTAAATTAATTTCATTAGAACTTCTTTTTGCAATTTCATCAATATCATTTTCTTTAAAATCAAAACTATAACTAAAATAACCAACACCAATTAATAAAAATCCAGTCATTATTAAACATATTTGTTTTATATTTTCGTTATTCAATTTCAAAATCACTCACCTCCATTTTAAAGACTTGTATTTTATGAGTAGCAATTCCAGTAACAGCTTCTACAGCCGAAATAATATTGCTTTTGACATTAATATTATCTGCTCCAGATGCAGTAATAATTGCACCTTCTACTATTGGCATAATATTTTTTTCTGTAATTATATCAGAATCACCACTATTACCAGTAACAACATCTTTTTGCAAACTTTCAGTTTCTGTTATTCTGCTACCACCGGAAGTATCTTTTTCTTCAATTGTACTTATGCTAGAATTTATATTATAAATAGGCACTAATGAATCACTTTCTTTATATGTAAGCATAACCGAAACTTTGCCAACACCAGATATTTTACTCAAAATATTTTCTAATCTTTTCTCTAAATCTGTACTAATAATTTCTTTCTCGTTTTCTGCAAATTCTACTCCAACTTCATTTTTTATTTCAAAGTTTTCTTTTTTATCACCACCATCTAAAATTTTATTTATAACAATTAAAGTAATAACTAGTATAATTAAAAGAGAAATTAAATTTTCAATTCTTTTTTCTTTATTTTCAAAAATCTTCTTTAGTTTATCTAACATCTTCCCTCCAAAATTATTTAATTACTATTCTATCTAAATCTACTTGATAATTTTTACTTATATAATCTAAAATATCATTATATTCTGCTATACTCATTTCATTATTAATTATTATCGGATTAACCATTTGATTTTCACCTTTTTGAACATTGCTTTTTATTTTTAATTCAATCTTTTCAATATTTTCATAATTTAAATCAGTAAAAATTTTAATATATTCTACTTCATATCCTATTTTTTCAATTTCATTTTTAATACTTTGCTCTATTCCAAAAACATACACATCTTTAACATTTTTATCTGGTAAACTAGATACCTCTTCGATTTTTTCATATTCTTCAAATATATCTAAATTAAAATCATAATTCAATAAATTTAAAATTGGATTTAATGAAACATACATTATATAAATCCCAATAACAACTTTAATATATTTCTTATTATTTCCTTCTGGTATTAAACTTTCTATTATAATGCACAAAATAATTGCAACAATAATTCCTTCACACCATTTTTTTATTTCTAATATCATTTTTACCTCTTTTATCTATACATAAGAGAACTGTTTGTTATTTTTATAACAATTGTAATTCCAACAATAAACATTATAGACATAGATATTAATATTGCTAAAAGAATTTTATAGCTATCAGCAATATTATCTATTAATTTTACTATTTTTGTATCTGCAACAATTTCACATACAGCAGATGTTATTTTAAAAGATATCATTAAAAAAGTTATTTTTATTATAGGCAAAATTACAATTCCTATAATAATTATTACTCCAACAATTCCAACTGAATTTTTTAGAATATTTCCACATCCAATAACTGTTTCAACAGTATCTCCCATTATTTTTCCAACCACTGGTATAAAATTAGAAACAGCAGCTTTGGCTGTTTTTGCTGTTAAACCATCTACTGAACTACTTAATGTTCCTTCTATTGATAAAGTACATGTAAAAATTGTAAGAACAATTCCTAAAATCCAAACAATACTAGATTTTAAGAATTTTGAAATTCTACTTATTTCTACTTTATCCGAAATATTTGAAACAATTGAAATTGATATTGATATAAGTAAAAGTGGAATCAAAAAATTATTAATAAAATTTCCAATAAAACTTACCATAAATATTAATATAGGCTCGGCCATTGTCGTTGTAACCAAATTTCCTGTAACTAGCATTAGACTCACAAAAATTGGTATAAGCAAGTTCATAAAATTCACTAATTCATTTATGCTCTCTCTTGTTATATCTAATATTGAAACAAAACTATTTATTGTTATTGTTACTATTACCAAGTATTGAATTATATATACCATTTGACTTGCAGTAGAATTTCCCAAATTTTCAATAATTGATTTAAATATACTATGTATAATAATCACTATTAAAACACTTATCATCAAATTTATTGAAACTTTAACTTCAGCAAAAAATATTTTCTCAAAAAAACTACTTTCTAATAATTCATTCCCAACTGATCCTGTAATACTACTATTAAAAATTTCTGTTATATTTAAATCTGGAAAATTTTCTTTTGTAAATTTTTGTGCAGAATCCAAAAAATCATTAATATTTAAGCTATCTATTTGTGAATCAAAGATTTCCTCCATAATTTCTCCTATGGCAGTAATTTAGTCAAAGACTCCAAAGTAGTGGATATTATTGGTATAGATAATGATATAACAATTATTTTTGATGCAAAATCAACTTTATTTGCAATAGCATTTTCTCCAGAATCTTTGCAAATTGAAACTGCATATTCTGTAAGAATTGCAATCCCTGTTATTTTTAAGATTAATGTTATAAACATATTATTGTATTTTAAATTTATTGATAAACTTTTTGCAAAATCTACAATTGTTTTTATTGTTCCCATAGAATATAAAAGAATTATTGTACCACCAATTAAAACACTATATATAGCATATTCTTTTTTATTTTCTTTTAATATTATGGTAATAATTAATGTTAAAAAACCAATACCAATAATTTTTACAATTTCCATTATAAATTAAACACCGTCCTAACAGTTTCAAATAAATTACTTATTTCTTTTACCACAACTGTTAAAACAATAACAATTCCAGCTAAGCTCGTCATCATAGCTTGATCTTCACGACCAGCCTTACACAAGACTTGATGCAGTACTGCTATTAAAATTCCTATTCCCGCAATTTTTAATAATAAATCAATATTCATAAAAACTCCTATACCAAAATTATGCAAATTCCTATCCCAGAAATCACTCCCATTGTTTTATAAAGCTTAAAATTTTTATTTTTTTCACATTCTGCTTTTTCTATTTGTTTTTCTATTAATTTACTTGTTAATTCTATTTGTCCGAATCTGTCCTTTAACATCTGTTTTTCCAAGTAATTTCCCAAACATTTTTATTATTTCTTTATCTTCATTATTAATGTTTTTTATTTTATCTACCCCTTCAAACCACAAAATATTTATATCTTTTTTATTAATGTCTTTTTGAACTTCTATAAAAATATTTTCTTTATTCTCATAAATAACTTTTGAAATATCTGAAAAAATATGATTAATTGGTTCATATGTAAATTCAACCTTATTTTTAAACATAGCAATTCCATTTAAAAATCTTTGAAGTTCAACCACTCTTTCCTCACATAATTTCGCTTTATAGTTTCCTATATAAAAACAAATAAAAAATATTGCACCTAAATTTAAAATTTTCAAAAATAGCATATTTTAATCCTCAAAAATTAAACAACTTCTTTTTTAAAAAATTCATTATATTTTCTATATTTCATTGAATTTGTATCTAATTCATAAATTTCTTTTATATTCCCTTTTACTTTTGAATCTAAAAAAATTATAATTTCAAATACATGTCCTATTATTAAATCTTTTATGAAGGAATTTAAATATAAATCCTCAAAACATTCTCCATGAGCAGAAAAAACACCGCTACATCCACTACATATCGCATAATTTATTGCAGCAACATCATCAGGCGTGCCAATCTCATCTGCTATAATTACTTGTGGTGTCATAGATCTTACTAACATTTTCATACCAACACCTTTAGAAACATTATCAATTACATCGACTTTTGTTCCTATATCATTTTGAGGAACTCCTTTATATAATGCTGCTATTTCTCCTCTTTCATCTACAATTCCTGTATTTAAACCTTTAAAATTAAGTTCTTTTATACCTGAAGAAATCTGTTTAGATATATCCTTTAAAATCGTTGTTTTTCCTACTCCTGGTGAAGATACTATTAAAGTGTTTTTCACATTATTTTTTTCTATATTTAATATATATTGTAATATTTCTTTACTTGCACCACTTATTTGTCTTGCAATTCTAAAATTCAAACTATTTATATAATTTATATTTATCACTCTACCATTTTGGATAACACACGAACCAGATATACCAACTCTATGTCCACCTCTAATTGTCACAAATCCTTCTGCTATTTGATGTTGATAACTATAAATAGAATTTTCACAAACAAGTTGTAGTATTTTTAAAATTTCCTCAATTGTAATCATATATTTTATTATTTTTTCTTTTTTATTAAATTTTAAAATAATAGGTCTTTTTACTCTAATTCTAATTTCTTCCAAGAAATCATCTTCTTCATCAAAAATTTCTTTTTCTAAAATTTCTTTTATTGAATTTGGAAAATATTCAAAAATTTCTTTCATGTTTGTCCTTTCATTTTTTAGTATTACTAATATATATTCTTTATTTTGTTTTTTAGAACAAAATAATAAATATTATAAAGGCAAAAGATAAAAATAAAAAGAGCATTCAAAATGCTCTTTTGGTTTTTTATTATTTTTTCCAATTTAAAATTTGATTATTAAAAGTCTGATTTTCATCATCTTCTATAACATCATCAATTTTACTTTTTTTGAAAAGACCTTTTTTCTTCTTTTCTTTATTTTCACTTTCTTTTTTTGATTGTGCAACAGCTTCATCTACTGTTAATGTTTTTTCAAAATCTATAATATTTTTTACCGGAAGTTTATATACGCCTTCTGCATACATATCTTTTTTTATAGCTATTTCTGTTTTCTTATATTGTTCATAATGTTCAATAATTCTTTTATCTTTTCTGCTCAAAATTTCTGTATCTTCATTTAAGTAATTATATCTCCATATTACATGACGTTCATAAGAATCAAATGGAGATTTCTTTAAATCCTCATAATCGAATTCTATTTTAAATTGAAAATTCTTAATTGTAATAGTAATATTACTCCAAATTTTCTTTTTACCACGTGCCGCCATTCTTTCTCTTAAAAGTTTTATTTTATTATAAACATCTGTAATTAATTTTGAATATTGTTCTTCATCAATATTAAATATTGATGGTATTTCATATCCATTAACATATTTTTTCTTTATTATCCCTTTTGGCAAATAATAAAAATACATTTCTCCAACTGGCTTTTGTCCAGGCACGTCAATTACAGAAGCATATAAATATATGCTTTCCCATTTTTCAGGAATAATATAAAACAACTTTTTTTGTATTTCAGAATACAAAATTTTTTCTTCTGGTAAACTTATCATAAATTTCTCCTAAAAGTTAGTTTTGAATTAAACTTTCTCCTGTCATTTCATCTGGTTTTTCTAATCCCATAATGTCTAACATTGTTGGTGCTAAATCTGCTAAACGTCCTTCTCTTATTTTTTTATTACATGGAAGTCCAACAATAGCAAGTGGAACTGGATTTGTTGTATGAGCAGTTTGTGGTTCACCTGTTTTGTAATCAATCATTTGCTCACAGTTTCCATGATCTGCTGTTATTAATAGAGTTCCATTTACTGAGTTTACAGCATCCACTACTTTTTGAACACATGCATCGATAGCTTCTAAAGCTTTAACTACCGCATCTGTGTTTCCAGTATGTCCAACCATATCTGGGTTAGCAAAGTTTAATATAATAGAATCATATTTTTCTGATTTTATTGCTTCAACTACTTTGTCACAAACTTCATAAGCACTCATCTCTGGTTTTAAATCATAAGTTTCAACTTTAGGTGACGGAACTAAAATTCTATCTTCACCTTCATATTGTTTTTCTTCTCCACCATTAAAGAAGAATGTTACGTGTGCATATTTTTCTGTTTCAGCAATTCTTAATTGTTTTAATCCTCTTCTTGAGATATATTCTCCAAATGTATTTCTAATTTCTTCTTTTCTATAAGCAACTTCAACATTTGGCATTGTTTCATCATAAGGAGTCATACAAACAAAATAAGTATTTATATTGTTTGTTTCAAATCCATCAAATTCTTTATCAACAATTGCTCTTGTTATTTCTCTTGCTCTATCTGGTCTAAAGTTAAAGAATATTACTGAATCTCCATCTTCAATTTTAGCAACTGGCTCTCCAGCTTTATTTGTTATAACAGTTGGTTTTACAAATTCATCAAAAACTTCTTTTTGATAAGATTCTTCAATTGCAGAAATAGCAGATATCGCTTTTTCTCCAATTCCATTAACCATTGCATTATAAGCTTCACTTACTCTTTCCCATCTTTTATCTCTATCCATAGCGTAAAATCTTCCAGATAAAGTAGCAATTTGTCCAACACCTTTTTCTTGAATTTTTTCTTCAAGTTCTGTTATATAACTTTCTCCAGATGCTGGTGGAGTATCTCTTCCATCCATAAAACAATGTACATATACATCTTCAAAATCTTTTCTTTTAGCAAGTTCTAAAAGTCCATATAAATGACGGTTATGGCTATGTACACCACCATTAGATAATAATCCCATCAAATGTAATTTTGAGTTATTTGCTTTACAATTTTCAATTGCTTTTACAAATTCTGCTTTACTAAAGAAATCTCCATCTTCAATAGCTTTTGTTATTTTAGCTAAATCTTGATATACAATTCTTCCTGCTCCAATATTTGTATGACCAACTTCAGAATTTCCCATTTGTCCTTCTGGAAGTCCTACTTCTAATCCACTTGTGTGAATTATTGTATTTGGATTTTTTGTTAAAATTTCATTTAAATGAGGAATATTAGCTTGTTTTACACCATTTCCTTCTTCTTTTTCATTGATACCAAATCCATCTAGTATCATTAACATTGTAAGTTTTCCCATAAAATTATTTCGTCCTCTTTTCTATAAAAAGCTATATATAGATTAGTAGAAAACTACTAATCTATATAATCTTTTACTATGCTATATTATTTATTATAATTTACTATTTTGCTGAATTCATCTGGTTTTAAGCTTGCTCCACCAACTAATCCACCATCAATATCTGATGTTGAGAATAATTCTTTTGCGTTTGATGATTTTACACTTCCACCATATTGAATAATAACTTCTTCAGAAACTTCTTCTCCATAAATTCTTTTTACTTCTTCTCTTATTGCTTTTATTGAATTATTAGCATCTTCAGAAGTTGCTGTTTTTCCTGTTCCAATAGCCCAAATTGGCTCATAAGCAATAATTGTTGCTTTTACTTGCTCATTTGTTAATCCTTCTAAAGCAAGTCTTGTTTGAGAAGTAATAATTTCTTCTGTTTTTCCAGCTTCTCTTTCTTCTAAACTTTCTCCAACACAAACGATTGGTTTTAATTCATTTTCAAAAGCTGCTTTTAATTTTTTATTTACAGTTTCATCTGTTTCATTATAATATTGTCTTCTTTCAGAGTGTCCTATAATTACATATTCAACTCCAATTGATTTTAACATTTTTCCAGAAACTTCTCCTGTGTAAGCTCCTGTTTCAGCAAAGTGCATATTTTGAGCACCTATTTTAATATTTGTTCCTTGTGCATTCATTAAGCAATAAAATAAATCTGTATATGGAACACATAGAATAACTTCTGCATCAGCATCTTTAACTAATGGTTCAAAAGCTTGAATATAATCAATTGCTTCATTTGGAAGCATGTTCATTTTCCAGTTTCCTGCGATAACTTTTCTTCTCATAAAAATCTCCTTCCAGATTTTTTAATCTTATATAATATTATTTATCTTGTAATGCTTCAATTCCTGGTAATTTTTTACCTTCTAAAAATTCTAGTGATGCTCCACCACCTGTAGAAATGTGTGTAAATTTTTCAGCAAGTCCTGCTTTTTCAACAGCTGCAGCAGAATCTCCACCACCAATTATTTTAACAGCATCTATATCAGCAAGCGCTTTTGCTATACTGTTTGTTCCTACAGCGAATTGATCAAATTCGAATAATCCAACTGGTCCATTCCAAATAACTGTTTTAGCATTTTTTAATTCATTTGCATACATTTCGATTGTTTCTGTTCCAATATCATATCCTTCCCATTCATCAGGAATTTCTGTATATTTAACAACTTTGCTTTCTGTATTTGGATCAAATTCTCTACCAATTTTTGTATCAACTGGTAACATTAATTTAACACCTTTTGCTTTAGCTTTTTCCATTAATTCTTGAGCTAAATCTAATTTATCTTCTTCACAAATTGAATTTCCAACATTGTATCCCATTGATTTAAAGAATGTGTAAGCCATAGCTCCGCCAATCATTAATACATCAACTTTTTCAATTAAAGCTTCAATAACTCCAATTTTATCAGAAACTTTTTTACCACCTAAAATAGCCATAAATGGTCTTTCAGGATTTTCTAAAGCTGTTCCTAAGAAGTTTAATTCTTTTTCAATTAAGAATCCAGATACTGCTGGTAAGAAGCTTGCAACACCTGTTGTTGAGCTATGAGCTCTGTGAGCTGTTCCGAATGCATCATTTACAAATACTTCTGCTAAAGAAGCAAATGCTTTTGATAATTCTTCATCATTTTTTTCTTCTCCTGCTTCATATCTTACGTTTTCAAGAAGCATAACTTCTCCTTCTTGTAAGCCTGCAGCTAAGTTTCTAGCATCTTCTCCAACAACATCTTTAGCTAGTTTTACTTCTAGTCCTAATAATCTAGAAAGTTCTGCTGCTACTATGTCTAAAGAAAATTCTGGTTTTACTTGTCCTTTTGGTCTTCCTAAGTGTGAGCATAAAATTACTTTACAATTATTTTCTAATAAATATTTAATTGTAGGTAAAGCAGCTACAATTCTTCTATTATCTGTGATAACTCTTTCTTCATTATAAGGTACGTTAAAATCACATCTAACTAATACTTTTTTTCCTTTTAAATCAATGTCTTTTACTGTTTTCTTATTCATTTTTATTTTCCTTTCTAATATATATTATAAAAAACAAAATGAGCTAGCAACAAAGGTCCGACCTCCACCACTAGCTCTTTATTGCTAATTTAATTATCCTAATTCAGCAAAATATTTTATTGTTCTTACCATTTGGCTTGTGTAAGAATTTTCATTGTCATACCATGATACAACTTGTACTTGGTATAATCCTTCTTCTACTTTAGCAACCATTGTTTGTGTTGCATCAAATAAAGAACCGTGTGTAATTCCGATGATATCTGAAGAAACTAATGGTTCTTCTGTATATCCATAAGATGCATTTGAAGCTGCTTTCATAGCTGCGTTGATTGAATCAACTGTAACTTCTTCATTTGATCTTACTGTTGCAACTAATATTGTTGAAGATCCTGTTGGAACTGGAACTCTTTGTGCAGATCCGATTAATTTTCCATTTAATTCTGGAATAACTAATCCAATTGCTTTAGCAGCTCCTGTTGAGTTAGGAACGATGTTTACAGCTGCTGCTCTAGCTCTTCTTAAATCTCCTTTTCTATGTGGTCCATCAAGTACCATTTGATCTCCTGTATAAGCGTGAACTGTTGTCATAATTCCTGATTGGATTGGTGCATAATCATTTAATGCTTTAGCCATAGGTGCTAAACAGTTTGTTGTACAAGATGCTGCAGAAATAATATTATCCTCTGCTGTTAATGTTCCTTCATTTACTCCATAAACGATTGTTGGTAAGTCTTTTCCTGCTGGTGCAGATATAACTACCTTTTTAGCTCCTGCTGTGATATGAGCTGATGCTTTTTCTTTTGATGTATAGAAACCTGTACATTCTAAAACAACGTCAACTCCGATTTCTCCCCAAGGTAAATTAGCTGCATCTTTTTCTGCATAAATTTTGATTGTTTTTCCATCTACTGTAATAGAATCTTCTCCAGCTACTACTGTATCTGCTTTGTCATATCTTTTTTGTGCAGAGTCATATTTTAAAAGGTGAGCTAACATATCAGGACTTGTTAAATCGTTAATTGCAACGATTTCATACCCTTCTGCTCCAAACATTTGTCTAAACGCAAGACGTCCAATACGTCCAAAACCATTTATAGCTACTTTTACTGACATAATATAAATTCCTCCACTTCTGATACTTTAATGTCTTTTTAGTATCTCTTATATTTTGGCCTATTTTTGACCAAAGATATTCTATAATATTTTATCGAACTTTTCAAGTACTTTTTACAATTTTGTCACAATGAGAATATTTTATAATCATTTTATATTAAATTATGGTTGTATATTAACAGGTGCATGAAATACTATTTCGAAAACACCAATAACGCAAAATAATATTATTGCAATTATTATACATATTATTCCTTTTTTTGTTTCTTTCTTTATAATACTAATTATTCCTTTTAGTAATAATAATAATCCAACTATACTTGTTACAAACTTTATTACAGGTATTCCTATATTAAAAAATTTATGTATCGTTGCTACTTCACCTGAAGTATCAGAAGCTATAACTGTATTTGTCTTTATACTTTCAAAAGAAGTTAATTCATTATCTTCACTGTCAACACTATAGCTTGTTGCATCGACTTTTGTAATCATTGAAATTAATAACACAAATCCTATTATGGCATACAAAATTTTTATTATCATTTTATTACTTTTCATATATATTCTCTCTTTTCTTATTAAATTAAAAGTGGAAACAAATTCTATTGTTCCCACTTTATAGTAATTTATTATTCTGTTATTTGAATATTTCTTGGGCTACAAACTGATTCTACATTTGGATTATAATAGTCAAATACTCTTATTGCTGCTCCTGTGATATTCTCAGGATATAAAGCTCTATACTCTACTGTTAAATCAATTTGTTCGTCTTTATCTATTTCTCTTAAATAAATATTTATTTTTCCATAATTGTATTCGTATTTTTCAATTATTCCATTATATTTCAAATTCAATAATGAATCTTCAATAACTGTGCAACCTTGTGGAATATTTATTTCAACTAATCCATTTTCTATATAATCTGTTTTATTTTTTACATTTATTGTTTGAGTAATTACATCATTTACTTTACCAATACTTGTTATTTCTTGAGAAACAGTTAAATTTTCATTTTCTTGTATTTTATCATAAGCTTGATAATAATTTTTAATTACTTCATAAGTAAGTTTTCCTTTTTTCATTTCTATAGAGAAATTATTTTCTGTTCCTAGATTTTCAAAATCAAATTCATAAACTCCTAAAGCTTCTTCTCCAATTTCAACTTTTCTATCTTCTCCATTTAATGAAACTGTTATTGTTTGATTTTTAAGATCTGAGTTTGAACTATAATCAATTATTGATTTTAAAGCAAGTATTGTGCTTTGAGTTGTTCCCCATGTTCCTCTATAGTCTTTCATATTTTGAAGATATTTTATAAATTCAGAATTTGTTTTTTGATTTGAATTTAATTTTGTTAAAGCCATTGAAGTAAGTGCTGTTGCTTGAACGTTTTGATATGCCCCTCTTGTTCCATAATAATCTCTTATTTTAGATTCTACATAAGCTCCATTATCTGTAGTTACAATTTTTGCTTTCAATTCATCTATAACATCATTTGCCATAGATTTATTATTTGTATTTACAAATGCATTTGCCATTAATGCCAATGTATAACTATCAGTTTCTTTTTCAAATTCTTTTTCTAGATATTCTATTGATTTTTGTAATCTTTCATCATCTGGACATACTTCTGATAACGCCCAAGTTATATATGAATTCATTGCAAGCTTATCTGTAGATGCTGTTCCACCTATATATGTTGATGAATAATCAAATGTTCCGTTGCTATTTTGAACATCAAATAAATACTCAATCATTTCTTCAGTAACATTTTCATCAACTTCATAAACGTTTGAAAGTTCATTTATTTGCATTAATCCATATGCAGTAAGTACTGGCTCTGCTGGTGAATTGCCATATAAAGAATATCCTCCTGGTGTTCCCGGAACTTCATAAGTTAATATTTTTTGGTATCCTTTTGATATATATTCTAATGCCATCTTCTCAAGTTCTGGATCATTTATTTCGTTTTCTCTTAAATATCTAAGCACAAGTATATCTGGGTATAATGAAGATGATGTTTGTTCAAAACATCCCGTTGGCATTTGAAGCATTCCTTCTATATTTTCTATAGCTTGTGTTATTGGACTTGCATATAATCTAATTTTTATATCTTTTGTTCCTTCTATAGCATCTTCATTAAAGATTATGTCTTGTGAATAATTTCTTTCAATTATTCCACTTGAAACCATTTTATTTATCTCTAAACCATTTGGTTTTACAGTCATTGTTTTTTCAACTATATCTGAAAGATTTCCACTTGAAGATTCAACTCTTAAAGTATTGTTTCCATCTTTTATGATTTCTACAGGAACATATATCATATTTGTTGATTGGGCTGGTACACTTACAACTTTTTGATATTCTCCGATTTTTGACCAATCATTTTCTATTACATTTAAATTTATTGATAATTCATTATCTGTGTAATTATATAGTGTTACTGGTATATTTACTTTATCTGTTACTACCGAATTTGTAGGAAGTGAAAAATCTACAAAGAATTCTTTAAATACTTTAAAGCTTCCATTTCCAAATCCAACTTCACCTGATTTTGTGTTTCCAACTGTTTGTATATTCCATGTTGTTATATTATCACTAATTTCTAAATTAACTCCAGCAGTTCCCTCTTTAGTAACTAATTCAGGTATAAATGCTAAACTTTCTAAAAATACATTTCTTACATTTTCTTGTTTTTTAGATTCTTTTTCTATTTCAATTTTAGTATTAAGTTCTACAGAATCTTCTTTTTCATTTCTGTTAGTAGTTGGAGCCATATTTGCAATCACATCCATTACAGAACTTGATTGACTAGTTCCAGAAGTACTTGCAGAATCAAAATTTGCACTACTTGATCCTTTTGAAATAAAGCTATCAGCAGATTCTTTCATATCATCTAACGATATTGAGCCATTTATATTTGAACTTTCAGTTTCTGTCAAATTAAAATCTGGTTGCAAAGTTGTAGATGACATTGAGTCTGTTATCGTACTTTGAGCAGAATTTGATATATACACACCTAGTATTATCATTACACAGAATATCATTCCAAATCCAATTGCCATTCCAACAATTTCAGCAGAATTTAAGTTTATTACAATTTTTCCATCAGTAATTTTTGTTTGTGTTTCTTTTAAAATTAGTTTTCTATATAATACATATCCAATAATTGCAATTATATATGCATATTCTTCAAACATTGGAAAAAGTATTGCAAGTGTGATAAAGAATAATCCTGTTCTTATTAATGTTCTTAAAAAGTCATATATTACTTTAGCTTTTTTATTTAACTTATCATTTCTATTTAAAACATGTAATATTGTAAATACTATTAAATATAAAAGAACTTCCAGCACTATTACAAGTGAAGATACTTGCGAATAACGAAGATCCGTTGCCCCATATAAAATTTCTACAAAAATATTTGTTAAAATTATTATAATTGCTGGATAAATTGCAAATTCTTTTACCATTTTAAATATTAACTCACACTCTTTATACAAATATAAAACATATATAATAATTGCAAGAACTAATTCTATTAAAATTATAACAAAATCTGCAACATCTATATAATCATAAATAAAATCTGATAAATATAGTCCTAAAAGAACAAATATTGCAACAACATTAATCATTGGAATAATTGCTTTTAACATTGCTTTTCTTACTTTTTCATATCTTTTTAAAACATAAATAGCAACAATAATTAAATCAACACAAAATAGCATTATTCCTATTGCTAAATTATCTCTAGCACTTCTATCTGTATAATTTTGACTTATAAGACTTGTATTAGTTGCAGGTTGTTTTAGTAAAATTGCTTGAAGAGATGTTTCTTTTGAGTCATCTAATACCATTGCATAAAGATCAGCTGCTGTTACCCCATCTGTTAAAACCACATCTTCTAACGCAAGTTTTATATTATCAATTGATAAATCATTTTCAGCTAAATTTAAAATTGCTTCATCTAATATACTTACAAGTAAAGCTGCATCGACTTTTTCATTGTTTTCATTTGTTGTTTCAAGGCTAATTTCTAAATCGTCTCCTGGTTTATATTCTTCCTTACTTGTTTTAACATCTATATTTAATTTTTCATTAGGTTTTATAAAAATTGTTCTTTTTGCATTATTACCATATTTCGAAATTTGTCTTATTGAATTTGTATAATAACTATATCTATTTTGTTCTGGTACAATTATATCTATTAATCCCGTTACGTCTTCTAAATTAACAATAACAGACGCTTCATCTGTTGAAACAGTTTTTATCAATTCATTATTTTTTAATATGTATATGTTTTTAGTATCTGTATCTGTTTTTGAATTAATACTAATTTCAATATCTTCTTCAGCCTCATATTTTACTTTGTCTGTTTTTAATAAAGTTCCATAATTAGAATTAAAATCAAAACTTATTTCTTTTTCTACTCTATTTTTTTCCATATCTTCAGATACTATCTTAAACTCTGGAAATTTATTGGCTTTTAAATTTTCTATTTCATCTTTAGTTAATATAATTTTTCCAATTCCATTTTCGTCTGAAATAACTTGTTTTGTAATGTTTTTTACAGTAACAGTAGAATAAGTTTTAATTGGCGTTCCGTCTGCCTTTTTAGTAATTACATATAGTTCATTATCTAATCCGTCAGCAACAAAACCATATTCTGAAATAAATTCTATTTCAAATAAATCTGTTCCAGCAGTTACCACTTTACTTGTTTCTATCATATAATTTGATGTATCTGTTACATTAAATTCCATGCTAATTTTCTTTGCTTCTTCAATTTTATATGATGTTACAAAATCACCATTTTCATCAGTAAATCCAACAACATTTTTCCCGTCAATTGTTCCTTCCACTTCAGCATTTTTTACTGGTTCACCGAAAAAATATTTTCCAGAAACAGTTATTTGAGCAGTTTCACCAACCAAATAATTATCTTTATCTGTTGTTATTGTAGCTTCAAATTTTGGAGTTATATATGGATTTACAGTAAAGTTTTTACTAATCTCTTGACTTTCAGTCACTACAGAAATCGTATATGTTCCACTGTTTACTTCATCAGCTAGTTTAAAACTTCCAGAAACAATTCCATATTCTGATGTTTTTGTTTTATTAGAATAAACTTTATTTTCATTCCCATCGTAGATAAATATCGATACTTCATTTTCTACTGGAGTATTTTCTCTTTTTGATAAAAGCAATGCTCTAAAATTTATTTCATCTCCTGGCTTATAAATTCCTTTATCTAAAGATATAACAACATTTGATTTTATATCTTTAATTATATTAACAGATATATCTACTGAATCCTTTAATACCCCTGATTTAGAAGTAATTTTCAAAGTATAATTTCCTGTTTCTAAATCTTCTGGAATATTTAAATATAAGTCTGCGTATTCTCCTTTATCAATATAACTTTCAGCCTTTACATCCTTTACTTTTTTCTCGTTTTCATCATAAAGTTCCATTTTGATTTTTGCATCAATTAATTTGTCTTCATTTGCTTTTTTTACGCTTACTGTAGCACTTATATCACTACCAGTATAATATGTATTGCTTGTATTTACTGAAATCATTTGTTTTCCAGTAGTAAAAAAAGAAAACACATTATAAATAGAAGCAATTAATATTAATGCAATCATGATAAAAAATAAACTTCTTCTTATTTTCTTTTTGTTCATAAAACCCTCCAAAAAACTTTTTTGCATATATAAATATTTTACAAATAATCTATTTTTTTTACAATAAATTTTTCATAAGATTTGCAATTATTTTTAATAATATTTACTATTCTTATTTTTCATTCTTAAAATAACCAAAAGCCTTGCTTAGCTATACGCTAAACAAGGCTTTAAAATCCAAATTATTTATTATCTTTTTTTCTAAACCAATTAAATATATTAATTTCTTTAAAAAAGAAATCATGTAATTCTGGAAATTTAACTTCTTGGAATAAAAAGTCATGAACTTCTGTTAAAACTTTTTCTTCTTTTTCTGTTAATTCTAAGACAATTGGTTTATTCCAATCAATTTCTCTAAATAAAAGACTTTTAATTTTTCCCCATGTACCAACTACTGCTGGTAAATTTCCTGCTTCTTGTGTTTCTACTAAATTATACTCTTTCATTCCTAGTATTTCCTTCCTAATTATAGCTTTTGTACTTATATAATTTATACTATATAACAGCTGTTTTATCAATATTTTTTGAATTAAATTTGTGTTAAGTTTTTGTTACCAATTTATTACACCATTCAGCCACTAAACACAAATCATTTTGTCCTATAATTTTCACTTTTATTATTTTATTTTCTAAGTTTTCTATTGTTTTTAATTTTACCATTATGTAATTTGAAGTATGACCTTTATAGTATTCTCCATCTTTTTCTTCAAATAAAACATCTACTTCTTTTCCAATATATTCATCTAGATATTCAATTTCATTTTTATCAGATAATTCTAAAAGTCTTTTACTTCTTATTTCTTTAATATCTCCATGAATTTGGTTTTTCATTGCTTCTGCTTTAGTTCCTTTTCTTGGAGAATATTTAAAAATATGCATTTTATAAAATTTTATTTTACTTAAGAATTCAAATGTTTCGTTAAACTCATCATCAGATTCATCAGGAAAACCAACAATTATATCTGTTGTCAAAATAACATCTTCATAATATCTTCTTAATCTATTTACTATAGATTCAAATTCTTCTGCAGAATATCTTCTGTTCATTCTTTTTAATGTAGCTGTACATCCACTTTGAAGAGATAAATGAAAATGATGACAAATTTTTTCTAGCTTTATTAATCTTGTCATAAATTCTTCTGTTATTAAAAGTGGTTCTATAGATCCTAGTCTTATTCTTTCTATTCCATCTATTTTATTAATTTCTTCTAACAAATCTATTAATCTATATTCATTATTAAAATCTTTACCATAAGATGCAACATGAATTCCTGTTATTACAACTTCTTTAATTCCATTTCCTGCAATTTCTGTTATTTCTTTTATAACACTTTCTGGATTTCTACTTCTTACTCTTCCTCTTGCATAAGGAATTATGCAATATGAGCAAAATCTGTCACAACCATCTTGCACTTTTATTACAGCTCTTGTTTTTTCTGTATATGTAACACTTCCAAAATCTCCAAAATTTTTATTTTGCATAACATCATCTATTTGTACTAAAGAATTATCATTTTCTTTAATAAATTCTTCAACATATTCAACTATTTTTGTTTTTTCATTAGTTCCTAAAACCAAATCTATTTCTGGAATTTCTTCTAATTCTTCTTTAGCAACTTGTACATAACATCCACATGCAACAACAATAGAGTTTTGATTTTTCTTTTTAGCTTGTCTTAATACTTGTCTTGATTTTCTATCAGACATATTTGTTACTGTACAAGTATTTACTATATATATATCAGAAAAGTCTTCAAAATCAACAATTTCATAATTTTTGTTTTTGAAGCTTTGAATCATTCCATTTGTTTCATATTGATTTACTTTACACCCGAAGTGTTAAGAAAGCAACTTTCATTTATTTCTCCTTATATTTAAATTAATATTTATTATTATAACACATTTTTTCTCAATATAAAATACTCACATAAAACTATGTGAGTATTTTATAAAGTATATGTTGGATTTTATTATTATTTTCTCATTCTATCCATGCTATCTAAATTATCTAATGCTTTTCCTGTTCCTTTAGCAACACAAGAGATAGCATCTTCAGCAATCATTACATTTATTCCTGTTTTTTCTTGTAATAATCTATCTAACCCATCCACTAAACATCCTCCACCTGTCATATAAATTCCTTTATCACTTATATCTGCTGCAAGTTCTGGAGGAGTTTTCTCTAGTACTGAGTGAACTGCATCTACAATAAGCATTGCTGGTTCTTCTAAAGCTTCCATCATTTCACTTGAATATACTGTTATTGTCTTTGGAAGTCCTGTTATTAAATCTCTTCCTCTAACATCCATTTCCATATCTTGTATTTTTGGAAATACACAACCAATTTGTTGTTTTAATTCTTCTGCTGTTCTTTCTCCAATCATTAAATTGTGTCTTTTCTTTAAGTATTTGATTATATATTCATCAAATTTATCTCCTGCAACTTTTATTGAAGTACTTACAACTGAACCACCAAGAGAAATAACTGCTATATCAGTAGTTCCACCACCGATATCAACAATCATATTTCCACAAGGTTTTGATATATCTATTCCAGCTCCAATTGCTGCAGCTATTGGTTCTTCTATCAAATAAACCTTTCTAGCTCCTGCATTTGAAGCAGCATCAATTACTGCTTTTTTCTCAACTTCAGTAACTTGAGAAGGAATACAAATCATTATTCTTGGGGCAAATAAAAATCTACCACCAATTTTTCCAATAAAGTATTTTAGCATTTTCTCTGTCACTGTATAATCAGAAATTACTCCATCTCTTAAAGGACGAGTTGCTACTATATTTCCAGGTGTTCTTCCAAGCATTCTTCTAGCTTCATGACCAACTGCTAGTACTTCACCAGTCAAATTATTTACAGCAACAACAGAAGGTTCTCTTAAAACAATACCTTTTCCTTTCACATATGCAATTACTGACGCAGTTCCTAAATCTAGCCCAATATCTTGTCCAAACATCTATAAATCTCCCCTTTAATTTTATATGAGTAATTCGCATGTTACATTTGCATTACGATTATATTACATTAAAACATAAATATCAACCCTTTTTACTATTAAATTCAAATAAATTTTTCGATAAAATTTGTAGTTTTTATCCTATTATTTTACATTTTATTTGTATTAATAAATTCCTTGTGTTATAATAGCAGTGATTATAATTTTATTAAAATTATTTATTAAAGGAAGTAATTAAAATGGAAAAAATATCAATAGTTGTACCATGTTATAATGAAGAATCAGCATTACCTTTATTTTATGAAGAATTGCAAAAAAACTTAAAAGATTTTTCAAAAGATATCTCATTTGAAATCTTATTTGTTAATGATGGTTCAAAAGATCATACTTTAAATGTGATTAAAGATTTAGCAAAAAAAGATAACCAAGTAAAATATATTTCTTTTTCAAGAAATTTTGGTAAAGAATCAGCAATTTATGCAGGTCTTGAAAATGCATCTGGTAACTATGTTACTATTATGGATGCTGATCTTCAAGATCCACCTTCTCTTTTAAAAGATATGTATAAAGCTGTTACAGAAGAAAATTATGATGCTGTTGGTACAAGACGTGTAAATCGTAAAGGTGAACCAATCGTTAGAAGTTTCTTTGCAAAATTATTTTATAAATTAATAAATAAAATGACATCTTTTGAAATGGTTGATGGTGCTAGAGATTATGTATTTATGAAAAGACAAGTTGTCGATGCAATACTTTCTTTAAAAGAATATAATAGATATTCAAAAGGATTATTTAGTTTTGTTGGATTTGATGTGAAATGGATAGAATACAAAAATGTACAAAGAATTGCTGGAACTACAAAATGGTCTTTTTGGAAACTTACAAAATATGCATTAGAGGGTATTACAGCATTTTCAACAACACCTCTTCTAATTTCTTCAGCTATTGGTCTTCTATTTTGTTTAATTTCATTTTTAATGATTTTAGTAATAATTGTTAAAACTTTAATTTTTGATGATCCTACAAGTGGTTGGCCATCACTTGTTTGTATAATTTTTATGGTTAGTGGAATTCAAATGTTTTCTCTTGGAATTATTGGTCAATACTTATCAAAAACTTATTTAGAAATTAAGAAAAGACCTTTATACTTTATAAAAGATACAAATATCGAGAAATAAAATATTAATTTATAAGCTACATGTAATATATACATGTAGCTTTTTAAAATATATTTTTAAGTTCTAATTTATCTTTTTCTTTTATATGATTAAGCCAATACATAAATTCACTTCCATCTTCTAAAGCAATCTCATATTCTTCATTTTTTACATTCTCTTCTAAAGTTATTAAACATTTGCTTACCTTTTCAAGTTCATCATGTTCTGAAAAATAAGAAAGTTTATTTTGCTGAACAAACCAATCCTTTCTTAATTTTTCAACCTTATTTTTTATATCTTTTTTATAATTTTCATATTCTTCATTATCTCGATTCATATCTTTAATATAACTCAAATCTAAATTTATCTTTGTAATTTTTTCATGTATTACTTTAACACTCTCTTCTGCTATTTTATTAGTAACAACTTCTAAAACAATTATAAAAATAGAAATTCCTATTATAAGAATTATTTCTTTTTTTAATTTCATTATTTACCTTCCTTTTTTTGGCAAAAAATAGTTCCATCTCCATTTAATACCACCACTAAAGCTTCCTCTGGCTTCATATTAAATTTCTTAACTTCTTTTTCTAGCCACTTATAATCTTTATTAATTTTATTTAAATTATCTCCCATTACTTTTCCATCTATAATTAAATCATATGCAATTCCTTCATATTCAGCTTGTATATTAAAATCTTCTGGTCTCAAAGCTCTTTTTTCTGGTTTTAAAACAACACTTATTTGTCCACTAGTTTCTAATATTGCAAATTCTACATCTCCCAAATTGTTAATATTATTTACTCTTAGCCTTTCTTGTAATTCATTAATTGTAAAATTTTCCTGTATCATAGCAGTTTCATCAATTTTTCCTCTATATATTAAAATTCTTGGTTTTCCACATATTATTTCTCTCATTTTTATGCTTTTTAAATTTATAACAGAAATTATTATATGCATTAAAAGCAAACTTAAAATTGGAATAACTCCGTATAAAATTGGAATTCCTATTTCTGACATTGGAGTTGAAGCAAGATCTGCAATCATTATTGCTATAACAAGTTCAAAAGGTTGCATTTGCCCAATTTCTCTTTTTCCCATAAATCTCATTACAAAAAGTACCAAAATATATATAATTATCGTTCTTACAAAAATAAGTATCATGTTTTCTCCTAAGTTACAAATTTTATATGAATATTTTTCGCAAAAATTATCAAAATATACTTATATTTGTTTATTTAATTTTTTAATTAATCAAATATATTTTAAAAGACAAGGAGGTTTACAAATGGAAAATAATAGCTCAAGATCACAAACAAATAGCACAATGGGAACCTTTGGTCAAATGGTTGGAAGATTTATTGTTGCTGCAATTATTTTAGGTATTACAGCATTTTTTACACCTGGTTTTTCTATAAATAACATTTGGGCTCTAGCAATTTCTGCAATTGTTTTAACTGTAATGGATTATCTTATTATAAAATTTACTGGTTTACATGCAATGGCTTTTGGTAAAGGATTTGTTGGTTTCGTACTTGCTGTTGTTGTATTATATGCCACACAATTTTTCGTTTCAGGTTACTCAATATCATGGATGGCAGCTATAATTGGTGCTTTAATTTATGGTGTTATTGATTATATTATGCCTGGTGAACAATCTATGTAGTATATAAATCGTATTAAATTTAGATTTTATTTTTAACGATTATATATAGCAAAAAAGTAGCATATATTTATATGCTACTTTTTAATAATTTTAAAAAGTTTTTTTAAATTTTTCAAAAAAGTTTTTCTTTTGTATTCCACTTTTTTCAATGGTTTTGAGTTTTTTTCATTATTTTTTCAAAAATTTTTTTAATTTTTTTGTCGATTTTTGTCACCTTTTGCATGTCTGAATTGTTTTATATATAGAAGGGGTAAAAAAAGGAGGAAAAAATATGATAAAAGTTTTAATAGTTTGTAAAGATAATTTAACCGCCAAATTATTAGTAAATAAGGTAACAGGAAAAATTCACGATTTACATTTGATTGGTATTGCAAATACTATAACGGAAGGTTTGACTTTTTTGAAGAAAAGAGAACCTACTTTAATTATTACAACAAGTCCAAAATTCGTAGAAATTTTAAACAATGATTGTTCAACTTACACCCCAGGAATTGTTTTAATCGCCCCACCAGATCCTGACAAACCAGCTGTTTATAAATTTCGAAAGCTACTTGTGCATATACATTCTATAGACAATTTTGATCAAATTTTAAATCGTACATTTAGATTTGTTACCGATAACTATACAACATCCAAAAAGAGATTTATTAAAGAAATTTTAACAGATATAGGATTTGACTTTAAATTAATAGGAACAAAATTCTTATTTGATTCGCTTTTATACATAACAAGTTATGTTGGTGCTAGTGGTTTTGGTAATCTATCTACTGATGTATATCCATTTGTGGCAGAAAAATATAATTCTAGACCACTTGTTGTAAAATGGGCTATTATCCGTTCTATTCATTATCTTTATAATAAATGTGATGAAGAAACTTTAGAAAAAATTGAGGCTTATTTTGATATAAGATATCCGGAAAAAATGACACCAAAATTAATTATTACATCAATTACTCGTATGCTTGAAAATAAATAGTACTAATAAAAGAATAAAAAACTCCAATACAAAATTTGTATTGGAGTTTTTTTATATTTTTTATTTAAAATGTAAAAATTAATCAATTACATTATCTCTACATCTTTCACAAAGTGTTGGATATTCTGCACTTTCACCAACTGTTGTAGAATACATCCAGCATCTTTCACATTTTTCACCTTCGGCTCTTTCTACTTTTACACCTATTGCAACTTCTTCATCAGCATTTCTTCTGTTTTCGTTAACAACAACGTCAGATACTATAAAAATTTCTTTCAAAAGATTTTCTTTTCCTTTTAAGAATTCATATTCTTCACTTTCTGCAAACAATGTAACTTTTGCCTCTAATGATAATCCTATTTCTTTATTTGCTCTTGCAACTTCTAGCTTTTTAGCAACTTCTTCTTTTACTTTTATTAATTTTGCCCATCTTAAAGCTAATTCTTCATTTTCATATTTTGGATTTACTTGTGGATATTTTTCAAGCATAACGCTTTCTGTATTTTCACCTTTTTTATGAGCCATATAACTCCAGATTTCTTCTGCTGTAAAGCATGTCATTGGAGCTAATATTCTAACTAAACAAGATAATATTTCATACATTGTAGTTTGAGCTGCTCTTCTTTCTAAACTATCTGGTCTAGAAGTATATAATCTATCTTTAATTATATCTAAGTAGAATTGGCTCATGTCTACAACACAGAATTGATTTATTGCTTGATATGCTTCATGGAATTCATAAGTATCATACGCTTTTGTACAAGTAGCTATTAATTTATTTAATCTTGTTAAAGCCCATTGATCTATTTCTTGTAAATCTTCATATGCTACTGGATTATTTACATCAAAATCAGATGTATTTCCTAAGATATATCTTGCTGTATTTCTTATTTTTCTATAAACTTCTGTTACTTGTTTGATTATGTTTTTAGATACACTAACATCAGATTTATAGTCAGAAGCTAAAACCCAAAGTCTTAAAACATCTGCTCCTGATTCTTTTATTATTTCTTGAGGTGCAACAACGTTTCCTATTGATTTAGACATTTTTCTTCCTTGTTCATCAACTGTGTAACCATGTGTTAAAACTTCTTTATATGGAGCTTTTCCTTTTACAGCAACTGATGTTAAAAGTGAAGATTGGAACCATCCTCTATATTGGTCACTTCCTTCTAAATATAAATCAGCTTCAGGTAGTTCTCTTTCAGCAATAACTGATTCATGTGTTGATCCAGAATCAAACCAAACATCCATGATGTCTGTTCCTTTTTTGAATTCTTCACATCCACAAGAACATTTTGCTCCCTCTGGCATTAATTCTTTTTCTGATAAACTAAACCATGCATTTGTTCCTTGCTCTTTTATTATTCCTTGAATCTTATCTAAACTTTCTGGAGTAACATATTCTTTTTCACATTCTTTACAATAGAATACTGGTATTGGAACTCCCCATGTTCTTTGACGAGAAATACACCAATCATTTCTATCTTCTATCATTTTAGAGATTCTTTCTTCTCCCCAAGCTGGGTACCATTTTACTGATTTTATAGCATCTAATGATTCTTTTCTAAATCCATCAACTGATGCAAACCATTGACTTGTTGCTCTGAAGATAACTGGTTTTTTACATCTCCAGCAATGTGGATATGAGTGATTTACAACTTCACTTGCTAAAAGTAAGTTATTTTCTTCTAACCATTTGATTATTTCTTTATCAGATTTTGCATAATACATATCTTTAAATGGTCCAGCACCTTCTCCTCTTTGAACACCTTTTGAGTCAACTGTAACTATTATATCACTATTATGTTTTAAACCTAATAAATAGTCTTCTTTACCATAACTTGGTGCACAGTGAACACATCCTGAACCTGTTCCAAGTTCTACATTTACAGAATCTTCTGTTCCTGTAACAACTGTAGATGTTCTATCCAAGAATGGATGCTTGCATACTATTCCAGCTAAAGCTTTTCCTTTAAAATCTTCTTCTATTTCATATTCTTCGATTCCAGCTTTTTTCATAACTTGTTCAACTAAGTCTTTAGCAAAAATTAATCTTTCTTTTCCTACTCTTACTACTGCGTAATCAAAATCTTCTCCAACAGCAATCATTGTATTTCCAGGTAATGTCCATGGTGTTGTTGTCCAGATTACTACATAAGTATTTTCTCTTTGAATTAATCCTTTTCCATCTACAACTGGGAATTTTACGTATGCTGTATTTGAATTTATATCTTTATATTCAATTTCAGCTTCAGCTAATGCTGTTTCACAGTCTGTACACCAGTAAACAGGTTTTAATCCTTTATAGATATATCCTTTTTTATACATATCTGCAAATACACCAATTTGTTTTGCTTCCATTTGTGGTTGATATGTTATATAAGGATTTTCCCAATCTCCTAAAACTCCTAAACGTTTGAAACCTTCTGTTTGTTTATCTTTGTAATTCATTGTAAATTCTTTACATGTATCTCTAAATGTATTTACTGGAATTTCGTCTCTATTTAATCCTAATTTTTCAATTGCTTTTTTCTCTGTTGGCATACCATGTGTATCATATCCTGGTATAAATGGAGTATAAAATCCTTGTAAGTTTTTGTATCTTACAATTGTGTCTTTTAAAACTTTATTTAAAGCATGTCCTATATGAATTTCTCCATTTGCATAAGGTGGTCCATCATGTAATACAAATGGTGTGTTTCCTTCATTTTTCTTAAGAATTTTTTCGTATAAACCTTTATCAAACACTCTTTCTTGTATTTTAGGTTCATTTTCTGGAAGACTAGCTCTCATTGGAAAATCTGTTTTTGGCAAATTCAATGTTTGGCTATAATCTTTTTTCTCTTCGCAATCTTTACACATAATAAAAATCTCCTTTATATATTTATATTTTATAATTAACATTTTTATTGAAAACTAAACTTAATTATTATTTTAAATCTAAATTTTAATATATTTTAATTTATTATTGTTTGAAACAACATATTTTTCTAAATCAGCTGGAGTAAGTAAAATCGTTGCAGTATTAACGCATGGATGAACTCCAAGTAAATCTTCTTTTTTCAAATCTTCATCAAATACTACTTCAACTTCATTTGTTTCATCATTTATAACAGATAGTGGTGTTACAGCTCCTGGTTCTAATTTTAAATATTTCATCAATCTTTCTGGTGATGCAAAACTTAATTTTGTACTTCCAATTTTATCTGCAATATCAGCAAGTGGTGCTCTTTTTTCTTCTGGAAGAACAACTAAAAAATGTCTTTTTCCTTTTTGATCTCTTACAAATAAATTTTTGCATATTTTAGCATTTTCAAAAACATTTCCTAAAGCGTTCATGTCTTCAATTGTATAAACGGGGGTATGTTCAATTTCTTTGTAGCTTATGTTTAATTCAGTCAATTTGTTTAATACTTTTTCTTTCATATATACCTCCTATTTTAACTTTAAAACCAAAAAGTCGTCTCATCCTAAAAGGACGAAACGACTCGTTATCGTGATACCACCTAATATTAATTATTCATAAAATAATTATCTCTTTTCCTTTTAACGCAAGGCAATGCGAATTATTCTACTGGTTTTATTTTCGAATAATTAACTCCAAGGTGATAATAAATAAATTATTTTCCTACTGGCTTTCACCTTTCCCAGCTCTCTTTTAAGGTTTTACTTTATTTATCTTGTCCTTTTCAAAGTATTTGTTATTAAAATTGTACAATTATAATATCATCATTTACATAATTTTGTCAATATTTTATTTTCAATTTCTTTTTATAGAATACTTCCAAATTCTTATATTTCCCTAGATTTTTCAATAATTTTATGGTATAATTATGTCAACTATATCTTTAAAAGTCATTTAGTAACAATTACCATGGCTAGAAAGCTATAGGAGAACATTGAAAAATAAAAATCTATATAAGGAGGAGATTTCCCTATGAAAAAATTGTACAACCTTCTGTATTCTCATGATGTGGCTCAAATGCCTGATGAAATGAGACATCGGAATAACGTCATCTTAACCACTACTATCGTCAGCACCATCGTATTCGACATCTTAAGTTTCTCTATCAAAGGTGCTCAAAGCGCTTTGGCAGCAGGTATGAATTGGTTGGCTCTTGGTCTTATGATTCTTTACTTTATTCGCCAGGTACTCAGAAGTTCAGTCCAGACATTTACTGACACCCAAAAGAATCATTTCTCAAGTCAGAGTGACTCTTACATTACTGCAAACATCAGTCAAATTTCCAATGTAGTTCGTGGTAAGGTTTTTCGTAAAAAAGACGATTATTCTCTTATCATGACCAACGCAGAAGCTATTTTTAACCTCAAAGAATTTATTAGCTACATCTGGAGCTTTTGGCAGAACTTTCCTATCGTAGTATCAAACAGCATTATGGCACTTGTAATGTCTATTGCAATTCTCGTTACTGAATTTGTTCAGACTGGCGATTTGAAGCTCACACTTATGTTTTCTGGTATTCTCTTTACTTGCATCGTTTTGTTCGGCATTCTTTTTAAGCTCCGACTCGCTGTAAGAAAGTCTTTCCGTGAAAATCACAGAATTCTTCGTAAAGAAAATGAGGTCTTACTAAATGATGTCAAAAACATCGAGCCTCTTATCAAAAACGAATTTTCCTATCGTGTTAAGCTTCTTATCGAAAACTTGAAAAACAAGCGCAGTTTGGAATTGAAGGAGATTTTTAAGCTCAATGGTCTTCAGGTTTTAAGAACACTTGTCCTTGCTATGTTTATGGTGTTAATTATCATCATTAAACTTCATCAGGCAGGTGGCATTGATAACCTTTCCATTGCAGTTTTGACGGACATCCTTGCTATCTCCACTGTGTACTCCAACATTCTTGATAAAGTCGCATCCATTTTGTCTGAATTTGAAAACATCACTAATAATCTTAGAGATGCTGAAAAAGTCAAACCTGATGTAGACAATATCATGGAAGTTTATGAAAAAGAATGTTCTATCCAGTTTGCAAATGATGAAGAGATTCCCAAAATTACTGTTGAGCAGTTCGAATTTTCCTATCCTGGTGCAATGTCTGTTTATAAGCTCAGAAACTCTGTTCCGTTTGAACTTAAACGTGGCAAGTCCTATCTTGTATACGGTCACACCGGTTGTGGTAAATCCACATTCATGCATCTTTTGATTGGTAAAATCCGTATGCTTCTTTCACCCATCTCTTATGGCAACACAACTCAAAAAGCATACCTTTCTTCCATCATGCATGAAAGTAATGGTAAACTCGGTGCAAATCCTGTTCTCCAGGAACTTATCTTCAGCAACAATCTTTCTGACCTTAATCGTAATCGCATGCTTGAAGTTCTCCACGGTACTCACATCTATGAGGATGTTATGAGAAACCTTGGTTTGACTTTCAACAATGATGAAAAGGTATTAGATTATCTGAATTCGACTACAATCGAGCAGTATTCTTCTGGTCAGAAACAGCGCCTTGCCATCGTTAAGGTTCTTTACAATCTCAGCAAGCAGCACCAGATTGTGGTTTTTGACGAGGCTACTAACGCACTTGATGATAGCACTGCAATCTCCGTTCTTAAGTTCATGGCAGATTACTGTCAGAAGGATATGGAGAGAATTGTGCTTTTCGTTTCCCATCAGGTAGATCTTACTAAAGAAATCACTGACGGTAACATCACTTTTGTTTCCAAGACCTTCCCGGTATTTGATATTGTCACTGAACTGTAAACATTTTCTTTGTACTCCCTCTACTTTGCCTCTTGGCGAAGTAGAGGGCTTTCTTTTTATAAAATAGTTCTATATTTTTATATTCAAAAAAATAAAAAAGAACAATAATTAAATATTGTTCTTTTCTAATTTTATTTTTCTATATTTATTATTTGATGTTTTTTATAATTCCATATGCCGCTTTTTTTCCAGCAGCTAACGCTCTACATACTGTCGCTTTACTTTCTGTGTTATCTCCACCTGCATAAACATTTTCTAAATTAGTTTTTCCATCTTCATCTATTTTTACATATCCCCAATCATCAAGTTCGACACATTGATTTTGAAGTAAGTTTTTGTCTGGTTTTAAACCAATTGCAAAAACAACAGTATTTGCTGATTCTTTATAAATTTCTACACCTTGTTTATCTACAGCTTTTCCTTCTACAATTTCAGTTTCAATACAATTAACATTAATTATATTTCCATTTTCTGTATCTGCAGAAATAACTCTTACTAATTCTTTGAATTTCACACCATCTTTAATTGCATCATCAAGTTCAATTTCTCTTGCAGGCATATGACTTCTATCTCTTCTATAAAGAATTTTTACTTCTTCAGCTCCCATTTTAACAGCTGCTCTAGCAGAGTCCATTGCAACATTTCCACCACCAATTACAACAACTTTTCCTAAATTATCTATGAATTGATTTTCATTATAAGCTTTTAAAAATTCATCAGATTTATAAACACCATTTATCTCATCTTCTGATAAACTATAAGTTGTTGATTTTGTAGCTCCTATTCCTAAAAATACTGCATTATATTCTTTTGAAAGTTCTTCTAACGAAATATCTTTTCCTAGTTCTTTTTCTGTAATAAAATTTGCTCCTAGATTTTTTATTTTATTTATTAATTCTTCAACAATAGCTTTTGATAATCTAAAATCAGGGATTCCATATACTAATATTCCACCTGGCAGTTTATCTTTTTCATAAATATCAACTGAAAATCCTTCTTTTAAAAGTTCTATACTGCATGCTAAACCAGCAGGTCCTGAACCAATTATTGCTACTTTTTTTCCATTTGGCTCTTTCTTATCTAATTTATATTCATAATTATTTTTAATTGCCCATTCATTAACTGCTCTTTCAAGATTTCCAATATGCACAGGATTAGCCTTAACAGCTTTTACACAACTTCCTTCACATTGTTCCTCTTGTGGACAAACCAAACTACAAATATAAGAAAACAAATTATTATCTTGTAATATTTTATAAGCTTCTTCATATTTTTCTTCTTTTACCATGTTTATGAATTCAGGTATATTAGTCTTTATAGGACACCCTTTCATGCTACATGGTTTTACTTTACAATTTAAGCAATCACTTGCTAAGCTTAATATTTCTTTCATTTTTCCATCCTTTTAGTTAATTATTCTGCACTTTTGATTTCTACAACTTCTTTAACAGAATCAATTGCCATAATTTTAGCAACAATTCCATTAACATCAACTTTTTCTTTGTATTTTACTTCAGCTTTTATAAATTCTTCGCCATCATCATCTACAATTTTCATTTTCATTATTTCTAGTTTTTCTTTATTAAATATTTTTCTTATATCATCTAATATTTCTTTTGGCATATTAGATGTTATTTTTAAATCTATAAAATAAAAATGTTCTAATTTGGTTGATAATATATGTGAATATGATAATACACAATAAACAACAAATGTAGCAATAATAGCAGGAATATAAAAACCAGCGCCAACTATAAGTCCAATACAAGTTACTGCTAAAAGGCCTGCTGCTGTTGTTAATCCTTTAACATTAAATCCATCTCTTAAAATTGTTCCAGCACCTAAAAATCCTATACCAGATAATAATTGAGCTGGTATTCTTGTAGGATCTGCTCCTAAATCTTTATATAATAATTCACCACATATCATTACTAAAACAGCACTTATTCCAACTAATACATATGTTCTAAATCCAGCTGGTTTCTTCCAAGATTCTCTTTCATATCCAACAAGTCCTGCCAAAAAAACTATTAAAACTAATTTAAAAAATATTTCAAATTCCTTTATTGCCATTAAATTTTGAAAACCATCTATTATAGCTCCCATATCAATTCTCCTTCCGCTTTTGTATACTAGAAACATTCTATCATTCTTTCATTTTTTTCTCAACAGATTTTATCAATTTTTACCAACTGGTCAAATTTAATTAAAACTATAAACTAATTTACATTAACACAAAAATAAAGATGAGTAAATTTTAATTCTTATAAAATTTATTCATCTTTTCTTTTTACTATTCATATTTTATTATTTTTTCTTTTTGTTTGATTTAGTTAATTCACTTAACTTCTCTGCTTTTTCTTTTTGTTTATCGAGTGGAAGCCATGCAAATTCTGAACAAACTTGCTCTCCATATTTAGTTGTATTTTCTTTTTTATTTGTTTTATCCATAATTTAATCTCCTACAAAAATAATATAATTATTTTATGCAAGAATTAATTCATTATACATTTATTCTCCAAATAAATCTTGATATCTCCCACCAGCAGAACCATATATTAAATCTTTTTCTGAAATTAATACAAATAAAAAGTATCCATTATCTTTATTAATAGCATATACACTTCCAGTTGGATATTCTTTGATATGTTCAAATTTTCTAAGTAACAAACCATCTTTCATTTTTTCTTTACTTGAAGTTGGAATATAATCATAATTTATTTGAAAGGTATTTACCATTCCATTAAATCTTTCATCTCTTTCAGTAAAATTACACCAATTAGCTTCTGTTTGTTTATCAAATTTATATAATGCAACAATACTTCCAGCATTATCAAAATCAATTGAAGTTAACTTATAATAAATTTGTTGGTCTAATTCATCTTCCAATACAGGATTCTCAATACCTAAACTTGTTTCTATTGGTAATTCACTTACTACATAAGAATCAAATTTATATAATTCTACTACAATATATATCATAAAAATAATCGGTATCATAAAGAGAATTGTTGAAAGCCATTTTATTAGCTTCTTAGATTCTTCACTTAGTTCAGTTGTATTATACTCAATATTTTCATTTTCTGTTTGCTTGCTAGAAAAATTTTTTTCATATTCTTGCATTTCTTTTTCAAAATTATATTCATCAGATTCTTCAAAACTTTTTATTCTTCCAAAAATACTTTTTCTACCAACTTCTTGAATTGGATCGTCACTTTCAAAATAATTTCTCATATTTTCACCATTTCTTTTGTTATATTTTATTTAATTATATCACTTTATATTTTTATAAAACAATATTTTTATAAAAAAAGACCTGAAACTTTAAGTTTCAGGTCTAGTTCGGCAGATACGACTTACTCCTTTATATATCAGTACTTTGCGAAATTTTGTACAGAAGAAGTCCTTATATGTAAAATACTGCATTTCAGCCTTTTAGTAACATATTGTTTTATTTTTCCAAAAAGAGAGGACTTCATAATTGGTATTAAAACAACAAAGAAACTCTTGTTCAGAAAAACATAAAAAGTACTTAAAATTTATTTTTTTAGTATTGTATTTTATATTTTATTATCTCCATAAAAGTTTGAAACCGAGAAAAGTTTCAATGATTAATAATTTATTATTATTTAAAATAAATTATGCCACCGTAATCGTAAACGCCGATTTGATATTTGCACAAAGCCAACAGCGGCAAGGAGAGCAAATCTCCCTGCCGCTGTTCTTTCTGTAAGATAGTAAGTATTTTATTGTTTTGTGAGCTGTATAAATTAAACTCGATTACGTTTTTTCGTTACGACCTTATCACAAGCAGCCAGAACACCAGGCAGAACAAACAAGATCAATATTGTGGCGCAAAGTGCACCCATAGAAATTGTTTTTACAATTGCAGTTACAGTCGGATTTTCAAACATGCCGCCTACCACTGCTGTAACAAGAACAAGAATAAGTCCTGAAGTCATAATTGTATGAATTGATCCTGTATATGCCATTTTCAACGCTTCCTTTACATCCACTGTTCTGCGGGCATCACAATAATAATTTGTGAAAAGAA
>CAZPAF010000005.1:0-87248 GCA_964584475.1 uncultured Lachnospiraceae bacterium | reverse complement strand
AGCTAAAGGATCTAAAAATTTTCCAAATGTTGTTACTTGATTTCTTGTTCTAGCTATATAACCATCTAATTTATCTGTAATTGAAGCTATAATGAAAATAATATTCATTAGCCAGAATGACATTGGTATTCCAAGCCATTCTCCTGTAATTACTCCTAGAGTTCCTAAATATCCAATTATTACAAATACTGGAACTAATATCATTCTTAATACTGTTAATTTGTTTGCTAAATTCATTTTTATATCTCCTTTTACTATTATTTTCTTTTTAATAGTACTATCTTTCTTTTGCTGAATTTGTAGCAGTAGTTGCTACATTTTCTGTAGCAACATTTTCTACTTTTTCATCATTTACTGTATTTTCATTTTCTACAGTATTGGAATCTTCTTTTTCATTCTCTAATATTTCTACATCTTCAAGAAGAAGCCTTTCTTTTTCTTCTTTCTCTAGTTCATTTTTTCTTGCTGTCTCTAGTTGATTAATTAACGTTTGAAGGCTTGATATATCTTTACCTATCATTTCAAAGTCATTTGCATCTAACGATTCTTTTAAATTATTATTTGCTTTAATTACAGAATCTACTAAAGCATCAATGTCTTCAACATTTATAAATTCTAAGTCAACAGAATAATCATCACTAAATAAGTTTGTTAAAGCTTTTGTCAAATTATCTCCAATTGCAACACTATTTCCAGAAGCAACTATAACTTTTTTAAGTATAGGAATTTGACTATCTGCATTTAACATTACTTGATAAATTGGTTCTACATATAAAAGTGTATTATCTATTGGAATTATTATCATATCTTTTATTAATCTTGTTCCGCTAGTATTTAAATCTTCTAATTGTTTTGTTATTGTTGTGTCTTGCTCGATTTGATTATTAAGTTGCATGATACCAGCAACATTACTTTCTGAATTTATTTTGTATAATGCTAATTTTGATTTTCCATCTTTTACTGTTCCAACTAGATATGATGTAATATTTTGTTTTCCATATTTATTATATGTTAAGAATAAACCTAAATTTGCCATACTGCTATCTTTTGTTTTTAACATAGTATAATATGGTTCCATTTCTACTCCAACAACAGTTGAATTTGTTGTAGAAGCTTTTGGCGAGATTTGCCAAATATCATCAGCTCTATATAAAGTATCTTCACTCATATCATGATATTGATTAATCATATCTGCTTGAATATTATATAAAAATTTTGGATATACCAAATGTTCTTGAATATCTTCTGGTAATGCTTCTTCTATAAATAAATCTGGATATATATTTCTATATGTCATAATTATTGGATCTGATGTATCTGTTATATAAAATTTAGTTGTACCATCATAAGCATCAACTAATACTTTTACAGAATTTCTAATATAATTTAATTTTTCTTTATATCCTTTTATATTTATTGTTGTACTTTGAGAATATGGATAAGCATTTGATCTTGTATATCCATCTATTACCCATACAAGTTTTCCTTCATCTGTTATTACCAAATATGGTTCTTCTTCATATAAAACATCTGGCAATATTTTCTTAGCTCTTTCAATTACATTTCTATAATTGATTATTTTGGAATTATCTCCCGCATTACCAAAAACATATTGATAATTTCTTTCATATATTGCTAGAACAGTTCTGTCTAAAAAGTTTAATTCTAAACCAGCTTCTCCATTATAAGTGTTTGTCTCATTTTTTGATGGAGTTGTAGGATAATCAAATTCTTTACCATAATCTGTGTTTGTTATTATTGAATTATCTGTTTCTAATCCAAAATAAATTCTCGGCTCTTTAATATTTAAATTTTCTTCACTTGTGAAATCAGATAAAATATATTCTGCGTATCCATCTGAATCACTATCAGTTGTTGATGTTGCAACAACTGAATATCCATGAGTATATTTATAAGTTCTACTATCATTACTAATTGTAGAATCGTTTAAAATTTCTCTTGGTGTTATATACATTAGCTTATCTACATTATTTACATTATACATTGCTAAAAATGTATTTTTATATGTATAATAGCTATTTTTTTCCTCTTGATGTTCTGTAACTGCATTTAAAGTTACATCTTCTGTAATTAAAGGAATATTGCTTATAACATTTTGATTATTTGTTACTTGTTCAACTGTTATAGCAGAATAATTATTTATATTTTGTTGATCAATATCAATTCCATAAGCTATTTTTGTATTTCTAATGTTATATCCAATATATTCTTTTTCATTATCTAATTCATTGTTTCCAACATGAATTGTTTGGAAATATATCATTACAACAAACATACATAACAAATATGCTGGAACTATTAATACAGAAATAACTGATTGTTTGAAACTTTGTTTTTTAATATAAACTAATAATCTTATTACAGCTATTGCTACAACAAAAGTTAAAATTCTATATCCCCAAAGTTTTATTGTTACATCTGTTTTTCCTGCTCCAATTAATTCTGTTTCTGCTTCATCTCCTATTGTAAGCATATTTCCTGTTAAAATATTTTGAGAATTTATAAAAATATATGTACAGAAAACTATTGCAAGTAAAACAAATATAAATAATTCTTGTTTTATAAATGTATTTTTCTTTAATACTTCTACATCAACTCCATCAGTAAAAGAGTTTAATGTTATAACATAATAAAGTGCTATATATATTATTGCAACTAACAATACTTCCATTAGATATATAAGCAATGTTTGTATAAATGGCAATGTAAACATGTAATATCCAATGTCAGCTTTAAAAATCGGATCATATTGTCCAAATTGAGCTGCATTTGTAAATATTGCAAGTTTATCAGCAAGCATTGTTGATGCTATAATTCCACCTAATAATGCAAGTAAGAAACTTAAACTTTTATTAGGAAGTTTTGGCATTTCTTTTTTCTCATCATCAAAAAATTTCTTTAACCCTCTTTTTATAAATTTGTTTAAAACATAAACAAAAATGTAAATTGAGATAAATGCTGTTAAAAATACTGTACATCTATTTGTAATTTTCTCTTCTAAAACATTTAAATAATTTTCACCTATTCCTAAAACATTTAAATATTCTGCTCTCATTGTAATTCCGGTTACTAATCCAAAAATAATTAAAGCTGCTAAAACTATAACAATTTTAATCGAAATTTTTTTCTTTTCTTTAGTTTTTACTTCTGCTTTTTTTACTTCTTCCATTTCATCCAACCCTTCCCATTATATAATAGCATCTAGAAATTCTTCTGCTTTAAATATTTGCATATCATCTATTTGTTCTCCAACACCAATAAATTTAACTGGTATTTTATTTTCTGATACAATTCCTAAAACAACTCCACCTTTTGCTGTTCCATCTAATTTTGTAAGTACAATTCCTGTTATTTCAGTTGTCTCTTTAAATGCTTTAACTTGTGAAATTGCATTTTGACCAGTTTCAGCATCTAGTACTAATAAAACTTCTTTACTGCAGTCTGACATTTCCTTTTCAATTACTTTGTTTATTTTAAAAAGTTCGTCCATCAAATATTTTTTATTGTGAAGTCTTCCTGCTGTATCAACTATTAAAACATCTGCTCCCATTTCTTTAGTCTTTCTTATTGCATCAAAAACAACTGCTGCAGGATCAGAGCCTTCTTCTTTTTTTACTATTTCACTTCCAGATCTTTTTGCCCAAATTTCAAGTTGCTCGACAGCAGCTGCTCTAAACGTATCTGCAGCTGCAACAACTACTTTTTTGCCTTGTTTAACTAAATTATTTGCAATCTTCCCAATAGAAGTTGTTTTTCCAACACCATTAACTCCTATAACTAATATTACTGATGGCACAGTTTCTAAATTTAATTTTGGCTCTGCTACATTTAAAATTTCTGCCATAATTTCTTTTAAAGCTTTTTTTACATCTTGTTCATCTTCAATTTTTTCTTTTTTTATTTTTGTTCTTAATTCATCTATAATTTTTACAGAAGTTTCCATACCAATATCTGACATTACTAAAACTTCTTCTAACTCTTCTAATAATTCTTCATCAACTTTTCTAAAAACGCTAAAAACATTATTGATTTTCTCATCAATTGAACTTTTTGTCTTTCCTAAACCTTGTTTTAATTTATCAAAAAAACCCATAATTCCTCCTTATAATATATACCCTTATTTTATATCATTAAACATATAAAAAATCAATAGCAAATCCGTGTTTTTAAGCATATTTTACCTACTTTTTTTATTACTTTTTTCTTTTCTTTTTTTGCATAAGAAAACTGCCTTCTGGAAGACCAGAAGGCAGCTGTCTCGATATTCAATTATTTGGCTATTTTCGCTAAAATATTCTTAATCCAGCTATACACATCCATGTACACGTTTTCCTGATCATTATCATGGAAAATGTCGTGTCTAGAATCAGGATAAGATTTGCAAACGACCTTGTTTCCATTCATTCTGAAATCGTTTGCCAGTTTGTGAACTGCTTTACCGAAATCACCAACCGGGTCTTCCTCTCCATACAAGAACAGAAGCGGAATTTTCTTTGTGTTTTTGATTGCAGATTTCTTGCTTGTGCGAGCCATGCCACCCAAAAGATCTCTGAACATGCCGGGTGTGATAAACTTATTTGCTTTGGGATCATCAATGTACTCTTGACGAAGCACACCGTTTTTGCAAAGCCAATCAAACTTTGTTTTGCAAGGTTCGAAATGCTTGTTATAATTCCCGAAAGCAAGCTCGTTTACCTTTTCAGAAACTTTATCAGCACCTCCACACTTTTTCGCCTCAGCAGAAACCATCATTTTTACAAGAGCTGCAACAGGACTTGCGATAGAACCAGTACCTGCAAGAATTGCACCATCGACTTTAAGTTCTTTGGCATGCTCTGCAAGAGCAGTTCTAATAACAAAGCTTCCCATAGAAAAGCCAAGTACAAAACAAGGTTTGTTTGCATATTGAATCTTGGCAATTTTGCATAATGTAACCAAATCCTTTACAAGGAAATCCCAACCATCCTCACCAAAATACATCGGAGCCTTTTTTTCACTTATAGATTTACCATGACCGATAAAATCAAGCGCAAAAACTGCGATGTTTTTTTCAGTAAGAAAATTTGCAAATTCATTGTAACGTCCAGTATATTCGCCAATTCCATGTGCGATAATGAGGCAAGCCTCAGGAGCCTGTTCAGGCAGGTGTTCCACATAGTGGATGTCTGTCATCTTGTCAGATGATTTGAATGTTTTTTCATTGAGCATAATATCTCTCCTCTTCTTGAATACTGCTGTTTATATAGAGACAGATTACTACACTTCAAATTCTTAAAAGTATAATAATCAACGGCTTTCATGAAAGAAAAGCACTTATTTAAATTATATCATTTTATGTAAATTAATGCAAATTTGTAAAAAAATAAATCTACTAAATTTTAAGTTTAGTAGATTTATTTTAATCAAAATTTTATTTAATCATATCTTTTAATTTTACAAGAGTGTTTAATGCTTCTATTGGTGTAAGTTCATTTATATTTATTTTATCAAGTTCATGAGAAATATCTGCAAATTTAACATCAAACAAATCAAATTGACCTTCCACTTGTTTTTTTGCTTCTTTTTCTTCTTTAACTTTTACTCCGCCTCTTTCTAAAGAACGTAAAATCTTATTTGCTCTTGTCACAACAATTCGTGGAACTCCAGCAAGTTTTGCAACATGAATACCATAACTTTCATCGGTTCCACCTTCTACGATTTTTCTTAAGAAAATTACATCTTCACCTTTTTCTTTTACTGCGACAGAGTAATTTCTTATTCCTTCTACAGTTTCTTCAAGTTGTAATAACTCATGATAATGTGTTGCAAATAATGTTTTACAACCAATTTTTTCTTTATCAGCAATATATTCTGCAACAGCCCAAGCTATTGAAAGTCCATCATAAGTTGATGTTCCTCTTCCTATTTCATCTAATATCACTAAACTTTTTGGAGTTGCATCTTTTAAAATATTTGCAACTTCATTCATCTCAACCATGAATGTACTTTGTCCACTACTTAAATCATCAGATGCGCCAACTCTTGTAAATATCTTATCTACAATTCCAAGTGTTGCTTCTTCTGCTGGAACAAAACTTCCTATTTGAGCCATTAATGAAATAATTGCTACTTGTCTCATATAAGTTGATTTACCTGCCATGTTAGGACCAGTAATAATTGCAACTCTTGTTTCATTGCAATCTAAATATGTATCATTTTCAACAAATATTCCGCTATCCACCATTTTTTCAACAACTGGATGACGTCCACCTTTTATATCCAAAACATCTCCATCATTTACTATTGGACATACATAATTATTATTTTCAGCAACAATAGCTAAACTTAGTAAAACATCAATATTTGCAATTGAACTTGCAGAATTTTGAAGTCTTTCAATATTTCTTGCAATTTCAGTTCTTATTTTTGTAAACTCTTCATATTCAAGAGCTACTACTTTTTCTTCAGAACCTAAAATTTTATCTTCAATTACTTTTAATTCTTCTGTTATAAATCTTTCTGCACCAGTTAAAGTTTGTTTTCTAATATAGCCTTCTGGAACCATATTTAAGAAAGATCTTGTTATTTCAATGTAGTATCCAAAAACTTTTGTATAACCAACTTTTAGATTTTTAATTCCAGTTTTTTCCTTTTCTTTTGCCTCTAACGCTATAATCCATTTTTTGCCTTCTGTAGAAGCAGAGCGATATTCATCAATAAGTTCATTATATCCTTTTTTGATTATTCCGCCTTCTTTAACACTAATTGGTGGTTCATCAACAATTGCTTTTTCTATTAAGCTATGAATATCTTTTAGTTCATCTAATCTTTCATATAACTTTTTTAGAAGTGGCGAACTTGCCATACTTAAAATTTGTTTTAATTCAGGCAGATTTGAAAGTGAGTTTCTTAAAGAAATCATATCTCTAGCATTCGCATTTCCATAAGAAATTTTTCCTGCTAATCTTTCAATATCATAAACTTTTTTAAGAAGTTCTTGTATGTCACCTCTAAGCATCATATTATCTTTTAATTCTTTAACAGCTTCTAATCTTTCATTTATTTCTTCAACATTAAGAAGCGGATCATTAATCCATCTTCTTAGAAGTCTTCCCCCCATTGATGTTGAAGTTTTATCTAAAACCCAAATAAGAGTACCCTTTTTAGATTTATCTCTCATTCTTTCTGTTAATTCTAAACTTCTTCTTGCATTAATATCTAATGCCATATATTTTTTTACTTCATAGACTTGAATTTTATTTAAATGTTCTAATTTTACTTTTTGTGTTTCTGTAAAATAGTTTATTAATCCATTAATAGCACATACTATTAAATCTTCATCATAAAATTCTTCTTTTGCCTTATCAAAGCCGTCAACAATAGTGTAAAGATTTAAAAGCATTTGGCTATCATTTTCAAACATTTTGTCATCTCTTACAGTAACAAATGTATTATTTCTATCTTTCATTATATTCAATTCTTTTTCAGAATTTCCCATAGCTGTATTTACAACAAGTTCTGCTGGAGAATATCTAGCATATTCATCTAATAATTTTTCAAAATTATTTTCTTGAAGCTTTATTTGTGTCGCATAAAAATCACCTGTACTAATATCACAAATACCAAGTCCATAATATAATCCTTTTTTTACAATACTCATAATGTAATTATTTTTCTTTTCTTCAAGCATGTTATTTTCAATAACAGTTCCTGGAGTTACAACTCTAATTACATCTCTTTTTACTATTCCTTTTGTAGTTTTAGGATCTTCTAATTGTTCACAAATTGCAACTTTATATCCTTTTGCGATTAATCTTGATAAATATATTTCAACTGCATGATGTGGAATTCCACACATTGGTGCTTTTTCTTCCATACCACAAGCTTTTCCTGTTAATGTAATTTCTAGTTCTCTTGATGCTACTATAGCATCATCAAAAAACATTTCATAAAAATCTCCTAATCTGTAAAATAGGATACAATCTTTATATTGTTCTTTGGTCGCTAAATAACTTTGCATCATAGGTGAATATTCTGCCATTTTTTCTACTTCCTTTTCTTCTATATCTCTTAAATTATTTATCTTTTGCTATATTTTACCTTTAATTCCTCTAAATTAATTTCATCTTCTTCATCTTCAAATGCTTCAATATCATTTAATATAATATCTTTTATACTATCTTTCAAATCGTTTTTTATAAAAAATTCTAATCTTTTTTCAAAATAGTCTGTATTAAATGTTAAAATTTCACAATCTATTTTTAGCATATTTGCTAAATCTTTTTCAGACATTAAAATTTTAAGTAATTTATAATTTTCACTCATTGTTCTATCTTGAGTGCTAAGTAATTCAGGATTTATTTCAAGTGTTCTTGGAATGTTTTCTAGATTTATGTTTTTTAGAAAATTCACATTATTTTTTACTGTTTCTAAAGTTGTTGTTATAAATAATGGATTTTCATTAAAAATCATTTTTATTCCTTCTCCAGGCACTCCGATTTTATTTAAAAATTTTATTTTTTCATATAATGATTCTATATCTTTTTCTGTTTCAACACTTTCAAGTATTTCTGCTTGAAAGCTTTCTTCATAATTTAATTCTTCAAAATATTTTTTTAATTCTTCCTTTTTCATATTTTACCCTTTAAATTTTTTAAAAATTAATCATCTATAATTTCGCCTTTTAAATACCATTTATGTGCCTCAAGTATTTTCACGGAAACTATATCTCCTGGTTTCTTTACTTGGTGTGGCTCGAAAATAACAACTTTATTTGTAGAAGTTCTACCTTCTAACATATTCTCGTTATTTTTACTGTTTCCTTCTATTAAAAGCTTTTGAATTGTATTTAAATATTTTTCATTATTTTCATCAACTCTAGATTCGTATAATTCTTTTAATTTGTTAAATCTAATATGTTTTATTTCTTCTGAAACTTGGTCTTCTCTTTCAGCTGCTACCGTTCCTTCTCTTATCGAATATATAAACATATAAATTTGTTCAAAATTAATTTCACGAACAACATCTAAAGTATCTTCAAATTCTTCGTCAGTTTCCCCTGGGAATCCAACAATTATATCTGTTGATAGAACTAATCCTGGAATTTTTGCAAGCATTTTTTTAGCTAATGTTAAATATTGTTCTTTTGTATATTTTCTGTTCATTTCTTTTAACACTTTAGTATTTCCAGCTTGAAGTGGAAGATGTACAAGTCTTGTTACTTTTTCATTGATTGCTATAGTTTCAATTACATCATCTGTAAAATCTTTTGGATGAGGAGAAATAAAGTTTACTCTCTCAATACCATCTATTTTGCAAACCTCATTTAAAAGCTGTGCAAAGTTTTTAATTTTTTCATTTCCTTTATATGAATTTACATTTTGTCCAAGTAATGTAATCTCTTTATATCCTTCTTGTGCTAAGCTTTTTACTTCTTCTAAGATAAGTTCTGGCATGCGGCTTCTTTCTCTTCCTCTTACATACGGAACTATACAATAACTACAAAAATTATTACATCCATACATGATTGTTACTGATGCTTTATAGCTACTATTTCTTTTTATTGGTAAACCTTCATAAATTTCGCCATCTATATCTATAATATCTTTTACCTTTTTATTTTCTATTATTGCTTTATAAATATTTTCTGGAAGGTTTTGCATTGTATGTGTTCCAAAAATAATATTAACAAAAGGATAACTTTTTTTAATTTTTTCTAGCATTATAGGTTCTTGCATCATACATCCACCAATTGCTAAAATCACATTTTTAGATTCTTTTAATTTTTTTACTTCTCCGATTTTTCCAAAAAGCTTTTCTTCTGCATTTTCTCTAACACAACATGTATTAAACACAATTAAATCAGCTTCTTTAAAATCTTCTATATATTCATATTGCATTTCTTCTAGCATTCCAGAAATTTTTTCAGAATCATTTTCATTTAACTGGCATCCCATTGTCAAAATAGCATATTTTAATTTTTTACCTACATTTTCTTGTTTTACTAATTCCATGAATTTTTCTTGATTTTCTTGCATTTTTCATTCCTCCAAATATCTGTAATATTTTATAATACTTTTGCCATTTTTTCAAGTTTTCAAAACTAATTTTAGATTTATTTTTATATTAAAAATCCTTTTCATAAAAAATTTAATACTTATTGTTTTTTTATTAGATTTTATTTATAATTAATATAAGGGTTAAATTTAAATATTATTATGAAACGGAGAAAAAAATATGACTCATTATGAAATTCTAGGTATTAGAAAAACTGCATCAACAGATGAAATAAAAACTGCTTACAAACAATTAGTAAAAAAATATCATCCAGATGTATATCCTGGAGATAAAACATTTGCAGAAAGAAAAACCCAAGAAATTAATGCAGCTTATGATGTTTTATCAGATCCTGATAAAAAAAGAGAATATGATGAATTAATTAGTCCTAACACTTCAACATCTTATACTCCACCAGACTATTCTGGATACACTTATAATCAAAATTCATCTTATACTAGTAAAAGAAATGCTCAAGCTCAAGGTTCTAAATATTCTTATGAAAATTACAAAAAAACTTATAATCCTTCTGGGGCTTATGGTTATTATAGACGTTACACTGATTATCATCGTTCAAAAACCCCAAATTCTAATTATGCTGGAAATAATCCTGAGTCTTCTTCTATTCAAAAAGATTCTTTTATACAATTATCGAAAGTATCAAAAGGATTTATTATTGGAATTATTTTAATCATATATATAATTTTCTTTATTTCTAACATAATGGAATTATCAAGCATAATGGGAGCTTCAAAAAGTACTACTAAAAAATCAGAAACATCTTCAACTCAAGACGAAGATAGATACACAGATACAGACAAAGGAACTTACTCTTCTAATGATGAAAAAGATTATTATGATTACGATTTTGATATTGAATCTTATATTTATGGTACTCCAAGTAAAACTTATGAAGAATATTATAATGAAAAATATAACAATACAGTTGAAGAAGAAAAATCTCCTGCTGAAGAATTTGATATAAATACAGTATATACTGATGCTGAACTTAGAGAAGTATATGATGATTATTTCTCAATAATTTATCCAACATTTGAAGAGTTCAAAAAAGCTATGGGAGAATATTATTATCAAACTTATTATCAAGATTATTATTAAAATATAAATTAATTTTTTAAATTAAACAACAAAAAGATAAATGTAAATAAATATATTATTTTACATTTATCTTTTTTATATTTTTTTCTTATCTATCTTATCACTATTTTTCTTTTTAAATCTTTTCAATAAAATTAACATATTTTATTTTTACTAATTCTAATTCTTGTAAATTAATAGCATTTTTTTGTTCGCTTAATAAAACAAATATTTTATTTAGATTATAAGAATATTCTTTCATATAATCCACATCGTCCATCATTTCTTTATATTTTATCTCTGCTGAATCAATTGCTTGAGTAGCCAATTCCCAATTTAATAAATTTGAATAAACAAAGCTAGATATAACTTGAGATTTCAACTGCAATTGTTTTACCTCATTTTTATTGTTAAAAGCTTTCCCGAGCATAGCTTGGCAGCACTGAATAAAGTAAGCTATACTCTTCTAATACAGTATTAATATCTTTATTTGAAGTTGCAATGCTTAATCTATTTACTCCATCTTTAAAAGCAATTATATCCTCATTTGAAATTTCGATTTCAGACATATCTAAAATTACAGTATCCAAAACTCCATTTAAATCAATTACATTTTCTTCAATTAAATCCCAGTTTAAATTATCAATTTCGCCATATTCTTTCTTTGCAAACATGCTATAAAAAGTCAAAATTTTATTTTCAATATAATCTATCTCTTCTCTAATTTTATCTTCAATCGAACTTTTTTCTTCACTATTTATTTCACAACCACATAAAAACAAAATTAGTAAAAGTAAAACAATAATCAAATTTAAATATTTATTAATTTTTCTCACGAAATCCATCCTCCAAAATTAGTATTTCTAATATTTTCATTTTTATGCGTTTGTATATTTTTATACTTATTTGAAATACTAATTTTAAATAAATATATTCTAATAAAAATTTTAATAACACAATTATTAAACATTTTAAGTGAGGTAAAATGAAATCGTCAATTAATTTATTTAGTGAAAAATCAGGTGAAATAAAAAAATTCTTAGAACAATATTATTCCAAGAAAATTGATTTACAAAATAGTTTACTTTATAAAGAAGAATTCGATACTCCTATCAATATGATAGACTTTATGAGTTGTTTTATAGATAATAACAATAAATTCCAAGCTACTCTTTGGATTAGCATTGATAAGGATGTATATATATGTGTTACTGACAATAATTTAGATTCATTGATAAAATATTTTTATGAAAGATATCCATATTAAAAATAAAAAGAATAAATACTTTATAAATTTTTTATAAGATATTTATTCTTTTTTACTATATTTTATATTTAATTATCATTTTCTTTTTCTAAGATTATAGTTACAGGTCCATCATTTACCAAAGAAACTTTCATATCAGCTCCAAAAATTCCTTTTTGAACCTCTATTCCTTCAGCTTCACATTTTTTCAAAAAATATTCATATAAAGGTTCTGCTTTTTCTGGTCTTGCTGCATTTATAAAGCTTGGTCTATTACCACTACTCATACTATCTGCATACAATGTAAATTGAGAAATTATTAGAAGTTTTCCATCAACATCTTTTAAAGATAAATTCATTTTTTCATTTTCGTCTTCAAAAACTCTCAAATTACATAATTTTCTTGCTAAAAGATCTGCTTCTTTTTCAGTGTCATTATGTGTTATTCCACAAAGTACCATAAAACCTTTTTCTATTTCGCCTACAGTTTTCCCTTCAACTTCAACTTTTGAATTTAAAACTCTTTGTACTACTAATTTCATATTTTACTCCATTTTGTAATTAATTATTATTGTTATTATCGCCTTCGTTTTCATTATTATTTTCTTCATTTGAAACTTCTACTGTTGTTTCAGCAATTTCAACAACTTCTGCATCCTTAACAGAGTCTTCTGTTTCTTTTTTTATTTCAACTTTTTCTACTTCTGGTTGTTTTGTTCCACATTTATAACAAAATGGATCACCCAAATCAAGTTCTACACCGCAATTCGCACATTTCACCACATTTTTTAAAGCTAAAATATCTGATTGTAGTTTTTCTATTTCATCTTTATATTTAGAAATTTTTTCACATTTAGCTGTAATTTCTTCTTTAGACACATCTTTTCCATCTTTTACTTCATTATATACAGCTTCTCCAATTTCTGTATATATTTCTTCTATTTTATCTTTTAAGTCATTAATTTTTCCTTTTAATTTTAATTCCTCAGAAAGATTTGCAGCTTTCTCCTTTGTTACTTGATAAGTTTTACTTGCTTTTTTTCCTAATTTACTAAAAAAATCCATTTAAACTACCTCCTATATTATAATTATTATTTCCACCAATAATTTGTTTTTATTCTTCTTTTAAACTTCTTGTCATTAAATTTTCTACAGCAGTTTTGGGATCTAATCCATTATATAAAACATCATAAACTGCATTTACAATAGGCATTTCAACATTATATTTTTGAGCAAGTTTGTATGCAACATCAATATTATCAACACTTTCTATTGTCATTCCGATTTCTTGTCTTGCTTCTTCAATTGTATGACCTTTTCCAATCATAACTCCAGCTCTTCTATTTCTACTATGCTGACTTCCACAAGTTACTATTAAATCCCCAAGTCCTGTTAATCCATAGAAAGTTTTTTCTTGTCCTCCCATTGCTGTTCCTAATCTTGCAATTTCAACTAATCCTCTTGTTGCTAATGCAGCAAAAGTATTGTCTCCAAGTTCTAATCCTACAGATATACCAGCACAAAATGCTATAATATTTTTTAAGGCAGCTCCTAATTCTACACCTCTAACATCTTTAGATGTGTATAATCTCATTTTAGAACTTTTAAATGCTTCTACAACTGCTTCTTTTAATTCATCACTTTCTGAGGCAACAACTAAAGCAGTTGGAATGTCTAAAGAAACTTCTTCTGCATGACTTGGTCCAGATAGAATTCCGCATCTTATAGATGGTAATTCTTCTTTCATAACTTCATCTAATGTTAAATTTGTTTCTGCTTCAAATCCTTTTGAACACATAACAAGCATTTGATTTTCTTTTACAAAACTTTTGTATTGTTTTATTGTGCTTCTAACAAATTTTGATGGTGTTACGTGAAGAATTATTTCTGCCCCATCTAAAACTTCTTCAAAATTTGTTGAACAAACAACTCCTTCTGGTACAACTGCTTTTGGTAAAAAGATACATTTTCTATCTTCATTGATTGCTTTCATTTCATCTTCATTAAAAGACCATAAACTAACATTATTTCCATTGTTTGCTAAATAAATTCCAAGCGCCGCTCCCCAGCTTCCACTTCCTATTATTGCTATTTTCTTCATATAATTTCTCCTTTTCATAAGTTTTTATAATATACGTATAGAAAATTCAAGCGGGCTTCTTTAAAAAAAGTCCGCATATTATTATCAAACTTTATTTATATTTTACTTCTTCTGAATTTTCATTTTCTACATTATTATTCTCTACTGTTTCTTCAGCAACTTCTTCTTTTTCTTCAGAATCATTTTTTGTTTCTTTCTTTTTGAAATTTAATTTATTTTCTGTTCCATTAATAATTCTTTTTAAATTAGATCTATGATTAAATATTACAAGTGCTGCTAGCAATATTCCAAAAATTATAAAACTAAAATCAAAACCAATTCCACCAACATAAGAATCTCTTATAAACATTGTAAGTACTGCAAAAAGCACTGATGCAGAAATTGAACCAAGAGAAACCATTCTAGTTAATGCCATTAATGCTAAGGCAAACACTAAGCATATTAAACCTATTTTCCAGTTAACTATTAATATAACTCCTAAACTAGTTGCAACTCCTTTTCCCCCTCTAAATCCAAAAAATACTGGAAAAGTATGTCCAATTACAACTGCTAAGGCTGCAATTTCTACGACAATCGCTGAATTTGCAGATTCTCTTGCAATCCATCCAACAAGTAATGCTATTAAAACTGAAACAACACCTTTTAAAATATCACAAATTAAAGTTATAATTGCCGCTTTTTTTCCAACTGTTCTTAAGACATTTGTTGAACCAGCATTTCCACTTCCTTTTTCTCTTACATCAAATCCGGCCATTTTCTTACTGATTATAACTGAAAAATTTACACTTCCTATTAAATAAGCTATTACTGCCATTATAATATATGCTAACATATTTGTCCTCCTAAAATTTAAGTATGTTTTTATTTTTTAAACTCTAGGCTTATAATATTATAAAATCCCTTAATAGTCAATAATTTGTTAATAATTTACATAGAATTCAAAAAAGAAAAAACCTAACTATTTCTACAAATAATTAGGTTTTAAAATTTAAATTTCACTACTTTTTTCTAATCTTTTTACTTTCTTATTTTTAACAAATTCAATAGATTTTATCACAGAATATATTATCATTACCATTCCAAAAATAAGCATTAATGGATATGTTGCAGACAAATACATTGCTGTAATTACATTTGCATTAAATGCTGTTTCATATGCTATTCCAAATGCAAGTGTAAGCATTGCACCAAATATTCCTGAAATAGCAACCCACATTTCTAAATTATGGAATTTCTTTTTAAATAATTGTACTAATGTTATCACTGAATAAATCAAATATAAAATTATTCCAGTTGTAAAAATTACTGCATTTATGTTTTTATATTTTTTCATTAAACTGTTAATTATTTCAACCCTTGTTTTAATTTCGTTTTCATAATTATCAACATTTTCAAAATATCTTCCACTTACATATTCGTCATTTTCATACACTACAAATTTATTATTAGTAAATTTTGCAAAGTCTTTATATTTTGAATCAAATCCTTTTTCGTAATTACCTGTTTCTACATTAAAGTATATATCATCATATCTATATAAAGCTTCAAAGGTCTTTGATGCACTCTCAAATACTTTCTTAATATTATTTCCCATATCTGGTTTTACATCTTCTTTTTCTAGTTTTCCGTTTTCTAAAGCAGTTTCAATTTCTATATGCAAAGTATTAAAAAAGTCATTTGTATTTTTAGCATTATTGTAATATCCGTATTCACTAAGTGTCCCTTTTAAAGCCCATGGAAACCATCCATTTACAACCTCTCCATCTTGTGGCCCACTGTCTATTAGAGAATATCCATATATAAGTTCAATAAGCCTTGGGTGTATTTGACTTAATGATGTTGCAACTTCAGCAACTTTTTGCAATTTTTTAGTTGTAAAATCTATATTGTCATAATAATCATATTTTTTTACTTTTCTTAGACTTTTCATTGCTTTATTATAAGCTTCATTATTATAAACAGTATAAACCCCAAAGTGTTTATAATTTTGATAACTAATAATATTTTTATAACCAAATACTAACACAATTGGTATTATAATAATCAATAAATTTTTTAAAAACTCTTTTGTTATTTTTTTGTCTTTAACGATTACTGCTATTAACAATGAAATACTCATAAATGATACAAATGGAATCATCCATATTGAATCTTCTCTTGTATACCAAAATAGTGCAAGTATAATTCCAGTTAATATTGATACTATTATTCTTTTATAAATCTTCTCCTCATTTCTTGAAAAGAATAAATATAAATATCCAGATATAATCATTATTGCAAATGATGGTATTAATGCATTTCTATATACTCTTTGCATAACTTGATATGAATACATTACTGGTGTAAATAGTGTTATTAGATAAATAAAAAATAAAGCAATTTTACTTTTTATTTTTTTACTTAATACAGCAATTAAGCACAAACAAGCAATAGTATATAAAATTGTCATCATTGTTATATAATCAATTTTGACAAAATAACAAAAAGCAAGAATCAATGGAAAAGTGACACCTTTTGATATAACAGCATCACCATATTCTCCAATCCAATTATTTTCTGTTATACTTTTTGTCATTGATATCATTAAAGCATCATCTATGCCAAGTGCAACATTTGCAGCAATTGGCATATCATTAACCAATACTTGTTTTAATATCGAAACAAGCAAAATAGCTAATATAAAAATAACCATATAAATTTTATTTTTCATAAAAACCTCTTAAATTAATTTTCACCTTTTTCTCTAATTATTAATCTAATTGGCGTTCCTTCTAATCCAAAATTGTTTCTAAAACAATTTATTAAATATCTTTGGTAAGAAAAATGGAACAACTCTTTATTATTAACAAAAATTACAAATGTTGGTGGTTTAGTTGAAGCTTGTGTTCCATACATAATTTTTAATCTTTTTCCTTTATCTGTTGGTGGTTGAACAACAGCAATAGCTTCATTTATAACTTCATTTATAACTGATGTTGAAATTCTTTTTGAATTTTCGGTTGCTACATTATTTATCATTTCAAACAATTTATTTACTCTTTGACCAGTTTTAGCTGAAATAAATATTACTGGTGCATAAGATGCATAAGAAATTTTTTCATAAACCTCTTTTTTGTATTTTTCTAAAGTTCCAGTTTCTTTTTCGAATTCATCCCATTTGTTTACAACAATTATTATACCTTTACCAGCTTCATGTGCTTCCCCTAAAATTTTTGCATCTTGGTCTGTTACACCTTCTAAAGCATCTATTAAAACTAAACAAACATCAGATCTTTCAATTGCAAAAAGTGTTCTCATTACACTAAATTTTTCAATTGATTCATTTACTTTAGCTTTTTTTCTAACTCCTGCTGTATCTATAAAAGTATATTTTCCAAATTCATTTTCAAAATCAGAATCTATGGCATCTCTTGTAGTACCAGCTATGTTACTAACAATACTTCTATCTTCGCCTAAAATTTTATTTACCAAAGAAGATTTACCAACATTTGGTTTTCCAATTATTGCAACTTTAATTCTATCATCATCATTTTCTTCATCTTCTTTTGGTGGTAAATTGTCATAAATACAGTCTAGTAGATCACCAATTCCAATCGCATTTGCAGCAGAAACTGGATGAGGTTCTCCAAGACCTAAATTATAAAATTCATATATTTCTGCTGGTGGCTCACCATAATTATCTGATTTATTACATGCTAAAATTATTGGTTTATGAGATTTTTTAAGCATCATGGCAATTTCCATATCTGCTGCTGTAACACCTTGCTTAACATCTGTTAAAAATAAAATAACATCAGCAACACTTATTGCAATATTTGCTTGTTCTCTCATTTGAGAAACTATAATATCATCAGATTCTGGTTCTATACCACCTGTATCTATTAATGTAAATTCTCTATCTCTCCATGAGGTATCTGCATAAACTCTATCTCTTGTTACACCTGGAGTATCTTCTACTATTGAAATTCTTTGTCCTACTACATAATTGAAAAATCTTGATTTTCCAACATTTGGTTTTCCAATTATCGCAACTATTGGTTTAGACATTTTAATTTTCCCCTCTTTTATTTTTTCTTAAAACATTTGTATATTATATCGTATTTTTCTTCTTTTTTCAAGCTTTTTGCACTTTATTTTACATAATATAGTTTTACTTATCAGTCTTTACTTTTGTATTTTCTTTTGTTTCTTTTTCTTCTTTTTTATTATTACTCTTTTTATTTTTTCTATTTTTTAATATTTTTTTATCTAATTCAAGAATATATACAATTCCAGCAATAGTAGAATTTATTGTAATAAACATTGAAAGTTTCATTATAAAAGTTCCAGTATATTTAACTTCAATTTTACCAGACTCCTCTTTTCCTAGAACAAACCCCAAAAATCCATTTTCTGTTTCATAATTTTCAAGTTCTATACTATCTAAAGTTATTTTATATCCTGGGTAATAGATATAAGGAAGTTCAAATATTGTATATTCTGCATCTAATGTTTTTACATTAGCAGTATAATTGCTTCCATCTTTATCTTCTTTTTCTATAATTGCCTTTCCTTCCAAAACATAGATGCCTTGTTCTCTTGAAGCTATATAAAATCTATTTTCATAAGCTTTTACTGGTAAATATTCTCCTTTTCCACAACCGGCAATAACTTCAATCTCTTTTCCAGAATATTTGCCTAAAATCAATTTATCTATATTTGTCAATGGTCTTAAATCATAAATAACTAAAGTATTTGAAAATGCCAAAATATACAATATTGAAATTGTAGATATTACAACTACATCTTTAAAATTAAATTTCTTTATAATAGCATACATATTAACTGCACAAACTAAACTTAAGAAAAATGCTGCTGGCATTAGCATTCTCCAAGGAAATTGAATTACCGAAAATTCTTCTGGCAAATATCTCCAAGGAAAATATTTTGTAGACATCCATACACATAATAATCCAGAAATCAAAAATACAATATATTGACCTTTAAATTCTGGTCTCATAACTCTAAATGTCATTATAGAAAGAGCAGTCATTATTAAAATATGTGGTCCAAGTTCAAAAACAAAACTACCATCGTTCATTGTTACAAAAAGTTGTTTTAGTTCTAAACCTTTACTTGCTGTCTTTTCAGATGTTGACATCATCCCTTGTTCATATACTTGATAATTACTAGAAAATCTAGTTTGAACAAGAGGCATCCAATAGAAACTAGTTATTAAAACAATAAAAAAAACATTAATTAATAATTTTTTTAATATCTTTTTATCTTTAAATTTTTCTAAATTATAAATCACATAAAACATTGCAAATAAAGCTACCATAACAGTTGATAAATTATGTGTTAATATTAGTCCAATAGCTCCTAATGCTAAATGATATGTTTTCTTTTCTGTGAAAAATAGTCTATATAACCCTAAAAATACTAATGGTATAAAAATAAATGAAACATATTCACCCAAAGCATTTCTTGTATACAAATCTGTTAAATGATATGGAAATGTCATGTATAAAATGCTTGCAAGAATTCCAACGTCGTTATTTCCTGAAATTTCTTTTGCAAATTTATACATACATATTCCAGATAAAAACATGCATATAAATACAAATATTTTATATGAAATCAAAAAATTATTTATAATTAAATTAATTAAACATATTCCATATACTGAAAGTGGTCCATAAAATAAATTCCATGAATATCCATATCCATTTGAAAAAGAAGAAATTACATTTGGGAACCAAAAATTCTCTTTAAAAGATTCTGCAGTTCCAAGAGCTCTTGCTATATGTTGAATTCCATCATCATAATATATATTTAATTTAGAATTTAAAAGTGGAATTCCAATTAAGCATGCTACTAAAAATACTACAAATATATCTATTAAATTTCTATGTTTTAAAATTTTCTCTTTCAACTCAAATCACCCTCATTTTATTAGAAATGTTTTTCTACTTATATTATATAATTTTACGTTTGTATTTTATAATAAAAATATCTTAATATCAAGTAAATTGGCAACAAAAAAAGACATATCTAAATATGTCTTTTTAAACGTTAATTATTCAGCTTTTTTAGCAATTACTTCTTTTCCATCATAGTAACCACAGTTTGAACATACTGTATGTGGTCTTACTGGTTGATGGCAGTGAGAGCATGTTGATACGTTTTCTTCTTCTAATTTCCATGTTGATCTTTTTAAACCTGTTCTAGCTTTTGACCATCTTCTTTTTGGTTGTGCCATTTTAAAATCCCTCCTTTAGCGACTTTTATATATATGTCAAAATAAAATTTATTTCATAAAGTTACTAAAATAGTATACAACCTATTTATATGTTTGTCAAGCATTTTTTGTATTTTTAATGTTTGGTTTGTATGTTTGTAGGAATTATTATTCCAGCATTTTTTCCAACATAATCAAATGTACCAAATTGACTTTTTCCTCTTTCTAGTATTATTTGATTTTCTAATTTTCTATTTTCAATTTTATAAAATTCAATTTGAGTTTTAATATCTCCAAAAATTCCTTTTGCTTTTTCTTGATGAATTATTGGTAAATAAGATTGTACATTAGTAGTAGCAGCTTTTCTTAATGCTATATCTTGTATTTTTTCATCTGTTACTTCTCCTTTGCAAGACTCTTTAACTTGATTATATACATTTTGCATTTCATTTGTAAATTTTCCACCAAGTTCAGACATAGCGCAAACATATAAATCTGCCATCATTTCAGTTTCTTTGTATTCTTCTTTTATTTCTATTTTTTGAGATTGCAAAAGCTCAATTCTAAGTTTTACATTTCTCATTCTTTCTAATTGCAAAGAATTTTTTCCAGTAAAACTTCCCCAAAAACTTATACCTTCTGAAGAAATCTCAGAACTTTCTTTTACATACTTTTTTATTTTTGCATCTTTAATAATGTTTTGCACTTTTATGTACAAAGCTCTGTTCATAGCAATATTTGAAGCATTATCATATTCAGTTATATTTTTCTCATTATTATTTGAAATTTCTATATTTTCTACAAAACTCATAATCTTATGTACCTCTTCTTTGACATTTTATCAATAGAAAAAAAATATTTCAATGTTTTTAAGGAAAAACAATATCTCATTTGTGTGACAAAATTTTACAAAAAAGAAAGTAGCAAAAGCTACTTTCTAAATATAATTGTTAAATTATTCATTTATTTTTATCTCTGGATAATCTGTAAATATTGCATTTGCTAAATCATCTTTTACTTTAAATTCTTTTACATATCCTCCAAGTGAATTTGCTTTATCTTTTAAAGCTTCAACTTCAGAATTTACATATATTTTAGCTTTTCCTTTACCATTTTTTGCTTCTTGAACTAAATTTGAAACTGGTGAATTTCCATCAAAAGCTACAACTATAGAGTTTCTTCTTTCAAATATTTCATAGTTAAAGCTTTTGTAAATTCCCATTTCTTCTCTTTCTGTAGAAATTCTAATTCCATTTATATTTTCTTTTAAGATGTTATCAACTTCTTCAGCAGAAACTTCTTTTGGAACAATGGCATTTATTTCAAAGTTTTTGTTTAATTCTTTTGCTGCATCTAAAACAGCCTTTTCATATCCTGTCATTTTATGTCCTACAACAAAATATACTTTTTCATCATCTAAATTTTCTACTAATCTTCTTATTGCTGTTATTCCATTTTGATCAAGAACTGTTTCTCTATTTTTTGCATTAAAGCTCCCACCTGCAATAACAATTGGAATTTTATTTTCTGGAAACATTTTAATTTTTCCTTTTAATTTAGATTCTGAATCTAATTTGTTGCTAATTCTCATTTCAACTGTTGAATCTTTGCTTGCTTCTAAATTCTTTTCTTCTAATTCTAATATTGCTTCTCTTAATGTTCTTCCTGCTAAAAATTCTTCAAATCTTTTTGATTTTTCTTCAAAGTATTTTTTTCTATCTTCGATTATTTCATCTTCTACTTTTCTCATTTTAGCAAAATCTTCATCATCTAATCCAATTAAATTATGAAGAGCTAATTGTTCATCAATTGTATCACTTCCATAGAATCCACATCCATCTGTACCTTGAACACATCTAACACCTGCTTCTAAGTATTGTTTTAATGGGTGTCTTTGGATATCTGTTAAATTGTTTAATCTAACATTTGATGTTAATTGAAATTCTAAAACAGCTTTTGTTTTAACCATTTCTTTCATTAAAGTTTTACCTTCTTTAGTATTTAAATCAGCTGTATATAATCCATGACCTAATCTAAATCTTGGCATTTTTTGTCCTGGTTTTAATGCTTCTTTTATACATTCTATTGATTTTGCAACATTATCTCTTAAGCAATCATTTTCACCAGCATGAATTCTAACTGTAAATCCTTCGTCTTCTGTTACCGCATATTGAACTAATTCATTAATAACTGGTTTTAAATCAGCTATATCATTTATTTCTTCACCAATAAAATCACTACCTACTACATAAGGACTTTTGGCAACTGCTTTTAATACATCTAAGTTTTCTCTTAAATAATTACTTGCTGTTTTTTGATCTCTTATTATTGTAAGAGGAACTCTTCTTAATCCTACTAAAAGTCTAATTGAAACTCCTGTTTCTGCTTCTAATTTTGGAAATAATTCGTGTACTTCTTCTAATAGTTTGATTGCTGGTTCTCCTGGTTTTGTTAAATCTGTATCAGCAATTTCTGTATATGAAATATGTTGTTTTTGATATTCTCTTGCAATCCATAAATATTTATCTTGTCTTAAAGAATTATTTTTATATGGACTTCCTTCTTTTTTATCATCTAATATTTTTTTAACATAAGCTACTATATCCTTTTCTGGAATAGCTTCTATTTTTTTCATGCTTAATTTTATTTTTTCATCCGAAACTTTAGCTTTACAAAATACGTATCTGTAAATATAAACTTTCTCTAAGTTTGTAAATACCGATTGACCATCTTTTAAAAGAGCTAAACTTGTTCTTATTTTTGAAATATTTTCTTCTGCATTATCTAAGTTGTTTAATATGAAATCTGCAAAATTTATAAAAGTATTATCATCAATTTTTCTTGTTAAATATTTTCCTTCTAAACCACTGTTTTCATATTCTTTTTCAACTAATTTTCTAGATGCCATTACAGCTTTTTCTTGTTTTTTAGTCATTTTTAAATTTAATTTTTTAATATAGTATAAAGGATATTTTGCTTGATGAACAATTCCAAGTGCAATTAATACATCTGGAGTTAAGTTTGCATTCATATGTGTATGTAAATCTGTTTTAAATTTTGATTTTTTAAAAATATAAGATTTTACAATTGTTTTCTTGATATCAAATTTATAGTCTTTTGTTTGAGACATTAAAGTTTTTGAAATCGCAGGTATTTTTGCTTTTACTTCAATTCTGTTTTCATATATATTTGCAACTTTGATTGGTCCTAATCTAAAAATATATACATCTTCATTATCTGCATTTATTGAAGCCGGAATAACACCTTTAATTATTTTTAAACCATTTTCTGGATCTCTTTGTTCTTCTAATCCAGAAATTCTTGCTAAATTTGAAATTAAATTTCCACTTTTATGGTTAGGAGTTCTTATAATATATGTAAGTTCGTCAGGTACTTTACCTCTATATAATTCAACTACAACATCTTTTTCTTTATCCATGTAGAACTTATTAACATATGTTAATTTTTTCATTATTATAAACACTCTCCTTTTCCTTTTATTTTTTCAACTTGTTAATTCTATATTATAGCAGAAAACAGGCTTCATTTCAAGCAAAACTTACCAAATTATGTAAATTTCTTGTGAATTTATTCAAAAATCCTGTAAATATTCATTCCGTAGCATAAAATAAGCTATAAATTATATAAAAAATATATTAAAAGAGCTACTTTTATGCGCAAAGTAGCTCCATTTTTATTTACATTTTTCTTCCACAAAATTAATCGCTAAATTTCTCATATTAGAAATTTTCGCAATTGTTTCTGGATTTTTATAATTAATTCTATTAAAGCATTTATTTATTAAATCATTTTCTTTTAAATATCTTAATGATTCATCAAAATTATAATCAAATATGAACGCAATATACGCACTCCATCTATCTAAACAAGTTTGCGCATCACCATATTTTATAAGTGATTTATTCATAAAAGTTTCGTATATATCATCAGATATTTTTTCGTTTTCTATAAAATTTATATCATCAGTTCCAAGCAATACTTTAAAACTTTCTGTTAGCTTTACTCTAAAATTATCAGTTTTATCATTATCTCTAATTAATTTAGCGTGTAACAATTCTTTTTCAGAAAGTCCCTCTTCAATAGAAATTCTATTATGATTTAAGATTGCTTTATAAATAATGTTGTCATATTTATCATCTTCTATAAATCTTCTTATCATATTGTCTTCAAACAATACTTTACAACCATATACTGCATGATCAAACAATAAGCTATCCGCATTATCATACACGTCACTATTTCCTTTTGATTGTTCAAAACGACCAATATCATGAAGAAGTGCAATTAATCTTGAAAGATTTGTATCTTCCTCACTCAAATTTAATTCTTTTGCTAAGTATTCACTTGCTTTTACAACACCATAAGTATGAGTTACTTTTAAAGCAACTTTTTCACTTTCAGTATCATATTCTTTTAAATATTCTTTAAATGCTTTTTCTGCTTTTACTATGTCTATCATTTTATTCACTTAAGATATTTATTTATATCTTTACTCCTTTTATAAAATTTAAAAACTAAACTCTGGTTCTTCATAAGTAATATTTCCGTTTTCATCAATCGTAAAATCCACTAAAACACATTGAAAAAATGAGTCTTCTTTTGTTGGTTTTCGATAAGCTTCAAATTGGTATTCTCCCTCTTCAAGTTCTCCATATAAATTTGTCCAATCACTTTTTCCAACAAAAATTGTTCCATCATCTAGAATACTATCCCAATTACAATTTTTCTCTGATTCATTACCAATTAATTCAGGTTCTTCCCAAACTTTCTTTAATCTATCAGGATCTGGACTATATGAAGACGTTGCAGAATAAGTATCTGTTGTCACAGGAGGAGTATATGCATCATAATCAAATTCTAAATTTTGATTATATTCTTCATTTTCTATATTTTTCTTAACAACAGAATATTCATAAGCATTTCCATAATCTAAAGGAACTTCATTTAAATCTGTTATTTTAAATGTTATTCCTTTGCTTGAAATTTCTTCTATTTTAGCTGAAATGTTTTTTGAGGAAAAATTCCAATATCTTAATACTTCAACTGGGATTTCTTTATTTGATTTTTCTTTTAAAATTTCAACATTATCAGCTGTAATTTGTCCTGGATAAGTAGTAGCAACAACTCCATCATAATAAATCAAAACTTCTTGTCCTTGTTTAAAATCACTTGTATCTCCATCTTTTATTGAAACTGAAAATAATTTTTCATTATAATCCATTGTTTCTAATCTTTTTCCTTCTACATTTACAACAATTAATTTCATTGTATAGTATCCTGCTCGTTTATAAATTTGAATTCCACATATTACTAAAACAAGTATAAAAAATAAAGTTATAAAAATTTTTACATTTTTCTTCATATTACATTTTCTCCTTTACTATTTTACCAACCAAATTCTGGCGGATTGCATATTGCCTTTCCGTTTTCTTCAACAACAAAATTAAATTCTATAATTTCAAAATGAATCTCTCTTTCTTTGTTTTTTAGAATAAATTGATATTCTCCCGGGTTTAACATTCCATATATATCAGTCCAATCAATTTTACCTTCCATATCAAAATGTCCTGGAGTAGAATCTACTATTTCTATCACTTCATCCATAGTAATATTTACAGTTGGTTCAATTTTTTCAAAGATGTTTTTCTCTTCATTTTTCTTGGATAGACTGTAATCAAAATCATATTTATAAGAAATTTCATTAGTATCTAAAATTCTAAATTCTAGTTTCTCATTTGAAATATTTCGAACATGTACCATAACATTTGCTGTACTATTGTCATAACGTTTTTTTACTTCTTCTGGTATTTCAATATCTGACTTTTCTTTTAATATTTTATAACTTGATACATTAGTAATTTTACCTGGATATGTTTCTGTAATAACTCCATCATAATAAATTTCTATTTCTTGCCCTCTTTCGAATTTATCCATCTCATTCCAAAGTTTTAATTCTTTTAATTGTACTCGCAATAAATTTCCATTCTCATCTACTGCTAATATTTCTTGAAAATCCCATATTCCAATAACTACTAATCTTAATTTTTCTTTTCCTATATTCAATTTTTCTTTACCAAAGGAATTATTTTTAAAATATATTCCTACAAAAACTATAAGCACTAATATTACTATAAATATCAAGACTTTAAATGCTTTTTTCATATTCCATTCTCCTTTGGCAAATTTTATATAAATACGATATCATAAAAGGAGATAATTATCAATGAATTATCTCCTCTTTAAATTATAATTTAAAAAATATTTTCTTCTTAGTTTTATCTTTACTGTCAGCCGCTTCTATTAAAAAGTTTTGTTTTTCTTCCTCTTCTAATCTATTTGAAATAGTAAGCATACTTTCATCAATATTATTTATTACTTTTGCGTATTTGATTAAATTATTTGATTCTGTTTTTGTGATCTTAGAATTCTTATATTTTAACTTATGTTCTAAGCTAGCCCAGAAATCCATTGCTAAGGTACGAAGTTGCATTTCAACTTTTACATACATTATTCCTGAAGAGAAGTTTACTGGTACTTCTACTATTAAGTGGTAACTCATATAACCACTTTTCTTAGGCTTTTTCATATAATCTTTTTTATTTAATATTCTAATATCTTGGAAATTTTCTATAATTTCAACTAATTTATATACATCTTTTTTGAAATTACAAACCAATCTAATTCCAGCGATATCATTTATTTCTTGAAACATATTCCCATATGTTAATGCTAAATTTTTTCTTTTTAATTTTTCTAAAATTGTTTCTGGCTTTTTTATTCTCGTGGTAATATATTCTATTGGTTCATATTCTGAAAATATTTTAAGTTCTTCTTGTAAGATTTCTATTTTCGTTTTTATTTCTTTTAAAGCTGAATTATATAAAAACATCATCTTTCCAAAATTTTGATCATTTATATCTATTAGTTCATCATGAACTAAACTATTTTCTATGTTTATTAAGTACTCTCCTTCTTCTTTTTCATTTTGTATCATCCAATCACCTTTTATCCTTTCTTTTGTTTTTCTGGTTTGATTATATATATACATTATTAAAATAATATTAAATGTTTGTAAACTTTTCGTGAACTCCAAAATCAAAAAAGCAAAATAGAATTATATATAATTAAAAAGAAGTTGCATTTAAAATACAACTTCTCTTAATTTAAATTATAAACCAAAATAATCCTAAGCTCATTATACAAATACTTATTGTAGATATATAAATTTGAGTTTTTATCATTTTATTTTTTTCATTTTCTAGTCCTTTTGCAAGAATTATTGTCGCAATAGATATTGGTACTAACATATATCTTGAATGCATTGAACAAGTATAAGGCATTTGAATATTTAAAAAGAAATAAAACGCCCACCATGCAAAAAATGTAACCATTAATATTTTATCTTTTTCAAAATTTTTAAACAAATAATATAGTACATCTATTACTATAGAAATCAATAAAACAATCATAATATTCATATATACAGAATTCACAGATAATATTCCAAAATTTATTGATGTATACATTAAATTATTCCATATATTTACATCACTCATTGTAAATGGATTTACAAAACCAAATCTTTCTACAATACTTTTATTTGCAATACTTAAATATTCATAAGGTTCTATAATTCCCAAAGTATCTAATCCATTCATATAACTTCTAATTTGGAACCAAAATCCAAGTACAACAGCTATTATTGTAAATATTAATAATTCTAATAACAATTTTCCTGCCTTTTTATCAGAACTTACATATTCACCTAAAACTTTAAAATATACATATACAGCTGGAATAATCATTACATACATTGATGATTTTGTCATCAATCCTAAACCAATTGTGCTAGCAATTATTATTGTATTTTTAAAGCTTTGTTCCTTTTTCCATTTCATTAAATACAATAGACATATCAAAGCAAACATTGTTACTAATTCATCATTATTTATTGATCCTGACAAATAAATATATAATGGATAACATGCAAACATTAGCATTGGTAATATTTTGTTTTTACTGCTTAAATTTAATTCTTCTAATATTTTATATAAAGTAATTAAAATTATAATAGAATAAATTAAAGTAACAAATTGCATACTTTCAAATTTAAAGCTTGCTGATTCTGAAAAGATATCCATTACTTTTAAACTCATTGCTATTATAAAATGATGTAGTGGTGGATGATAAAATTGCCCTATAATTTTGCTTGGAAGACTACCATAAGTATATAATTGCATAATGTAATTTATATGTCTTCCTTCATTATAATCTTTATCAAAATTTTCATATAATCCTTCATAATCAATAGGATTAGAATGATCATCTTGGATTCCCACATCAAATTGGAATGTAGCAATATCAGTTTTATTTACAAAAACAATTCTTGTTAATATTGCAAGCAAAAATATTAAAATTAATATAATTTTATATTTATCTTTTTTCATTTTTTCTCCTAGCTTTTGTTCTTTTACATTCTATCTTAAATAATTAATTTTCATTAAAAGCAGATTTTGCAATAAAATCAACTACCATATCATCTTTATTTCCATCTTCTCTTTTATTGCTATGTTTTTCTTCATCTGTTAATTCTACTAAATATTTATTAAATTCTGGAATTATCGCAATTGAATCTAAAGGATATCCAGGATTTCTTTTATTTGATGCTGTATCTACAAAATAAAAATGACTTTTGCTCCATGTATACTCTTTAGCTCCATGTTCTCCATATACAACCATTCCATATACCCATTTAGCAGTAAGTTTTCCACCATATTCTTTTACTAAGCCTGTATAATATTCAATCATTTCTTCATCAGAAAGTTCTTTTCCTGCCACTCTTCTTACATGTGTTCCTGGTTGTTTTTCTTCTGGTAGTTCTTCAATAAATAAAGAGTTATCCATTCCAATTGAAATTATCCCTGTTGCTTCATAATAAGCTTTTGCTTTTATTAAAGCATTTTCCATACAGTTTTTTCCTGTTTCTTCAACATGTAAATTTAAGTCTAAGTCTTTTAATGTTATTAATTCTATATTTTTTTCTTTTAAAGCTTCTTTATATTTTCCAACTTTTGCTGGATTTGTTGTTGCAAATAATACTTTCACCGGTTTACTCCTTTTATCTTTTATAATAAATATATCTTCCTACATCATATAATATTTTTTCATTTTGATTAAACATTACAGAATAAATCAAATATCCATCCCATAAAATTAAATGCTCTTTTTGTTTTTCATTTAAATAACTATATTCCTTAATATAATTCTTTAATCCTTCTAATTTTGTATTAACTTCTTCTCCTAAATCTGTTCTACAAGATACTTTATTAATATTAATTTCATATGCTAAATAATTTCCAAAAAGAAAAAGAAGAGTAAATAATGGTAACATCATAAATAAAATACTAGCTATATATCCAAGAGGACTATCTCTTAAAGAATCTAATATAACAAAAATTAAGATTAATATTATAGCAGAAATTAATGTTATAATTGCATTTTTAATTCCTTTTTTAACCAATTCTTGTGTCGTTTTATTTTTTAGTTTCCTTCTATTTTCAGGGTTCTTTTCTACTAATCCATCTTCTATACCATCTTTTTTGGCTAAACCAATAAACTCTTTTGGATTTTCAATTTCAAAAATTCCATTTTTTATTCTAGATATTACATATTCTTCACTTTTTCGTAAATTTGTATTGTCTATTATTTCAAGTCCATTATCCTTGATTGCGATTTTATTTTTTAATTTTAAATTTAATAACACAATAACAGCATATTTATAAATATTTTCTTTAAAATCATCTATATATGCAAGACCAAGTACAGAATATTCTTTTAATATTTCTCTATAAATCTCTTTATCATTTATAAAATCGACTTTTGATAAAGAAAATTTTCTAGTTTGATATTTAGATATGTCTATTATTAATCCTATTACCACAAAGATTACTCCAACAAGCCAAATTGAAGCTATTTCATACAGTTCTGACAATAGCTTTTCTACCACAAATGTTTTTTCAATCAAAATTGGATTTAAATCATTTATGCAAAATCCAATTATCTCAATTAAACTTATAATTGTCAGTACAATTAATACCACTACCGTATAAGAGCTTGGCTTTTTAAAAAATCTTTTAAAATTATTTATTTTCATATCTTCATCCTCTATTTTATTGTAAATTTCGAATTAATTTTAACATATCAAAATAAAAAAATAAAGTATGAAATTTGGCTATTTCATACTTTATTTTAATAATATTTTTATTTAAATTAAAAGATTTATTTAACATTTTTATTTTTAATACAATCTTCTGTAAATTCTTCAGCTAAAATATCCATAAGAATTGTATCATAATATTTTCCATTTACAAATTTAGATTTTCTCAAAACTCCCGCTTCTTTAAATCCACATTTCTTATAGCATTTTATAGCTCTTTCATTGCAAGACAAAACACTTAAGTTTATTGCATTTAAATTCATGTAATTGAATCCAAAATCTAATAATAGTTTTATTGCCTCTGTTCCATATCCATTACTTCTATAATCTGGATTTCCAATAAATATTCCAAGTACTGCAGTTCTACTTGCATAATTCACATTTTCTAAGCTAAGTGTTCCAACCATTTCATCAGTTTTTAAATCTACTATTGCAAATGCAGTTGTATCTGTATCCATATTCTTATTTTCTAAATATTTTTTCTCTGCATCAAGTGTTAAAATGCTTGCACTTCTTCCAGTATAATCAGTCACTTCAAAATCATTCATCCAAGCTGTATATATTTCTGCATCTTCAACACTTCTTGGTGATAAATAAATTCTTTCTCCAACTAATTTTTTAAAATATTTCATTTTTATACACCTCAAATTCTTTTTATCTTTTTTCAATTATTTCTAATATATGACTGCTATATCCAAGCAATTCTCTTCTCATACAATTTTTTAAATGATAGTCGATATATAAATTAAATTCTTCTTCATCAAAATTATTAACAAAATCTTGCATTTGTGGAGCAATTCCATCTGCTGCAATAGTCTCTAATTTTTGAACATTAAAATTTGAAATTAATCTATCAAATTCATCTATTCTATAACTTGCAAAAACTTCTTCTGCTATTTTTTCTACTTTCCAATCATCGCCACATAATGTAGATAATCTTTTTAAATTTCTTTTTCTTACTCCATAAGATAAAACAACAGCATCATCTGTAATATATGCAATAATTATTTTTCCACCTTTTTTTGTCACTCTAATTGCTTCATCTATAGCTCTTTTTGCGTCTTCTTCTGTGTATAGATGATATAGTGGTCCTAGTATTAAAGTTATATCAAAAATATTGTCGTTATACATATTTAAGTCTAAGCAATTTCCTTGAATTGCATTTACATCTAAATCTTCTGTTGTTTTAGATTTTAAAATATCTAAATTCTTTTTTACAAGTTCTACTGCATCAACTTTAAATCCTAATTTAGCATAATGTATTGTATATCTTCCTGTTCCTGCTCCAACTTCCAAAATTCTATCACCGCTGTTTTAAATATTTGTCAATAAATTTTGTAGTTGTAATAAATTCAATTGTATGAGTTTTATCTCGAACAAGTCTCGAGTCCTCATCATAATTATTATAATAATTTTCTAAAATCTCATTTACATTTCCCATAATACATTTCTCCTTTTTATTTAGTTTGTGTTTTATTCTTCTTGTTTGGAAATGTTAGCGGGCCACCAAAATTGGAACCAGAGATTTCTATATAATTTCAATCCTTCCATATTTTATCTCCTCCTTTTTTTCTAAAGTAGGATTTTCTGTAAAACAAAAAGTCTCACAAAGAAATCCTTTTTAAGACTCCTTTGCAAGACTTTAAAAATCTTTTCAAGTGTAGGCTTTAACACCCTTTACCGCTCAAGCTTTTGCTCTTAGGTAAACTCTTAATTTACAGTAAATATTTTATCACATATTTAGTTTATTGTCAATTTACATAAACTTATTTGCTATTTAAATAAGTTTCTAATATTTTGCTATCTCTTCTTACAATAAATTTTGTATGATATACAGAAGATAAATCAGCTTCGCATGGTGATGGTAATAATTTATCATAGCAATATTTTATTAATTCTAAAGCTTTTTCAGGAGTTTCCCACAAAAGTCTAGCACCTTCTTTTTCTTCTTGCTCAGTTACATGTAATGCTTTAGTATCTTCTATAACTTTTCCAACATAAACATAGGACATTTGTTTAAACTCATCTTGAGTTTTTAATTCTTCAATAGTTCCTAAAAAATCTATTATTTCTATTTTACATCCTGTTTCTTCAAACACTTCTCTTTTAAATGCTTCTGCTGTTTCTTCTCCTTCATCTATTCCTCCACCTGGAAGTTTAAATTCATTTTTTAGAGCTTTATTAAATACAGCAATTTTTCCATCTTCTCTTATTACAATTCCTCTTGCTCCAAATCTTTGTCTATATTTTTCTACCGGTTTTGATTTTTCTCCAATGTCTTCATCTTTTATTTGTCCAATTAAATTAATTTTATCAAAATATTTATTAGAGAATTTTATAAGTGATTCTTGTTTTCCATCAATTTTTTTCATTAATTCTTTTGCTGTTTTATAAGCCATATCATATTGTTCTTTACTTACATCACCTGTCTTTAGTGCTTCTTCTAACTCTTCTTCATCTAATAATTCCATTTTATTTTGAGGAGTAAGTGTAACATCTAAATATAAATCTTCAAAATATGGATTATCATTTTCAATTCCTATTTTATTTATAATATCAAAATACCAATTCAATATTTTATTTTCATGATTATAAGCAACTGTCATAGCAACATTTGAATTTTCTGGATAAAATTCAAGCCATTTACATCCACTATTTGCTCTTTCTATGTAATCTTCTCCAAGTTCTTTTGGTGGTTGATTTGCTTTTATTATATGTATTTGTCCAAGATAACCTTTAAAACTTTCATCATCAATATACATATATTTAAACTTTTTTTCATCAACATATTGCATCGGAAAATCTGCGCTTTTTATTACCATTTTTTCCTCCTTTTATTTTATAAAAATTTAAATAAAATATAATAAATTTAAATTCTTACTTTATTTCAAATTTGTTATATCATATTTAAATCTTTATATCAATCACATCTAACATATTATCTATTATTTATTTTTATGTTTATATTTATTTTAATATTAAAAAGGGAAAACCCCACGGATGGCAATGCCACCCATGGGGTTAGATTTAAAATTAGTCACCGAAATCCACAAGACTGCTGTTGTTTGCAGCTTCATCAGCTTTGAACTCTTCAATAGTATCAAAACCAAAGATGCCTGCAAGCAAAGAGCCAGGGAACCTTCTTACAGTTCTGTTATACTGACTCACAGCCGCATTGTAATCTTCTCTTGCAACATTGATTCTGTTTGCAGCACCTTCGATGGAATCCATCAAAGATGTGTATTGTTCGCTAGCAGTAATAGTCGGGTAATTTTCGACAACTGCCAAGAACTGATTAATATTTTCAGTAATCTGTGCATTTGCAGCATCCAACTCTTCAGGAGTAGACGCAGCGCTCAAAGCAGATCTGCCACCTGCGATATCCGCATAGATAGTTTCCAGATGTTCGGCAGCTTCATCAGCAACCTTCACCAGATCCGGAATTTTTTCAAGACGGCTCTGCATGACAGACTGAACATTGGCAAAAGCCAGATTGACATCTTCTTCCATATCCACCAGTTTGTTGTAGGTATTCACACAGGAACCCGCAAAACTGAAGATGGAAATCAGGAAAACAGCCAGGATGCCAAGGGCAACCCAACCTCCGATACTCATATCCTTTTTGCCACCATTATCGGAATGGTTGTAGTGAACGTAATTGCTAGAATTATGCATAGAATTATCCTCCTTATGTTTTGGTCAAAATGTTTTACTTCTAATACTTATCTTGAAGAACCACCGCCATTGAAACGGCCTCCTCCAAAGCTACCACCACGACTTCCACCACTACTACTCGAACGGCTATTCAAGACTATATGCAAGATCATGAAAACAAGTCCGTCACCGAACCCGCTTCCAAACAAGCAACCTGTTATCCATTCTAGTATTAGCAGAAAAATGATTAGTGCAATTATACCACTCACTTGTCCAGCGGTAAGCTCACCTTCTGTTTCTTCTACAGCTATTTCTAGATCTAATCCTTCAATTCCAGAGAATTCATAATCTTCTGAATTTGCAATGCAATTTATAACCGCGTTAACAGTATTAAAGCATGCATCATTATAATTATCTTTTTCTCTGGACGGAACAAAGTACTTATCAAGTATTCGTCCAGACACAGAGTCTGTAAGAAATCCTTGTAAGCCTCGCCCTATTTCTAATCGAACTTTGGTATCTGTTTTGGAAACCAAAAGCAAAATACCATTGTCTTCGCCAGCTTTTCCTATCCCAAGCTTATTTGCAAGTTTGACAGCATATTGCTCAATTGTCAAATTGTTCAAAGATGGGATAGTAATAACCGCAAACTCAACTGTTGTTTTTTCTTCCAGTTGAACCAGTAGGTTGTTGATTACAGCTTCCTGATCATCACTTATAATGTTTCCTTGATCATATACATAAGTATCCTTCAAAACTTCAGGAACTTGTATTTGGATATTGGAATCATCAATTGTAGTGTTATCATTTGCTTGACTGCAACCACCCAAAAGGCAACTAAGAAGAACAAGAACAGTTAAAAGATATACTTTTATTTTCTGTCCCATTCTGGAAGCACCGCCTTTTAGAATCTTCTGGAAGCACCACCACCACTTGGACGACCACCATGGCCACCAAAGCTGGAACGATGAGAGCTGCTATGAGACGAGCTTCTCATTGCTTGCTGTCTTCTTCTTCTCTCAGCATCACGTCTTCTTTCCTGCTGTCTGTGATCTTCATCTGCATCATCAATAAGCTTTTTGAGCTTACGAAGCAATTCTGCAGAGAAATATGCTTGCTGCGCACTTGTGAGATTACGATAGTATCTCATAGCTCTTGCGAGCTTATCTCTATCGTCCTCATCGGCAGAATACATATTACCGATAATGCGTTCAACTTCACCTTGAGCATTGTTAGCTTTAGTGTAGTTGTCATGGTCAGTTTCTGCAGTACGCTGAAGTCTTTCAACTTCAGAAATCAACTTACAGTCAGGGAAGAAGTTTCTTTCTCCCTTGGACAATGCCGTAAACAAGCCTAAAGCAGCGGTCAAAGCAGCATAAGTGCGATAGTTTCCGACAGGATTCGCGTTTAATGTTGCCTTAATGCTTTCATAAGCTTTATTGGCAGAAGCTCTATCTTTCTTTTCCTGCTCAAGTCTTTCGAACTCTTTTCTCAAACCAACAGCTTCGTCATATAGTTTTTGGATATCCACTCTAGACGAAGTTACATACTTTCTTACCTCCTTCTCAGTGGAATCAATCAAACCTAAAGCTTGTTTAAAGACAAGTTCATTGTTTTTGCTCGCAGGAGTACTAAGAACTTCAGCCAGCTTAGAATCAACTTCTTGGGCAGCTACCTTGTACTCATTTTCGATCATTTCATGGACTTCTTCGTCGAAATTACATTCCGGATGTAACCTCTGGGCTCGAGTATACTTATCCGTCATTTCATCGAGCTTGATTGTCAATGTTCTAACTTTATCGTTGGCTGTATCAATTTGGTGATTCAACTCTTCTACAGTTGTATCTCTTACTTGAACAAGCCGACGATAATCTTCTTTGAGTTTCGAGACAGTAGCATTATGTTCTCTGTCTTTTTCTTCTAACTCACTTTGGTAATTTGCTCTTACAGTAGCAAGTTCTTCCTGCTTAGCTTTTTCCATAGCTTCTCGTTCAGATTTTCCTCTGGACTTCTGACGAATAAATGCACCAATTGCGGCAAATGCTGCTGCAATACTTCCGAATAAGCCCCAGAGAATTCCCTTTGCAGAATCTTTTTCCTCGGTTTTATCAGTAGTAGTAGCATTTTCGTTCGAGTTCACACTGGAATCATCTGCAACAATACCTGTGGTAACATTCTCAGAGTTTTCGGAATCTTCAGCATTCTGCTCTTTTTCAGAACTTGCATGCCAATCGCTTGGAACTTCGGTTTTTATTTTCGCAATAACTCCTTCTTGAAGAGAAATCAATCCCTCCGCAAATTTGTCTTCACGGAAATAATCCATACCATAATCATCCAGCAATCTGCCTGATATCGAGTCTGTGATATAGAACTGCATTTGTCTGCCAGTCTCAATTCTTACTTCTCTGTCACCAGTAGAAAATAGAATCAAGATTCCCATATCATCTTTTCCGATGCCATACTCACTGTACATCGAATACGATACCTGTTCAATCGTGAATTTAGGTGTACTGCTTGGCTTTTGTGCGTCTTCAACTCTGTTTCCATCAGCGTCTTTTACAACATATTCGTATCCAAGAACTGCAGAGTCCAAAGATTCGACTGTTGTGATAACAACCTGGATTCCAGAGGATTCTTCATCAAAGCCAACCGCATTTTCCATGAGCTGTTTTTTCTGTTCTTCACTAAAAACCCCTGCGAAGTCATTGATGTAGAAATCAGACGTGTGATTTACTACATCAAGCTCATAGCTACTTTTAGTTCCATCAGTAGCACAGCCTGCAAGCAAGCTCAGCATCAAAAGCAGTACAGCTGCTAAAACAGCAAATCTTTTGATTCCTTTCCGGCATTCATTTTTCATCTTAACATCCCTCCATATCTAAATTTGTTGCGTTAAAAATCTCCATGTTCATACCATTAGAATGGTCATCTCCCTTCACTTGAAATTTGAGATTTTTTGTTATAAAAAATATTGCCAACTGTAATTATATCACAACTGGCAACATTTTTCAACTTATGCAATTTACATAATTTATTATTCTAATTCTTCTTTTATTCTCTCTAACATCTCATCAAAATTATTGAAATTTATTTTTGATAATTTATTAATTTCTTCTCTATTACCATCAGAAAATTTATCATACATTACTACAAAATCAATACCACTATTTTGGGCAGCTTCCACACCAATTAAAGAATCTTCTACAATTAAACATTCTTCTTTTTTTACATCTAGTTCTTTTAAAATTTTATAATGAATTTCTGGATCTGGTTTTAAATTTTTTACAGCACCTTTTGAATATATTAATGTAAACATTTCATCAAAAGGAGCTTTAGATTTTATATTTTCATTATCATTAGTATAAGTTACAATTGTATGATCATTTGTTGTAGTAGCTAAAACCAATATAAAACCATTTTCTTTTAAGTAATGTAATACTTTTTCTGCATTTGGTTTATAATCTATAACTTCTCTTAAATATTTATCTGCAATTTGGTATCTTAATGTTTTTATTTCTTGTTTAGTTAAATTTGATTTATATTTTTCTCCTAAAAAACCACAGTATTCTAAATACATATCTTCAGCTAGATAAAACTCTTTTAATTTTTCATCTCTTTGTTTTCCTATATCAACATCATCTATTGTTCCATCTCCAATAGTTTTTATAACTTCTATATCTATACTACTCCAAACACCAATTGAGTCAATTAGAGTTCCATCTAAATCAAAAATTATAACTTTTTTATTTTCTAACATTTTTACTCCTTAATTTCTAATCAATAGTATAATCCCATCCAGGCTGCCAAGCTTTTGTTTTTCTCCAGTCTTCTGCAATTGCTTGCTCCCATGTTTTTCCTTGAGTTAATACTTGAATTGCAAGTTGTGGTGCTTTATGAGCAACTATTGCTATATGTTTTCCATTATATTTTTCTAGTAAATACCCACAAAAACTTTTAATTCTTTCTTCAACATCAATCATTGATTCTCCTTCTGGAAATCTTTCTTGTATATGATTTTCATATACAGCAAATTTAGAATCTTTTCCATCAAAAAGACCATAATTACATTCTCTTAATCTTTTATCTTGATAAATAATCTTTTCTCCACCAAAAACTATTTCTGCTGAATCAATAGCTCTTTTTAAATCTGAACAAAATACAATATCTATATCTTTCATATTTACTTGTTCTTTTAATGCTTTTGCTTGCTGTATTCCTTTTGGTGATAATTCTCCCGGAAGCCATCCAGTAGATCTATGTTCTAAATTATCATAAGTTGTGCCATGTACAAAATAAGTTATTTTTACTGACATTTTATTTTCCTCTTTCTTTAGTTTTTATATCTATTTTTCATGAAATACATATTTGTCATAACCTCTTTTTACTAATTCTTCATAAGTATTCCAAATTTCATCTGGCATATCTACTTCAACTTGCCATCCTTTTTTAGCAAATACTTTCATTCGTTGAACATCCCCTACCATAAGTTCTTTCCAATTTGGCAAGTTATTTTCTATAGCCATTTTGTTATATTCTTCGCACGAAATATCCATTGATGTAACAACAGCCTCATATTCTGGCATCCAATTTTTAAAAGCTGCATAAGCTCTTTTTTCATCATATGGTTTATGAACAATTATAAATTTCTTTATTCCTAAATTATTTTCTTCAATTAATTTTTTAGTAAATTTAAAATTCTCACCTGTATTTGTTGATTTATTTTCTATTAAAATATTTTCTTTTGGAATTCCTTTTTCTATTGCAAGTTTTGCAAATTTATTTGCTTCAGGTTCATTCCAAATTTTACTGGTATCTTTTCCAAGACCTCCAGAAAAAATCATTTTATCTGCATATCCTTTTTTATATACATCAACACCTACATCTACAACAGATAAATCTGAACAGCCCAAAACTAGTATTGCATCTGCATTTTCTAGTGAATGATTAACATGCATATAGTCCCATAATATTTGTAATAATTCAAAATCTGTTTTGTTTTTCATTTACTACCAACTCATTTCTACAATATATTAATAAATCTAAGTATCTAAATTTATAAAGTATATATATTATTCTCAAATAATTCTTCTTTTATGAATTTGCCATCAAGGTATGAAATTTTAAATGCTTTTGCATTCTTTATACTTTTTATAATCTTAAATGAATTTTCAGAATATTTCATTGCTACTCCATTATCTAGTGCAATTCCAGGAAGATTCTTTGATTTTATATTGCTATAGAATTCGTTAATTTTTTCTTCTGTTTTATCATCGTAATGAACACAATTTATAGCCTTTATTAATCCAAATCCTTCAAGCATTTCATAATTATATTTGAACCAACAATAAGCTCCCGCACTAAATCCTGAAACAACAATTCCTTTATTATAAGCTTCTAACAAGTATTCTTTTAAGTTTACTTTTTCCCATTCTGATAGCATAAATCTAGTATTTCCGCCACCAATGTAAATAATGTCTGAATTTAATACTTTTTCTTTTATATTATCATCTGTCATTTTTAAACAATCAACTGTGCAACCTAAGTCAGAGTAAATATTTTTTATTGCTTCAAAATACCCTTCTCTTTCACGAGATGCAGTTCCTATAAAAAGCATTTTAGGATTTTCTTTACCTGATAGTTCTACAATTGTTTTGTCTATATTTTCTGTTTGATATAAATCTTGGTTTGAATCTTTGGTATCGAAATTCCATCCCTTTATTTCTCCACCACCAATTAAAACTAAATTCTTAGACATTATTTACTCCTTTTCTAAATAAGTTAATATGCAATTTTTATTAGCATTCCAAAAGTATTTTAAATCATCATGAGTTAAAAATTCTTCAACTTTGTCAAAATCTATCCATTCTAATTTTTCTTTTAAATTTTCTGGTATATTTTTATCTAAAACGCCTTTATCAATTGCTAAGTATAAATATGTATCTACATTCTCACCTTTTTTAGTTATATAACTCAATATTCCTAATTCCTTATCAGAAACAATTTCAATTTCTCTTCCTGTTTCTTCTTCAGTTTCTCTTTTAGCACATTCAATTACAGTTTCATTTTCTTCTAAATGACCTTTTGCAAAAGAATAATCACCTTGTTCTTTTCTAAAAACTAATCCAACCTTTTTATTTGTTTTATCTATTAAAACGCAACCAGCTTTATAACTTTTTTCGAACTAGCTGATTTATATTCAAAATTTAAAATATTTTCTTCTTCATCAACTTTTACTTTAATATGGAAATTTAAAGTTTCATCATACAATGCTTTATTAATTGTTTCATCTAAAATCAATACATTGGATAATATTTTTTCTTTATTTAAAAGTTCAGCTATATTAATCCATTCAGATGTGTTTTCTTCAAAATTTTGCAGATTTCCTTGATATTCTTTCGCAATAAAAACATCAAAAGTAAATTTTCTATCTGGATATTCTACTTCAAAAAAACCTTTTGGGGTTAAGTTTGAAACACTAATTCCTGTTTCTTCTTTCATTTCTCTTATAGCTGCATCTTCAGAAGTTTCACCAGCTTCTATTTTTCCACCTGGAATATCATAATATCCAGCTTTATTCCCTTTAAGATATTTTGTTATAACTATTTTTCTATCTTCAATTAATAGACATTTAACAGCTTTTCTTAGTGGTTTCATTTCTACTCTTTCTAAAATAATTTTTATTATTTTAATTTATTTTTAATAATTTCTAATGCTTTTTTTCTAGCACTAATTTCATTTTTTTCTTCTGCCGTTAATTCTGCAAGTGTTTTTCCATTTTCAAGTTCGAATATTTCATCAAAACCAAATCCATTATCACCTCTTACATTTTCAGCAACATATCCATCAATACTTGCAACTCCAGTATATACTGTATCTCCTTCAGCTAAAGCAATTGCTGTTGTAAAAGTAATTTTTCTTTTTGCTTTTTCTACTCCATTTAATTTTTTTATTATTTCTAAATTTCTTTCTCTATCAGTTCCTGCATGCCATCTTTTTGTAAATACTCCTGGAAATCCATCTAAAAATTCAATTTCAATTCCAGAGTCATCTGATATACACATTTTTCCATTTAATTGTTTTGATATTTCTTGGGCTTTTTTTATTGCATTTTCTTCAAAAGTATCTTTATCCTCTTCAACATCAATATCTATTCCTATATCTTTTATTGGAATAATTTTATATCCTTCTAAAATTTCTTCTGCTTCTCTTATTTTTCCTTTATTTCCAGAAGCTATAATAATTTCTTTTTCCATTTTGTTTTCTCCTTTTTTGTAAATTTATTTATAAATTATATGTTAATATTATTAAAATAATATTAATCAATCCATTCTTCTATAATTTCTTTTGGGATATTAATATTTCCTCGTCCTACTCCAACTTTTATATCTGGTTTTGGAGTCCCATGAAAATCACTTCCTCCTGAAATATATAGATTATTTTTTCTTGCATATTCATATAGAATATCTTTTTTATCATCATCTACAGAAGATGGATGATATACTTCAATTCCATCAAGTTCAGCATTTTTTCTAATTTCATCAATAAATCCAATTGTATCTTCGAATTTATATTCAAAAGGATGAGCTAAAAATGCTTTTCCACCAGCATTATGAATTGCTTCAACAACCTCTTTATGTTCTGGAATCCCAAATGGTGGCATAAAGAATGGACTTTCTGGATTTGTTATTTCTTTTCTAAAAAACAATCCAAAATTTGAATCGTTATATTCTCCAAAAATTTCTTTATTTTCCGGATAAGAAAACGCATCTTTATACATTCTTCTTTCTACAAATTCTGTTGGTTTAGTCGGCCATATTACATTATCAAGATTATATTTTATTCCTAATCTATTAAAAATATCTATTAACATTTTAGCTGCAATTTCTTGATTTTTAATTAATTGTTCGTCTGAATAGTATTTTTGATACCAGGCAGTTAATATATCTGTATCAATACCATAAGCTAAAATCTCATATTTTCTATTGTTATGTACCGCATGTAATTCAGAACCTTTTATTATTTTTCCTGAAAACAGTCCTTTTGTTAATGCTTCATCTTTATATTGCATACAATTATCATGATCTGTTATTGAAATATATTCTAACTTTTGCTCCTCGCATAATTTTAATAATTCTTCTACTGTTTTATCCCCATCTGAATATACAGTATGCATATGTAAATCTATCATTTATGTTCTCCTTGTTAATAATTCTAATTCTTCTTTTGAAAGTTCTCTTGATTCTCCTTCTTTTAAATCTTCAGGCAATTTTAAAAATCCCATTGCTGTTCTATGAAGTTTAGTTACCTTTGCTCCAAAACATCCAAACATTCTCTTTATTTGATGATATCTTCCTTCTGTTAAAACTACTGTCGCTGTATTTTCTCCTGTTATTTCTAATTTAGCAGTTTTACAAACGCCATCATTTAAATTCACACCTTTTTCAAAGCCAAGCTTCATTTCTTCTGTTACTGGTATATCAATTTCAACTTCATATGTTTTACTAATATGTTTTTTTGGTGCTAATATATTATGAGCAAATTGTCCATCATCTGTTATTATCATCATTCCAGTTGTATCTTTATCTAATCTACCCGCTGGAAATAATTCTCTGTGATAATATTTTTCATCAATTAAATCTAATACTGTTTTTTGAGATTTATCTTCTGTCGCTGAAATATATCCTTGTGGTTTATTTAAAATCAAATAAATCTTTTCTGTAACATTAATGTCTTTTCCATCTATTGAAATCAAATCTTTATCTGGATTTATTTTTATATCTGATTTTAAAACTAATTCTCCATTTACTTTTACTCTTTTTTGAAGAACTAACTTTTTAACATCTTTTCTAGAATATTCAGTTTGATTTCCTATAATTTTATCAATTCTTTCCATATTATTCCTATAAATATTTATACAATTTTTTTATTAATATTTTCCATTAGTATTTTAGCATTGAATAGAGTTTTTTTCAATATTTATGGCACTTTTAAATAATAATATCTTTACAAATTTTGTTATTTTAAATATACTAAATAAGTAAATATATAATATATAAACGAGGTAAATTATATGGACAAACTTTTCATAAAACTTTATATGATATTTATGTTTTTCATTTTTGCTTCACCATTTATTGTAATGATTGGAGAAATAATAGACTGGGAATCTATCAATACTCCTTGGGATTATGCAAAAATAACAGATGTAGATTATAAGGCCGAACTTGTTGATGAACCTGGAAATGGTGGAAAATTACTTGTGACAGAAAAATTAACATTCGACATTAGAGCTGCTTCTAGAGACAATCTATTCTGGGAACTTTGGAGAGATCTTTGCGAAGATAAAGTTGATGGGTTAAAAGTTGATTATAAAGTAAAATCTGTTAAACAAATATTTGAAAATAAAGATGATATAATTTTCGAAGAGAGTTCTAGATTATATTGGGAAGACGAGGATTATCTTTCTTCATCAACTTCAGCTGGATTTGGTCCTAATAAATGGTTCCATAGTCCTGGTCCTTATAATGAAGCTAGAAGACAATATGAATGTGTATTTTTCTATGTAGATGGTTTATATAGAGAAAAACCAGTATATGAAATAGAATATGAAATGAATAATGCCGCTTTACGTTATGGAGATTGTTCAGAATTATATATTAGTATGTTTTCTGAAGATTCAGTTAATTATTTGAATTCTTTTAAAGGACAAATACTAATTCCCGAAAAAGATATGCCAAAGGCAGGAAATTATTATGCAAATACTTTTGGCACAAATTCAAATGAATTTGAATTTACTGAATCAACAACAATAAATCCTGGATATCATACATTTTCTTTTGATTTAGATAAATCTGATTTGAAATTTAGACCATATAATGAATACATAGAGTTCGATTTAGTATCTTTTGGAGATGATAAGCATATTTTCACCGAATATGCTCCAAACAATTTATATTCAGAAGATCCTGTATTGCAAGAATTAAAAGACGAACAAACAGAATATGAAACAGAACCATTTGAGTTTGCAAAAACAAAATTTATGATATTAATAATCTGTTTAATTTGTTCATTTATATTAGTAAAAAGATTTTTAAAAGCAGATGATGATTTAGAAAGTAAATATAATATATATACTCCAACAATGGATATGGATTATTTTAGAGATATTCCTAGTAACTTAGATCCTTTATTTGCCTCAAATTTAGTTTTCTGCAGACATAACATCAAAAATGCAAACAAAGATGGTTATTCTGCTTTATTACTAAGTTTAGCAAGAAAAGATTATATTGAACTTGTTAAAATTAATGAAGCTAAAGATTGGAATAATTCAAACACAAAAGTAATAATAAAAGACAATAGAGTTGTTAGATTACATCCAGATTTACGTTTTGTACAAGCAGACATAAGCGCAATTGAAGCTGATTTGCAAGATGACAGAGAACCTCTTACAAAATCTGAAGAACTTTATTTAAATTTATTAAAAAGACATGCTACAAATTTTGAAATATCTATGTCAAAATTCCAAAGCAAAGTTTCTTCTGACTATGACAACACTGAATCTTTCCTTACAAGTATTGAAAAATCAGTAGTTGATATTGGAGTTACAGAAGGATATTTCCAAAAAGCTGATTATAGAGAAACTGAGAAAAAATTAAAATCAAAATCGAGACTTTATAGAATTTTAGCTATTGCTATTTTGCTTGTAAATTTACTATCTTATCAAACAAGATTAGATTTAGCATTTGGTGCATTTTTTGTTTTAAGTGCCACTTTCCTATTCGGTTCATTTATATATAAATACTTATCAAAAAAATATTTATTACTTACACAATTTGGTGAAGATGAATATGTTAAATGGAAAGGTTTATATAATTTCTTAAATAGCGAAACACTTATGAAAGAACGTACAGTTGTAGAATTACCACTTTGGGAAAAATATTTAGTATATGCTACTGCATTTGGTATTTCTGAAAAAGTAATTAAAGCTTTAAAAATAAGATGTCCAGATTTAGATACTCAAGCTCAGTCATCTATATTATCAAATTCATATTATCGTTCACATAGTTTCCGCAGCTATGGTCGTTCATTTAGAAGTTCTGTTCGTTCAGCCTCTTCTATATCTCGTTCTGGCGGATATGGCGGATATGGTGGCGGAGGCCGTGGTGGTGGCGGCGGTGGCGGTGGTAACTAAACCAAAACAAACTGCAAAACATTATTTTTAGAAAATAAAATATGAATAAATTTAAAATATAAAAAGGAATGATTAAATCATTCCTTTTTAATTTCATTTTCAGTTCTTTTCTTTTTACATTTGTTTCTTATTTATCAATCTACAAATATATCTTTAATTTGTGAATCTGAAAAATCTAATCCTAGATTTTCTTCTATTATTTTTTTATCAAAAGTTTTATAAATTGTTTTTGAAATATATTTTTCAGCAATTTTTATAATTTCTTTATATTCTCTTATATCATCAGGAAAATATATTCCGCCTTTTTCTTTGTTTTTTATCATCCAACAAGTAGCAGCTAGAGCTGACATTGCAACAGGAGTAATTGTTGGTGTTTGCCAATACGAGTCTTTTTTATTTTTATATAAATAAGGCATTTCTATTCTATTACCAACCCAAACTGGATTAAAGTTATCACCTATCAATAATACTCCAACGTATTCTGTTCCAGATTTTATTTTTTCTTGATATACAATTTCTGCTTTTTCAGGATAAACATATCCTCTAACAATAGTGGTCCCTTCTGCCTTTTCACAGTCTTGAGGTTTATTAGGATCTGGATTTAAATAATCATTTACTTTTGCGTATTTAATATATTCTTTAGCAGCTTCACATGGTGAATATAAAAACATAACAGAAGGTCTGTAAATTGTTTTGTTATTCTCTTTTACTTCTAATCCTTTTGCTATTGTTATTATCTCTTCGTGCGGTACTAAATATCCTTCGAATTGTCCTCCTGGATAATATGTACGGCATTTTGTATCTGCCGCTAGATTTTTCATTTCTAAAAAACCATTTTCAAAATCTAATAATTTACATTCTTCACTTTTAAAATCAATTTTTTCGTGAACTCCAAAATTAATTGTAGCCTCACTTAACATTTCAAAAAAGAAAGAATCTATGCACCAAGTACTATATAAAGCTTTATCTTCTAATTCTTTTTTAACATCTTGAAGATCAACATCATTTACATGTATTTGTCTTATTCCTAATCTTAAAGCAGCTTTGTTAAATTGATTTTCCTTTATTAACCTTTTTAACTCTTTATCTTTTCTGCATTGTGTTTTTGCAATGTGCTCAATTCCTGCTTTTACAAAATGAGAAACTAGCCCGGGGTTATTTCCATGTTGAAGTACAATTGGATATTTATTAGTTTTATTATTTTCACTATGTTTTTTTCTTATTTCATTTTTTAGAAGATTTTCATTAAATATGCTATACCAATTTTCAGGCCAATCTGCTTCTCCTGTGTTTAAATACATTATATTGTTTTGAGCACACCAGTCAAGAATATCTTTTGTTCCAACTGTATCTGCAAAATCTATAAGTAAATCACCTTCATGTAAATATTTACCAAAAACTTCTTTAAAATTTTCTTTTGTTATTTCTTGAATAATAAAATTTGCTACCATTCCTCCTAAATTAACAAAAGCTTCAAATTCAAATTTGTCCATTGTTATAACAAAATATTCATTTTCATTAAATTCAATTTCTTTTTTTATTTTTTCATAAAAACTTTTTCCAACAGCACCAAAACCAAATTGTACTATTCTTCCGTCAAACTTTATCATTAATTCTTTTGTCCCCTTTAATATTAAGATATCTATTTTTAATTTCAAGTTTTAATTTTTATCTTTTACTTTTTTTAAATTTACTTCTTGAGGTTCATCATATCCATCTGTAAAATATATTTTCATTCCTTTTTCTTGATGTCTATATAAAATTTTATTTAAATCTTTATTAAATTTATTTCCTCTTACTATAATTTTATTTATACCATTTTCTAAAAAATATTCTGCACTTGGCAAATCTTGATGATATAAATCCCAACTATTATCAAAAATAGAAACATCTAATTTATATCTATTTAAACGATTACTATCAGTTAAAAATACTGGTGGAGCATCTTGTTTTAAATCAACATTTTGAAGTTCAATTCCTCCCCAAATAAGTCCAGACTCTACAGCATGATTATTTACAGTAGCTTTAGCCCCTTTAGTCTCTGCTGTACCATTAAATACAGGAATTGGTCTATATCCAAGTTTACTCAATGCAATTCCATCATTTATGCTATAATATTCTGGCAGGTCTACAATTATAGCTGTGTCTTCTTTTAATTCGTTAATATAATTTATTTTAGGAATATTAAAACTTTCATTTTTATAAATTTTAAAATCTTCATCATCAATTTGTACAAATGGAACAGGTCTTACCCAGTCAATCCATTTAGCGCCAAAAGGAGCCCAAATCTTATATACTTCTTTTCCAGTCATATTACATGTTCCTTTCTATTAAAACAGGAATATCTGCTGCATTTGAATCAATACGTGGAGCATTTGCTATTCTTGCATAATATCCACCATGTTTCCCGTCAACTGTATATGATCCTAAACAAACATGAAATTTGTTTCCATCTTCATCTATCACTGGCCTACTAACAAATTTCTTTTGTGCTAAATATTCTTTTGGATGTTTTTTTACATCTTTTAAAATTTCTTCATACTCACTATCTCTACACGCTTCTTTTATTGAAATTTTTTCTCCAACTCTTCCACATGCTGGCTTAAATATAAATCCTTCTTTATTTTTGGCATCTTTTACTTCTATTGTTTCTGGAAGTAATTTTCTCCAAGTCTCTAGTTTTATTCCATTTTTTTCTAATTCATCCCAAATAAGAGGAAATCTTTTTGTTTGTGCAAATATCGCAACTGGGTGGTTACATGATGGAGTAATTGTATCAAAATATCCATCCCAAGTTTTAGGTTTTATATCTTTTAACCATTCAAGTGGTGTAAATCGTATAATTCCATCTACTTTTCCTTCATTTCCACTTAATAGACTATAGGCAATATTATTTTCAAATTTCAAGTGATCTGCTGCACCATAAATAATATTAAATCCCATAGATTTTAATTTATCACCTAAAAATTGCATAACTTGTCTATCATCACTATAGCAAGTACAATGTACCATCATTATTTTTCCACCCAGAACAATTTTTTTAGAAATTGCATTTGTTAAAATTTCGCCAAAGTTTTTATAATAATAATTTTCACTTTCTATAGCATTTATCGCAGCTTGTGGCATTAAAGAACTTTCAGCAAATCCACCTGGCACATCACTATTTACTTCACTTACTGCCCATTTTCCATCTTCAGTTGGATGAAAATCATATCTCATTAAGCGAATGTGTTTTTCAGAATCATAATTCTTCATTCTTTTTAATTCATTAGTTATTTCTTTGGGTAATGCTAAAGTTTTTGCTAATTTTAAGTTTTTGTTTATAAATTCTTCAGCCTCAATTGTTTCTTTATCTATTTTTTCTGTTAATTCTTCTAACTGTTTATGTTCTTCTTCTGAGATAACTAAAGCATATTTAGCAATTGTATTATTGTCTAGAAATTGTGGATCCCATTTATAGCAACCAAACATAACATCTAATCTATATTCATAATATTTTTCTTTTGGTATAGTAACTAATTTCATAATTTCTCCTTTTATTTATCCAAGCATAATTATTCCAAATGTACCTATCAAAGCAGCAATAATTCCTGCAAAATTTAATTTGTTTATTTTTTCTTTTAGAAAAATAAATGAATATATCAATACTATTGGAGTGTATATTGCAGTAAGTGGAGAAACAATTGATACCATCCCATAATTAAAACTCACAAGTAAACATCCAGTTCCTAAAACATTTAAAAGAGAACCAATAATCGAATATTTATATTCTTTCATCCCTATTTTTAGTTCTTTAAAAATATTCGAGAATTTTTGTTTTGCAATCTTTAAATATATTAAAGCCACAGGGATTTGTACAATAGCAATCGCAACTAAAAAACTAAATGAAGAAGTTTCATTTATTACTTTTTTTGTTAAAGTATCTGATAGTCCTATTGCTACTGCTGTAATTATAGGAATCAGCATTGTTAAACTCTTTAATTTTTTTATTTTAAGATCTTTATCAAAACAAGTTAAAATAGTTCCTAATATTGTTAGTACTATAAAAACTAATTGTTCTCCAGATAGGATTTCTTTATTTATATATCTTGAAAATAGAAGTGTATAAATTGGATAAGTCGCAATCATTACAGTTGAGATACTTAAATCTCCTTTTGATAAAGCATAAAACACTAATGCTTCAGAAAGTATAGCAGAAATTATAGCATATACTAAACAATTAATAATTCCCTTAATTGTTGCTCCAAATATAAATCCTACTGGTATCCAAATTAACACTCCGAACATTGCATCAAAAAAGAATGCAATAGATGGGTCTAATTCTTTATAACTTTTCTTTAATAAAATTTGCATTGCTGCCATAAACATAGCAGAAACTATTGCAATTATAATTCCTAACATTTTTTCTCCTTTTATTTTTTACATCTTATTTAATTTTAATTTCATCTAAATCTAATATATCAGCAAAAACATCTGCAATTTTGTTATCTTTATCAGTTAAGATTCCTAAGCTAATTATATTATTTTCACATTCATAATCTTCAAATGTGCATTTTCCTTCTACTTCATCTTCTTGACCAAATTCAATATTAGTAATAATTTGATGTCCATCTCCTGTTTTAGTAAATATCATGTCTTTATATTTTATTTGATTTTCTGAAATTCTATCATAATTTAAATTCTCAAACGCTTCACCTATATAAATAAGTTCCTCATCTGGAATAATAACTAAAACTTTATTGTTATTTAACTCACATTTTATATAAGATGCACTTTTATCTTCTTCTATAGTATACCAAGTTTTTGTTTTAACTACATATTCAAAATCTTTTATTATTAAAATTGTATTTTCTTTTAAATTACTAATTAAATTTTTCATATTACTTTCTCCTTAATATTTTCAAAATAAATATATCATAATTATCTATTGTTTTCAATTAAAACCTAATATCCTAAAATCAATCTTCAATAAAAAAGAGATGGCTCAGAGAAATAAATTCTCTGAGCCTTTTTGAGGATCAATACTTATTAGAAAATGATTTGCTTATACTTCTCACCATTAGAATTCGAATTCGCCAAGCATCCACTCAACCAAATCAGACTTATCGTCATCATCAGTATCAAAATTGAACACTGCGTTAGGAATTCCAGAATGAGACGTTTCAAAGAAGAAGGTATTTTCATCACCAAAAACTTCCATGAAATACTGTTTCATATAGCTTATGCTTCCTTCGTCTTCACCAGCGTTTTTAGTTCCAACAAAACCAATTGTCGGAATTTTAATCCCTTTGATATCAATCCCGGGATTATAACCACTCAAAACGACGCATCGTGAAAAATATCCAGGAAGTTCAGATGCCATATAGAGAGCTCCTTGTCCACCAAGACTATGTCCTACTACAATAATACGATTTGCATCGATATTGTGTTCAGCAATAAACTTATCCAGTAATGCCTTAAGATTATCTCTTGTGGATTCTTTGTTCCATCTTCCGGTATTAAAGTTTCCTGTCAAATGAGGACAAATCACATAAGCGTTGAATCCCTGCCGTCTCCATTTGCTCATAACTTTCAGCAGACCGCTGTTGAAAAATGTCTTTTCACCAACGCCTACTTCGCCAGAGCCATGAAGCCATACGATCAGAGGAGTCTTTTCGCTTTCATTGATACTTGAGGGTGTAAACAATGCATAAGGCATAACTCCATCATCGCAAATGTATTCACTCTCAAATGTTATGTGCTCTTCGGCAGCTCCTTCTTCGTCTTTGCTAGTAGTGGGATCTTGGGTTTTCGGGTCTTCAGTTGTTTCTGGTGTTTTCGTACCTTCATTATCCGACTTTTCCGTTGTTTCTGGTGCTTTCGTACCTTCTGTCTCAGGAGTCTCGGTTGTTTCAGGTACCTGCGTTTCTTCTTTTTCCGGTTCCCCGGTTGTCTCTGGTGTTTCTGTTACCTCCGTTTCTTTGTTTGTCTCTGTCTGCGATGTTTGCATTTCTGCTTCGTTCGAACTCGGGGTTGTATTTGCGAGATTGCAGCATGTAACAATAATGCCAATGACCATTAATATTATCGCAAAAATAACCACAAACCGTACTTTCATAAACATTCCTCCTGCCTTCCGGCGTGTTATTTGGTTTTTCAACCGTTACTTATATTATACCACGTTTACATAAATTTTACAATTTTATGCATTATTTTGGTTTTTACAACAAAAAATATCTTTGAATTTTTTATAATTCAAAGATATTTTTCATTAATTATTTTGATATATAATCTTCATATCCATATTCTGAAGATGTTCCTTCTAAATCTTTTATAGATAATCCAATTTTCATTTTTTCTGTGTCTATATTAATAATTTTAGCATTAACTTTTTGACCAATCTTTAATTCATCTTCTGGTTTTACAACTCTTTTTAAAGTTGTTATTTCTGAATTATGAACTAATCCTTCTAGTCCTTTTTCTATCTCAACAAAAGCTCCAAATGGTGCAAATTTAACAACTTCACAAGTTACAACATCACTTACTTTATATTTGTTTGCTAAACTGAACCAAGGATTTTCTCCTTTACCTGGATATTCTAAAGCAATTTTTCTTTCCCCTCTATCAAATGATTTTACTTTTACTTCAATTACATCATTTACTTTAAATTTATTTTCTAAGCTTTCTGTTTTATCCCATACAAGTTCAGATTTATGGGCTAATCCATTTGTAACTCCTAAGTCTACAAATACACCATAATCTGTTATTTTAGAAACTGTTCCGGTAAATGTTTTTCCTACTTCTAAATTGTTCCAGAAATCAGCAACTGTTTTTGCTCTTTCTTGTTTTTGTCTTTTATATTCTTCTGCTTGTCTTATTTTTTCTTCTTTTTCTTTTTGAGCTGCATTTCTTTTTTGGTAACTCTTATATGATAAAAGAACATTTCCTAAACCGTCATTCCATTTTAAAACATCAGCTGTAATTGTATCTCCTGGTTTAAATTCATCTGCTGGATTTGCATTTTCATCATCTGAATATTCTTTTCTTGGAATAATTCCATCAACATTATATTTAAAATCTACAAAAATTTCTCCTTTTCTAGATATTTGAATTACTGTTCCTGTAACTGTTTTATCAAATCTTTTATTATTTAAAGATTGATTATATAATTCTTCAAAATTTTCTGTCATAAATTGACCTTCCTTTCTTGTATATAAATCGTCATTTTAATTTTAATTCTTAAACTAACAATTCCCCTTGTATTAAAAAAGATATATTATCTTTTTTTCAATAAAGATAATATATCATATAAAAATTCTTTTCACAACAAATTTTTAATTTTTAAACATCAAAAAAATCCACTTCTCTTCTAGTTTCAATTCTCTTATTTATTCTATCTAATGCTTTTGAATAAAATCCCTCTTTATCTCCACCTTGACTTATCCAATATTCAATATCTTCTTTCTCACTGTAAGTATGTTGAATTTTAAAATCTAAATGATTCATAAATTCTTTTAAATCAAAATCACTGCTTGAATTAAAGGAATAGCCTAAAGTTCCATCTTTTTTATAGGTTAATTTTCCTTTACATTTATCATTAACCGTATATTCAAAACTTTCGCTTCCATCTTCTTCAAAAATTCTTTTGGCTTTTTCTCCATCTGTTGTGTATGCATGTTTTTTTCCGTCAGCTGTTGAAAATATAAACATAACTTTTTTCGAATGTCTTTCTTCCATAATATCAAAAGAAACTTCTGAAAAATCCATTTCTGGATGTTCTTTTACAAACCATCCTACCATTGGATATCTATAGCCATTATATAATCCATCATTTCCTGGATTAGAATCACATTCAGAAAAATGATCATATAAAATCCCATAGCTTTGAGCAAATATGCCAAAATATGCTTGTGGATTTTTATTATAAAATTCATATAATTTAGCTGCCGAATCATTTTTATCTTTAACTAAACATTTGGAGAAATTATACCAAGCAGCCACATTATTAATATTTAGATTTAAACCTTGCAAAGTTTCTTTAATATCATTAAAAGGAACTTTTTGCTTTAATAACATATCAATATCTTTTCCTATGTTTTGATAATATGTTAAAAACATAGAACCAATGCAATCGTATTTTCCGTCAAAATAAGTTTGAAAAACTTTATATTTTCTTTTTAAATCATCTAAAGATTTTACTTCTCCAAGCGCTTTTGCATAATTAGAAAAAATAATTTCTGAAAATCTATGTAGTGTATAATTTTCATTATTTTCTAATTTAATTCCACTTGCCATAGCATTAATATCATGATCTTTTCCTGCTAATTCTCTATATGCCAATTCAAGTTCATCATAATTCATATTATTTTTGCTTAATATATTTTTTAATTCGTTAGGATTGTAAAAATATGCTTGCTTTAATTCTTTATCTCCTATAATTAAAATCAATCTTCTTATTTGTTCAACAATTGTTCTATATCCTGAAATCAAATTTTCTCTATTAGGCTCAAACTTCTCATTTCTAATTTGAGTTAAGTATTCTGTCATTGCCTCATTTAATCCCATTCCATAGCTATTTTCTAAGTATGAGAATCCCATCATAACTTCATTTCCATTTTCATCTCTTACAGATGTTATTGCATGAAGCATTTCATGAAAAAGAAGATACTTAGTATAGCTTTCATTTTCTGTCACAGATTTCTTTAGTTGAATATAACCATCTCTTGAATATCTACCATCCAAATTCTTGTTTTCAAACTCTTCTCTAATTACAATATTTCCTAAAATGTTTTTCTTTATTCTTTCAATTAATTCTTCAGTTCTAATTATATCCGAAAAACATTCTTGGAATTCAAGCGCAAAGTTAGTAAACATTTTTATTGTATATTCATCATCATATTTTTCTCTAATACTTGCCTCAATTTCAGATTTATTCATCTACAACCTCTCTTAAATATAATTTCACAACACTCTCCACATGATGTGTAAAAGGGAACATATCGCAAATTGATACTTCCTTTAAATCATATTTTTCTTCTAATATTTTTAAATCTCTTGCAAGTGTTGCTGGATTACAACTCACATAAACAATTCTTTTGGGTTTGATTTGAAGAAGTGTATCTAAAGCTGTTTTATCACAACCTTTTCTAGGTGGATCAACAAACACAACATCAGGACTTATATTTCTTTCCTTTATAAATTCAGGTAATGTTTTTTCTACATCACCAACAAAAAATTCTGCATTATCTAAGTTATTTGCTTTAGCATTTTGCATAGCATCTTCAATAGCTTCAGGAACAGTTTCTATTCCATATAACTTTTTAACATTTTTTGATGCAAAAATTCCTATTGTACCAATTCCACAATATAAATCAAATACTGTTTCTTCTCCAGTTAAACCGGCATATTCTACTGCTTTACTATAAAGTTTTTCTGTTTGAATTGGATTTACTTGATAAAAAGACATTGGAGAAATTTTAAATTTAAATTCTCCTAAATAATCATAAATATATCCATCTCCAAATAAAACTTCATTTTCTCTTCCTAAAATAACATTTGTATTTTTGTTGTTTATATTTTTTACTATTGTTTTTATTTCTTGATATTTTGAAGTTATGTAATTTACTAGTTCCTCTTCTTTTTCAATCTTTTCATTATTAGTAACCAATGTAATCATTACTTCATTTGTTTTTTTACCACTTCTAATTACAATATGTCTAATACTTCCAGTAAGATTTTTCTCATCATAAACTTTTATATTATTTTCTACTATAAAGTCAAATATATCATTTGCAATTTGTTGACTTAAAGCATCTTGAATTTTGCATTCTTTTGTTGGAATTATTGAATGTGTTCTTTCTGCAAATACTCCCATAACAGAATTTCCATTATTATCAATTCCTACTGGATATTGAAGCTTATTTCTATAATTGTATGGCTTATCCATTTTTAAAACTTCACTAACTTTTATTTCTCTTCCTAAAGCTTTTCTTAAAGTTGTTTCAACTGCTACTTTTTTCATTTCTAATGTAGTATCATAATCAACATGGCGAAGCGCGCAACCACCACATCTTGAAAATGTCATGCAATCTACCTCATCAACTCTGTTTTCAGATTTTTCTAATATATCTATTATTTTTCCATAGGCAATTTTTGAAGTAACTTTTAATATTTTTATTTTTACTTTTTCTCCTTTTATGCCACCAGGAATAAAGATAGTCATTCCATCAATTTTAGCTATCCCTTCTCCTTGAAAACCATTATCAATTATTTCTACAATATATTCTTCGTTCTTTTTTAACATTTTATCCTCTTATTTTCTATCTTAAATCTCTGCTTCTTCCGCCACCACTTCTAGTTCTATCTTCTTTTTTCTTATCTCTTTCCTTATCTTTTTGTCCACCATTTTTTTCACGTTCTTCTCTTGTTTGAATAAGGTCTTTTTCTTGTCTTTGTCTTTCTTTTGCTTTATAAAGTTTTCCAACTGTAATTGTTTTATTTATTATTTCCATATCACATCTTACACGTTCTTCAAAACTTTGTCTTTGCATTCTTTCCAAACGTTTCTTTTTCTTTTTCTTAAGTTTTTCTATAGCATCTTTATTTAAAACCAAACCAATTTCTTCAAGTTCTTCTTCTAAGTCTTCGAACTCTTCAATAGTTTTTACTTTTTTGATTTTCTTTTTAATGTCTTTTAGTTTTTTAACTTCTTCACTATCTTTTTTAGCTTTAATAATATTTAATAATTTTTGAATAAATGAATCTTCTTTTTTCTTCATAACTTTCTTCCCTTTATTTAAATATTTTTATTAAGTTTTAAATTTCTTCGCTATTTTCTTCTGTTTCTTTTTGTTCTTCTACTAATTCAAATGCAATCTTTCTTAAAGCTTTATTTGCTGCTATTACTCCAATTTTTACTTGATCACCTATTTTAAATCTTCTGTTTGTTCTTTCTCCAGTTAATGTTTTTCTATTTTCATCATAAATAAAATATTCATTTCCCATATTTTCAAAACGAATCAAACCTTCAACTGTTGATTCAAGTTCAACAAACATACCAAACGCTGTAATTGAAGATACAATTCCCATATATTCCATTCCAATTTTATCTTCCATAAATTCAGCTTTTTTAATATCTTCAGCTTCACGTTCTGCTTTAGTTGCTAACTTTTCTGTTTCACTAGAAGTTTCAGCATATTTTTCAGCTTTTGTTCGCATATCAGACAATCTTTCTTCATCTATATTATATCCTTTTTTGATATATTCTGAAATAATTCTATGAATAAAAAGATCTGGATATCTTCTAATTGGTGAAGTAAAATGACAATAATATTTGCTTGCTATACCGAAATGCCCTTTGTTTTCAGCTTCATATCTAGCAACTTTTAATGTTCTTAATATTAAAGTTGAAATTACTTTTTCATATTCTGTTCCTTTTAATTTATCTAAAACATCTGAAAAAGATTTTGGTTTAATGCATTCTTTAGAACAATTAATTTTTTCACCAATATTAAATAAGAATTTATTTGTTTCTTGTATTTTATCATATTCTGGTTCTTCATGAACTCTATAGATAAATGGAGCTTCAAGCCAATAAAATTTTTCTGCAACAGTCTCATTTGCTGTAAGCATAAATTGTTCTATTATTTCATTTGCAAAAGTTGTTTCATATTTTTTTACTTCTATTGCTTTTCCATTTTCATCTAAAATAATTTTACTTTCTGGAATATCTAGATTTAAATACCCTTGTTCTAATCTTCTTTGTTTTAAAATAAGAGCAAGTTCTTCCATTAATTTAAAATTATCTATATATTTATTATATTTTTTAGTAACTTCCTCATCTAAATTATTTAATATTTTATTAACATCTGTGTAACTCATTCTTTCAGTAACTTTTATTACAGATTTATAAACATCACCAGAAATAACATTTCCTTTTTTGTCAATCTCCATACTACATGAAAGAGCAAATCTATCCTCGCCTGCATTTAAGCTACAAATCCCATTAGATAGTTCAAATGGAAGCATAGGAATTACTCTATCAAACATGTATACACTTGTTCCTCTTTTTATTGCTTCTTTATCTAATTTACTTCCATCTTTTACATAATAACTAACATCTGCAATATGAACATCTAGACAATAATTTCCATCATTATTTTTGTAAACATTTATTGCATCATCTAAATCTTTTGCATCTTCTCCATCTATTGTAAAGATTGTATCTCCTCTTAAGTCTTTTCTATTTTTTATATCACTTTCATCTATTACTTGTGAAATTGCTTTAGCTTCTTCTTTTACAAAGTCAGGAAATTCATTAGGAAGGTCAAATTCTCTTATAACAGAAAGCATATCAATTCCAGCTTGATTGCTGTTTCCTAAAACTTCAATAATTTCACCTTCTGCATTTTTACCTTTTTCTGGATATTTAATTATTTTTACAATTACTTTGTCATTATTATTTGCATTTTTACATTTGTTTTTAGACACAAAAACATCAGTCCCAAATTTTTTGTCATCTGGAACTACGAATCCAAAATTTTTGTTAGCTTGAAAAATACCAACTAATGTTTCTCTTTCTCTTTTTACTATTTTTATTACTTTAACTTCAGCTTTTTTTGTTCCTTCTTTTGGTTTTGTAATTGAAACTCTAACTGTATCACCATTTAAGGCACCATTTACATGTTTTGCAGGAACAAAAAGGTCTTCTTCTTGATTTTCTATTTCTACAAATCCAAACCCCTTTTCATTAGCTCTAAATATACCTTCTATATTTTGTTTTTTCTTATTTTTCTTTCCCATTTCTCTCCTTAAAATTCCGTTTATTAGAATATAAAATCTTAAGTATGTTTATATATATAAAAAAGGACAGTATAGTATAATACTGCCCATAATTTTATTTTAAATACTAAACAACATATATAATTCCTAAAGCAAGTGTTAATACTGCAAATGTTACCATTAAAATTATTGTTGCTCTTTTCATTTTACCTTCTGTTGTTTTTCCTTTATTTTTCTCATAAAAATTATTTGCAGAGGCACCAACAATAGTTCCTGAAGCTCCAGCGTCATCTTTATTTTGTTTTAATATTAAAGCTACTAAAGCTACGCATACTACCGCGTATATTGCCATTAAAATATATTTTACTACGTTCATTTTGTATAACCTCCAATTTTCTTCCGTTATTAACTATTTAAGTGTACCATAAGAAAATATAAAAATCAACAGTTTTTATAAAAAGTTTTAGTCAATTATTTTTCAGTTTCTGGATCATATTTTGTTTTATATTTACTTACTGTAGCTTGCAATTCTTCTAACTCTTGTTTTGAATATCTTGAATCTTCTTCTCTTTCATAATCTATACCAAAATATCTTACCATTTGGTCCATCCAAGTTTTATCTGCACTTTTAGTTATATGTGCAATTCTATCTTTTCTTGGAGTAATTTCTCTTAAAGTTGTACTTTCAAGAATTAATCCATTTGGAATTATTGTTACCAAATCACCATTATTTTTTCTGTATTCATCTTCAGGTAAAATATATGTAGCAGTACCATATGCTGGTCTATTTCCATCATAATATTTTTCAATAATTCTTACTCCTAATCTGCTTGATGCAAATTCAACAAATCCATTTGAATATCGTGTAACTCTAGCGTCTTTATCTAAAGCTCTATAAAATTTCCATTTTACTGTATCTGGATATATGTTTTTAGCAGAATCATTTCCTTTAGTACCATGATTTTTAATTTTTCTTGTTCCTTTTGATTTTGCTTTTCTTTCTGTCTCATTATCAAAATCAAGTAATTCTAAATATCCATCTCTTGCATTTTTCTCTTCTTCTGTCTCTCCTCCAAGTAAGTTCATAACAATAATCCATCTTCTTTCATCATTAAAGCTTGGATCAATAAATATACTGTCAATCATATTTGTTAATTCTTCGAATGTCATATTATTTCTTACTATATCAGAATCTTCTATACTTAAAGAGTCTAACATCGGAATCAAATATCTTTGTTCTTGTTTGTCCATATTTATTATATTCTCTAATTTAATAAATCCATCTTCATATAGTACTTTTATTGATTCTTGCATATCTTCTTCTGAAACTTCAAGTTCAATATAATATTTTGCTAATAAATCTTCACCAAAACTTACTTTTTCAGTTTCTGGAATATTATTATATTTATTAAATACTTGTCTATATCTTTCTTTTTCTGTTCTTAAATGATTTACTTCTTCTCTTAGAGATTCTATTTTTTCTGTTTCTTCTGGATGTTCTTTTTGGAATTTTACAAATTCATTATATTTAACAATATAATTCTTATAGCTTAATAGTAATCTGTCATCATTAAATTCTTGTTTTAAAGCTTTTTGTAATGCATCTATTTCTTCTTGAGATTTATCTTCTTCTAAAGTATCTAATTGTTCAATTGATATTATTCCTAAATCAAAATATTTAGCTATATCTTTTTCATCAATAATTTTTGAATTATATAAATTTTTCAAAAGATTTCTATTATTTTGTTTCATTAATTCTTTTTTACGTTCTTCTGTATTTCCATAAGTCAATTCAATATTTTCGTCTAAAGCACCACTATAAGCTTCTGCAACAAGATTTGCTATATGATCTTTATTCATTCTTCCTAGTGAATAAAGTCTTTTTAAATTTTCGAAATTAACTGTAGATAAAACATACATATCATTATTTGACATACGTATTCTTTTAACTAATTCATCAGACCAATGCTCTTGCATAGCATTTTCTGTTGTATATGCATCAAATACTAAAGCCAGTTGCATTGTATCAGATAAATATACTCCATCACAGAAGTTTTGCATTAATTCTTCTATTCTTCTTAGAGAGATTTCTTTTTCTTCATCTCCTGACATAAATTTTATTCTTGTTCTTTTATCTATAATTCCACTTTGTAAAATTTTTCTAACTATAAATTCTGTTCTTCTTGTTTTTTCAATTGCATCATATAAATGACTTTCTTCTACATGATATGATTCTAGTTTTTCTAAACCTTCTTCTTCTTTTTCAGAAAGTATTTTAACCATTTCAGATTCTACTTGTTCATTTTTTTGAACTTTTGGAGACATTAGCTCATAGGCTTCTAATGGTCTTGCTGCTGCAAGTAACATCACTTTTTCTAAATCTAAATAATTAATTCCATTTATAATTGTATCTGCAACTAAACTTGAATGAAATTCAAAACTTCCTTCGTTATAAGTTCTCATTGCTTCTTCAACAATATCTTCAATAGACATTCTTTCAATATCTTCTGATGTAAAACCTTTTCCAATTAAATAATTCTTAAATACAGTTATATATTGCATGTCTGCATATTTTTTGCTTGGAAAAATTACAGGTAAATCTGCTAATGTAAGAGCTCCACATAGTTCTTTTAAAATTTCAGTTCCTTCTATACCACCTACATCTTTTTGACCAGCAATACTTTCAATAACTCCTAGCAATCTTTCTATATTACCTTCTTTTCCTTTTTGGATTTTGCCTTCTTGTCCACGAGTTAAAAATTGAACACAAGCATATTTATTTTTTTCAGGAATATACATTTCTCTAACAGGTGGATCATTTTTATTCACATATTCTCTAAAGATTTCTAAGCTTTTTCTAGCATCTTTATTCATTGCTAAAAATTCATTTGGATTTTTTTGTCTTATTTCTTCATAGTCTCTACATAAAGCAATCCAATATAAATCCATATCCATTCCTATGGTATCTGGTTTGTTTATAATTGATTTTATTTCTCTACAAGCTTCTAATATATCCCTCTCAATATTCTCCAATGATTCATCAGTTTTTATTTTTAGTACACTATTAGAAGTTCTAAAAATACCTCTGTATTTTAAAACTTTTTGTTCTATTTCTTTAACCTTTTTTACAAAGATTTCCCTTTGTCTATCATCAGGAATTATATGTTTATCAATTTCGTCTGATCTTACAATTCCTGTCCACATATATTGATCATTAGTTCCAGTTAAAACTGGTGAAGCTATAACTTGCCCAATATTAATTCTTTGAACTTTTCTTTCCATATTTTAAACATCCTTTTTTATAATTTAAATTTTATTTCTTTAAATGGATTTTTGTTTATAATTACATGTTTCGATTTTACATTTTCTCTAAATTCTTTTTGTTTTTCTTCATCTTTTGAAAATAAAACTGCCGAGAACTTATATCCATTCTTATTTATTAATCTTACAGCATCCTCAAATTCTAAATCACTGTAATTTTCTGCTTCAAATTCTTTTTGATAACAATACTCAAAAAATGTTTCTTCTAACTCTTCAAATTCTTCTGAGTCCGAATATACTTCAAATATTCCATAAGGATTTAATTCTAAATTTAGTATTTCGTTTTCTAATCTATTATATAAATTACTGTCACCAATACAAATTACTTTATTAAATTCCTTTGACTTTTCTAGTATTTTATTATCAGTTAATAAATTTTCTAGTTTTATTTTTTTATTTAAGTTATTTTGTTTAAATATTTCATTTATTGTTTCTATAATCAAAGTATTTTGTCCTAAACAGAAATCTTGTATTACCATTGTTACTTCTATAATTTTATTTTTTAATATTTCTAAGCAAACTTGAAAAATAATTTCTGGATTTCCTCTTTGTAATATCATTATTTTATTTTCTTCATATTGCGTATTTTTACATTCTTTATATTGTTTTAAAAATTTTTTTAATTCATCTATTGTCACTTTTTCTTTGTAATGATTGCAATCAATCTTTTGAACTTTTTTTAAATTTTCTTCAAAACTTTTGCTAGATATTTCTTTATCAATATCATTTAAAATTTTGTCATAAAGATTTTTATTATTACTATTTAAATTTTCGCTCATAATAATCCTTTCATAATCATTTCTTTGCTTTAGTTTTCTCTTTTTCACACATCTTTTATTATAACATATTTTCCTAAAAATTACAATATTTATGTAAACAAAGCATAATTACTCAAAAACAAAAAAGAAACCTTTAAAATATTTAGGCTTCTTCTCTGTTTTTTGGCATATATATTAATTTTTAGTAAGGGCAATTTATTTTTTGCAAGTGTCACAATATGGACAACTAGAACATTCTGATTCTTTTTTACTAAATATGCGAATTATTATAACTAATACTATAGCAAAAATAATTCCTCCAACAAGAATGTTTGCCATATTTATAATTCCTTGTTCTATTCTACTTCCAATTTGATATACTACTACAGCTAAAATCCATGCAAATACTGTTTGGAAAGCTACAGCTTTAAGCATTTTTTTAGTTCCACCAAGTTCTCTTTTCATAGCACCAATTGCACCAAAGCATGGAGCACTAAATAAGTTAAATACCATAAATGCGTATGCAGAAGCAGCTGTGAATGTTCCAAAAGCTGTACCTTTAGCAAAAATTTCTGCACCCTCTTCTACATCTTCAGCTAAGCCGGCAATTACAGCCATTGAAGATACAACTTGTTCTTTAGCAACTAAACCTTGAATTGCAGAAACAGCGGCTCCCCAATTATTCTCTCCAAGCATTGGATAGAAAATCCAAGAAATTTTATTTCCAATCTGTGCCAGCATACTTTCTTCTATATCTACTCCATATTCCATTGTAAAAGAGAATGATAATAAAAACCAAATTACTATTGAACAAAGTAAAATAACACTTCCTGCTCTTTTAATAAAAGCAATAACTTTATCAAATACATCTTTTAAAACATATTTTGGGCTTGGCACTTTATAATCGGGTAATTCTGAAATGTATGTACTTGAAGTTTTTCTAAATATGAATTTTTTCATCAATATTGCACTAATTATAATAACTATAATTGCAAAGAAATATAATGATGCCGAAACAAATCCTGAATTTTCTTCAAAGAAATATCCTGCAAATAATGCAATTATTGGTAGCTTTGCACTACATGGAATAAATGGAGTAAGAATCGTTGTCATTTTTCTCTCGTCCTCATTTTCAATAATTCTAGCTCCCATAATTCCTGGAACAGAACATCCTGATCCTACTATAAATGGAATTAAACTTTTTCCACTTAATCCAATTCTTCTAAATAATTTATCAAGTAAAAGCGCAATTCTTGACATATATCCTGTTGTTTCTAAAAGAGATATACATAAGAATAAAATTATAAGCTGAGGAACAAATCCAAGAACAGCTCCACATCCTGCGATGATTCCATCTATTACTAAACTTGTTAAAACTTCAGAAGTTCCGATTGATTCTAATGCTCCTAATGTCCATTCTGAAACACAATCTGTTAAAGAACCAATCATATCTACAGTAGCACTACCTATTACTCCAACTGATAAGTAATAAACTAAAAACATTACTAGAGCAAATATTGGAAACGCTATCCATTTATTTAAAAATACTTTATCTAATTTATCTGTTACTGATTCTTTTGATTCTATTTTTACTACAGAAGCTTTTTTTACTTTTTCAACAAATTCGTATCTTTCTGTTGCAACAACTTCTTCTAAATCTGTATCATATTTTTCTTCTAATTTTTTAGTAATTTCTTTTATTCTTGTATTTTGATATCTTTCAAATCTATTATCATTTTCCAATAGTTTAATAGCTATGAATCTACTATGTTCTTGTTTTAAATCATTTATTAAAACTTTAGCTGCATCTTCTATGTTTATATCAAAAACATTAGCTCTTTTTAAATCTTCTTTCACATTAATTTCTTTAATAAGTTCTTCTATTCCTGTTTCTTTTAGAGCCGATATTTTAAATACTTTTACTCCAAGTTTTTTCTCTAATTCTTTCTCATCTATTGTGATTCCTTTTTTCTCTAGCATATCAGCCATATTTAAAGCAACTATTACTTTTGTATCTAATTCCATAAGTTGAGTTGTTAAATATAAACTTCTTTCTATTGCTGTTGCGTCAACTATATTTATGATTACATCTGGTTTTTCTTCAAAAATATATTGTCTTGAAATTTCTTCTTCAGTACTATATGGACTTAAAGAATAAATTCCTGGAAGGTCTGTTATTTCATTTTCTGTTCCTTTTATTTTTCCAGATTTCTTTTCAATTGTAACTCCAGGCCAATTTCCTATTTTAGCATTCATTCCAGTCAAATAATTAAACAATGTTGTTTTTCCACTATTTTGATTTCCTACTAAAGCAACTTTCATTATTTTATTACCTCCACTTCTATTTGAGTTAAATCAGCTTTTCTTATACAAAGCTGATAATCTCTTAACTCTATATCTATTGGATCCCCCATTGGAGCAATTTTTTTAATTTTTACTTTTGCTCCTCTTGTAATTCCCATATCAAGAAGATGTCTTTTTATTTGCTTATCTTCTATGTTTAACTTTAAAACTTTCGCTTTTTGTCCAATCTCTAATTCACTTAATTTCATTTTTTGCACCTCCAAATATGAAATTTGTTTCACTTTTCAAAATGATTATAATATTTCAAAAAAAAATTGTCAATATAAATATGAATTTTTTTTCATATTTAGTTTGACTTTTTTCAAAAAATCTTTTATACTCTATATGATACATTTATATAAAAAAGGAGTTCTTATGGGAAATCAAGAAATTAGACAACCAACTCAAAAACGTTCAATAGAGAAAAAACAAAATATTATAAAATATGGTTTTGAATTAATTTGTGAAAAAGGATATCACAACACTAATACAGCAGAAATAGCAAAAGCTGCTGGTGTTTCTACTGGTATCATTTATCAATATTTTAATGACAAACGTGATATTTTCCTTCAAGGAATTGAACAATATTCAAAAAGTTTATTGTTCCCTATCAATGAAGCTTTGTCAAAAAACACAAAAAATTTTGATTTAGAAAACGAATTAAATAATGTTATAAAAACTTCTGTTAAGAATCATAAAATTTCAGAGGCTGCTCACGAAGAAATTTATGCTCTTCAACACTCAGATCCAGAAATTGCAGAGATTTTCTTTAATCAAGAAATTGAAGCTACTCATAGATTAATAGAAGTTTTAGAAAATAATAATATAAAAACAGATAATATAAATGAAAAAGCACATTTAATTGTATCAATGATAGATAACTTATGTCATGAAATTGTATATCATAAACACAAAAATATGGATTATGAAGCAATGAAAGATATTGTAATTAACTCTATAATTAATTTATTAAAATAATTTATTCATAAATATAAGCGTCAGCAATTTAGCTGACGTTTTTTATTTTTATATGTATTCCCCCTTATGTAAACTTTTCGATATTTTTTCATATTCTATAGTATAAAACTTTTTTAAGGAGGTTTTTATGCGTAGATGTAACTCAAGATGCAATTCAAGATGTATGAATTGCAATTCAAATAATAATTGTAGATGTAGAAATTGTAATACAAACAATACAAATTCTTGTCCTTGTAATATGTATGCAAACGAAACATCTTCAAACAATAATGCATTCCCAGAAAATTACTTATATGGGTATGCTTATACTCCTAATTTTTGTATGGGTAGAACTTTTACTCCAGAATGTGGTTTAGAAAACGGAACAATTTTTCCAGAACTTGTAAACCCTTACTCTCCTGGTCAATCAATTGACTTTATAGAATATTTAAGAAATGGAGGTATGTAAATATGGCTTGTAGAGGATGTCAAAATAATAATAATAATAATAATAATAATAATAATTGTCCTTGCCAAAATCAAGGAAATAACTCTTCTTGTGGATGCACAAATTGCAATGCAAGAAATTCTTGCTCACAAAGAGAAATGTTAAATCAAATTATGGCATTAAATTTTGCAATAAATGATTTAGCCTTATATTTAGACACTCATCCAGAAGATCAAAATGCAATTCGTATGCATTGTGAATATAGTGAAAAACAAATTGCTTTAACTGCAGAATATCAAAGACTATATGGGCCATTAACAATAAATTTTATGTCTGATACTTGGGATTGGATTGATGAGCCATGGCCTTGGGAAAGGGGTGCTTACTAATATGTATTATTATGTTAAAAGTTTACAATATCCGATAAATATAAGAAATAGAAATCCAAAACTTGCAAAAGTTATAATTTCACAATACGGTGGTCCTGATGGAGAACTTGGTGCTTCTCTTAGATATTTATCTCAAAGATTTGGAATGCCAGATAAAAAATCAAAAGCAATATTAAATGATGTTGGTACTGAAGAATTAGCCCACTTAGAGATGGTTGGTACTTTGGTTCATCAATTAACAGATGGTGCATCTCCTGAAGAAATGGAAGCTGCTGGACTTGGTGCTTATTATACAGACCATGGTTGGGGTGTTTATCCTCAAGCAGCTGCAGGATTTCCAAATACAGCAGCAAGTATAGCTGTTAAAGGTGATCCTATAGCTGATTTAACAGAAGACTTAGCTGCAGAACAAAAAGCTCGTGCAACTTACGAAAAATTAATAGATCTTTGCAAAGATGATAGAGATGTTGTTGATGTTTTAAGATATTTAAGAGAACGTGAAGTTGTTCACTTCCAAAGATTTGGAGAAGCTTTAAATGGAGTTCAAGAAAAACTTTATCAAAGAAATCTTTATTTAACTGGTGGAAATAATAATAACAATAGTTGTGGATGTAACAATTAATTTATTATCTTATAAAAATGGAAAAAGGGCTGGAAATCCAGCCCTCTTTTTTTAGTTTTTTGAATTTTGGTTTAAACTTATTCTTCTACTATTTCTGTATATTCTTCCATATTTGGAAAAGCAACATCTTCTTTATCAGTTGTTCCTAAACATAATTTATATCTTGTACCAGAATAATTAGCTTTCATTTCTTCATCATATAACACTTTTTCAAATATAATTCTTTCATTAGATATTTGTATATAACAATGATTCTCTTGCTTTGGTTCATTCTCTTTTTCATTGCTCATATAATATCCTTCATCTGTTTTAGCAATATTTATATTAAAATCCATTGCATATTTTAAATCATTTATCCAACTATATTGAGCATTTATAATATTGAAAAAACTTTCAAATTCAGTCTTTATTATAAAAAAGTATGACAAATATTGGTAATTTTCTATTTTTTTATAAGTTTTGTTTATTTCGTCAAATTCTATTGTTTCACAGTGTTCATCAGAACTAAGCCAAATATTATCTATATAAACTGTTTTACAAGGTTCTAAAAGATTATCTCCATATAAACTATCATTATATTTTTTTATTTTTACTCTTGCAATTTCATTCTCTTCTGAAACATCTTTATCAAACCAATCAATATAATAATAATGTTCTTCTTTTGTCATTGGTATTCCACTATTAAACTTCGTCCCGAAAGTTCTTTTTTCCATATAATACCCATGACTACTTGTTTCCATATGAATATCCCAAAAGCAATCTCTAATTTTGGTTATGATATTATATCTATATATAACTAAAGTAAAATAAAACAATATGGCAACTACAAAAAAATATAAAAGAATTTTTGCAATTTTACTTTTTTTCTTTTTTTGAATTTTATTATCATTTTGTTCTTGTTTATTATCTGTATTAATTTCAATATCTTCACTTATCAAGTCATCCACAGAAATTTCAAATATTTTAGCTAAGTTTCTTAATTTTTCTAGTTCTGGAGTTGTTTGACCATTTTCCCACTTTGAAACTGTTTGTCTTGAAACTCCTACTTTTTCTCCAAGTTCCTCTTGAGACCAACCTTTTTTCTTTCTCAAATCTAATATTCTTTCATTAAATTTCATCTTTTGCTCCCTTCTTTTTAAATCTACTTTTTTATAGTAAATTTAAAATAAGCTTTATGGGTACCTCTTATATAAAAATTATAACATTTATTCTTTAATTTTGACTATCAATTTTCATTATAAATCTGTCAACAAAAATTAACATCTTTTAAAAATCCTTGTATTTCAATTATTTCAGGGATTAAAAAAACACATCTTAGATTATTTATTTTAAGATGTGTTTTCTATTTTATTTAATTTTGAATTTCAGTATACTCTGTTAAATCTGGAAGTTTAACTAAATTTTCATCTACTACGCCGTAATCGATAGTGTAATCAGAATTTATAGCATTTACTTTATCTTCATACTCATATTTGCTAAAATTAACTCTCCATTTGCTAACATTAAAAGAAATAAAGTCCTCATAATATTTATAATTATCTATATGATATTCATCATTAATTATTTTAATATTATAATCAAAGTTTGTCGCTATTTTCCATTTACCACTAGACGATAAATCAAAATTAGCTAAAATTTCAACATTTATCATCCAATCTTTACCTGTTAATCCTTCTTGAATATCTACTGGTAAATCATATGCATTTGTTTTTTTATAAGTCTTATTTATACAATCTATATCGTAATATTCATTAGTATCATAATCTGCATATTCAATTCTGTCTGGTTCATAATAATTTCCATATATTTTTTTATACTTATTTTTCAAATTATAATAAGTTATTTCTTTTTTGTCTGTATATGCATTATATTCTATTCTGGATATATTTTCTCTAATTCTATAATTTTCCATAGAAAAACTTATTCCGTTTTCATCTATCGGCTCCTTACCTGCACCTTCAAATTTATTTTTTAAACCACATATCATTAAATATCTATACAAAATCACAGCAAATATTATTCCTACTACTGCTATGGTAATTATTAAAATAAAATTAAACAATTTAATAATTTTATTATTTTTTGACTTTTCTACTTTTTCTCTCTCTTCATTTTCCACAATTTCGTTTTCATCTTTTACAAGTTCATCTATTGTTGTTTCAAAAGTCTTTGCCAGTAATATCATTTTTTCAAGTTCTGGAATTGTTTGACCAATTTCCCACTTTGAAACTGTTTGTCTTGAAACTCCTACTTTTTCTCCAAGTTGTTCTTGAGATAGTCCTAACTTCTTTCTATAAGTTAATATCTTTTCACCTAGTTTCATCATTTGCTCCTTTCTAACTTTATCAAATATATAATAAAATTAAAAAATTTTTAGGTACCTTTTATATAAAAATTATACATTTTCTTGTCAATTAAATCTACCAATTTAACTTATAAATTTGTCACTTCTAATTAACATTTATTATTTTTTCAGTATTTTCAAGACTTTACATATTCGCACAAAAAAAACAATTAATCAACAATTTCATATCCAATCAATTTTATTTTATTAGATATAAATTCTTCATTCTTATCAATTTCTTTTGATAGATCTGTTGTTAAATATTTTTTATTATCATCCGCAAAAACTGTAACTATAGATTTATTTAATTTTTCATTAGATAAAACACTTCCAATAAAATTTGCACCAGAAGAAATTCCAACTCCTAATCCTAATTCTTTTGCTAACCTTCTTGCCATATTAACTGCATCATCATCATTTACTAAAATAATATCATCTATTGCATTTTTATCCACTAAATCTGGAATAAAGTCATCACCTATTCCTTCTATTTTATGATTACTGATAATTTCTCCTTTTGATATTAAAGGCATTTTATCTGGTTCTATTGCTATTATTTTAAAGTCTTCATATTCATTTTTTAATCTCTTTCCTGTTCCCATTAAAGTTCCACCTGTTCCTACTCCAGATATAAATCCACCTACATTTTCAGGTAACTGTCTTATAATTTCTTCTCCTGTTGTTTCAAAATGAGCTTTAAAATTATCTTCATTTGCAAATTGGTTTGCTAAAAATGCATTATTTTCTTTGGCATATTTTTTAGCTTCTTCAACGCATCTAATAAAGCCACCATCTTCTTTTGAAAATAATATTACTTTTGCTCCATATCCTTTCATTAGCTTAATTCTTTCTATGCTTGCCCAGTCTGGCATAAATATAACTACTGGATGTTTGTAATAACTTCCAAGTGCTGCTAGTGCTATTCCTGTATTACCACTTGTTGCTTCTACAATCGTTTGATTTCCTTTTAAATCTCCTCTTTCTTTTGCATTTTTTATAATGTAGTATGCAACTCTATCTTTTATGCTTCCACTTAAATTGTAGTATTCTAGCTTAGTATAAATATAAGATTTATCTCCTTTATATTCATAGTTTATTTTTATCATTGGTGTATTACCAATTGTATTTAATTTCTTTAACATAAAATTTTCCTCCTTAAAAATAAAATAAAAAACTAGTAAGAAATCCGCATTTCCTACTAGTTTTCATTTTACATTTATTTGTATTATAAACTCTTGTGACTATTTATTTAGCCACAAATATATTTTTATACATAAATATTTAAAATATAATCACTATTGTAGGTATGCGAGACTAACACTCATATCTACAACAGATACGAATGTTCTTACATACAACAACAATTCATGATTATATTTTTATTCATATTTACATATTTCCTTTCAATTTAGTTTTATATATTATATTCGCGAAAATATAATTTGTCAAACAATTTCAAACTTATTCTTCATCTTCGCTTTCTGATTCTTCGTCTTCATCTGGTAAAATTTCAACTTTACAAGCTTTTATTTTAGTTATTCTCATGTCCTTTGTTTTTTCTACTTTGTATATTACTGTTGGTGTTTCTATAACAGGTTTTTCTTTTTCACTTGGTATTCTTCCAAGTTCTTCTACTAAATATCCTGAAATAGTATCATAGTCTCCTTCTGGAATTGAAACATCTAATACTTTTTCAACTTCCGAAACAGACATACTACCATTTAAAATATAAGTATTTTCATCTATTTTTTCATAAACCATTTTTACTTCATCATATTCATCATAGATTTCGCCAACTATTTCTTCTAGAATATCTTCCATTGTAACAACACCTGCTGTTCCACCATATTCGTCTACAACTATAGCAATTTGTAATCTATTTTTTCTTAATTCTTCAAAAAGTTCATTTACTGGTTTTGTTTCTGGAACATAATATGCATCTTTTACTAAATTTTTAATTTTAACATTTTTATTTTTTGTTGATAGTAAAATATCTTTAATGTATACAACACCTTTTATTTCATCTATGTTTTCATCATAAACTGGAATTCTACTATATCTAAATTCATCATCTTTTGTTATATCTTCTATAACTTTTGAAATTGATAAATTCATATCTACTGCATAAATTTCTGTTCTTGGAACCATTATTTCAGATACTACTGTATCATTAAATTCAAAAACATTATTTATCATTTCTCTTTCTTCTTTTTCTATAATTCCTTTTTCTTCACCAACATCAACCATCATTCTTATTTCTTCTTCTGTTACAGTCTCTTCTTCTGTTTCAGAAACACCAAATAATTTTGATACTACATTTGTTGAAAATGTTAATAATTTAACAAATGGAGCTGTAAAAGTTGCTATTGTTTTTATTACCCCTACTGTTCCAAAAGCTATTTTTTCATAATATTTCATAGCTATTCTTTTTGGAACAAGTTCTCCAAGTATTAATGTAAAATAAGAAAGTACAATTGTTATTAAAACAATTGAAATACTATTCCAAGATTCTAAACTTAAATAAGGAATCCATCCATGTAATATTGGAGCGAGCTCACTTGCAAAAGCTTCTGAAGCAAAAGCACTTGATAAAAATCCAGCTAAAGTAATTCCTATTTGAATTGTAGCTAAAAATTTACTTGGATTATCTAATATTTTTTTAATTGATTTTGCTTTTTTATTTCCTTCTTTAACTTGCAAATCAAGTTTTGCATCATTTAAAGAAATAAATGCTATTTCAGCTGCAGCAAAATATGCATTAGCTAAAATTAATATAAATAATAAAACTAATTCTGACATTTTATAAATGTTCCTCCGATGTTTTCTATATTTCACTGGCATTATATTATAAATATATCTAAAAATCAATAAAAGATACTTGAAATGTTGAGTTTTTTTAGCTTTATAGATTGACATAATGTTTCTACCGTATTATAATATAAAAGTCAAAAAAACCTATATTGTAGGCACTTAAGGAGGCGATTCTTATGGCAAATTTTGAGCAAAAGTTATCAGCTGCTTCCACTGAAATGTTCAAAGACATTCTGGAAGAAATGCAAAATCGGAAGTTTACTTCGGTTAATTTTCCTCTTCTGCTCTGGGGCGCAGTTAGCACATGCGACGAAGGTTCCGTGTACAGCGCTCTTGAAAATTATCTTTTCGGACTCGATGATTGTGTCACTCCCAAAGAAATCGAAGACGCAATTTCCGAGTTGATTGGAGATTTGGAGCCCAAGAAGAAAGACGAAGAAAAAACCGACACACCTGAAGACGGCAACACTGATCCTGCCAAAGGCAACGATGCGAAGGATGCAACTGCTCCTGATGCAATCCAAACCCCTGGCAATCAAGTAGATGCCAATGACACCAGCAAGGAAATTGCTGCAAGCACAAGCGAAGAGCTTGATGGCGGATCCGATGTTAGCGATGATGATGAATCTGATGCTACCACTGAAACACCTGAGGAAGAAATTCCTGACATCATTACTGTGATTACTCTCACTGACCACGAAGGAAACGAACTGGCATTCCCTGTCGATTCTAACGTGGAAAAAGTTTTTGAAGAATTGATTAAGATCATTCAAAAATTCGGTATCATGGAAATCGAGCCGCTTCATATTATTTCGGCTATGTTCATGACTGACGATGATGATTTTATCGATTTTTTCAGTGTACTGAGCTGTAATTACGACGATGCAAAAAAGCACTTCCATCCCGATCGCATTCTTGTTTACGGAGTTATTCCGTTCCAGCTCGCTGGTTTCTTAAGCACTCTCAATGAAAAAATCGACGGCAAAGCTCCTTGTGAGATTCTGTGCCGTGATAAAGAGGCTGATATCCTTTGGAATATCATGCTTAAGAAAAACAAACGTAACGCGGTCATCGTTGGTGAACCCGGTGTAGGTAAATCTGCACTCATCGAGAAACTCACTCATGACATCAACAGCGGCAACTGTCCGCCTGAATTCAAGAAACACAAGATTATCGTTCTTGATGTTAACGCATTAATCGCTGGTACTTCCTACCGCGGTGATGCTGAAGAGCGAATCAAAGACTTGATTCAGTTCCTCAAGGATAACGATGATGTCATTCTGTTCATCGACGAAGTTCACACCATTTTGGGTGCTGGATCCTGCTTTGAAGGCGAAATGGATCTTGCCAATGCACTCAAACCAATCCTTGCCCGTGGCGAAACAATCGTCATCGGTGCAACCACTCAGGAAGAATACGAAAAGTACTTCCAACGTGACGGCGCACTTTCTAGACGTTTCGAGAAAGTCGTTGTCAAAGAGCCTTTGGCAAACAAAGTCTATCCGATGATTAAGAACAAAATCGCTGTTCTTTCGGATTTCCACAAGGTAACCATTTCTAAAGATATTGTCAATTATGCCGTTATGATTGCTGGTTGCTTTGCTTTTAAAAAGAAAAATCCTGACAAAACTCTGGATTTGATTGACAGAGCAATGGTATATGCTAAGCGTCACGGCAAAAAGAAAGTTGATAAGAATTGTATTCTTAGAACTTTCGACATTTTTTTTGAAATGTGGGACAAGATGAGCCCTGAATCTCGAAAAGAGGTTGCTTATCATGAGGCCGGCCACTACATCGTTGGTAAAGCATCTGGTAGACTCACTCGCTATATCTGGCAAGCTGTTTCTATCATGCCTGCCGAGAATTATCTCGGCGTCACAGTCTATGAAGACGATGATACTGTCGTTCCTTTCTGTAGCTTGGACTACTACATCGATGATTTGGCTCTGCATCTTGGTGGACGTGTATCGGAAAAACTGTTCCGTAAAACTTACACCAGCGGTGCAAGCGCAGACCTTGAGACAACCACTAAGGTGGCTCATTATGTGGTTACTAAGCTTGCCATGGTTAGCGAAGACTCTCCTAACAGAGTCTATCTCAACGAATGCTACTATCCGACTTACTCTGAAAAAGTCACAGATATCGTTAACGAAGAAATCAATAAGCTTGTTAAAAAAGCTGAAGAAAGAGCTTCTCAGATTCTTGACGAAAACAGAGATGTCCTTGAAGCAATCGTTGATGCTCTCTTGAAGCATCGTATCATGAGTGAAGCGGATCTGGATAAGGTTTGGAAAGAAACCGTAGCCAAACGCACCCCATAAGTAAGAAGCAACAATTTGCAATCGCAAAAAAGCCAGTCAAGGATTTTCCCTTGGCTGGCTTTTTCATTTATCTACTATTTAATTATATCTTTAATTACTTCTCCAGAAATAATTAATCCTGCAACAGATGGAACAAAAGACATACTTCCAGGTGTTCTTTTTTCTTCACCGATTACATCTACTTTTATTGGTTCTTCTTTAGAATATAAAACTTTTAATTTTTTTATCCCTCTTGTTTTTAACTCTTTTCTCATTACTTTAGCTAAAGGACATACTGAAGTTTTATAAATATCTGCAATCTCAAATCTTGTAGAATCTAATTTGTTACCTGTTCCCATACAAGATATTATAGGAATATTTAATTTATTAGCTCTTACAATCAGTTCTATTTTAGCAGTTACTGTATCTACAGCGTCTACTATGTAATCTATTGATTCATCAATAATCCCTTCTGTTTCTGGCATAAAAAATTCTTGATATATTTCTACTTTAGCATCTGGATTTATTTCTAAAATTCTTTCTTTTGCTACTTCTACTTTGGCTTTTCCAACTGTAGAATGAAGTGCGATTATTTGTCTATTTATATTAGAAATAGATACTTCATCTTTATCTACTAATATAAAATTCCCAATTCCTGCTCTCGCGAGTCCCTCAACAACGTAAGAACCAACTCCACCAATTCCAAATACAGCAACTTTAGCCTTTTTTAGAATTTCAACTTTTTCTTTTCCAATTATTAATTCTGTTCTAGAAAATTGATTTTCCATTTTCATTAATATCCTTTTAATTATTTATTTTTTCTTTTTAGCTTTATTTTATTAAACAATTTCAACAAATTCAAATCCAGCATCTTCAATAACTGATTTAAATACATCATTTTCAATTTCTTTTGATAAAGTTATTACTGCTTCTTTATTTTCTAAATTTACTTCAACTTTTTCTACACCATCAATTGCATTTAAAACTTTTTCTACTGTCATTTTGCAGTGATTACATGCCATTCCATTAATTTTAATTGTTTTCATAGTTCTATTCTCCTCTTCATTTTTTATTGTTTTCACTTCTTTATTTACGTCTTTTTGACTATCAATAATAACAATATTATTATTTAAATTATTACTTTTAAATTTTCTTAATCTAAGTGCATTTGTAACAACACAAACTGAACTTAAGCTCATCGCTAATGCTCCAAACATTGGATTTAATTTTAATCCAAACATTGGATAAAATATTCCAGCAGCTACTGGTATTCCAATTATGTTATATATAAATGCCCAAAATAAACTTAATTTAATATTATTAATTGTAGCTTTGCTTAAGTCAATTGCAGTATTTACATCTCTTAAGTCATCTTTCATTAAAACAATATCAGCGGATTCTATGGCAATATCTGTTCCAGAGCCAATAGCAAGTCCTACATCAGCTCTTGCTAAAGCTGGACTATCATTTATACCATCACCTACAAATGCAACTTTTTTGCCTTGCTCTTGCAACTTTAAAACTTCTTTTTCTTTATCTTGTGGCATTACTTCTGAAATTATTTTATCTATTCCAAGATTTTTTCCTATAGCATTCGCAGCTAATTTATTGTCACCTGTAAGCATTACAACTTCTAAGTTTTTATCTTTAAATAAATTTATAGCTTCTATGCTTGATTCTTTTACTGTATCTGCTACAGCAATTAATCCAATTAATTCTTTTTCTTTTGCGAAATACAAAAGAGTTTTTCCTTTTCTATATAATTTCTCTGGAATTTCTGCCAACACTTCAGTATCTATTTTATTTTCTTGCATGAAAGCGATATTTCCAGCAAAATATTTCTTTCCTTTTATTTTTCCTTTTATTCCTCTTCCAGAAATTGCTTCAAAATCTTTTACCTCATCTAATTCTATTTCTCTTTCTAATACTTTATCAAGAACAGCTTCTGCTAAAGGATGTTCAGATGCTTTTTCTAAGCTACCAGCAATTTTTAATAATTCGTTTTCAACTTTTTGATTATATTTTTCATTACCTATTACTTTTACTTTTAAATTATTTAAAAATGATGTTTTCCCTAGTAATGATTGACTTGTAATTAAATCTGTAACTTTTGGTTTTCCAAGAGTTATTGTTCCAGTTTTATCTAAAACTATAGTATCTATTTTATGAAGTAATTCTAAACTTTCAGCATCTTTTATTAAGATTCCATTTTCAGCACCTTTTCCTGTTCCTACCATAATAGCAACTGGAGTTGCCAATCCTAGAGCACAAGGACAAGAAATTACTAAAACAGCTATTGCTGTTGTTAATGCAAATTCTACTGTTTCTCCTACTAAAAGCCAAATTATTCCAGTAAATAATGAAATTAGTATTACTATTGGAACAAATACTAAACTTACTTTATCAGCAATCTTTGAAATTGGAGCTTTTGAATTACTTGCCTCTTCAACTAATTTTATAATCTGAGAAAGAGTTGTATTTTCTCCTATTTTTGTTGCTTTAATTTTTAAAATACCATTTTTATTTATTGTTCCAGAAACTACATTATCTCCCACTTCTTTTTCAACAGGAATGGATTCTCCTGTTATAGCCGATTGATCTATTGAAGAAGTTCCTTCTATTATAATTCCATCAACAGGAATTGCTCCTCCGGGTTTTATTACAATTATATCATCAAGAACAATTTCTTCTGTTTTTATTTCAATTTCTTTTTCATCTCTAACTACAGTTGCTGTTTTAGGAGTTAAATCCATTAATTTACTAATTGCTTCTCTTGTTTTTCCTTTTGACTTTGCTTCTAAATATTTTCCTAAAGTAATCAATGTTAAAATAGTTCCTGCTGATTCAAAATATAAATCTTTTGAATATCTAGAAACTAAATCCAAGTCATTATTGATTAGTCCATATCCAATCATACATATAGCAATTATTCCATATATTATAGAAGCACTACTTCCAAGAGCAATTAATGAATCCATGTTTGGTGCTCTTTTTATTAATCTTTTAAATCCAACAACAAAATAATTTCTATTTAAAACTACTATTGGTATTAATAATAAAATTTGAACAAAAGCAAACTTTAAAGCATTTTCTGGACCATCAAAAAGATTTTTAATAATACCTGGAATTGGCAATCCAAATATATGATTTAACATTTGATGCATTGCTACATACATCAGCAAAACCATAAAGCAAAATGAAATAATTAATTTCTTTTTCATTCCTGATAAAGAATTTTCTATTTTTGTTTTCTCACTAACATTTGCATTAAATCCAGCTTGAATTACTGCATCTATAATTTTTTTGTTATCTAAAATCTTTTCGTCATATTCAACAACCATATTGTTAGACAGCAAATTAATATTTACTTTTTTTATTCCATTTAAGCTAGATACAGCTTTATCAACATGACTTTGACAACTACTACAAGTCATTCCTTGGATATCAAACTTTTCTTTTTTCATCCTTTGCTCCTATTTTAATATTTTTTCTTAATTAATTATTTTCTTTTTTATTACCATAGTCATCTAAAAAGTGATGGTATTCGTCACCTTTTCTGTAAGAGATAATTGTGTCTAAATTAACATTTTGTACACTATTGAAAATATTAATATCTATTTTGTCATATTTTTTCTTCATATCTTTTATAAGTTGTTTCATTTCTTCTCTTTTTGAAATATCACCTGGATTTTGGCTCATATTATATTCTTCTGTAAATTTACATGCACATTGAATAAAGTCTAATTCATTTTTATCACGCCATGCAATTATATCTTCTTCTCTTACAAAATATAATGGTCTAATAAGTTCCATTCCTGGATGAGATGTACTACACACCTTTGGCATCATAGTTTGCATTTGAGAACCATAAAACATTCCCATTAAAATTGTTTCTATAACATCATCAAAATGATGTCCTAAAGCAATTTTATTACATCCAAGTTCTTTTGCTTTTTCATATAAATGTCCTCTTCTCATTCTTGCACATAAATAACAAGGATTATTTTCAATATGTACAACTCTTGAAAAAATATCTGTTTCAAACATTGTTATTGGAACATTTAATATTTTTGCATTATCTATTATTTTTTGTTTATTTGCTTCATTATATCCTGGATTCATAACTATGAATTCTAATTCAAAATTCATTTTTCTGTGTTTTTTTATTTCTTGGAAACATTTAGCCATAAGCATAGAATCTTTTCCACCAGAAATACAAACTGCTATTTTATCACCATCTTGAATCATTTCATATTCTGAAATTCCTTTAACAAACATTTTCCAAATTTCTTTACGAAATCTTTTGGTAATCGTTTGTTCTATTTCTTCATATCTTTCCATAATACTCCTTAAACTATTTTTCCACCACCAACAACAATGTCATCAATATAAAACACTGCTGATTGTCCTGGTGTTACAGCTCTTTGAGGTTCTTCAAAAACTACTTTTACATATTTTCCGTCTTGGCTAATTTTTGCTTTAGCTTGTTTTGCAGAATATCTTGTTTTTACCTCAACTTCCATTTCGCCTTTTATTTCATCTACTAATAATAAATTTACGTCTTTTACTAATATTTCTTTAGAATAAAGTTCATGTTCTTCACCAACAATAACTTCATTTTTTTCACTATTAAATCCTAAAACAAATAGTGGTACAGGATTTGAAATCCCAAGTCCTTTTCTTTGTCCAATTGTATAATTATAAAGTCCTGTATGTTTTCCAAGTACTTTTCCGTCTCTATTTACAATGTTTCCCTCTTTTGGTTTTATATCAGAATTTTCTTCTAAAAATTTTTTATAATTTCCATCTGGAATAAAACAGATATCTTCACTGTCAGGTTTATTTGCAACTTTTAAATTTTCTTGTTTTGCAATTTCTCTTATTTGATCTTTGTTTTCAAAATCAGCAAGTGGAAATATGATAAATTCTAATATTTCTTTTGGAATATTCCAAAGTACATAACTTTGATCTTTTTTACCAGCATTTGATTTTTTCAAGACCCATCTATTATATTTTTCACTATATTCAGTTTTTGCATAATGCCCAGTTGCAATATAACTACACTTTAATTCTTGAGCTTTTTTTAGCATTGCTCCAAATTTCATATATCTATTACATTCAATACAAGGATTTGGTGTTTTGCAATTTGCATAGCAATTTATAAAGTCTGTTATAACATGTTTTTTAAATTCATCTTTTAAATCATATCCATAATGTTCTATTTCTAAAACATCACAAATAGCTTTAGCATCTTTAAATGTGTCTGTATTTGCACAACTACTTCCGCTAAATAATTCTAAAGTTGTTCCTACAACTTCATATCCTTGCTTTTTTAAAATCACAGCAGATACAGAGCTATCAACTCCTCCACTCATTCCAAGTAATACTCTTTTCTTTTCCATCTTTTTTCCTTTATATTTATTTTCTTTTAAATTATATTTATTCTAAATTTGAAATTTTCTCATAAACTTCAGCCCAAGATGTTACTCTTTCAATTTCTCCAACATCTATTTTTTGATTCATTCTAGTTGTCATTAAATATGATTTTATACCATTTTCTTGCAAACTTTTGCAAGTTTCAAAGCTATCATCTATAAAAACTTCTACTCCACAATTTTTGCAAAATTCTAATTTATTATCTACATTCATTATAAGTTTATCATAAGGAATATTATATTTTTCAAGAGTTGTTTTTGTTATATTTTCAGTATCACAATTTTTTATATTTGTTAATCTTGCAGTAATAAAAATAATATCATTTCCTTCTGATTTTAATTTGTCCTAAATTATCTTTTTTAGCTTCTCTTCTTAAAATTTCTGTATCATATTTGTCTCCATATTTTACCATCGACTTTACTGTAACAACAGTTGTATCATCTATATCAATTCCAATTATCATAATTAATTCCTTCTACTTTTTTCGTTATGTTAACCATATAAATTATATTACTAAAGTCTTAAAAAGTCAACAATTTTAAAGACTCAGAGCCTTCTTTATAAAAGGAAAACGAGCGGGTTACCCCCGCTCGTTTGGCTTGATCAATTATTTCATTTCTTGCGTTTTCTGTTTCTTGTAGTTCGGTTTTTCTGATTCTGCTTTTTCTGACATTTTTTCTTGCCATTCTTAGATTTTGCAGATTTTTTCCCCTTACCACATTTGTCTGCTTTTTTATGGTTTCCAAATGACTTTTCTTCACCAGATTCTTTACCAAATACCAACTTGCTATCATTTAAAAGACCAGCTGGTTGAGCTTTGACAATTATCCGAGTGTTAGGATCTTTTTTGTAACCAATTCGATAGAATGCAAACATGTGCTCTCTATCGAGAATTCCAACAGCATCAACGTTTGGACATTCCTTTAAAATATCTTCATAGAATACTTCCTTGACATCTGTATTTCCATGATTAATTCCAAGGAATCTTACATTTGTAAATAGGTTGATTAGTTTCAAGAGTTCGTCTTCAGTTGCATGAGATGTTTTCTCTCTGGTTGTTTTTACAACAGCGCGTTTGTGATAAATCTTGCTTCCAATAGTAACCGTATCATCTCTCTTGGCATCCAAGAGCTTCCTTGCTAAAGTTTCTTCAGCAGCATAGCCAACCAAGTGAATTAGACTGTTTGGATGTTCCAGGAAAATCGGAACATATACCTTTGCAGGTCCATTGGAAAGCATACCAGAAGTTGTTATGAGAATCTTCAAAGCTCCACCTGAAAGGATTTCCTCTCTTGCTTTAGGATTCACAAAATGCAAATTCTTAGGCAAGAAATCTTTCCTTGTAGGATTGTACCATTCCAGAATTTCTTGGTACTTAAACGTAGTTGCAATACCAAGCGGTCCATCTACCCAGATTTCATACTCTGGAGGTATCACACCCTCATCCTGCAAACATTTGAATTCGTATAACATTTCCTGCATACGACCTTGAGCAAAAGCTCCAATCAAAATGTTTTGCTTTCGAGAGAATGCTTCCAAAATATTATTTCTAAAGCAGAACTTTATATCTTCTTTTCTGGTACTTCCATAAGTGGATTCACAGAACATTATAAGTTCCATGTTTCTGAACCACTTCGGGAACATTGGCACTCTGGTAAAAGAGTTTTCAAACTTAAAGTCGCCAGTAAACAGGAAATTAAATGGCTTCATGTTTTGATGCGAGCACTGAAGCAAAATCATTCCCGCTCCCAAAAGATGTGAATTCTCCCAAAAAGTAAGTTTTACTCCTGGCAAAATTTCAAGTGTTTTGCGATACGCAAGTCCAACACAATGTTTAAGAGCTCTATCCACGTCTTCTACATGATACAATGCGTGGAATTTGTGAGCTTCATCAGGGTATCTTTCTCGCATATCACGCGCATTATCCTCCTGTTGTTCAGCAGAGTCTCTCCAATAATTACCTATAAGTTCCTGAGTAATCTCAGTCATATAAATACTTTTTCTGAATCCCTGCTTCACAGTCCTTGGAACCAATCCAGTGTGGTCAATGTGATTGTGAGTAATGATAATCGCATCAATCTCATCTGGAGTGATTTCTTCTACATAATTCAGATACCTATAAGGAATTTCCTGGAAGTATCCATCATCGACTAAAATCCGATATTTGATACCATCAGGTCTTTCCACCACGATCATTATTCGTGAACCAGTAACTTCATTATGATACGCACACGCGTAAGCCTTAAATGCACTATTCATATCGCACGCCTCCTATTCTTTAAGAATACTGTTTGCGAAACAACGTATTCTTAAGCCACTTTGATGAACAAATTTTCTGATAATCAAGCCCCCTTTCATAAAAACCTTAATTTAAGAGTTTAAATTTGAACACAAAAGTGCTGCTTCATTATAACATGAAACAGCACCATTTTCAAGCTTTTTTAATTCCACACTTTATGTCAGTTAATTTAAACTTCATTTTTAATTATTTTTTTATTCTTTAATTTTGTAATTAATCTTATTATTATAGATTTGAAAAAAGTTATACAAAAAGTAACTACTATTATAAATAGCATTTTTTTTGCAAAAATTTCTAAATAACCGCCTGTATATTTGAATATTTTATATTCAAAATAATGTGCAATTACTATGTATATTGAATTTTTTCCACACCACTTCAGAAAACTTCCTAGTAATTTAAAATATTTATCAATAACATATGAAATTTTTAATATTACCATACTGCCACAAAACGCTACAGCAAAGGATATTATTGAGTATGCTCTTCTAACAAATTCAAGATCACAAAAATAAAAACCAAATATCCAAATAATAAAAAATAATAATATTATTTTGTTATTATTTATAATTTTATCAGTTAATTTATGTTTAAACATCATATTTCCTATATAAAATAATATCATTGTACTAGTAGCAATATCTATACTCCAAGGTAAATATACCATTTGTTTTCCAAAATAAAATCCACATAACATTATAACAATACATTCAAGTCCAATTGCTAAATCATTACCTTCTCCAGCTTTAACTATATAATAGTACAATAATTGCATAAATATTAAATATGGTATAAACCATAAAGCTCCAACAGTTTCTACATTTGGAAACATAGATCTTAAATTTGAAAATCCTAATATAACTTGAGGCAATATATTAATGTTTTCAAAGCATATTAGATTTCTTCCTGTACTTACAACTACAACACCAATTATATATGGTATTAGTAACCTTTTTATTATTTTAAATAAGTATTCTTTAAAATTTTTATTGTATTTAAAAAACATTCCACTTATGATAACAAATAATGGCATATGAAATGAAAATATGATTTTCTTATAAATCCCATAATAAAATACATGGCCAGCAACCATTAATAATATTCCTATTCCTTTAGCAATATCTATATATGCAATTCTATTTTTCTCGTTAACATTTTCCATATATTACTCCAACTTTTTATAAATAGTATATTAATAATATCAATATTTATAAAAAAAATAAAGAATTAAATTATATAATTTAATTCTCTATTTTAATATTATTTGATTACTAGATTTCTACATATCCACCAATCATTTTGCTTGATTTAGCATTTTTAACATAGTTACGTCCTCCAGAGATAACTACTTTATCTCCTGATTCTAATATACCCATAGCTTTTAATTTTTCAAGTCCAGCTTCTACTGTGTTATCAATAGAATCTTTTGGATCTACATATACTGGGTGAACGTTCCAAGCAAGTCCTAATTGACGGAATGTTCTTTTATTATCTGTAATAGCTATAATTGGGCATCCAGCTCCCATACCTGATAATCTTCTAGCTGAATCTCCTGTATGTGTATAAGCGATGATAGCATCAGCGTTTGTATTTTTAGCAATTATACATGTTGAATATGTAATATTGTCTTCAAGATTTTTTAATACTATTTTATCTTTATCATCAAATCTTCTCCAGTAATTGATTTCTGGTTCAACTCTTTTAGCTATTTTATCCATTGTTTGGATACATTCTAATGGATATTTACCCATAGCACATTCTCCAGAAAGCATTATAGCACTTGTTCTATCATAGATAGCATTTGCTACGTCTGAAGCTTCAGCTCTTGTTGGTAATGGGTTGTTCATCATTGATTCTAACATTTGTGTAGCTGTTATAGCTGGTTTGTAAGCTCTGTTAGCTAATTTGATGAATCTTTTTTGCATTACAGGCGGTTCTGTAAAGTCTGTTTCTGTAGCCATATCTCCACGAGCGATCATTTGAGCATCTGCTACTCTAACGATATCATCCATGTTTGATAATCCTTCTACGTTTTCAACTTTTGTTATTATCTTAATATCTTTTCCACCATTATCATCTAATACTTTTCTAACTTGTGCAATATCATCTAAGTTTCTTGCAAATGAAATAGCAACATAATCATATTCATGTTCGCAAGCTGCTTTTAAGTCATTGATATCTTTTTCAGCTAAAGCTGGTAATCTAATGATTGTTCCTGGTAAGTTCATTGTTTTTCTACTTCCTAAAGGATTTCCATGAACTACTGTACAAACGATATCTTTTTCAACAACTTCGTCAACTCTTAATTCGATTGCACCATCATCTATTAATATTTTTGTTCCTGGTTTAACATCTTTATATAATTCTTTGTATGTTACAGAAACTTTTTGTTCGTCTCCTATAATATCTTCATTTACTAGAGTAAATTTTTGTCCATCTACTATTTTAATTTTTTCATTTTTTCCTGTATATAGCATTCCTGTTCTAATTTCTGGACCTTTCATGTCAAGAATCATTGGAATTGGTAATTCTTTTTCGTTTCTTATTCTTATAATTTCATTTGTTTTCCATTCTTGTTCATCATAGCTTCCGTGTGAGTAGTTAATTCTACATACATTTAATCCTGCTTCAAATAATTCTTCTAATCTTTGTTCACTAGCAGGTCCTATAGTTCCAACTATTTTTGTTTTTCTTAAATTTGATTTCATTTCAATTCTCCTCTATTAAGATATTTTAACCAGCCTTAAGTATATCAAAAATCTCTAGTTATTTCAATATTTTTTTAAAAATAATTTCCATTTTTTCTTATTTTTACTATAATTATTATTTAGTTTTATCTTTTAGTTTCGAATTACTTATTAAAAAATTAATTTCAGCACCAATTAAAATAATGTACATACAAAAATAAACCCATAACATTATTAATACAAGGGAACTTAAGCTTCCATATAAAACTGAAAAATTATTTGAAATCTTCATATATATAGAAATAAAATATGATAGAAATTGCCAAATAACTGCTGAAAAAAATGCACCATATATGTGAGAAAAATGCTTTTCATTTTTTTCACTAATAATTTTATATAAAAAATAAAAAACTATAGTCATTAATAAAATCAAAAAAATAATTCTAAACCTATATATAACTGATATTACAAAAGATATTTGATAATATTTTTTCATAATCCAAATATATATTGATTTGCCTATAAGTAATAATGTTAAAAATAGTAATATTACTGTTATTAATATTAAACTATATATACTTCCTGTTAATCTTAAAATAAAATTATTTTTTATATTTACTTTATAAATATTTCTAATTCCTTTTGATAAGGAAAAAAATCCTTTTCCTGCTGACCAAATGATAATTAACACGGAAAATGATAATTTATCCATTGATTTAGAATAAATTTCTTCTATTATATTTGATAATACAACATTTATATTAGATGGTATAATTTCATTTAAAACAATAATTATTGTCTCTTTTTCAATATTTGTAAATTTTATTAATGAAAGAAAAAATAATGTAAATGGTATAAACGAAATAATAGTAAAATATGCAGCTTCTGCTGCATATTCGCTTATATTATCCTCATTTAATTTAAATAGAAATTTTTTTACTTCATTTATATATTTTTTTAAATTTATCATATATATATTTTATGCATATATGTGTTTTTAATTCATACTAATATATTATCTACAATATATTTATTAAATCGCTTAATTTTTGAATCTCGTGCGTTGCAAGATATTTATTATTCACTTTATTGTTATAATTACACCAACATGTTGACATTCCATTTTCAATTCCACCCTTTATATCAGTTTCTAAATTATCTCCAATAAATAAAATTTCTTTAGATGGAATAATTTTTGCTTTTTCAAATAATTTTTCATAAAATTTTTTATGAGGTTTCATTTGTCCAGCTTCTTCTGATGAAAACATCATATCTACAAAATCAATTATTCCTATTTTCTTTAATTTTTCTTTTAAAGGAACTAGTGGTCCATTAGTAGCAATTATAATTCTATATTTTCTCTCATAAAGATATTTCATTACTTTAATTACATCTGGTCTTGAAACAACTTTTTCTTTCATCCCCTCTATATATATGTCATTTAATTTAACAGCATCTTCGTATGTTATATTTTTTTCTCCATAATACTTTAATATTCTGCTACTTCTTAACCACTCTTTCTTTTTTTCATCATTATCTTCATAAGGTGTTAGTAATCTTCCAGCAGCTCTATTTTCCCAAGTTTTTTTATCAATTCTATTAAAACGTAAAAAATCTTCTTCTTTATATTCTTCATTTCTTGAAGCAATCATTATTTTAAATGCTTCTTTGCAATTTTCAAAATCATCTGTTAAAGTATCATCTAAATCAAAAATTAAGACTTTATACATATTTTTATCCTTCTCATTTATATAGTATTTTTATTTAATATATATTAGAATTTATTATTTTTCAATATACATATAAAAAAAGAGGTACTTTTTAAGTATCTCTTTCCGTTTTGGGCCTTTTCTCAGATTTGCACTGAACCTTAATCATTTAAGAACTCTACTATATATGAGTAAAAAAGGCATAAAAAAACTGGCGACTTCCTATTTTCCCAACAAGGTAACTCGTAAGTATCTTCGGCAC
>CAZPAF010000004.1:0-88894 GCA_964584475.1 uncultured Lachnospiraceae bacterium | reverse complement strand
ACTAGATATGTAAATAATATTGAAATTGCAGAAGATATTTTTCAAGATACAATCTTATATATTTTAGAAAATAAAGAAAAATATGATTTTAAATTTTCATTAAAAACATATATGTATATGATTGCTAAATCTAGAAGCATAAATTATATAAACAAAAATGATAAAATTCAAGAAATGCCAGAAGACTTGGCAGACGAAAAGCTTTTAGAAGAAATTATTTGCCAAGATGAGCAAAAAGAAAAAATACATAATGTTATAAATAAATTACAAAAAGATTATCAATTAGTAATTTATCTAACTCAAATTGAAAAATTAAGTTATAAAGAAACTGCTGAAATAATGGAAAAAACAGAAAGTCAAATAAAAACTTTGGCACATAACAGTAAAAAGAAACTAAAAAAATTATTAGTAAAAGAAAATGTTGTTGAAATAAGAAATAAAAGAATAATTTTATTAATTTCTACAATTTTATTTGTAGCAGCAACAATTACAGGCGCAACATATGCAGATGAAATTAAAGAATTTGTTAAAGATTTATTTGGAGCTAATGCAAGTGATGGAGTAGATACTGCTGTTAATAATGGATTTATAGTAAAGCCTAAAATAGAAGAACAAACCGCTGAGGGGATTAGTGCCACGATAGAAAACTTTATGATGGATGATTACAATTTTGGTATGAATTTTATACTTACTTTTGATGAAGAAAATGAAGCAGAAAAGTTATCTATAAAAGATATTTTATTAGAAGATTTGAAGATTGTAGATGAAGAAAATAACATTGTATTTAGCACAAATTATTACAAAGAAGATTATGAAAAACAAGAATTTTACTATAATGGTTTTAGTATGAAATCAGATTTGGTAGAAGATGGTAAGATTAGAGTATCTCTTATAACTTCTGGAGGAGTTACACCATTTCCAAGAAGTAAAAAATTAAAAATAACATTTAAAAGAATTGCAGAAGAAATATATCCAACTTCAGAGGAAGAATTATTAAAATCGGAAAGAAAAGTTTATATAGGTGATTGGAATTTTGAAGTAGATGTTCCAAAAGAAATGTATGAAAGAGAAGTAGTTGTTTATAAAGTAAAAAGTTGTAATGACAAAGATACTGTCGTAGATAACGCTACATTATCTAATACCGCTTTTAAAATTTCAATTCCTTATACGACAACAGATAAAATTGATTATAAAGCATTATATGATAGAGAAAATATGAAAAGCATTTACAGCTTAATTGCACTTCAAAAAGAGTATGTTGAGACATCTGATGGAAAAAGATTTGAATCCTCAGCTGATGGCAACAGTGGATACGGAGGTGCATCTGGAGAAAATAGAATATTTGATTATCACCAAACTTTTAAACTAACAAAATTTGATGCAACAGACACATTAACTGTTCATATTTTTACTAATATAGGAAAAGAAATAATTATAGAATTTGAAAAAGAAAAGCAAGAATAAAATATAAGAGATAATAGCTTTGTTATTATCTCTTTGTTTTTTATATTTTTTGCTATGATTTTGTATGATAAAATGCTGTTCTTTATTGACATACCAGGCAAATGGTGATATAAAGAAGCCAGACAAATTAAGTAAAAAGGATGTTGATACTATGAAAAAAGCAATTATGGCCTTAGATGGTGGTGGAAGTAATTTAAGAATGGTAGTTGCAGACTATGATTCAGAACAACCAATTTATTTTAATGAGGTAAACACAGGAACAAATTTATCTACAGTTCCAAATAAACAAGAAGCTATTAATAATATACAAAATTTAATAGTAGAAGGATTTGATAATTTACCAGAAGGATATGAGATTTCTGGAATTGGACTTTCAAGTGCAGGGACTGAAATTGAGCAAAATAGAATTGATTTAGCTAAAGCTTTAGAAGAAGCAACAGCGAAAAGAAAAAGACCAGATGGAAAATCACCAGCTTTATTTGTAACTAACGACATAGAAATATTATTGCATTCTTCAGATATGGCATTAGTTGCGGGAACAGGTACTGTTGGAGCAGTTAAATATAAAGATATAAAACCTTATGATAATACTGATGTAGAACCAGAAGAATATACAATAGAAAAATTAGATGGAGATGGAGAATACATTGGTGATAAAGGATCTGGATATTGGATTGCCAAAGAAGTGCTTACAAGAGTGGGGCAAATTGAAAAATTAGGGTTATATATAGATAGCCATGGAAATGTTACAAGAGATAATACTTTTTATTTAAGAGAGCTTGTTTTAAAGAAATTATTAGAATTAAATGGATATTCAGAAAAAGACGCTGAAAGAGCATTTGCACTTACATTAAATGGTGCAGGACTTCCAGAATATGTTTCTTTAGTGTATTCAATAACAGAAGAAAATGGAAGACCATTTGATAGAGCAAAAGTAGGAAATCTTTTCTCAAAAATGGCTGATGATGCTGCTATTCAAGGTGACGAAGTTGCAAATGACATTTTAAAAGGTGCTGCTAGCGAATTATTTAAAAATGTAATTGCTGGATATGAAAAAGGAGATTTTGAAACAAAACCATATTGTGATTTATTATTAAGTGGAAGTGTTTTAACTCACAGCAAAATAACAAGATATTTTTTAGAAGATATGATAAAAGAAAAATATCCAAATGTTTATGTAAAAGTAAACAAAGAAAAACCAGTAATGTCTACAGTAAAATATGTGAAAAGTAAAATAGAACCTAAAAAGGAAAAGACTTTACCAGATTCAGATGAATGGGAAAAATAATAGATTAATATTTATAAAAATAGAAAAAGTTAATAAAAAAAGAATCGAGCATGGGAACTCCCATGCTCTTTTAATATTTTGCCGATTACCTATTGACGTCTTCATTGATACCCTTTTTGTGCTTTTCGATAATAGATGTGATTTCACTTTCGGTTGCAATTAAGAAATCACCAGGGATGGTGCACTTCATTGCAGAGAAAGCATCACCATATTCCTGAGCCAGTTTGGGATCAAAATGATAACGAAGTAGGCCGTACAAGACACCAGCGATATAGGCGTCACCGCTACCAATTCTGTCTACCACTTCAATGTTATATGGAGCTTCAGAATAGTGGAAGACATCATTTCTCATATCATAGACAAGAGAAGAGAATTGATGCTGCGATTGGTTGATAACCTTTCGCTTGGTTGATGCAATAAGCTGGATGTCGTAGGTTGTTGCAAAGTCTCTCAAGATGTCTTCAAGAGAGCCAGTGCGTGCGAACATTCTTCTGCAGGTTTCTTCAGAAATGAACAGAATATCAACATAAGGCAAAATTTCTTCGATGCACTTGCGTGCTTCTTCTTCACCCCAGAGATTAGCTCGATAGTTTACATCGAACGAAACTAAAGTTCCGTTGCTATGGAATGATTTAATCATTTCAATAGCTGCTGCTCTTGTAGTATCACTTAATGCGAGGGTGATACCAGTGGTGTGAAAAACTTTTGCCTGATTTGCATAGTCGAGAGCATAATCGTCGATTGTGCTTTCTGCAAAACTGCTGTGTTTTCTGTCATATACAACAGAAGTAGTTCGGGGCCGAGAGCCTTGTTCGGAATAGTATGTGCCGACTCTTAACCCGCCGTGGACAATAAGATCTGTTCCTACTTTGAAAGAGGAAAGATTGTGTTCAATCCATCTTCCAAGAGGATTTGCGGGAAGTTTAGTAACGATTGCCGTACTAAGTTTCCCAATGTTGGCGAGGGCTGCTGACACATTAATTTCTGCTCCGCCCAGGGTCGTTTTAAGAAGATTAGCTCGCTCTAATCTCTCATATTGACCATTAGGCTCAAGCCGTATCATAGCCTCACCAAAGGTTACAACATCATACATTAAACCACCTCCAATAGTTTTTTGTGATGTTTTGGGTGACAAAATATTAATGACTTTCACTTGTAAAATTTTTTGTGAAATTCATAATAAACCCTGCACGTATTATAACACGGAATCCTTGAAATGACAAGGGTTTGACTAATGGGTTTTGTTGAAATTAAATTGATTTTCTGGTTTTATAAAAAATAAATGTTAAGTATAAGATATATAAATATATTGTGTATTTATTTGAATACTTATATAATGTTGGCGTTTTTTAAAAAATTTTTAGTTATTAAGGAGGAGTAATGGAAACTATTAAAAATGAAATTGTAAAAGAATTAAAAGAAACTCAAAAGAAAAACAAAGAAATGCTAAAAGAATTAGTAATTGAGAGAACTAAATATACGCCAGATAATAAATTTAAAATAGAAGAATTAAGAATATGGAGTCAACATTTTAATATATCAGTAAATTATTTTTTAAAAGAAATTTTGAAGATTTCAGATGACGAATATATGAAACTTCTAAGAGGAGAAAAAACAAGAATTTGCTCAAAAGAATTTGATTTTCTAAAAGGAAAAATTATAAATCAAAAGCATAAAAAGTACTATTTTAATAGAAATTTAAACAGAAGAAATTATTTTGATAGAAATAAAATTTGTAAAGAATCTCAAAGATTACAGATTAATACATCAGATTATGTTTTAAAAATATTAAATAAAAATAGAGCAAGTTTTTTTAGGGTAATGAAAGATAAAGAATCTAAAAAGAGATTATTTATCGGTAAATACGTAAATGATAAATTACCAGAATGCTATGTAAAAAACAATTACGATGATATGTTAAAAATATTTTCAATTGCATTAAAAAAAATTAGTTTGAAGTTAGGAAAAAATATTAAAATACAAGATAAAGAAGATTTTATCCAAGATTGTATGTGTTATATAATAGCAAATGGTAATATAGTTGATAAATATAATAGACCAGTTATAAAAGATTCTATAGCATTATCAAAATATAAAAAAATTATATATCTTAAAGCATATTTTTACTTTTTAAATAAACTCAAGAATTATCAAATATCAGAATGTGAATTTGACGATAAGCTTAAATATCAAGTTGAAGTAACTGATGATTTTAATGATGTAGAAGAATATATAGAAAATGTATTTAAAGATGAATTAACAAAAACAATTTTTAAAATGATATATAAAAATGGAAATACCGATGAAACAAAAGAAAAAATTAGTAAGCAATATAAAATCTCTGTAGAAGTAATAGATCAAATAATTCGTAAGTATACAGAAAGTGTGATGCTTTAGTTATTGCAATAAAAAATGAAAAAGCTCTCTCTATTTTTAGAGAGAGCAAGCGATACATCGCTTTAGGCAACAAGTCTTACAGACTCACAAACAAACCAGCACCTTTGATGTAGTTGTGGAATGTCTGATTAGTCAAGAATTCCTCGAAAACAGGAACCCAGGATGTCTTGTCAGTAACGAATGCGATGCTCTTAGAATCCCAACAAACAAGGATATGCCCGTTGTTTCGAAGATCGCGTCGCATGAGTTCGAAAGATGTCAGGTCAGGCAGCCAGATATTATGAGGAACACCAAGAGCTATGACACTGAATCCAGGGTATTTGACAGTCTTGACAGTAGCGCCTTTGGGAAGAGAGAAGCCTTGATCATGATCACAGCAGTTTGCTTGGTACATCATGATAGCTTTCATCTTGATGAGATCAAACTCACCGTCGCTGGTAAAGCAACATTCCGAACTTATCTGATATTCAGAAAGTCGCTTGTAGTACTGAGGATGCGAGGACTGGTAAGTGATTGCCATGTGAATAACCTCCTAAAATTATTTGTGCTAGGGTATGAACCGAGGTTACCGAGAAAATGACGTTTTCGTCAAATTCAGATTATAGTATAACACAGTTTACATAAAAATACAATTAGTATGAATATTATTATTTTAAATTTTGTTAATATTAAATATAATATGAAATAAAAAATAAATTTTTGAAACCAATATAAATTATAAAGTACTCTTATATGTAAGCGATAAACACAAAAGAAAGGAGGAATATAATGAAAGAATTAATCAAAAAAGCACAAAAGGGTGATAAAAAAGCATTTACAGATATTATTTTACAAATAAGAAATGATTTATACAAAATTGCTAAAACTCGTATTTCAAGTGATGATGATATTGAAGACTTGATACAAGATACAATGATAGAAACATATAAACACATAAAGAAATTAAGAGAACCTGAGAAATTTAAGATGTGGGTTATAAAAATTCTTATTAACAAGTGTAATAAATTATATAAAAAGAAATATAGAAAAGATATTTCTATTGACGAGTATAACTTGGAAAATTATATTATTTTGAATAGTCAAAAAGATATTGAAGATGATTTGAATTTTTATTATTTAATAAGAAATTTGAAATATGAAGAAAGAATTGTACTTGTTTTACACTATATGGAACAATATTCAGTAAAAGACATTTCTAAAATTTTAAAGATAAATGAAAATACAGTAAAAACACATTTATATCGAGCAAGAGAGAAAATTAAAAAAATTTTAAATGAAAAAGAGGAGGTATTAGAATGAAAGATTTAGATAATTTTATAACAAATATTGTTACAAAAAAAATTAATGAACCTCAAGAATATGAAATGGCGATAAGAGATGCTTTTAATAAAAAAACATCTAAAAAACAAAGAGGCATGAGATTTGCTACAGCAATTTGTTCAGTTATTATTATATCAACAGGGGTTGTATATGCTACAGAAATAAAAGATTTTATTATTAAAAATTTTTATAACTATAATCAAGGTGTCGATACAGCAATAGAAAATGGTTTTATAGATGAGCCAGAAATGAATTGTTCTAATTCAGACAATAAAGATGTTTTAAATGAAGATATATCTAATACAGAAATAAAAGTAAAAAATATGCTAATGGATGATTATAGTTTAAGTTTTACATTTTCTTTAAAAATGGATGAAAATATTAATATTGATGAAATAAAAGATTTAAGGTTTAAAAAAGTATTAATAAGCGATGAAAATAATAATATTTTACATTGTGATTTGAAGGAGCCATTTGATAGATTTTGTAGTGAAAATGAATTAAATTATGAATTCTTAAATCATAACGAAAATTATATAAGTAATTCTTATAATTCTTATATCACTTCTAGAAATTCAGAGACAGGTACAATTGATTTAGTATTTAATTTGTATAATAATAGAGAAAATCCCTATCCAAAAAGCAAAAAGTTAAGAGTTCAAATTGATGAAATATGTATTTTTGAAGCCGAAGCACATCAATTAGAAGAAGAAAAAATATTAAAGATAGATGAAGATATTTCATTTAATATTAATGAGAAATTTTCAAGTAGAGAAGATATTTCATATAAAGTGATTAAAACGAATTATAATGATATAAAAGTTACTGAAGCTTCTTTAAAAGAAACAGAGTTTTTCTTCTCATTTGAATTAGAAACAGAACCTTTTTATAAAGAAACAGATAGTGAAGAAGTAAAACAAGAAAAAATTGACGAATATAATAAATATTTTGGACCTGTTAAATATGGTGGACATATAGCAGTAACTGATTGTTATATTGAAAATGAATTAGGAGAAAAATTTGATACTTTTGGTACAGTTGTATCATCTCCAACAACAATCGATTTAGAAAAAGGTTTATTAAATCATAAAAATTCATTTACACTTACTAAATATAATCAAACAGATAGATTAAAAATACATTTTAAACTTAACTTACCAAATAATGAAAGAGATGTTTATGTGGAACTTGAAAAGATAAAATAAAAAATAAAAAACTTCAGTACAAAAACTGGAGTTTTTTTACTTTTAAAAGAAAAAGTCCCTTGAAAAAGGGACTTAATGGTGCGCCCTTACGGACGTTTTTGTTTATATATAAGCATTTATTAATCGTTTGGGGTTGTATCTGGTGTTGTAAAATCAATAGTGTATTTAATCTCAGATAAAGGTGCTTTTAATTGATAAAATTCTTTATTTCCAATATTTTGATAATTTATATCAAATAAATCAATGTTTAAAACATCATCTATAATAAATTCTTCTGGTATGTCTAAAGATATTTTATGAAGTAATGATCCATCATCTAAAATTTCACCATATTTAGTTGTTCTTCCATCAAATAACATATAATCATTTCGAGAAAATGTTGTCATTCTTTTTTCAACATTTTTCACTACATCATCAAAATAAAAATTTTCTTCATAAAATTTATCCATGCAAATTAACCATTCTATAGCTGAATCTAATGAAATTTGTCCATTAAATCTATCACCTAAACAATAATCTTCATTAAACACTCTTAATATATAACCAGCATGATTTAATGGTTTTGAATGTGAGAATTTTAAATTAAAATTTAATTTATTTTCAGCATATTCTAAATCTGATAAAACAACTTTAAAATCATTTACATGGATAGAGTTTTCTTCTACTAATTTATTTTCTTTATCGTAAGATAAAGTCTCTTCTATTAAATATCTATTATTGTGTTTAATTTCATATTTTTTCTCATAATATAACCATAAAATATCATTTCTAAATATTGCTATAATTGATATAAATAAAAGAATAAATAACAGTATAATAAACCATAGATGTTTTACTTTTCGTTTATATTTTTTTGCATATTTTATAGTTTTTTTATTAAGTTCATTTCTTTCTTTTTCAAAATCTTTTTTCATATTTTCAATAATTTCATGGCATTCTTTGCATTCTTCTAAATGTTTTTCAACAAAAGAATTAGTCTCTTCAGAAGTTAATTTATCAATATAATTTGGTAATAAATCTTGTACTATTTTACATTTTTCTTTATTCTCCATAATTATCAACTCCTTTCATTAATTTGCTTTTAGCTCTATAATATGTAACTCTAGCCCAGTTTTCACTTTTATTTAATAAATCTCCAATTTCCTTAAAACTAAGTTCTCCTGATATTCTAAAAAATACCACTTGCTTACTTATTTCATCTAAATCATTTATTCTGTTTTTTAATTCTTCTTTTTCGTCTTTTGAAACAATTATATCTTCTATACACTCATTATATATTTGTTGTCCTATTTCATTGATATCTATATTTTTCTTACTTCTTTTTAGTTCATCAAAATATAAATTTTTAGCTATTGAAATTAACCATGTTGAAATTTTACATTCATCTCTAAACTTATTAATATTCATTATTGCTTTATAAAAAGTTTCCTGGGTCAATTCTTCTGACAGTTCTTCATTATGACTTAAATATAATAAATACTTGTATACAGTTTCAAAATATTCACGATATATTTTGTCTATATCCATATAAATTTCTCCTTTATTGTTAGACTTTTCAAAATACATTTCGTTACATATTTTTAAAAATTTATAAAGATTATTTATATTATATCAAATAATAGTTTTCGCATCTTCTATAGAAGGTGCTTTTTTTATTTCATTATTCTTCTTGAGTTTCTATAGAAAGTAAAAAAAATACATTCCCAAAATCGCACTTGGGAATGTATTTTACACACCCAAAAATGATTTTTATGAAATTTGGGAATGTTTTTGGGAATGTAAATTGGAAAAGTTTGAGAAATTTTGTGAGAGTTTTAAAAATATCCAAAACCACAAATGGATCTAAATGAGCCTTTCTCAGACTTTATAACTTTTTTATAAAAAAATAAAAACCAGTATCTCCACTGGTTTTTGGTGCACCCAGAGGGATTCGAACCCCCGGCCTCTCGGTTCGTAGCCGAACGCTCTATCCAGCTGAGCTATGAGTGCCTATATCAACTTAAATAATTATAAACTCAGTTTCTTAATTTGTCAATAAATTTAGTATTTCACTTGCAAAAAAAACATTTAATTGTTATGATTATACTGAAAAATTCTAAAATAGGTGATTAGAAAGTGAAAATTGAAAATAATTTAAATAAGTTAAAAGAAAAGAAACCAGATTCTAAATTTCTTGCTTTTATAGTTATTGTATTTTTAATAGTCTTTTTTACCGCTAGATATGCAACAGATGAAGATTTTAGAACAATGATTGATGTTAATGTCTTCAAAAAAGAAGTTGCAGAATCTACTTTAACTACAATAAATATTGACTTGGATACGAATCCAAATATATTTGCTTATGATAGATATATTGCGATTCTTAGTAAAAACAAGTTATCTGAATATACAAAAGAAGGACAAAAAATTGCTGAATTAGATACTAACATTTCAATTCCAATTGTACACACTGCTGGAAAATATATGGTAATTGCAGAAAAAAATGGACAAAAAGTATATTTAATTTCTGCAGGAACTATAATTTGGGAAAACACTGTTGAAGGAAACATTTCGGAAGTTAATGTTAATGAAAATGGATATGTTAGTATAATAATAAAAAATACAACCTATAAATCTGTAATTGCTTTTTATGATTTAACAGGAACAGAAATATTTAGAAGATATGGTCATAAAAACTATGCAATTTGTACTGCTGTTTCTAACAACAATAAGTATTTAGCAATTGGAGAGATTGACTATTCTGGAACAATATTAAAATCGTTTATAACAATAATTTCTGTTGAAAAAGCCCAACAAGATCCAAAGAATTCAATAGTAAATACTTACGAATCTGAAAATGGAGAAATTATTACAAATATAAAATATCAAGATAAAGAAAATGCAATTTGTATGTTTACAAATTACATACAAAAAGTTGGAGTTTCTTCAAGTGAAAAAATCTATGAAATAACAGATAACGATATGTTTGTTGATATAAATTTAAAAGATTCAATTGCAATTATAGACAAACAATCATCAGGGCTTTTTTCATATGAATTTGAAATGCTTTTAAAAAGCAGTGCAAATAAATCAGAAAGTTTATATATTTTAGATAGCGATCTTCCAAAGATGGTTGTTGTTGGTGGAAACAATGTTGCTTTAAATTTTGGAAATGAAATAAGAATAGTAAATTCAAAAGGATGGTTAGTAAAAAAATATAAATCAAATAGTCAAATTAAAAATCTTGTTATAGGTGATTCTATTGCAGGAGTTGTTTATAAAAATAAAATAGAAATAATTGAGTTATAGGAGGATAAAATGGGAATAATAAATTGGGTTGCTTTTGGTGGCGTTTTAGTCGATTTAGTAATTATCTCAATATTAATTTCAAATTCTTATTGGGGATATAGAAGAGGCTTGGTTGCTGTATTATTTAAAGTTTTATTATTTATAGTATCTTTACTAATTGTATTTTTATTATATAAACCAGTTTCAAATTCTATTATAGATAATTCACAATTAGATGAATGGTTATCTGAATCAATAAGAGAAAGTTTAGATGGAACAATCTTGCAAGATGGAACATTAATGATGCCAACAGAATCAACTATGTCAACAGCAGTTGTTGAATTAATTGAGTCATTTGTAACAGAAGCTTTAAATGAATCTTCAGCAGATCCTTTAGGATATGCATCAATTAATCTTGCATATCTAATGATAAGAGTTGGAACAATGCTAGCATTACTTATAATTTCTAGATTTTTCTTACTATTTATAAGATTTGCTGCTGAATTAATTGGAAACTTACCATTTATAAAAATGTTTAATAAATCAGGTGGTTTGATTTATGGTATAGTAAAAGGATTTTTAACAATATATGTAATACTTGCTGTCTTTTCAGTAATTTCACCATTAATAGAAGGATGGGGAATTACAAGTGCAATACAAGATTCAACATGGGGAAGCAAAATGTATAATGATAATGTAATTTTAAATTTAATTATAGATTAAAACTTAAAAAAAGGCAGACACAAAAAGTCTGCCTTTTTTGATGAAATAAGGAGAAAGGGTTATTGAATAGAGTAAATAATACTAAGGGAAACAAGAAAAGAAAATCGAATAAAAAAGAGAAATATAATGAAGGTGACTTAGAAGAAATCAGCATAAAAAGTTCAAAAAGAAGTTCTAAAAATTCAGAGAGTCAATCTAAAAGTAAGAAAGAGCTAAAACAAGAAAAAAAGAATGCTAAAAAAGAGGCTCGAAAAAAAGGAGTAAGACAATTCTTTTTGAAATTATTCCTGTTAATTACTTTGATTGTAGTTATTTTTGGAATATGGTTTTATAATAAAACAGAAGAAAATGGTGGTGGAATAAAAGGAGCTTTAATCACAGTTTTGGGATTAACTGTGGAAAATGTAGAGTCATTAGAGACAATAAATGTATTACTTTTGGGAATAAGTGAAGACATAGAAGTAAACTTAACAGATACAATAATTTTATGTTCTTATAATCCTCAAAAACAATCAGCTTCTATGATTTCAATTCCAAGAGATACATTTGTAGGAAAAAATGAAGCTTCTGCTAAGGGAAGTGACAAAATAAATTCTTTATATAGCAAAGATCCCGAAAAATTATTGAAAACTGTATCAAATTTAACTGGAATAGATGTTGATTATTATGCAGTAGTAAAAACACAAGCGTTAGTGGAAATAGTAGATATTGTTGGAGGAGTAAAATTTGATGTTCCAATAGATATGAATTATGATGATCCAACTCAAGATTTGCACATACATCTAAAAAAAGGAATGCAAAAAATAGATGGGGAAGAGGCAGAACAATTATTAAGATTTAGACATAACAATGATGGTTCATCATATCCAGCAAATTATGGAGATAATGACTTTGGAAGGATGAAAACACAAAGAGCATTTATAACAGAAACAATTAAACAATCAATCAGTCTAAAAAATATATTTAAATCAAAAGCTATTATTGATACAATTTTTGAGAATATAGAAACTAATTTTATATTAGAAGATTTGCTTCCATATTTGCCAACAGCAGTAGATTTTGATTTTGAATTAATACAGAATTATCAATTACCAGGAGAATCAAAGAAATGTAATAACTTATGGTTCTTTGTTCAAAATAAAAAAGAGACAGAAAAACTTGTTAAAAGTTTAGATGTATAAAAAAAGAAAATTATAAAAAAATAAAAGCCTATTTTTAATAAATAGGCTTTATTTTTATTTAACTAATATTATAAATGCTCAGGTTTATCAAATAATCCAGAAAATAAACTTCTTGGTTTTAAAGTTTCTTCTTGTATTGGGTCAAATGAATTTGTGTCAATTTTGCAAGTATCATCTGAAGTATTACTTGTTTTTAATACAGAATATTTATGAGAACTAGTAGTACTAGATTCTTGTGTAGCTAATGCTGCAAGTTTTTGAGCATCCCAAACATCAATGTTGTACTCTCTAATTTTTCTATAAATTGAATTTGTGTTAGTAATTGGTGTTTTTACAGCAAGTACTACTGTATGTATATGTAATCCTTGTGCTATTGCATAAATTTTTTCTATATCTCTTATTGTAAATAAAGTTCCATCTTTTTTTACACCAAACACATAATTTTCTCCATTTTTATCTGCTCTAATAATTGATAAGCTTGATGTAGAATATACATTAGATATATTTGAAAATTGTTGTACTAAAAATACTCTGTTTAATAAAGAATAAGCAGAACCTAAATTACCTTTTACACTTTTATAAATCATATAAAAAATAAATGCATAAAATATTAAATTTATCATAACGACTTCTCCTTTGTTAATCTAAAATTATTATAACATAAAAATATAAAAAGTGACAAAAAATAAATATTTTTTAATAATAAAAATTATATAATAAAAAGCTTGCTATTTTGGAAGCAAGCTTTTATAATGTATAAAATTTATTTTCTTCTTTTCCTTGTTTTTTTCTTAGAAGATTTTAACATAGCAGATGAGATGAATAATAGGATAACAGCTGCTATTATTAAGTAAATACTATAATCTATTTTTTCAACAGATGTTTTTGCAAGTAATTTTGCACTGTATTCAATATCATCAACTTTATATTTAATAGTTCCAATTGTTTCGCCTGCTGCTATTGGTGCTTCTAAAGTTTCTTTTAAATTTATTTCTGGAATAACACTATTCATGTCAATGCTTTTGTTATTCACAACAGTAATTGTTTCATCAATTACTAAATCTAAATGTTTTGTTTCTTTTGTACCATTTTCAATTTCTAAAGTTTGGACAACTGAACCTTTTTCAATAATTTTTGTTAATGTGAAATTATCATAAGCATATTCAAATAATTTTTTAGAATCAACATATCTAGAATTAAGTCCTTCGTCTGTTGTTCCGCCATTTAAAACAACTGCAATAAATTCTAAACCATCTCTTGAGGCTCCGCCGATTAAACAATTTCCAGCTTTTGATGTATATCCAGTTTTAATTCCAATTGCATTTTTATAAAAATATTTTCTACTATTTTCATTCAATAATTCATTCGTTGTTTTCAAAATTCTGTCTTCTGCTGGATATTTTTCTGTAGCAGGTAATGTGTATACTGTTGTTGCAACTAATTCTCTAAAAAATTCATTTTTCATAGCGTAATCTGCAATTAAATATAAATCGTAAGCAGTAGAATAATGACTATCTTCATGAATTCCGTTAGGATTTACAAAATGTGTTGTTTTACAACCAAGCTCTCTTGCTTTATCATTCATCATTACAGAGAAATTTTCAACAGATCCAGCAACATACTCTGCAAGAACATAAGCTGCATCATTTGCTGATGGAATCATTAAAGCATAAAGTAAATCTTTTACAGTTAGTTGTTCACCAATTTGCAAATTACAAGTAACATATCCACTAGGAATATTGCTTAATGCAGATTCTCTAACCGTGACGATTTCATCAAGTTCGCAATTTTCTATAACTAGAATTGCTGTTAAAATCTTGGTCGTACTTGCAGGATACATTTGCTTCGTGGAATTTTTTTCGTAAATTATTCTTCCAGTGCTAACTTCGACTAGAATTGCTGCTTCTGAATTTAAGTTTAGTTCATCAGCAAATGCAACTGATTGAATACCAATTATCATTAAACAAAATAATAAAAAAATTTTAAATTTTAGTTTCATAAAATTTCCTCACATGAAATTTATTGTTTGAATTATGATATATCAAAAATCGACAAAATTCAATAGAAAAAAGATAACATAAAGCTTAAAAATAACAGCTTTTATAGACCACGAAAGGAGTTGATAAAATAATTAATTTTTATTTAAAATTATATTAAAAAAGGAGGATTAATGGAAAATAAAAAAGAGTTTTTTATTAAAATAGGATGTATATGTCTTATTTTAATAATCTCAGTTCTTTTAATTGTATTTTATAGCAAAAAAGAAGATGAAAATGAGATTTACGATAATTTTTTTGAAGTCAGTAATATTGAAAATACTGTAGAAATGGAAGGAATAAAAAATGAAGAAAAGGAAGAAATTATTACTAATAAAATAAAAGTATATATTACTGGAGAAGTAAACAGTCCTGGAGTAAAAGAAGTGGCAGAGGGAGCGAGAATTGAAGACATTATAGTTCTTGCTGGAGGACTAACAGAATTTGCTAATATTAATAAAGTTAATTTAGCTTATAAATTAGAAGATGGTCAAAAAATATACATACCAAATGTAAATGAAAACATAGAAGAATATATAACAAAAGAAAATGGAGAAGGAATAATAGAAAAAAGTGATAAATCTTTAGAAAAAATTAATATTAATACAGCTGATGTAGGAATACTTTGCAATTTGCCAGGAGTGGGAGAATCTTTAGCAACTAGAATTATTAAATATAGAGAAGAAAATGGAAAATTCAAGTCTATTGAAGATTTAAAAAATGTAAGTGGAATTGGAGAAAAAAAGTTCGAGAGCTTAAGAGAATATATTGTTGTTAAATAGTTTGATATAAATTTAAATTATTTATAAAAACAAAAAAACCGTCATTGCATATGCTTTGACGGTTTTTTGCAGGCATAAGCTGCCTTAAGTACACTTAAACTTTGAGCGGTTCGCTTGTTGGTGTAGGCATTTTGTCTTGCTCAAAGTAATCTAGCGCATCTTTCAATGCATTGTAGTAAGCCATTGAAGTTTCATGACAAGGATTTTCAATCCATGCAGAACGGAGTTCTTCGAAACCAATGTCTTCGGGTAAAACACCATACTTGAACATCAAATTGTCTTCCATCAAATTGATAGAAACGGAAATTACATATGCTTCTTTCTCTAGGGCTTTCCCGTATTCTCGGTATTGGTAGACTTGAATCGATGTCATGATGAGCATGATTACAAGCATAACAATGATAAAAGAATGCCAGGGAATAGTTTTCTTCCAGATCGAAGGGCAAGTGGAATCTTTGTAATCGTTTTGATCGAAGTTTTGTTGATCATTGTCAGTGTAGTTGGAAAGTTGAGACTCGTTGGTTTCAACAGGTGTAGGGGTAACAATTGTGCATTTCTCCATGGTGAAATCCTCTCCTTCTTGATGTGAATGTGCTTGCTTGACGTTTTACAAAGTGTATTTCAAAAAACATCAATTATAACAATTTTACTATAATTATGTTAACTTGTCAAGAATGGTCGATGCTTGGAAAGTGCTTAATTTAAATTTCTTATAAAAACTTAAATTGTAATTAAAACTTAATAATGTAAACTCCTTGATTTCCCTAGAAAACGCCAATAAAACGATATATAACTGTAATTGTATATATATATTATTATGCTAATATATATAAGAAGAATAATGAGAGTTTTCTTGTAAATTTCTAAAGAAAAAAGGAGTAGAGATAGTTTTACTATCCGAATGGTCGTATGAAAAATAAGTCAAATTTTTTAGTTAAAACAATATGTTTAGTTAGTATTTTAGTTTCACTATTAGTTTTTGTGGTTATAATAGCCAACTTAGAAGAGACAAAAACTAAATTAGCGTCAAGTGAAAAAGTTGATATTAAAAGTGAAACTCAGGAGGAAATTGTAAATCCTGCAAAAGTTGAACTATATGAAATTGTTTATGATGAGCATAGTGAGGATAGGCCAGATGAAGAACAAGATGAGGAAAAAGACAACGCTGTAGAAGAAACCGAAAATAACGAAAAAAATACTGAAAGATATATTGAAATTGAACTTAATAATGAAAACTGTGAATACTCTATTGATGACCAAACAAATACAGTAAAGATAGACGAATATAATGGTGCCGGAGATTGTGTTATTATTCCAGATGAAATTGATGGAAGAAAAGTAGAAGATATTAACACAGAAAATTTTACAAATAGTAGTAATTTAGAGACTATTAAAGTTTCAAAAGAAGTTGCGACCAAAATAGAGGAAATTCCAAATTTTGAAATAAATGAAGAGTTAGAAGAAGAAAATTATGTAGTATATACAACAACAAGAGAATATGGAGAAGCCTATAAAGGTTACTTAGAGTTGTCAGAAGAAGAAAAAGAAGAAACACATTTTATACCTCCAAAATATGAAATTCCTTTAGAAATAAAAAAACAAGATGAAAATATAAATTTACAATCAGTTGGAGAGATTATAAGTAATGAATCTTATGATTTAAGAGACGATATTACAATCAAAGTAGAAAATCAAAATCCTTATGGTATTTGCTATGCATATTCAGCATTTACTCCAGCAGAAACTTATTGGGCATTAAATCATGGTGAAACAATAGATTTTTCAGAAGTCCATTGTGCTGTATTAACAACTGGTAATGGAGGAAATTTTAATGGTACAAATAGTTATTTTTCAAGTCAAATAGGACCTGTTTATGAAGAAGACTTTCCAGTATATGAAATAAGACAAGGGATTTTTACTAATGCATCTAGATTTGTTTCTTGCTTAACATCAACTACACCAAGTTCTTATACAGATGTACAAACTACAGCAAAAGCAAAAAATCCTGTAAAATACATAACAGGAACAGTTGAGTTTCCAACAATTACACAAGCATATAAACAAGATTCTACGTATGATGCAGCAATTCAAGAAGTAAGAGATGAAATAAAAGAACATATTAGAACTTATGGAGCTCTTGGAGCTTTAACAAATTCAAATAAAATGGGAGAATATAATGGTAAAATAGTTCAAAATGACCAATCAACATCTTCTCCAAACCACGGTATAACAATAATAGGATGGGATGATAATTTTGATGTTTCAAACTTTCCAACTAGTTCTAGACCTACAGAAAATGGTGCTTATTTAGTAATGAATAGTTGGGGCAGCGGTTGGGGAGACAGAGGATGCTACTGGATTTCTTATGAAGATAAATGGATTGAATATTGGGTAGTTGGAGTTAATGCAATGACAGAAACTTCAGAAAACCTACAAACTTCATCTATAGTAGTAACAGACCAAGAAACTGGAGAAGTGATAGATAATGCCAACATAGAAGACGGAACGAAAATAAAAATAGAATTAGAAGCAACAGTAACAACTGAAATTGACGGAGAAAGTATAGAAGTTTCATTAAGAGATAATAAGGGTGATTATACTTCTTATTTGGATGTATCAGGAACAGATTTAGTAGATAAAAAAGCTGATTTAGAAATATTATTAGATACAGCAGAAATAAAGGGAAATCAATACATATTGGAAATTAATTATGGAGAAGAAACTGTATCTAAAATGATTGAAACTCCACAAGATTATTGTTATTCAATAAATACAGATGGAACCATTACTTTGAAAGAATACTTAGGAACTGAAACAGAAATAGTTATTCCAGCTGAATATGATGGATATAAAGTATCAACAATTGGAACAGATGCATTTTCAGGAGCTGGATTAGAAAAAGTAACAATAGAAGAAGGGATAACTACATTAGAAGAATATGCATTTAGATCTAATACTAAGTTAGTTGAAATAAATTTACCAAGAACTTTAAAAACTATAGGAGATGCAGCGTTTTTAGGATGCTCTAAAATTGAACAAATTATAATTCCAAGAAGTGTAACAAAAATAGGTGCTGGACTTGTACAACGTTGCACAAACTTAAAAGAATTAGTAATTTTTAAAGAAGCAACTTCAATAGGTAGCTCAATGTTTTATTTAACTCCAAGTGCTGTTATTTATTGTGAAGATGAATCTACAGCTTTAAGTTATGCAAAATCATACTCATTTAACTATTCAGTTATAACTGAAAATTATGATATTACATATAATGAAAATGCTGATACAGATATTGTAACAAATATGCCAGTTACTCAAAATAAAGTAAAATATGACACAATTGATTTGAGTAGTAATATTCCGGTTAGAACAGGATATGAATTTTTAGGTTGGGCAACATCTGCAACAGCTACAGAAGTAGAATATTTACCAGGAGATGCATATCGTTCAGATGAGACTTTGAATTTATATGCTGTGTGGGAAGGTAAAGAAAAAGAAATAAGCTATATAATTGAATATTATAAAGACAATGTAAAACAAGAAACAGATACAGACCAACAAAAAGTAACGGTAGATTTTAATGATTCAGATATAATAACAGTAGATAAGACAAAAATAAATACAGAAAATAAATATTTAGGATATAAATTTGTAAAAACAGAACCTGCTGTAATACCTGACACAGTGACTGCAGGTGATGTTATAAAAGTATATTATAGCTTAGAAACTTATAATATAAGTTACAATTTAAATGGAGGAAGTTTAGAAGACGGAAAAACAAATCCAGACACTTATACAGTACATGATACGTTTACATTAAATAATCCAACAAAAGAAGGTTATACTTTTACAGGATGGACAGGAAGCAATGGAAATACTGCACAAAAAACAGTGACACTTGATGGAGCTACAGGAGATAAATCATATGTTGCAAACTTTGTTGTAACTACATATAAATTAACTTATAAAATCGATGGTGTTCAATATGGACAACCAGAGAGCTATGAGTACGGAACAAAAATTGTTCCAAGAGACAATCCAACAAAATATGGATATAAGTTTAGTGGTTGGACTGGAGTACCAGAAACGATGCCTGCATATGATGTAGAAGTAACTGGAACATATATTATAGATCCAAATCAAACAAAAGAATTAAGTTATACTATAGAATATTATAAAGATGATGTAAAACAAGATGCAGATACACAAATTGAAAAAACAGCAGTACAAGTTTTAAAACCAAATACAATAACAGTAGATAAAACAAAAATTAATACAACTAATAAATATATAGGATACGAAGTAGAAAAAACAGATCCATCACCAATACCAGACATAGTAAATAATGGAGACACAATCAAAGTATACTATACTATAGAATCTTATAAGATAACTTATGATTTAGATGGAGGAAGTTTAGAAGACGGAAAAACAAATCCAGAAAAATATACAGTAGATGATTCATTTACATTAAACAATCCACAAAAAGCTGGATATACATTTATAGGATGGACAGGAAGTAATGGTGATGTTCCAGAAGAAAATATAACAATAGAAGTTGGAACAACTGGAGATAAAGATTATGTCGCCAATTATACGATAAATACTTATACAATTAATTATGATTTAGACGGTGGAAGCTTAGAAAGCGGAAAATCAAATCCAAAAAATTATACAATAGAAGATACATTTACATTAAATAATCCAACAAAAGAAGGATATACATTTATAGGATGGACAGGAAGTAACGGAAATAACGCAGAAAAAACAGTGACACTTGATGGTGCAACAGGAAATAAAACTTATAAAGCAAATTATACTATAAATACATATACATTAACTTATAAAGTTGATGGAACACAATATGGAGAAGTAGAGACTTACGAATATGGACAAGCTATAGTAGCAAGAGTAGCACCTGAAAAATATGGATATAAGTTTAGCGGTTGGTCTGAAATACCAGAAACAATGCCAGCAAGAAATGTAGAAGTTATAGGAACATTTTCTATAGATGAATCTCAAATAAAAGAATTAAAATATACAATTGAATATTATAAAGATAATGTAAAACAAGATGCTGATACTATAGTAGAAAATTCTACAGTTCAAATATTAGAGCCAGACACATTAACAGTTGATAAAGAAAAAATAAATACAGAAAATAAATATAAAGGTTATAAGTTTGAAAAGACTGAACCAGCAATAATACCAGATAAAATAAATACTGGTGAAACTATAAAAATTTATTATACTTTAGAAACTTACAATATATCATATGAACTAAATGGAGGAAGTTTAGAAGACGAAAAAACAAATCCAGACACTTATACAGTACATGATACATTTACATTAAATAATCCAACAAAAGAAGGATATACATTTACAGGATGGACAGGAAGTAATGGAAATACTGCACAAAAAACAGTAACAATCAAAGAGGCAACAGGTGATAAAAATTATGATGCGAACTACAATATAAATACTTACAAATTAACAATAAAATACAACCATAATAGTGCAGATAAATATCCAGAAGAATATGTGGAAGAATTTGAATATGGTAAAACATACAGTGTTGAGAGTCCAGTAATACAAGGATATACATGTGATATAAAAGTTGTTTCTGGAATAATGGAGGCTGCAGATAAGACTGTTGAAGTTACATATACAGCAAATACAGATACAAGATATGTTGTAGAACATTATAAACAAAATATAGAAAATGAAGAGTTTGTATTATGTGATACAGAAGAAATGGAAGGAACAACAGATACACTTACAGCAGCAACTCCTAAAAACTATGAAGGATTTACAATTCAAGAATTTAACCAATTAAATATATCTGGTGATGAAAGTACAATTGTTGAAATCTATTATGCTAGAAATCAATATACACTTACATATAAACTGGATGGAGAACAATATGGTGAAATAGAAACATATAAATACGGACAAAAAGTAAATGCAAAAGAAGATTTAGAAAAATATGGATACATTTTTAGTGGTTGGGATACAATTCCAGAAACAATGCCAGCAAAAAATGTAGAAGTAATAGGAACTTTTGCAATAGACACAAGTAAAATTAAAGAATTAAGTTATACAGTTGAGTATTATAAAGATAATGTAAAACAATATTCTGATACAGAAACTAATAAAGTAACTGTACAAATATTACAGCCAGATACAATAACAGTAGATAAAACAAAAATTAATACAAAAGATAAATATATTGGATATAGCTTTGAAAAAACTGAGCCATCAAAAGTACCAGATGTTATAGAAAATGGAGAAGTAATAAAAATATATTATACTTTAGAAAACTATAATATAACTTATGACTTAGATGGAGGAAGTTTAGAAGAAGGAATTGCAAATCCAGGAGTTTATACAGTAAATGATACATTTACATTAAATAACCCAGAAAAAGAAGGATATACATTTATAGGATGGACAGGAAGTAATAGTGAAGAACCACAAAAAACAGTAACAATTAAAAATTCGACTGGTGATAAAAATTATGTTGCAAATTATATTATAAATACTTATAAATTAACAATTAATTATATTCATAATAGTGACGAATATCCAAAAAATCATACAGAAGAATTAGAATATGGGAAGTCTTATAATGTTATAAGTCCAGTAATACCAGGATACACTTGTGATACAGAAGTTGTTTTGGGAACAATTGGTGCTGGAGATAAAACAGTTGATGTTAAATATACAGCAAATACAGATACAAAATATGTTGTAGAACATTATAAACAAAATATAGAAGATGAAGAGTTTATATTATGTGATACAGAAGAAAAAACAGGAACAACAGATACACTTACAACAGCAAAATCTAAAGATTATGAAGGATTTACAACTCAAAAAATTACTCAAGAAAAAATATCTGGAGATGAATCTACAGTTATAAAAGTTTATTATGTAAGGAATCAATATACACTTACATATAAATTGGATGGAGAGCAATATGGAGAGGTAGAAACTTATAAGTATGAACAAAAAGTAGAACCAAGAGAAAATCCTGAAAAATATGGATATAAGTTTAGTGGATGGACAACAATACCAGAAACAATGCCAGCTAAAAATGTTGAAATTATAGGAATATTTTCTATAGATGAAAACTTATTAAAAGAGTTAAGTTACACTATAGAATACTACAAAGACAATGTGAAACAAGATGAAGATACTATAGTGGAAAAAACAACAGTACAAATATTACAACCAGATACAATAACAGTAGATAAAACAAAAATTAATACAAAAGATAAATATATTGGATATAGCTTTGAAAAAACTGAGCCATCAAAAGTACCAGATGTTATAGAAAATGGAGAAGTAATAAAAATATATTATACTTTAGAAAACTATAATATAACTTATGACTTAGATGGAGGAAGTTTAGAAGAAGGAATTGCAAATCCAGGAGTTTATACAGTAAATGATACATTTACATTAAATAACCCAGAAAAAGAAGGATATACATTTATAGGATGGACAGGAAGTAATGGAGAAGAAGTACAAAAAACAGTAAAAATAGAAAAAGGAACAACAGGAAATAAAACTTATAAAGCAAATTACATTATAAATACATATACATTAACTTATAAAGTTGATGGAAAACAATATGGAGAAGTAGAAACTTATGATTATGGGCAAGTAATAGTGCCAAAAGATATTCCATCAAAAGAAGGCTATAAGTTTAGTGGATGGTCTGAAATTCCAGAAACAATGCCATCAAGAAATGTAGAAGTAACAGGAACATTTTCTATAGATGAAACACAAATAAAAGTGCTAAGCTATACTGTTGAATACTATAAAAATAATGTAAAACAAGAAGCTGATACACAAGTAGAAAAAACTATGGTACATATTTTACAACCAGATGAATTAGCAGTGGATAAAACAAAAATAAATATAGAAGACAAATATGTAGGATATAGTTTAGAAAAAACAGAACCTGTAGAAATTCCAAATTCAATTAATAGTGGTGAAGTTATAAAAGTATATTATAAAGCTAAAACAGATACAAAATATGTTGTTGAACATTATAAACAAAATATAGAAAATGATGATTATACATTATTTGAAACAAAGGAATGCATAGGAACAACAGATACTATTACAACAGAAACTGCAATGAATCTTGAAGGATTTACATCAAAAGAATTTGAGCAAGAAAACATAGCAGGAGATGGAAGTACAGTATTAAAAATTTATTATGATAGAAATAAATACAAAATTACATATTATGCAAGTGAGTCTGGAGAAGCAAGTGTATATTTAGATTCACATGAGTATAAATATGAACAAAGAATAATTCCTCTTGATTATCCAGAAAAATATGGTTATACATTTGGTGGATGGATTGAAATTCCAGAAACAATGCCTGCACATGATGTTGAGACTTTAGGATATTTATATATAGATGAATCTCAAACTAAAGAAATAAGTTATACAATAGAATACTATAAGAAAGGAATAAAACAAGAAGCTGATACTATAAATGAAAAAATAACAGTACAAGTTTTAGAACCAGATACAATAACTGTAGACAAAACGAAGATAAATACTGAAGATAAATATGAAGGTTTTGTATTTGAAAAAATAGAACCTGAAGAAATTCCTGATGTTGTAAATAATGGAACTGTTATAAAAATATATTATTCTTTAGAAAAATATAATATAATTTATGATTTAGATGGTGGAGAATTAGTAAATGGTAATAATCCAGAAAAATATACTAGAGAAGATGAAATTATATTAATAGCACCAGAAAAAGAAGGATATACATTCATGGGATGGACAGGAAGTAATGGTGATGTTCCAGAAGTAAATGTAAAAATAGAATCTGGAACAACAGGAAACAAAGAATATAAAGCAAATTATGTTATAAATACATATGCAATCGAATATGATTTAGATGGAGGAAGTCTAGAAGAAGGAAAAACAAATCCAGAGGCATATACAATACATGATACTTTTGTTTTAAACAATCCAGAAAAAGAAGGATATACATTTATAGGATGGTCAGGAAGTAATGGTGATGTTCCAGAACAAACAATAACAATAACTAATACAACAGGAAATAAACATTATGTTGCAAATTATAAGATAAAAACTTATAAATTAATAATTTCATATGTTCATAATGATGGAGATAAATATCCAATTGAATATATAGAAGAAGTTGAATATGGTAAAACATTTAATGTTGTAAGTCCAGTAATACCAGGATATACATGCGATACGGAAGTTGTAACTGGTACAATGGGGAAAGAGAATATATATATTGATGTTTACTATACAGCTAAAACAGATACAAAATATATTATAGAACATTATAAACAAAATATCGAAAATGATGGTTATACATTGAATGAAACAGAAGAATGCGTAGGAACAACAGATACGATTACGGAAGCTGTCGAAAAAGAAATTGAAGGATTTACATCAAAAGAAATTACACAAAAGAATATTGAAGGTGATGAAAGTACAGTCGTAGAAATCTATTATGATAGAAATCAATATACTATTACTTATATGATAGATTCTGAAAAAATAGGAGAAATTGAAACTTATAGATATGAACAAAAAGTAGAACCAAAACAAAATCCAGAAAAATATGGATATAAATTTGGTGGTTGGTCTGGAATACCAGAAACAATGCCAGCGGAAAACATAGAAGTAACAGGGGAATTTATAATAGACGAAACTCAAACAAAAGAATTAAACTATACAGTCGAATATTATAAAAATAATGAAAAACAAGAAAATGACACAGAGATAGAAAAAGTAACTGTACAAGTTTTAGAACCAGAGATAATATTAGTAGATAAAACAAAATTAAATACTAAAGATAAATATATTGGATATAAATTTGAAAAAACTGAACCATTAGAAATACCAGAAAATATAGATAGTGGAAGTGTTATAAAAATTTATTATACTCCAGAAATTTATTCAATAACATACGATTTAACTGGTGGGGAAGTACTAGATGGAAGCAATCCAGATAATTATACAATAGAAGATGATATTGTATTAGTAACACCAGAAAAAGAAGGATACACATTTATAGGATGGACAGGAAGTAATGGTGAAGAACCACAAGAGACTGTAAAAATAGAGAAAGGTACAACAGGAAATAAAGCTTATAAAGCAAATTTCACTATAAATACATATACATTAACTTATAAAGTTGATGGAGAAGTGTATGGAGAAGTTGAAAACTATGATTATGGTCAAAAAATAATTGCAAAAGAAGAACCTACAAAATTAGGTTATAAGTTTAGTGGATGGTCAGAAATACCAGAAACAATGCCATCGAAAGATATAGAAGTAACAGGAGCATTTTCTATAGATGAATCACAAGTAAAAGAATTAAAATACACAATTGAATATTACAAAAACAATGAAAAACAAGGTGCTGATACAGAAGTAGAAAAGAAGACTGTATTTGCTTTTGAAACAGATAAAATAGCTGTAGATAAAACAAAAATTAATACAGAAGATAAATATGTAGGATACAGTTTTGAAAAAACAGAACCAATAGAAATACCTGATGAGGTTGATAGTGGTGAAGTTATAAAAGTATATTATACAGCTAAAACAGATACAAAATATGTTGTAGAACATTATAAACAAAATATCGAAAATGATGGCTATATATTGAGTGAAACAGAAGAATGCGTAGGAACAACAGATACTCCTACAGAAGCAAAAGTAAAATCTTGCGAAGGATTTACAACAAAAGAATTTGAACAATTAAATATATCTGGTGATGAAAAAACAATTATAAAAATCTACTATGATAGAAACAAATATACAATTACATATAAAATAGATGGAATTGTTGATGGTGAAATTGAAGAATATAAATATGAACAATCTATAATACCAAGGGGAATTCCTGAAAAATATGGATATAAATTTAGTGGATGGTCAGAAATACCAGATAAAATGCCAGCAAACGATATTGAAATATTAGGAACATTTACAAAAGATGAAACACAAGTTAAAGAATTAGTTTATACAGTAGAATATTACAAAGATGATGTAAAACAAGATTCTGATACTGAAATTGAAAAAATAACAGTACATATCTTAGAAACTGATGAAATGCTTGTAAATAAAGAAAAAATTAATGTTACTAACAAATACGAAGGTTGTGAGTTAGATAATACAAAAACTGTAATTCCTGATAAAGTATCAAGCGGAGAAATTATAAAAGTATATTATGTTAGAAAAGACGCTAAAGTACATATTGAATACAGAGACTTTGTGACAGGTGAAGAAATAACAGAAAAAGTAACAAAAATAGCAAAAGTATTTGATGTGTTTGATATAACTGAAGATAAAAAAGAAATTGAAGGATATACTTTTATAGAAGGACCAGAAGAATTAACAGGAGAATATACAGAAGAAGAACAAACTAAAGTATACAAATACGCAAAAGAATCTAAAGTAACTGTAAATTATATTGATAAATATTCAAAAGAAAATCTTTCTGAACCAATTATAATAGAAGGTTATGAAACAAAAGAATATGAAACTGAAGAAAAAGAATTTGAAAATTACATATTAGTCGAGGTTGAAGGTGATAAATCAGGAAAAATGACAAAAGAAGTAATGACTGTAAATTATTATTATGTTTCTATTTCACAAGGTGTAATTGAAAAACATATTGATATTACAACTAATGAAATTCTTCATTCCGAAGTTCATAAAGGAAATGAAGGAGATAGCTATAAAGTAGAAGCAAAATCTATTGATGGTTACTCATTGGTGAAGAAAAAATTACCAAATAATGCAGAAGGAAAAATGACAAAAGAAGTAATAATTGTTGAATATTTCTATATTAGAAATACAAGCTTAAAAGTTCAATATATCAATAAATTATCAAATGAAATTCTTTATGAGGAAATAAGAGAAGGTGCTGAAAATGAACCTTATACAACAAAAGAAAAAGAATTTAATGGATATAGATTGGTAGAAGAACCAGCTAATGCTTACGGAAAATTGGCTGTAACTAAAGATGAAAACAATAATATAATAACAGAAACTGTTGTAAAATATTATTATAAGAAAATATCAAAAGGTGTTGTTGTAAGACATTATGATATGCAAGACTATAAATTACTAAAAGAAGAATTATATTCAGGATTGGAAGGAGACAGCTATAAAGCAGAACCAAAAGAATTTGAAGGATATGATGTGGTAGAAGAAAAATTACCAACAAATGCAGAAGGATTTATGACAACAGCCGAAATAGAAGTAAATTATTTCTATAAAAAAGGAAAAGTAGTTACTTCTGAAGAATATTTAATTAATGAAGATGACATTAAGAAAATTACTATGAAAACAACTATAGATGATTTTGTTGAAAATATGAAAATAAGAGAAAAATATACAATATTAGATCATGAAGGAAATGTTGTTTCAGAAGATGAGATTGTAAAAACAGGAATGAAATTAAAACTTGAGAGTGGTAAAGAATATGAGTTAATCGTAAGAGGAGATATAAACGGAGACGGTAAAGTTTCACTTATAGATTTATCAAAACTTATATTACACTATAATGGAATGAAAGGATTTATGTTAGATGGATGCCCTTGGAAAGCGGCAGACATGAACTATGACGATAAAGTTTCATTAATAGACGTATCTCAAATGTTGATTTTCTATAATTCAATTTAATTAAATAAAATATAAAAATACATCCCATTTGGTATATTATAGAGAAAATGTAATATACTAATAGGGGTGTATTTTATTGTAATAAAATTAATTTACAAAAAGTTCTTGACAAACCTAAGAATGAATAGTATAATTGTTTTCGTTAAATATCGCGGGATGGAGCAGTTGGCAGCTCGTCGGGCTCATAACCCGAAGGTCGTAAGTTCGAGTCTTACTCCCGCAACCAAAAAAAGAGATGTTTGCGTTTTGCAAGCATCTCTTTTTTATAAAATTAATTTACTTTTTCATAAAGAATATAATTTTCATCTTCAAATATTGCATTGTAATTTGAATCTTTGCAAATATATTGTTGAGCTCTATCGTCAGGTTTTAATAAAACGTGAGTAAAATTGTATTTTTCAAATACTTCATTATAATTCTTATTTCCAGTAGAAACTTGTATATAATCATAGAAAATATCTGTGTCATTAAATTCACTACAATAAACATCTAATCTAGAATCTATAAAAACAGGAATGCCATTTAACATTAAATAACTTCCGTTATTATATGAATTAAAAATCTTAATATTTTTATAATCTAAATTTTCTTTTATATATTCAACTGCTGCAACAGGATATTCCTTTTCATCTACATAGTCTGTACGTATAATATCTAAAAACATTGATGTTGATAAAATAGTTATAAATACTATTGTTACTATAGAACAAATTGTATTTGAGAAAAATTTTTCTAAAGCTTCAATATCATCTTTAATCAATATATTAGTTGCTTGAGTTATTAAATCGTTAATTACGAAAGATCCTATTAAAACTAGTAAATACACATATCTACCGCTTGAAAAAGCCATTAGATATAATCCAGCTATTAAAAATCCATGTTCTGTTTTTATTTTTGTTGGTAAGAATGTTAAAAATGAAATAAAGATAACAGTAAAAACAATAATTGCAAGGTTGGAAATGGGAACTAGAGGCTGCATTTCATTTATGTAATCGATTGAAAGGTTGTTCTCAAAATTACTCTCTCCAAACATTGATTTTATTATATAAGTATATGGAGTTCCATGAGTAGGAGTAAGTAAACCAGTTAACGCAACTATAATCATTAAAATTACTAAATTTTTTGTGTTATAATGTTCTCTTCTTACGACTTTATAATCTGCATATTCACTTTTTCTTTCTTCGATTATACGTTCATAATCTTTTATGTCTTTTTCATAAATTGCGATTTTTTCAGAATCTTTTGGTAGTTTTTCTATTTTTCTTTTTAATCTTTTAATGCAAATACTATATATGTTTTTTGAACTAAGTATATTGGAAAAACCTGCAGCAACATAAGGCATAAATAGCACTAATAAAAGAGGCCATGTTGCTGAATGGAAGTTAGCAACTATTATAGAAATTATTATCAATGTTAAAGCATATCTTTTCTTATTTGTTTCAATAAATTGTTCTAAGCAAAAGATCTCAATTATAAAACAAACAAAAGAAACTATTTGTGAACGTGCTGTAAAGCATGACCTTACAACATATATCGATATTAAAGTGACAAAAAAAGAAACAACTGGTGAGTGATTTCTTTTACATAAAAACAGAAACAATGCCAATGAAGTAAAGATTGTAAATAGTATTGTTGTTACGTATATTCCTGTGAATCCAAAAGAATTGTAAATTAAATAAATTATTATATCAAATATCCAATGTGAATGAGTATAATATAAATCATCTTCAACCCAACAGAAATGTTCTTTCATATCAATTCCGTTTTCTAAGATATGTTTTCCTATAGCAATGTTAAAAAAAGTGTCATTTTGGAAAGTTTTATAAACAATTCCTATTGAAAATATTGTAATAGCTATTGAAAAAACAATTAAAAGTTTTTTATAAGTTTTATTCATGTGTTTTGTTATGAAAAATGATTTTCATAATCTCCTTTCCGTAATTTTATATTCAAATTATAACATAAAAGACTTAAAAGTAAAGATGTCAAAATTTAAGTAATAAGAAGAGCAAAAATGTATGGTAAAAAGTAGAAAAGTGTATAAAAATGTGTTATAATATATTCTGCAATGCAAATATTAAAACAAAAGGAGGAAGAAATGGAATGTATTTTTATAGCATATCCTAAATGCTCAACTTGCCAAAAGGCAAAGAAGTTTTTGGATGAAAATAAAATTAAATATATAGAAAAACATATTGTTACAGAAACACCAACATACGAAGAATTGAAAGAAATAATAACTTTAAGTGGACTTCCTGTTAGTAAATTTTTCAATACAAGTGGGATGCTTTATAGAAGTATGAACTTAAAAGAAGAATTAAAGAATAATGAAGATGATCAAAAAATCAGATTATTGGCTAGTAATGGAATGCTAATAAAAAGACCAATCTTACTTTATAAAAATAAAGTACTTGTTGGCTTTAAAAAAGAAGAGTGGGAAAATTTAGAATAATTTTTGAAAAAATTATTTACAAAAAAAAATGTATATGCTAATATTAAATTAATTTAATATATACTAAAAATTTTGTTGAAAAACGTAAAAAAATGGTATATAATATAGTTAAGTATGATAAAAGGAGGATTTTATTATGTCAAAAGTAATGAAAGTTATGGCTGTTATCCTATTAGCAGTTATGATTGTTGCTTCTATTTGTACAGGTGTTAATGCATCTGATGTTGTTTCATTTGATTCAGTTGATACAAAATCTGTTACAAATGGTGCTTCAGATACATCTGGTGCTGCAGCAAGTATTAATAGAATAGTAGGTTCAGTATTAACAATTGTACAAGTTGTTGGTTGTGGTGTTGCAGTTATCATGTTAATCGTACTTGCAATAAAATACATATCAGCAGCTCCTGGAGACAAAGCAGATATCAAAAAACATGCTGTTGTTTACGTAGTAGGTGCAGTTGTATTATTTGCAGCTAGTGGTATTTTAGGAATTGTTAAAAAATTCGCTGGAAATATTCAATAATTGTACAAAAAAGGAATGTCGGAAGGCATTCTTTTTTTTTGCAATTTTACTAAATTAACCTATTTACAAAATAAATTTTATAGGATAATATTATTATAAATTATGGAAATTATTGAAAAAAAAAGTCAAAAATGCTATAATTAAAGTAATATGAGTTAAACGGAGGAAAATGATATGAAAAGTTTGAAAAAAGTAGCAATAGTTTTATTTATTTGTCTAATTGTAGCGGCACTAGTATGTGGAAATTCTTCATTTGCGACATTTAATATGATGAGTACAATTAAAACACAAGCTGGGGAAACTGGTAATACAGCAGTTACTGATCCTATTTCGAATGTAGCAGGATCAGTTATAACTATAGCTAGAGTTATATGTGCAGCTGTTGCTGTAGCTATGCTTGCTATATTAGGTATGAAATATATGATGGCTGCTCCTGGTGAAAAAGCAGATATCAAGAAACACGCTGTTGTTTATATAGTAGGTGCAATTGTTATGTTTGCTTGCACAGGAATTTTAGGAATTATTCAAAAATTTGCAAAGGTATTAGAATAATTGCATAGATGGAGGGAAAAAATATGAAAAAAATTTTAAAATTTTCTTTAGCACTACTTTTAATTTTTAGTGTTTTTGTTGGAATGCTTGAAGTGTCAAGTAATGCGGACTATGCAAGCGAAATGTCAACTTTGATTACTAAAGATTATAAAGATACCACAGGAACAACGAATAAAGTTAATTCAATTACAGGAACAGTTATAACAAGTATTAGAATAATTGGTATTGCTGTTGCAATTGTTATGTTGTTAACTGTTGCAATGAAATATATGACAGCTGCTCCTGGAGATAAAGCTGATATTAAGAAAAGTGCATACCAATATGTAGTTGGTGCTATTGTATTATTTGGTGTTGTTGGAATTTTAGGAATTATAAATAAATTCTCATCAGGAATTAAATAATTTGTTATTCGGATAAATGGAGGACACAAATATGAAAATAGTGAAAAAAATAACAGCAATTTTATTAATAATTGTTGTATGTATGTTGACGGTTAACTTTATAACTGGGCAAGTTTTTGCGGATAATTTCAACGTAAATGCTTTTGATACTGAACCAACAGAAGCCGCTGGAATGAAAAATTTAGTAAATGATACTGCGATAACTGCTATTAGCATAATGAGAATTGTATGCGTAACAATAGCGATAGTAATATTATTAACAATATCAATGAAATATATGATGTCTGCTCCAGGAGATAGAGCGGACATCAAGAAACATGCGGTTCATTATGTAATAGGTGCATTAATATTATTTGGTGTGACAGGAATTTTAGGAATACTTAATAATTTTGCACAACAAATATAAATTAATTAGGAGAAATAGCTTATGAAAACAAATCTAAAAAGAATAGTAATACTAGCATTGATGGCGTTTTTGTTAATAGCTTTAATAACAGGAGTTGAAGCGACCGGAAATGGTGGGAAAGTAACAGAATTATTCAAAGGTTCAGAGGCTCCTGAAGGTTCTAAAGCAATTACTAATATAATTGCGGCAGTTTTAGGAATTGTAAGAACTGCTGGTGCTGCAGTTGCAATTATAATTCTAATGACAATTGCAGCAAAATATATAATGGCATCTGCTGGAGATAGAGCTGATATAAAAAAATATGCTGTAAATTATGTGATAGGTGCGATAATTTTATTTGGAACTTCTGGAATTTTAGGAATTGTTCAAAATTTTGTTAAAAGCTCAGTAAAATATAATAGTTAACAGTGAATGATAAAAGGAGAAAAAGTATGAAAAGAAAGATTTTACTTTTAGGATTAATTTTTATTATAAGTGTATTTGTATTTGTATCTAAAACGTATGCTTCGGATGTTACTAAGATAATTGATTCAATGAACGGAACAAGTGATATGACACAAGTTGATGGTAATAGAATTAGTGGTACACTTAATAATGTAATTGGATTAATTCAAGTTGCTGGAACTGGTATATCAGTAGTAGTTGTTACAATGCTTGGTATAAAATATATTTTAGCTAGTCCATCTGAGAAAGCAGATGTAAAAAAACAAATTGCTCCAATTTTAATTGGATGTGTTTTACTGTTTGGTGCGGTTAATTTAGTTGCAATTGTAGCTGATTTCTCACTTGTATTAGGCAATTCATAAATTAGTAATATAAGAGGGTACTATATTTGAAGTAAGAATGTTACTTTAAATATAGTACCCTCTTTTGTTTGATTTTTATTTAAGATATAAAGAAGAAAAAGATTTATTACATTTGTGTTAAAAATAGCAAATATTGAATAAAAATGTTGAAAATAATTTAGCGTTTAAGTATAATAAATATAATAGAATAGTATAAATAGGCAAATTAGATGGAGGTATGAAAAGATGAAGGTAAATATATTAAAAAAAGTGGCTATAATAGCGATTTTTGCGTTTGTTATATTGTCTTGTTTTTACAATGTAAAAGCTATTTCTTTATCTGATATGGAGAAAAAGGCAGACAACTTTATAAGTAAAGGATCTTCTCAAACAAATATCAATTATGATAATGTAACAGCAGAATTTAAATCACTTGGACAAATTTTAACAATGATTGGTGCAGGTGTAATGGTTGCGGTAACAGCATATATGGGTATCAAATACTTGACTGCAGGACCAGAAGCACAAGCTAAATTAAAAACACAACTAATCGGTGTAGTAGTTTCAGGTATGGTTATATTTGGAGCATATTTCATTTGGTCAATTGTTCTTAAAATTGCAGCAACATTCTAAGGAGGAAAAGTATGGGAACTTATTATATACCTCGTAATTATAGAGGTGAATCTAGAATATTATATATATTTACTGTAAAATCACTAATAACAACAGCAGTAGGAGCGATGATAGGAGCAATGTTTTGGGTATTGTTTAAAGCATTAGGAATGAATATTGTTGGAATAATAATAATGGCGTTTTTTGCTCTTATAGGGTTTGCAGTTGGAGCATTAAAAATACCTACAATTGTTGCCTTTCCAATAACTAAAAAAATTGGTGGAGAACCAATTGGAGAAATAATTTTAAGATATATGAAATTTAAGAAAAATAGAAAAATGTACGTATATACAAAGGAGGAAAAATAGATGGGAGCAGAATTGATACCATTACTTCAAATGGGGATTTGGATTATAGTTGCTATAATGATAGGCTTAGTAGCCTTATACTTCTATTTAATGAAACCTAAAAAATCAAAAGAAATAACAACAAAAGAAGAATTGATAGAAACTACTGATGATGAGAAAAAGAATGAACAAAACTATGGAAAGTTTACAGGAAATCTAACAAGAGAATCAATATTTGAATTTATGGAATTTGATGAAATAGTTGATAACATGATTGTAAGAAAAAACGGAACTCAATACATCATGATATTACAATGTAATGGTGTCAACTATGATTTAATGTCTGAAGATGAAAAAATCTCTGTAGAAGAAGGTTTCGTTCAATTCTTAAATACATTAAGATTTCCAATTCAATTATATATTCAAAGTAGAACATTAAACTTAAGAGATATAATTGATGAATACAAATCTAGAGTTGATAATTTAACAATCGAAATTGATAAATTAGATGCTAAAATTGCTCAAGCCCAAATGGCTGGAAATAGAGCTCTAAAAGAAAAACTAGAATTTGAAAAAAGAAGAAAAATTAATATTTTAGAGTATGGTATCGATATAACAGACTATGTTGATAAATTAAGTTCAAATAGAAATGTATTACAACAAAGAACATATGTAGTTGTTTCTTATTATTCTGCTGAAATCGGTGGAGGATTAGATAGATACTCTAAAGAAGAAATTTACAACATGTGTTTTGCAGAGTTATATACAAGATGCCAAAATATAGCAAGTGCACTTGCCACATCTCAAATTTCAAGTACAATTTTAGATTCAGAACAATTAGCTGAATTATTATATGTAGCATACAACAGAGATGAAGCAGAAGTACTACAATTATCAAAAGCATTAGATTCACAATACGATGCTTTATATAGTTCAGGAAAAGATGTATTAACTAAAAAACAAGAAAAACTTGACCAAGAAATTAACATTGCTGCTATCGATATGGCAACAGATAGTTTATTAAAAGCAGATAGACAAAAACAAATTGAAGAATTAGATTTAGCAATAAGCAAAGAAGAAAAAATAAGAAAGAAAGCTAATGAAATATTAGACACATATCAAGAACAATTAGATCCAAGAGTATATCAATTAGCTAAAGAAGAAGTAAAGAAAACAGAGAAAAAAGTAGAAAAAACTGAAGAAACTCCTAAATTAGAAGCGGAAAAACCAGGATTAACTAAAAAGAAAATAGTTAAGAGAAGAAAGATAGAAGGAACTAAAGAATAGGGAGGATAAAAAATGTTTGGAAATAAAGTTGAACAACCTAGTAATGAAATTGACAAAGTAAAAAAAGAAAAAGAAGAAGTTAGTGTTTTTAAAAAGAACGAAAAAACAATAAAAAGTTTAATAGCTCCTGGTGGAATTGATGCAAGCTATACAAATCATATTGAAATATCTTCTGCAAGAACAAGATATGCAAGAAGTATGATAGTTGCAAATCTACCTAGAATGTGTACATTCCCTGAGTTTTTAAGAGGAATGTATACTTTTGGAGACTTAAATGTTTCTGTATTTATAAATCCAGTAAGTGAAGCTTCTTCACAAACAGACTTAAATAGAACAATTAATGAGTTAGAGTCTGAAAGAATTGTAGCTTTAGACAGAGGAGATATCAACAGAGAAAGAATTATAGCTCAAAAAAGAATGGAAGCAGAAGAACTTCGTGATGCTATTGCTGCTGGTTTTAACAAATTATTCGATTCATCAATTATAGCAACAATATTTGCTTATAGTATGGATGAATTAGACAAATATACAGAATTATTATCAAGCGAAATGTCTAAAAACCTTATAGATATTAAACCAGCATGGGCTATGCAAGATGATGCTTTTAGAAGCAATATGCCTTATTGTGATAATAAAATGACAAAATCACATACATTTGATAGACGTGCTATGTCTACAGTTTTTCCATTCTTTACATCAGAAGTAGGACATGAAAATGGTATTCCTTTAGGATTTAACAAACAAACAGGATTACCAATTCTTTATGATAACTTTAGTTCAAAATTAACAAACTATAATATGGTTATATTTGGTAAATCTGGTGCTGGTAAATCTGTTACAATTAAAACAATTACTGCAAGATCAGCAGTTTTAATGGGAATAGAAAGTTTAGCTCTTGACGCTGAAGGTGAGTATGCTGTTGTTGCTGAAGCTCTTGGTGGAGTAAACGTAACATTAAGTCCAAACTCAAAAACAGTTATTAACCTTTTTGATATTGAGCCTGAAAATGTTAAAGATGAGATTACTGGTAAAGAAAGAACAGTATTAAGTGTTGAAAATAAAGTAGAGGACGTTACAAACGGACTTTTAACAATGGCCAGAGGTAGTACAAGAAGTCAAGAGGTAAATGAGCTTACAAAACAAATTATTTCTGAGGCTGTTGCGGAAGAATACGCAGCTTTAGGTATTACAAATAACATTGAAAGTTTATATGTAAGAGATGATAATGCTGGACCAGTAAATTTATCAGAAAACTACTTAGGAAGAACAAGAAAAGATATGCCAACTATAGGTTCTTGGTATAAAAGAATTTGTAGAAAAGCTCAAGAAAATGAAAATCCTGACTATCGTTTCCATTATAGTTATTTAGTAAAAGTTATGAAACAATATGTTAGAGAATATCAAGGACAAATGGCTTATTTTGATGGACAATCAACATTCGAATTATTAGACGGAGTTCCATTTATCAACATAGATATTTCTCAACTTGAAGAAAGATTTGCAAGACCTCTTGCACAACAAATCATGCTTTCTTGGGTTTGGGAAAAATATGTTAAGAAAAATAGTGAAGATAAAGCAAAAGCAGCTAAGAAAAGAGTTCTAGTTGACGAGGCATGGATGCTTTTACCATACCCAGAAGCAGTTGACTTCTTAAATACAATGGCTAGACGTGCTAGAAAAAGAAACGTTTCTCTTGCAGTTATTTCACAAAAATTCCAAGACTTCTATGAAAAACAAGAAGTTCAAGCGGTTTTAACATCATCAGAAACAAAATTATTCTTAGCGCAAGATAAATCAGAAATTCAATACTTAAAAGAAGTATTCAAATTAAGTGAAGGTGAAGCTGGATTCTTAATTACATGTAGTAGAGGTGAAGGTTTACTTAAAGTTGGTGGAGATTCTGCAATTCTTGCAATTCAACCAACTAAGAAAGAGTTTGAATTCGTTGAAACAAACTTATCAAAACAAGCAGCATTAGAAAAAGCAAGAAGAGAAGCACAAGGGAATTAATAAAAGAGGATAGTATATGAAAAAAATTGTAACAAGTTTACTAATAGTGGTACTATTATTTAATTTCATATGTTGTAGAAATGTTGTATATGCAGATCCGGATACAGAAGAAACAAATTCTACTTATACAGATCCGGCTTCTCCAAGTAATGAAGCAGCAAGTGGTTTGCTAGAGGATGGAGAACTTGGAGGAGATTCGTTTGGGCTTGGAGATGCTGTAGGGTCTCTTATTGGTACCGTTACAGGTATTGTTGCTAGAATAATAAATATATTTGCAGTTCAAATAGATGTATTGTTGGGAGTTATGACAGCTACTGAAGAAAATGGTGAAACTCAATTTTGGTTTTCTATAGATAGAGTTGTGTTTAATAGAGTATCTCTATTTAATGCAAATTATTTTGATACAGAATCTACATATAAGGTAGGAGAAGACTTAGAGATTGCAGCAAATCCAAGTAACATATCAGTAAAAGAAGGAATTATTGATGTCTATAAAATTTGTAGAGCTTTAGCTATGACCATCTCTCTATTAGTTTTAATATACATAGGTATAAGAATGGCACTTTCAACAGTTGCATCTGATCAAGCTAAATATAAAAAAATGTTTACGAGTTGGGTAGAAAGTATTGTTATACTATTTTGTATGGTATATATAATGGTAGCTGTACTTTCAGTTGGAGAAGCAATTACTGGTGTATTATACAATATTAGATGTGAATTAATACGTACAACTCAAGGATATGGAGTATTTGAAGATACAGTTCGTTCTGAAGTTTGGGAAAAAGTATTCTCATTATCAGGATTACAATTAACTATGTGGTCAATTATATATTGGTGTTTACTATTCCAAGAAGTAAAATTCTTTTGGTTATATGCAAAAAGATTATTGATGATGGGATTATTAATAATTGTATCACCATTGATTATTATTACATATTCAATAGATAAAGCAGGAGATGGTAGAGCACAAGTATTTTCTTCATGGATGAAAGAATTTGTTGTAAATGCGTTAATACAACCACTACACGCATTAATTTATTTGATATTTTTACTAACTGCTAATGCTATAGCAAAACAATCACCATTAGTGGCTTTAGTATTATTAATGAGTATGGGAACAGTAGAAAGAATGGTTAAAGTTGTATTTGACTTGAAAGGCTTATCAACTTTAAGAGGTGTAAATAAATTTATGAAGAAAGAAGGATAATATATGAAAAAAAATAGAATTAGACAAAGAATTCTTTTGATTTTTTTAATATTATTCTTCTGTTTATTGTTTTTTTTAGTATCGCTATTAAAAGTTGTTGAGAAAAATGAAGATATTATAAATAATACTACTGATACTGAAGAAGTAGAAGAAAAAGAATTAACTCCCAAAGATATTATTGAAAAATATGATTCAAAATACATTACTGAAGGTGTAGATTATGTAGAGGTTGTGCTATCAAAAGGATTATTTAATGAAGATGGTTCAAGTAATCAATCTTATATTGAAGATTTAATGACTGAGCTAATACCATTTTATACACCAAGTGATTTTTATATAATAGACGAAGAAAAAGAGATAGAAGTATATGCAAGATATAATGAAGAATTAGAAGGATATGAATTTGTTATAAACAAAATCGAAAATTTCTATAATAAAGTTGATGGGGATGCTTACGTAAAAGTTGACGACACTCATATTGTTTACGGAAATTTATTTGCAACAGATAATTATTTGTTAGATAAATTACAAATGTATGATTTCTATTTTTCGGAAATAGCTGAAAATTTAGATGAAGGTGTTGTATTAGAGAATGGGTATACTTCTTATCAAAATGGGGAGATTTTAATAAAAAATGCTCCAACTGGTGCAGTAAAAAATATGATTCTTACAGAGGATTACAATGATAAAATAACAACAAAAATACATTCAAATATGTCTTTGAAAGAAGTTGTAGAAGCAGAACCTGTATATGGATTTGGAAGTTTAGAAGATGGATATATTGGGTATAGACATCGTGCTTATTATTTATTTTTCTATGAGGATGAAATTTCTATATACACATATTCATATAATAAAAATTCAACTTTTGAAAACATACTTGAATTATATCTAGAATCAAAAGATTTAGAGATGTTTGTAAAAAGATTATCTAAGAAGTTTATGGCATACGATTATTTAGAATATGATAAAGATACAAACTCTGCAAGAATACAATATTCAACAAGAGGTGTTGATATCGATATTAAAAATAATAATCCAAAAGGGATAACTTTTTATAATAATTATTATCTTACAGACTATGTTAAATCTTTAATTAAAACAGGAGTTGTAAGTTTTGAACCAGATAAGGATTTGGTTGAAGTTGTAGAAATCGAAAGAAGAAATAATAACTAATTAGTTGTTGATAAGGAGTTAAAATGAAAAAAAGAAAATATAAAGATCAAAACAAAAAAAACTATAAAAAAAATATAATAGTTTTATTTGTTATGATCTTTATATTAATGTTTATTAGTATAATATTGGGTGGAATTCAAAGGAAAAATCAAGAAAATAATAAAAATCTTGAAAATAAAGAAATGTCTTCAATACAAGAAGTTATTGAATATTATAAATCAACTTATATTACAGAATATGAAAGTACAGAGAAAAATATAAAAATAGATGCTGAAGTAATATTTACTAAACCATTATATGAAAATAATGTTAGTAACGAACAATATTTTACAGACTTAATAAACGACTGTGCTAAAGTAATATATTATAAAAATTTTAGATTAATTGACACAAAAAATGATATTGTTATAGAAGTTATTTGTAAGAATAGAAAAATAGATTATATATTAATAAATGATATTGAAGATTATTTTATATATATGGATTCCCAAATTGGTATAAATGGTTTTAAAGAAATAAAAACAACGCCACTCAACATAGAAGCAGAAATATTAAAAAAATGTATTGATGAAAATTGGAAAAAAGATATAGATTTTGGTGAAAGAGATAGCATTTTTGATAATTATTATATATTTTTTGATGAAGGTATAAAGGTAAGAATAATTGACGATAAAGTTTATAATATCGTGTTCACAAAACAATATAAAAATTCAGTAGTAAATAATTGTTTTCCAGGTGCTGATTTAAAATATGTTGAAGCTACAATAGGAACTCCAACCTTTAAAGATGAAGAAACCAAAATAATAGGATATAAAGGGGAAAAAATTTACGTTTTCTTTACGGAGGACGAGATTTCAGTGTATCGTAATAGTACAATTGATTCAGATGATTTCTTTAATTTAGCAGATAAATTTATTTCTGATGAAATTGATTTATTAGAATTTATGAATGAATTAACATATCTTTGGCCAGATTATGAAACATATGAATATGATGAAAAATCTATTTATATAAATTATCCGCTAAAAGGTATTGAAATTGCAATAAATAATGGTGACATAAATGGAATTTTGGTGTATAATAATAATAAGAGCAGTTTGTCAAAAATTGCTAGATATTTAGAAGATACTAGATTTGTTTCACGATTGCAAATTGACTTATTATTTAAAACAGAAAAACAACGAATTGAAAGATATTTATCTTGGATAAATTTAGCAAAAGAACATGAAAAATCTTTATCTAAAGAAGATATTGAATTAAGAGGAAGAAGTTTAAAATATTGTATATATCCAGAGAAAGACAAGAATGGAAATATATATAAAATTAGATTTATTTCAGAATTTGGAAATGAACCGGATAGAGAATTAAATGATGGTGTGTCTACATATATATGGGAATCTAATGATTATTTTATATATTCAAAAAGAGGCAGTGGAATTTACTTTTACAATTTAAATACTGGTAAAATTCAAAGAATTGTAACGGGAAAACAAACAGAAGAATTCAACATTAAAAAATATGAAAATGGAATTTTAGAATATGATGATAAAAAATGTCAGCTTCAATTCTAGAAAGGAGCAAAAATGGAACTAATCAGAAATTTATTTAAAAGAACCGTATTAATGATTATTTTAATATCTGTGTTAATAACTTTTTTAGCAACTCCAGCTTCTTATGCAAAGCTAGAATTAGAAGATGGCGATTTTTATTATGCAGGAACTACAGATGGGGCTTATGTACCAACTTATAATGTTTTTGCTTGGTTGGTAAATTGTATAGGAGATATAGCAGATTGGATATTGGGGATGATAACAATGGCTCCTAGAATGGTATTTGTAGGATGGACAGCGTTACTTGAAAAACTTTTAACATGGGCTTTGGAATCGACAACTGGTGTTACAGCAGATGGATCTGTAGTTGATAGTTCTACAGATATGTCAGGAATAGCAGATTCTTCAAGCAATATTACTGTAGAAGCAATAGTATATAACAAGGTTGCTGCGTTAAATATAGATTTCTTTGACCTAGAATTCGATGCTACATCTTCTGGTACAGGAAAAAAACTTATCTGTGATTTTTGTGAAAAGCCAGTTGAAGAGTGTATGCCTGAGTCTGTTACTCAACCTGTAAAAGAAGCTGGTGAAGCACTAATTGCTGCAGAAGATGAATATAATAGCTATACATCAAGTCTAGTTGGTCTTGTAAGTGGAGAAAATGAACTTAGAAGGCAAGCTAAAGAAAAAGTAAATGCAGCTGAAAAAGCCAGAATAGATGCTGTAGAGACAGCATTAGAAACTGCAAATTGTGGATGTAATGGCTGTGATGAGTGTGTTAAATATTTAAAACAATTATCTATTAGAGAACCACTTATTATTAAATTAAGAATGCTAGTTGCAACTTGGTATTCAATTATTAGATTTTTAGCAATGGCTGCTATGTTAGTAATTCTTATAGCTATAGGAATAAAAATGGCTTTATCAACAATTGCTTCAGATAAAGCTGTATATAAGAGAATGTTAGTGGACTGGATAGTTGGAGTTATTATACTATTTGCAATTCATTATTTCATGATTTTCTGTATACATATGAATGGCGTTGTTATAAAAACAATAGAAAATTCTGCTCAATCAATAAATAAAGTTCAAATGCAACAATTATTTGGTGATGAAGAAGGAGTTTCAAATGCTGAACTAGAAGTAAAAGTTTATGAAGAAGTAAGAACAAGAGCTTATGATGCAAGATTAATTAATGGTATGACAGGTATGATTATGTACATGACATTAGTATTCTTTGCATTTAAATATACATTAATTTATTTAAAAAGATATCTAACAATTTTAGTATTAACATTAATGGGACCAGCTGTTGGTCTAGCATATGCTTTACAAAAAGCACTATCTGGAAAAAGTAGTGCTTTATCAACATGGATGAAAGAATATATTATGAACGTAATTATTCAAATAGTACATGCTTTATTATATGCAGTATTTATTTCTCAAGCTATGATAATGTCACTACAATCAGTTGCTGGTATGGGATTTGCATTAATCTTAATGAACTATGTATCAAAAGCAGATGAATTATTTAAAAAGATATTTAATTTTGGTGGAGGCGACAGTTTACTTGGACATACAGAAAATGCAATGCAATCAACAATGCAAGGTATACAAACAGCAAAAGGCTTAGTAACTGGTGCAAAACCAATTGTAAATGCTGCAAAAGGAGAAGTTAAATTAGCTAAAGCAGGAATTGCAGCAGCTGTTGGATTAGGAACAGGAGCGGTTAATGCTTCTAGGGTTGCTATACAAGACATTTTTGGAACGTCAAAAAAAGAAGAAAGTTCAAATGCTAAAAAAGAGCCAGTAACATCATCTAATGAAAATAATGATAAAGAAGGAGAAAATTCAGGTGATAATGGACCAAAAAATCCAGGGGAATCAGCAGGAACTCCACCTTCTAATTCAAATGGTGAAAATAGTCAACAAGTTCCGAAAAATGATGCTCAACTACTAGAATATGGTGGTACAAAATTAAGACAAGATATAGCAAGTTTAACTGATAATATAAAAAAATTAGGAGATCCTCCAAAAGATCCAAAAGGACGTGCCGAGTATGATAAAAAGAAAAGTGAATTAGAACTTCAACGTCTAGAAGCAATGGAAAAATATGATAGATTTCAAAAACTTACAACACCTTCTACTACTGCGAATCTTCGTGGAAAAGTTAAAAGAAGTATTGATATGGAAAATGTTTTTGAAACTACAGAAGGTGTAACACCTACATTAGGAGCTATACAAGGAAAGAATGCATTTACAAGAGGAATGAAACATTTGGGAAGTGCATTTGTTCAAGGTGCACGTTCGGGAAGTTCTTTTATGAATGGTAGAACTACTTTTAATCCAAGAACAATGAGTTTTGAAAAAACTGGAACTAAAGGTTTATTAAATATGTATAAACAATTTAGTCCATCTAATTTCTTTGCTCTTACAGATAAAGACAAAGAAAAAATGAAAAAGATAACAGGAACAATGGTAAAAGCGTTATCAGGAATGAGTGGAATTTTCTTTGGAATGGGAATGCTAGTTGCAGAACCTTCTAAGGGAATGGCATTGATGGCAGGTGGATATGCAGGTACACATGCTGCTTTTGGAAGAAACTTAAAACTTTCTAAAGGTTCAGGAAAATATACATTTTCGAGATTTGGTTCTCAAAGTTTAAACACAATAAAAAATTCAGCTTTAGTTAGAGCAAAGCAAGAACATGATAAAATGGTGGCTCAAGCTATAACTGCTGACTATCCAGGTTTAGCAGAAAAACTAAAAAATGGAGATGCATCTGCTATTACGCTTGGAGAATTAAGTGGAGAAATTGGTCCATTATTTGTAACTCAAAATTCACCATATTCACAAGTTGCAACAGCAGCTATGATAGAAAACTATGGTGGAAAAAAAGCAAGATTTATGAAAAATACGGCTTTAGGGGCACAAATGGATGACTTTGCAAAACATTATGCAAAACAACAAAGGAAGCAAATTGATCAATTTACTACTGAAGCAGCAGAAATGGAAAAAACAGCTATAGAAGCAAGAATTGAATACAAGAAAGAAAAATTTGGTAAAATAGATGAAAATGACGAAAAAAGATTAAAAGAATTAGAGTCAATTTTAGCAGAACAAGGATATGGAATAGATGAAGATGGAGATATTATTGAATTAGATAAAAATGAATCTAATGACGATAAAGATATTTTTGCTGCAGTATTACTAGCAGCTGAAGAAGATGCAGCGCGAATGACTGGTGAAACTGTAAGTGCAGAATCAATTTCTAAGAAATATGATGTACAAATTGATGATATACAAGTACAAAATGGAGATAAGAAAATAACACAAACAGATGTTAACTTAGTAAATAAAACGATAGATGATATTTTAGTAAAAGTATCTCAAGGAGATAATTTAGAATTATCTTCTGAAAAAGATTTCGATAAAGTAATACAATTGTTATCTACTGAGCTAGCCAAAAGTAAATTATTATCAGATGGACAAAGTGCAGAAGAATTATTTAAAGATGGAAAAGAAGGTTTAAAGAAACAATTACGTAAGAAAACCGAAAAAAGAAAAGCAGCTATTGCTGCTACAACAAAGAAATTAGAAGAAGTTTTTACACCAGAAGGTGCGGCAGCTATGAAATCAGTTATAGAAGAGGTTGCAAGTGAAAAAACTTCTAAAGGAAAAAGTGGTTCTGAAATTGTTGTTAGTGAAATTTTAGAGAGAGTCGAAAGAGCAGATGGTTCTTTAAAAGTAAAATCAGCTGATGGAAGTGTAAAAGCTACTATATCAGATGGAACACATCCAGTTTCTACAGCAGACGGTTCAAAATCTATCGGTGGTCAAAAATTAAATTCAGATCAAATGATGGCATTACAACAATTTATGCAAGTAACAAGAGGTACTACTCCAAAAAAAGTTGATAAGAAAAAAGCTGAACAAATTAAAAACGAAGTTGAAGAAAGAAGAAATAAAAAGGTAGAACAAGCGATATTAGCTTTAATTAGCGAGGAACCAGAAGCTGATATGACAGAGTTAACAAAGGTGGAACAAGATTATGTAACATCAATTACTAGAGATTTGTTAGCATTAAAAGAATTAAATTTAGAAACTGCTAGATTGAACAGAGATAAAGTTTCAGGTCCGAAAGTATATACAAGTGCTGTTAAAGAAGAAAGTTCTGCAAGAATTGAAGTAGCAAGAATAGAAAGAGATATCTTAATTGAAGAATCAAGAACTGATGTAACAGAACCGCAAAGAGTTGCAACAGTTGAAGATTTAAAAAAACAATTGGATAATAAGAAAACTGCTTTACGAAAAAAGGAAAATCAAACAGCCATAAATGGGCCTGTTATAAACATAGCGGAATATGTAAAAAGTGGTTTTGCAAGTTCAAGCCAAGAATCGCTTCCAAAAAGCAATTCTAAGAAGAAAAGAAAGTAGGTGAAATGAATTGAAAAAAACATTAAAGAAGCTACTTGTTTGTATACTTATAGTTTTAGTTTTAAATAATTTCTTTTTTAATAATATAAGTTTTGCAGCAGATGATCCATTTGGAGAATGGTTAGCTGATATGTTAGGAGCTGTAGTTGGTCTTTTAACATGGCCGGTAAGAATGATTGCTCTTGCTTGCGCATGGGCTATTGATGGAGTAACGACCAATATAGCTTTGCTCGAAGGATATGTTGATGAAAATGGAAATATTGTTGAATCTAATCCTTATGGGGCTGATGAATTTGATACGTTAACACCGTTTCACATACTTTTTAATAAAATCGCTTTATTAGATGTAAATTTCTTTAATATACTAGACAATGGCTCTGTAGTAAGTACAATACGAAATTCGATTGCTGGTTGGTATTACGTCATGAGGATGATTGCTGCTGCAATTCTACTATGTATACTTATATATGTTGGTATTAGGATGGCAATTACGACGATTGCTTCTGATAAAGCTGCATACAAGAAAATGCTAGTTGATTGGGTATGTAGTTTGGCTTTAATATTTGTTTTACAATACATAATTTTATTTACTTTTGCAGTAAATGAAGCTTTTATAAAAGCATTATCAAGTGTAAGTAATAGTACAGAATTAGTTAATGCAATGCAAAATATAAAAGTTATATCAAAAGGTATTTCAGCAGCATCAATTGCTGCAACAATAGTATTCTGTATGCTTACTGCTCAAACACTTGCGTTATTATTTTCATACTTTAAACGTATGTTAAAGGTAGCATTTTTAATTATCATAGCTCCATTAATAACACTGACATATTCAATAGATAAAATGGGAGATGGTAAAGCACAAGCTTTAAATACTTGGTTAAAAGAATTTGTTTATACAGTATTACTTCAAACATTTCATTGTATAATATATACAGTATTTGTAGGCATGGCTCTTACAATTTTACAAGAAGGTGAGATAACAAGATTATCACAACTTCTAGATGTTGATCAAGATAGTATCACTATAGCAGGATCTATTCTAGCAATATTCTGTGTTAAATTTACTAAAGATGCAGAAGAAATATTAGGAAAAATATTTGATTTTAAAGGATCAACAGGAGATTCATCTATTGGTGCTGGTATGCTTGCATCAGCAGCTGTATTTAAAGGGGCTGGAAGTATTGGAAAAGGTGCAAGAAATGCTATAAATGGTGTAAGAAATCTAAATCTAGGCGGACAAATGAGAAACCTGAAAGTTGCAGCAATTGCGACTAAAGCCGCAATGTTTGGAGTCAAAGAAAATGGACAAAAAGTTCACATGGATTCAAATGAAGCTTTAGATTATGCTAATGCTAAAGTTACAGATAAAGAAGCAGCAAAACAAGAAAAGAAAAACGCAAGAGGAAAATATGGAATAAGTGCTACAAACACAAAATATGAAGAAGCAGTAAATAAAAAAGCACAAAAATTGATGGAAAGTTCAGGAATGACAGAAAGATTAGCTAAAGCAACCGCAAGATCTCAAATAGCTCAAAAAGCAAAACAATATAAAAAAGATAAATTTAACGAAAGACATAAAACCATTGGTGGAGTAAGAGGAACAGTCAGTCATTTAAGAGAGGCAGGAAGAACCTTTAGAAAAACAGAAACAGCGAAATTCTTAAATGATATGGGGAAAGCAACATTTGCTATGGGTGTTGGGACTTTTGCAGGATCAGCTCAATATGGTGTAAAAGGTGATATGTTTAGTGCGATTACAATGGGGGCTGGAATGATGAAAGGAACACAAGAATTATTGAAAACAAGCACTACAACATTGAAAGATCGTGCCCATGATTTATTTGAAGGTGCGGATATTTCTAATAAAGAAGAAGCTGAAAATGAAATGAATATGGTTAGAGCACTATCTCCAATTCTTGGAGACAATACTGAATTACAAAAACAGTTGGATGAATTATTAAAATTTGTTGAAAATGCATTAGGTGGGGATAAAGATACTGCAAATTCAGTAAAAACAACAATCAAAAATACGGTTGCAAAATCAATAAAAGAAAATCCTAGAATGAAGACACCAGATTTAATGGAACAAGTAAAAAATGGTTTAGCAGGATTAGTAGGTAAGAATGGAGAAAAAGGTATTCTTACGCCAGAACAACTTTCTGGTATTACAAGTGCAGGTGGCTTTAATGCAGGTGTTTCTAGTGTTATACAAATGCAACGTCGTAAAGAACTACATGATTTAATGGATAATGGCAAACAATTAGGATTTAATGAAGATACATTTGCTAGAATTGTATCAAGTGGATATCAAGGAGTATCTTCAAGTAGTTCTTCAGATTCTCAGATTATGCTTGATTCAGAATCAGGATTTAGAGGAACGAAATCTATTGTTGATGGAGTTGTGAAAGACGGAGAATCTATAACAAATGAAAATATAGATAGTATTGTAGAGGGAAGAACAGAAGCAGGTCTTGGAGAAATTAGACGAGAATTACAAAAAGCAATTGATGATTTAGAAGCAGAAAGAATTGCCGCATTACAAAATATGGACACAGAATCGGCAAATGCTATAAAACAAAAAATAGAAGAAATACAAGGCTCAATAGGGACAATAGATGGATATGTAAAGGAGAACAATATTGCTCCAGCATTAGAACGATATAAAGCTGATTACGAAAGTGCAAGAGAACGTTTACAAGCAGAGTTAGAAACTGCAAAACAGCAAGCAAATGAAACAGCTAAAAATAAGGCAACTGCTGAAGCACAAAGAAAATTTGATGCTGAAGTAGTCAAAATAAGACAGGAAGCTCAAGCACATATTGCTAAATTAGAGCAAGATTTTGGTAGACAAATTAAAGAAGGTGCTGTATTTAAAAAAGAAGGGATTTATACAAGTGAATTTTCTGAAACACTAGATGGATTAAAAACTTCAGGAGAACATAAAAATTAATGGAGGATTGTTTGGTGAAAAAGATTATAAGTAAAATACTAATAATTTTTATAATCATGATAATATTGTTTGAATTTTCTTTTTCAAGCAATGTTTCCTATGCTTTCGATTCGGAGGATATCAATTCTATTACTAATTTAATTGGTGGTTTAGTATCATTTGTACTATGGATACCAAGATTACTTGTTATTGGAATAAGCTGGTTAATGGGATCCTTACTAACCGTTACATTAGCAGAAAGTTGTGGAATAAGTACAGATGCGATATTTGCTGGAACGCAGGGAGATTGTGCAACACCATTTGATATATTTTTTAATAAATATACTTTCCTTGATGTAGATTTCTTTGATTTGTCAACTGGAGATGGTATGATAAACATTGTAAGGTTGAGAGTTGCACAATGGTTTTATATATTAAGAACAATTTCTGCTGCTGTTTTACTAGTAATATTAATTTATGTTGGTATAAGAATGGCAATATCCACAATTGCTGAAGATAAAGCAAAATACAAAAAAATGTTTTGGGATTGGGGCTGTAGTTTAGCATTAATATTTGTATTACAATATATTGCTATTTTTACGATAGAAGCAAACAAGGTAATTGTTAATTTCTTGAGAAATTATGGATATAATGATATAGATAAAGCGATTAATGATATAATGTGGCAGGCAGCCGGACCAATGGGAATTGGTTCATTAGTTTCAACATTTGTATATTGTATGATAATATTTCAAACAATTGCGTTTATGTTGATTTATATAAAACGTATGATAAAAGTTGGCTTTTTAATAATTATATCACCTATGATATCAATTACATATTCAATAGATAAAATGGGAGATGGTAAAGCTCAAGCTTTAAATAAATGGTTAAAGGAATTTGTATATACAATATTAATACAACCATTTCATTGTATAATGTATTTAGCATTTGTTAATACAGCAATGAAATTATTAAGCACAGGAGCAACTGTTTCAGATGTAGTGGATGAAGGGTTGTGGGAAGCTGTTGGTAATATGAACCAATTAGCAAATGGATTTTTAGCTATTCTTTGTTTGAAATTTATAAATGATGGAGAAAAAGCTATTAGAAAAATATTTAATTTCCAAGATGATGGTAATATGACATCTTTAGCAGCTGGTGCTGCAATGAGTATGGCTGCAATACAAGGCGCACAAAAAATAGGACAAACAACTTCAAAAGGTATTACAATGGCAAAGAATATGCGTACTAAATTTAAGGGCGCATTGGCTAAAGATGGAGAAAAAGGAGGCCCATTTAGCAAAATTCAAGATTCTTTAAATAATGCAAAAGACTCATTTAATCAAACGGCGTTTGGTAAAGCAGCTAATGCAATCGGAACTGGATTAGATAAAGCTGGAAAAAAAGTTGGTGAATGGGCTAATTCTACTGGAGAGGCAATTGGGAAAACTGGTGTTGGAAAATTTGGTAAAGCAGCATTTGCTAAAGGACAATTTATTGGTGGAAAGATTGCAAATGCGGGTAGATTTGTTGGTGGAAAAGCAAGGGTTTTAAAAGGAAAAGCTGATCTTTATAAAGATAATTTTAGCCAAAAACATAAAAGACTTTCAAAAGCTATAACAGGAGCTAAAACACTTGGTTCAAATGCATTGACATATGGCTCAAAGGCGTTTAAGAAATCATTGCCAGTTGCAATGGGAATGATGGGAATGGCAATGTCATATTCAACAGGATCTTCAGGTGCTTTAGAAGCAATTGGTGCAGGTTCTGGAATGATGAAGGGAACTGAAGAATTTTTAGCTACAGCTCAAGGAACAATTGAAGAAAATGTTAATATGGGGGAAGATGTTCAAGCAGATCCTGAAATAGAGAAAGAGCTAGCTACTAATACAGAACAAATGAACGAAACAAATGATAGTTTAAAAGAAACAAATAAAAGTATTAAAAATTTAACAGGAACAGATGCAGAAGCGTATAGTTTGCTAGAGGAAGAAGAAAGAATAAAACAGAAAAAAGCAAGATTAGAGGAAGATTCAAAAACTCCTGGAGGAATTTCAGCTGATAGGTATAAGAAGCAAATGGAAGAATTGGAAAAACGAGAGAAAGAAATTGCCAAAAGGAAAAGCGAAATCTCTAAAAGTAATCCAAGTTCTTTAGACAAAGCAAATAATCTTTTTACAAAGAAAAGAGATTTACAAGCTCAATTAAAAGCTCAAACAACTGCAAGAGAAGATATAAAATCAAGGCTACAAAGTTCTAAAAAAGCTGCAGCTTTAGATAAGATTGCAGAATATAGAAATAATGGTGGTGCGGCTCAAATTGCAAGTGCTAGGGCTGAAATAACAAAAGCAATACAAAAATGTATGTTGGAAAGAAAGTATCAAGACAGCCAAGGTGATGTCACAGCAGATTATACTTTAAGTGACAAAGAAACACGAAGTGCAGAAAGAATGCAAGAATCAATATGTGCTTTGCTTGATAGAGCTGTTGTTGCTGGTGGAGCGAGTTTGGATGCTGGACAAGTTTTTAAAAGATTTTTTGGTACAGAATCAGATTCTGCTATGTCAAAAAGTTTAGAACAAGCGATAGATGCATATCAGTTTCAAGCAAGGGCAAAAAATTATAACGATAATGAAGCATTATATACAAGTTCAGGGGGAACGAAAGAAAAATTTGAAGATGACATTAGTACAAAAGCTGCAAAACATGGATAAAGTAATAAGAGGAGTTGAAATTAGTATATGAAACAAAAACAAGATAATAAATTGATATATTTTGGTTTTATAGTTGTAATTCTTTTGGGAATTGTAGCAATAAGTACAATTCCTAAAAAAGAAGTTGTAAATTATAATGAAGTATCACAAGAAGAGTTTGAAGAGATTGTTGGAGAAAATGTTAACACATTAGAATTGAACAGATTAAAAGATATGGGGGAAAGAGAAAGAATGGAATATTATGTTTCAAAATTTATTACCTCAATTGGAAATAAGTCTTATGAATACGCATACAGTCTGTTATATGATGAATATAAAGAAAGATACTTTCCAACTTTAGAAAAATTCGAAGAATATGCACAAACCAAATTACCATCTAGACTTTCAGTGGAATATACTAATATCGAAAGAAACGGCGAAATATATGTTCTATGGGTAACTTTAAAAAATCCAGTTGGAACTGAACAATCAGAAGTAGAAATGAATTTTATAGTAAAAGAAAATGCTTTAAATGATTTTGTTATGTCATTTTCAGTAATTTAGAAAGGAAAAAATATGAATTTTACAGAATTTAGATTAAAATTTAGACGTTTCTTTAGAGCAAACAAAAGATTATTTTTAATAATAATTATTATATGGGCAACTATATTTTTTATAAATATGATTTTATCAAATATGCCAGAAGAATATGTTCCGGAAACTACATATGAAGCACATACTTCAGTCATTTCATCATCTTCAACTCCAAGTGAAATGAAAGACCCTATTGAAGAAATGATTAATGAATATGTATCTTATTGTAATGAAGGAAACTATCAAAAAGCTTTTGACATGTTATCTGAAGATTGCAAAACATATGAATTTGATAATGACATAATAAAATTTATGGATCATGTATTAACAAAAATGCCAACACCAAAGGTTCACTCAATACAAAGTTATTCTAAAGCAAATCATGACAATAAAATAATGTACATATATGTAGTAAAATATACAGAAGACTTATTAGCTTCAGGATTAACAAATGAAGAATATAGATATACTCAGGAAAACATGACATTTTTTAAAAACAATAATACTATTGAAATGAATGTTGGAAATTATATATATCATGCAGACGTAAAAAGTATATCAGAAAATGAATACTTAAAGATTGATGTTATAGATAAAAAAGTTTACTATAGTATGGAATCGTATGAAGTGAAATTTACAAATAGATCAAATTATACTGTAGTTGTTGCAGATGGAGAAGAAATTGACGAAGTTATTTTAACATTAAATAATGAATCAAGACAAAGTGGTGAATTAGATAATATTGTTCTAGAACCAAAACAAAGTTTAGTTTTGGAATTAGAATTTCCAAAATTTATAGATGATAATGATAACTCAAATGCTTTAATGTTCCCAGCAATTAGGGTGATGGAAAAATATTCAGGAACAGAAGTTGCAGAAGAAGTCATTCAATCAGAAATAAATAATGCAATAGCAAAATTTAGTATGGAAGTAGTAGTTGCTAAATAATAACTAAAAAATAGTATTGATTGTAAAATCAATACTATTTTTATGTATTCAAATAAATTGTAATCAAAAAAGAGTTTGCTTTTGCCAACTCTTTTAATGTTTATAAATATATTATTTTTCTTCATTGTTTGAATCTTTTTTTAATGAATGTTCTTCTTTTTTACTAGCTCTATAATTTTTCCACCATTCGTTTATAATGCCACCTTCTTTAAAAACACCAGATGATTTTCCCCAATAAATAAAGAAACCACCAATAGCAATTACTCCTATTAAAACATTTATAATAACACTTTCCATAGACATTACCTCACTTATTTACTAAATATATTATATGTCTAAATAACTCAAAAATCAATAGATTATGACATTTATTGTTGTTTGTAATAAAAATGTAAAATCTTTGCCAATAAAAACTATTGATTAGATATATTAAATAATATACAATATAATTGAATAATAAGATGGAAAAATTGTATCTAGAAAGGGGGAAGTAAATATGAGTAAATATGATAGAGATTATTTAGAAGAAGCAAAAAGACTTCCCGGACTTTTGAAAGATATACAAGATATTAGATATGGTAGAGCTGAGGCTCTAGTAAGAGAAGAAGATAAAGAAGAAATAAAATTTAATAGAATTTATGTTGTTGACAAAAGATTTAATGCAGCTGGAGTTATAATAGGAATATTGTTTTTAATTATTTTTGTTACTTCAATAAATAGCAATTATATATTTGCTAAAACAGACGATGAAAGAGTTGCAATTGGAAAATTTGAGACAAATGAAGAAAAATTGAATTTAATGAATACAATATCAGAAAATATTAGTTCATTTACTAAAAAAGAAATTATAAGTAAAGAGCTTGATATAGAATTTGAAACAAAATACGTTGAAACAAATTTACTTCCAAAAGATGAAGAAAAAGTTGTTCAAGAAGGTGTGCTAGGAGTTCTTGAACAAACAATAATTCAAACTTATGAAGATAAGAATTTGGTTAGTGAAGAAATTATTAATGAACTAACAAAAGTAGAACCTACAGAAAAAATTATAGAGGTTGGAACATCAGAATTTTTACAAAAAAATAAAGTACATATTGGTGATGTAATGTATACAACACAAGAAACTGAAATATATGCTAAAGAAGACAAATCTGAAGTTTTAGGATATATATATCCTTACATAAATGTTACTATCGTTTCAGAAGAAGATGGAATTGCTAAAGTAGCAGTAGATGGAGTCGAAGGATTTATCAAATATGAATATATTACTTCAGAAACTGTAACTCCTGGAATTGCCGAAAAATGTAGAATTCAAAGAATAGTATTAAATGTTACTCCAGAAATGAAGTTAAATACAGCAAGTGGCTTGACAAAAGAAGACTTCAAAAAAGTATTATCTGGAAATGCAGAAGATACAAATAAAATATTTGAAAATAATGCAGAACTATTTTATGAAATTGAACAAAAATATAATGTAAATGGAATTTTTATAGCAGCAATTGGAATACATGAAAGTGATTGGGGCAGGTCAAATATTGCTGCCCAAAAGAAAAACCTTTTTGGATATGGTTCTTATGATTCATCTGCTTATGAATCAGCATATACATTTGAAACATATGAATATGGAATTGATATGATTGCTAAAGTAATGGCAAAATATTATTTAAATCCAGAGGGAATAGAAATTTGTGATGGAGAATTCTCAAACGGAGTTTATTATAATGGTCCAACTGTGGCTGGAGTAAATACAAGATATGCAAGTGATGTAAATTGGGCAACAAGGGTTTATGAGATAATGGTTTCATTATATGAAAAATTATAGAAAAGGAATGATATGTTTTGGAGAGAAGAAAAATAAATACTACATTAGTTTTAACAATAGATATTGTTTTATTACTACTTTCAATTTTCATATATAAGTACATATTTGATGTAGAAACTTTAAAAAAGAATTATTCCGAGGAAACAATCCAATTTATAGAAAGTAACGAAAATCCCGTTTTTAAAGTTGGGCAGATAATTCTATATAGTAGTGCGAGTGCTGTAGATAACAGTAATGGTGATCTTAAAAATATTGATATAAGCCAATTTACAGATATGGAAATTTATATAGATAATAAAGCGAAAGAAAGTGATATTACAGCAGAAAATACAATTAATGAAATGTACATAAGTAATATAAAAATAGAAAGTCAATCAAAAGATGGAGAAAAGATTTTTAACTATAAAAATCCACAAAATTGTGGTAAATATGTGGATTTATCAAACTGGGAAGCCGATGGAATTTTATTTAATATAACAAGAACAAATGAAGAAGATAAAGAAGCAAATTATGACCATAATATATTTTATACAGATTGCTCAAATCCAATTTCTTTAGGATATATAAATAAAAACATTTTAACAGGTTGTGAAGTGAGTAAAGAGCTTGGTACAGTTGCATTTGATGGTACACTTTTAAAAAGTACAGGTATTGACGTAAAAGATTTAAAAACAAAGATTAGTTTTTCAATAAATATAACAAATAATTATAATGAAAAATTTGTATGTAATCTTTCGGTAGATATTGATTTAGAAAGTGAAGATGAAGGTATATATTCTGGATATTTAATAAAAATATTAAATCCAGAAGGAGATAAATATAATTTTGTAAAAGTACAATAAATTTATATGTAGATAAAATGTAGATTATAAATGAAAGCCAAGAAGTCTCTTGGCTTGATTTTTTTTAGTAGTTTAGGTATAATAAAAAAGGAATATGTGCTCATAGCTCAGCAGGATAGAGCAGTCGCCTCCTAAGCGACCGATGTGGGTTCGAGTCCCTCTGGGCACACCAATTATCTTTATGAAAATAAAGGAAGAGAAAATATGCAAGAAAAATTTATGAAAGAAGCACTAAAGGAAGCTGAAAAAGCATTGGCTAAAGAAGAAGTTCCTGTGGGAGCAGTAATTGTAAAAAATGGAAAAATAATAGCAAGAGCACATAATATAAAAGAATCAAAAAAAGATTCTACATGTCATGCTGAAATTTTAGCAATTCAAAAAGCTTGTAAAAAATTAGATTCTTGGAGATTGCTTGATTGTGAGATGTATGTTACTTTAGAACCATGTTCAATGTGTGCTGGAGCTTTAATAAATTCAAGAATAAAGAAGCTTTATATTGGAACTGATGATGGAAAAACTGGAGCCTGCGGTTCGGTTTTGAATCTTTTAGGAGATTATAAATTTAATCATAAAATTGAAGTTGAAAAATATATATTAAAAGAGGACTGCGAGAAATTACTTAAAGATTTTTTTAAATATTTAAGGGAGAGAAATAAAAGTGAAAAAAAGAATATTTAAAAAATGTCTATTTGCTGCATTTCTAGTTATACTTTTTACAATAGTTATTTCAATAATGCTAAAATATGATGTTGAAGGTGAAAAAGAATTACCATTTTCTATTAGCAAGATATTAATAATAAGTACAGTAGATGGAAAACTTAATGAAGACACAGAAAACATATGGAATATAGGAATTACACAAGTAAATGACCTTTATATGTATATAGATAAAACCATTGAAGATGATGATCAAACAATAAAAGAAATAAAAATAGAAAATTTTGTTGTAAATAAAAATCCTAGTAAAGGAAAATTAAAAGTTTTAAGACCAACTGGAGAGATTGCTAACTTATATACTCATAGTCATCAAGATTATTTAAATGATAAAATTGTTTATATAGGTGGAGGGATAGATGATTTAAAGTCATTGGAAATATCTAACAATGGTGGGATTTTAGGTTTTAGAGTTGCAGTTGAAGAACTAGGTAATTATATATCTAATGAAGACGAAGAAATAACATATGATGGAAAATTACTTTCTAATCTAGGAGTAACAGTTCCGGAAATTTCTTTTGATATGAGTTTTGATATTATAATTACAACTAGTGAAAATATTAGTTTTAAGGGAACAATAAATATGAACATGCCTATAGACACAGTTATAGAAGAAGGTTCTTCAAGCAAAGAAATTACAGATTTTTCAAATGTAGTATTTAAAAGAATTTAGTAGAAATTAATAAGATTAAAATATAAAAAATAGAAGTAAAAACTATTGCAAAATAAGGAAAAGCATTATATAATCATTCAAGAAAAACTAGTGGCTTTTCTTAAGGAAGGTATGCTTCAATAAAAAGCTATGAATCTCGTCAGGTTCGGAAGAAAGCAGCGATAAGTAGTGTATTATGTGATTTCGCATGCCTTCCTTAAGGAAAGTCATTTTTGTTAGGAGGTAATAATGTCATATACAGCTCTTTATAGAAATTTTAGACCTTTGAAGTTTTCAGATATGGTTGGTCAAGAACATATTACTAGAACTTTAAGAAATCAAGTAATGTCAAATAGAGTTGGACATGCATATCTATTTAATGGTGGTAGAGGAACAGGAAAAACAACTTCAGCAAAAATTCTTGCAAGGGTAGTAAACTGTTTAAATCCTCAAGACGGAGAACCTTGTAATGAATGTGAAATCTGTAAAGAAATCTTAGAAGGTTCATTAACAGATGTTGTGGAAATGGATGCTGCTTCAAATAACAGTGTTGAAGATATTAGATCAATAAGAGATGAAGTAAATTTCTTACCAACAAAAGCAAAATATAGAGTATATATTATAGATGAGGTTCATATGCTTTCAACAGGTGCATTTAACGCACTTTTGAAAACATTAGAAGAACCACCAGAACATGTTAAATTTATTTTAGCTACTACAGAACCACAAAAATTACCTACAACAATTCTTTCAAGATGCCAAAGATTTGATTTTAAGAAAATACCAGAACCAGATATAATTAAAAGATTAAATATAATTTGTCAAGGTGCTGATATTAAAATAGATGATGAAGCTTTAAAAGTAATTGCAGTACTTTCAGAAGGTCATATGAGAGACGCAATTAGTATTTTAGAAAGATGTAGTCAAGAAAATTCAGAAAATATAACAATAGAAGAAGTAAAAGAATTAGTTGGACTTCCAAGTTTAGAATACATTAATAAATTAGCTCGTGGAGTTTTAGAAAAAGATACAATAAAATCATTGGCTGCAATTGATGATGTAATAAACGATGGAAAAGATTTATATAATTTCTTATGGGAAGTTATAAAATATTTTAAAGATATATTAGTTTATAAAACAACAAACAACTTAGCTCTTTATTCTGAAAAAGAAATAGAAGAAATAAAAAGATTAGCAGATATTACAGATGAGGATAGATTATTGAATATAATTTATCAATTATCTGATTTAGAAAACGATATAAAATGGTCATCTCAAAAAACTATTATGTTCCAAACAGGAATTATAAAAGCTTGTAGAGATGAAGAAGCAACTTCAAGTGCAGGTGGAACATCTCTTTTAAAAAGATTAGAAGCTTTAGAAAACAAAGTTGCTAATATGAAATTTGGTCAAAGTTCTACTATTGGAATGCAAGAATTTCAAAATCCAGTTCAAGCTGCACCTAGAAAAGAAACAGTAGAAACAAAAAAAGAAGTTTCTTCAAATCAAGCAAGTGGCAACCAAGATGTATGGAAAAGAGTAATTGAAGCATTAAAAAGAAGTGGAAAATTAAGATTGTACACATCTTTAATAAATACAAGAATAAATATTGTAAATGATTTGGTTTGGGAAGTAGAATTTCCAAATGGATTAACATCATTTAACCAAAAAATATTAGAAGATCCAAGCAATCAAAATGAATTAAAACAAGAAATTTTTAAAGCAACTGGAAAAGAAATTCATATTAAACTTAAAGATTCAAAAGCAGCAAGTAAAGACATTACACAAAATACTCCTAAATCTCCAATAGCAGGTTTAGGAATAGATATAAATATTATAGATTAAATTTTAAGGAGGATACAAAAATGGGAAAAAGAGGAGGATTTCCAGGAGGAATGGGAGGCTTCGGAGGTATGAATATCAATCAACTTATGAAAGAAGCTAAAAAAATGCAAGCTGATATGGAAAAAACACAAGAAGAATTAGGTTCTAGAGAATTTGAAGCTACAGCAGGTGGTGGAGCGGTATATGTAAAAGTTAATGGAAATAAAGTTTTAAGAGAAATTAAATTACAAAAAGATGCTGTTGATCCAGATGATGTAGAAATGCTACAAGACTTAATTTTAACTTCAGTAAATGAAGCTTTAAGAAAAGTAGATGAAGCTCAAGCTGCTCAACTTGGAAAATACAATATTCCAGGATTAATGTAAAATAAAATGTAAAGGAAACTAAAATGTCATATTATTCACCATCAATAGAAAAGTTAATAGAAAGCTTTGAAAAATTGCCAAGTATAGGTCATAAAACTGCTCAAAGATTAGCATTTTATATGCTTGACTTATCAAATGAAGAAGCAGAAGAATTCACAAATTCTATACTTAATGCAAAAAGAAGCTTACATTTTTGTTCAAAGTGTTTTAATATTTCAGATACAGACCCATGTAATATATGTTCAAATCCTAAAAGAGATGAAAGTGTTATATGTGTTGTAGAAGATGTTAGAGATGTTATTGCAATGGAAAGAACACATGAATTTAATGGAGTTTATCATGTCTTACATGGTTCAATTTCTCCAATGAATGGTGTTGGTCCAGATGATATCAAAATTAAAGAACTTTTAACAAGAATTATGGATGGAAATGTTAAAGAAATTATTCTTGCAACAAATCCTAGAGTTGAAGGTGAAGCAACTTCAATGTATATATCTAAACTTGTAAAACCACTTGGAGTTAAAGCAACAAGAATTGCTAGAGGAATTCCAGTAGGAGGAGATTTAGAATATACAGATGAAATTACACTTACAAAAGCCTTAGAAGGCAGAAGTGAAATTTAGGTGACATTTTAATATAGATATTAATAAAATATATTAGTATCTATATAAAGGAGATGGACTATGCAAAAAAATAAAAAAGTTGTAATACTAGGTGGAGGAACAGGAACTTCATTTGTATTAAAAGGTTTAAAATATTTCCCTGTTGATATAACTGCTGTAATTACTGTATCTGATGATGGAAGTAGTACAGGTAGATTAAGAAAAGAATTTTCAACTCCTGCTGTTGGAGATATTAGAAAGGTTTTAAGTAGTTTATCTACATTACCAGACGAAGTAAGAGATGTTATGGAATATAGATTGTCTACATATAGTGAGCTAAATGGCCATGCTCTTGGAAATTTAGTTTTAACATCTTTGATTAGAGAAACAGGAAGCCTTCAAAAAAGTATTCAATATTTAAGTAAAATATTAGACGTAAAACACAAAGTTTTACCTCTTTCAGAAGATTGCTTAACTTTAATGGGAGAGACTACAGATGGAAATGTAATTGAAGGTGAAGAAGAAATTACAAAAGCAAATATGAAATATAAAAAATTCTTCTATAAAGAAGAACCACACATATTACCAGAAGTATTTGATGCAATTGAAGAGGCTGACCTAATAATTTTAAGTATTGGAAGTCTTTACACAAGTGTTATGCCTCATATAATATGCAAAGATGTTGTTGAAGCAATTAGAAAAGCAAAAGCAAAAGTAATGTATATATGTAATGCGATGACACAACCAGGAGAAACTGATGGATTTGGCGTAAGTGATCATATAAATGTTTTAGAACAATATTTAGGAGAAAATGCAATAGATGTTGTTATTGCAAGTAATACAGATATTCCTAAAGAAATGCTTGAAAAATATGAAACAGAAGAACAAAAAGATCAAGTTCCAATTGATTATGAAAATATTAAAAAAGCAAAATATGAACTTATTGAAGATGACTTGTTAACAACAAGTGATGGAACAATTAAACATAATAGTTTAAAATTAAGTTCAGTAATTTTCTCATATTTGATGAGATAAATTTAAGTAAATAAAAAATGAAAAAACTCTTAACAGATTTGGTTAAGAGTTTTAATTTTTGTATTTCTTTTGGATTTTTTCTATTTTTTTATCTAATTTTTTTAGTTTAAAGTTTGCAAATAAACCATTCTCTTCTTTAACTTTCTCTTTTTCATTTAGAAGAGATTCGACTAATATTCTATCTTCATCAGAAAGAGAGTAAAGAAGTTTTGCTTTTTGAATATTATTGTTTATGATTTTTGCATAATCTTGTTTATCACCATATAAACTCATAAATATTTCCTTTCAAAAATAACTATTAAAGGAAGTATATTATAATTTAAAATTAAAGTCAATTTATAAATAATGTTTTATTTGTGATTATTTTCTTTAAAATAATCCATTATACCAGTATAAATGCTCCAAGCTAAATTATTCTGATAATTATCTGTGTTTAAGCGTTGAGATTCTTCGTAATTAGAAAGAAAACCACATTCTACAATTGCAAGAGGGATCTCTACATTTTTGCTTAAATAAATTCCTGATATAGATTTAATTTGACGATTATTTTTGGCTTCTATAAAAGAATTTAAATTTGTTTGAATATTCTGGGCAAGAGATTTGCTATATTCATCATCAGGTTTATAAAAAGTTTGCCAACCAGAATATTGTGTTTGATTTAATTTATTCATATGTATTGAAACAAATATCTCTGCTTCTGAATTATTGGCAATTTTTACTCTGTTTTTCATATCTGAAATTTTTTTTTCTTTAATTGAATTTGCATCTGCCTCATAAATCCCATTTTCATCAGATCTTGTTAAAATGACTGTACAATTTGAACTTTCAAGTAAGTTTTGAACTTTTAAAACAATTTGCAAATTTAAATTTGATTCAATAATTTCTCCATTAGAATTTGTTGCACCACCATCTGGATTTCCGTGTCCAGCATCTAAAATAACAACATGATTAGCAACTGGAGTTGATGAAACAAGTTCTGATTTTTGAAGAGGTTGATTTAGCAAACCACAAGAAATGATAGAACAAAGTATAATTGAAGAAATAAATAATATTCTTTTTTTATTTAATAAAATCATAAAAATCTCCTAATTCTTTAATAAAATATATGATTAATAAATTTAAATATGAAATAAAACATAAAAATAAAACTTAAAAACTAGTTAGAAAGTTTAGAAAATAGAGTTTTTGGTATATAAAATAAAACTTTGGAAAAAATAGATAAAAAATATAATAAGGGGATTTTTATGAATAAGTATAAAAAATTAAAAATTAGAGGAAGCCTTTTAGATAGAGGACAACTTTCTAAACATATAGAAAAAATGGCTTCAAATCATAATATAAAAAGTGATTCTAAAAAAGATACTTATCCAATTCCAAATTTGATTGACAATTATAAATTTATTTTAGAAACGTATAATTTACTTAGTAAACATTTAAAACTTGGAATAAAAATTCATTCAGCTGGCGAATGGATTTTAGATAACTTTTATGTAATTGAAGAATCTGTAAAAGTGATTCAAAAAGAAATTTCTCTTAAAAAATATAAAAATATGATAGGAATTTCAAACGATTTGTACAAAGGATTTGCAAGATGTTATGTTTTGGCAGAAGAAATGGTTGCTTTTTCAGATTGCAAAATTGATAGAGATTTAATAAACATTGCGCTAGCTGCTTATCAAAAGAAAAAAATTTTATCAATGGAAGAGTTATCTAGTATAGGAATATTCTTGAAAATTTCAATAATATCTCAAATAAGGGAGCTCTGTGAAAAAATATATTCTTCTCAAATACAAAAATATAAAGCAGAAAGTATGGTAGAAAGATTAGTAGAAAAGAAAAACGTCTCTAATTTAAAATTTAATATGTATCCGAATTCCTTGAGAATGGATGAAGAAAATTTTAAATACCCATTTATAGAATATATGTCATATAAATTAAAATTATATGGAAAAAGTGCGGTTGATTATCAAAAGATTTTAGAAAAAGAAGTACAAAAAGTAGGTCTTTCTATATCAGAAGTTATACAAAAAGAACATTTTAATATTGCAAATATAAAAATAACAATGGGGAACTGTATAACAAGTATTAAAGAAATAAATAGAATTGATTTTTCAGAAGTTTTTGGGTATATGAATGCTTCTGAGGAAATTTTAAAACAAGATCCTTCTGGAATTTATAGTCAAATGGATGAAGAATCTAAAAGTTATTACAGAAGATTAATAGAGAAAAAAGCAAGAAAAAGCAAGATTTCAGAAATATATATATCAGAGAAAATTATAGAACTTTGCAATGTTTTTAAAGATTCAGATGACCTAGAAAATATAAAGAAATCTCATATAGGATATTATTTACTAAAAAAAGATGGAATAGAAAAATTAAATAATATTTTAGAATTAAAAAATCATAAAACATTAACAACCAGACAGAAATCCAGATTATATATTGCAACAAGTGTGTTAATTCCATTTTATTTTTGTTTAGTTTTATATATGATTTTAATATTAAAAAACAAAGAAATTTGGTTTTCTATCGTAATTGCTATAATATCATATATTCCTATATCAGAATTATTTTTAAGAGTAGAAAATTATTTTCTTAGTAAAATAAAATCTCCTAGTATAATTCCAAAGTTGGATTTTGATAAAGGAATTCCAGAAAATAAAGCTACTTTTATTGTGATTCCAACAATTTTAAAAACAAAAGAAAAAGTGCAAGAGATGTTTGAGAAATTAGAAGTTTATTATTTGGCGAATAAATCAGAAAATTTATATTTTGCTCTTTTGGGTGATTGCTCAGAAGAAAATGTAAAAGTAAAAGATTCAGATTATGAAGTAATGCAGACTGGAATTAACATATGCCAAAAGTTAAACGAAAAGTATAAAAGTGATAAATTTAATAAATTCCACTTTTTATACAGAGAAAGAATATGGAATAGTCAAGAAAATAGCTATATAGGCTGGGAAAGAAAAAGAGGACTTTTAACAACTTTTAATAAATATATAAAACAAAAAATAGATAATAATTTTTTAGAGAACACAATAGAAAAGGAAAAAGAGAAACTTCCAAATATCAAATATATAATAACTTTAGATAGTGATACTAATTTGAATTTAAATACTGCATCAAAACTTATAGGTGCTATGAGTCATATATTAAATTTGCCAGTTATAAAAGATTATAAAGTTATAGATGGTTATGGAATAATGCAGCCTAGAATAGGTATGGATTTAGGACTAAGTCAAAAAACATATTTTGTAGAATTGTATAGTATGAAAGGTGGAGTTGATTGCTATACAAATGCTATTTCAGATATTTATCAAGACTATTTTGAAGAAGGAATTTTTACTGGAAAAGGGATTTATGATGTAGATGTATATAATGAAATTTTAAAAGATGAATTTCCTGAAAATACTATTTTGAGTCATGATTTATTAGAGGGAAATTATTTGCGTTGTGGTTTATTAACAGATGTAATGTTATTAGATGGGTATCCAACTAAATACATTCCTTATATATTGAGAAATCACAGATGGACAAGAGGAGATTGGCAAATCAGTAAATGGCTAAAAAATATTAAATTAAACGAGCTTTCAAAATTTAAAATATATGATAATTTAAGAAGAAGTTTGCTTCTATTTTTTTCAATTATTTTAATTGCTATTGGATGTTTTAATATTTTAAAAGATAATTTTTCAAATCAATTAATTTTATCTATAGGGTTTTTAGCAATTGTAATTCCTTATTTTTTAGATATTTTGAATTATATAATCTTTAAAGAAAGTAACATATATGGTGCGGTTTATGCATATAAAAAGTTTTCTAAAGAATTAAGTTTAACCAAAATAAGTATTATTAGAGCTTTTCTTCAAATAATATTTTTACCTTATGAAGTTTATAAGAATGTAGATAGTATATTAAAGAGTTTGTATAGGATGAAAAAGAAAAGCAAGCTTTTAGAATGGGTTACAGCAGAAGATGGAGAAAAAAATTCTAAAAGTGATTTGAATTCTTATTATAAGGAAATGAGTCCCAACTTTGTTTTAGGTTTATTTTTCTTAGCAGCATTTAATTGGGTAGGGAGAATATTAGGTATTTTATGGATTGGTGCTCCTATTATTGCTTGGTATATAAGTTTAGACAGAGAAGAAAAAAGAATTGTTTTAGAAAATGATAAAAGATATTTAGAAGAAATTGCAAAAAGAACCTGGAGCTTTTTTGAGGATTATATTAATGAAGAAAATAATTATTTGATGTCAGATAATTATCAAGAAGATAGAAATGAAAAAATTGTTGGGAGAACTTCATCAACTAATATTGGTTTAGAGCTGTTAGCTATAATTTCTGCTTATGATTTGAAATTTATTAATTTCAAAAAGACAGTTGAATATTTAAATAAAGTTTTTGCGACAATAGCAGGACTTAGCAAATGGAATGGACATTTATATAATTGGTATAATACCAAAACACTTATGCCACTTATGCCAAGATATATTTCTACTGTAGACAGTGGTAATTTCGTGGGATATTTATATGTTGTCAAAGAATTTTTAAGAGAAAATAAAAACAAAGCTGACTTAGAACATCTTATAAATTTAGTAGATACTTTGATTGAAAATACGGACTTTTCTAAACTTTATAGCGAGAAAAATAAATTGTTGTCAATAGGATACAATTTAGAAGAAAATAAATTGACAGATTCGTATTATGATTTTTTGGCTTCTGAAGCAAGGCAAGCAAGTATTGTTGCTATTGCCAAAAAAGACATTCAAGCAAAACATTGGAATAACTTGAGTAGAACTCTTACGAGCTTAAATGGATATAAAGGGTTAGTGTCATGGACAGGAACTGCTTTTGAATATTTAATGCCAAATATAAATTTAGATAGATTTAAAGGAAGTCTGTTAGATGAGGCATGCAAATTTTCTGTAATGAGTCAAATAGAATATGCTAAAAGATTAAAAATTCCTTGGGGGATTTCTGAATCTGCATTCTATCTTAGAGATTTAAATAATAATTATCAATATAAGGCGTTTGGAATTCCATGGCTTGGTCTTAAAAGGGGCTTAGAAGAGGATATTGTAATTTCCCCATATAGTACTTTTTTATCTTTGGAAGATAAACTTGAAGAGGGAATTAGAAACTTAAAATATATACAAGCAGAAGGTGGATGTGGAAAATATGGTTTTTATGAAGCAATTGATTACACGATGCCAAGAGTTGGAAAATCAGGAAAAGCGATTGTAAAAACTTATATGGCGCATCATCAAGGTTTAATATTTCTTTCAATAAACAATATTTTAAATAATAATATTATAAGAAAAAGATTTAATAAAAATCCAGAAATAGAAGCTACAAATATTTTATTGCAAGAAAGAATGCCTTGTAAGCTTATAATAACAAAAGAGAAAAAAGAAAAAGTTGTCAAAAACAAAAATATTAATTTTAATTCATATATTGAAAGAGTTATAGAAAATCCTAATAAGAAATATAAAAATATAAATATTATATCTAATGAAAAATATAAAATTGTAATAGATGATTATGGAGATAGTATTAGTGAATATGAAGGGTTAATGGTAAATAATTTTAAAAGAACATCAGAATTAAAACAAAGAATGAATTTTTTTATTAAAAATGTAAAAACTAGAAAAATTATAGACTCAAAAGAAAATGCAAAAGTTATTTTTGCACCAGATAAAACTAAGTTTGTAAAAAATGAAAACAATCTAAAAATTGAAGAAATTGTAAGTTTAGATCCAAATAAAGCAATTGAAATTAGAAGATTGGAAATTGAAAATTTAGGAAATACTGATGAAGTTTTAGAAATTGTTGTAGACTTTGAACCTTCACTGTCCAAAAAAATGCAAGAATATGCTCATCCTGCATTTAATAAAATGTTTATGAAATTATATGAAGAAAATGAAAATATAATTTTTGAAAAACGAGACAGAGATTCATTAAAATGCAAATATTTAGTAACTACTTTATACACAGAAAATGAACAAATTGTGGATTTTGAATATGAAATTGATAAAGAAAAATATTTAGGAAGAGAGAATTTAGGAATATCAAAGTTAATTAAAAGTCAAAGAAATTTTTCAAAAGAAACTTATCAAGTATTAGAACCGATTATAGCAATGAAACGTACTATAAAGATTAAAGCAAGAGAAATTGCAAATATAAATTTTTTAATTTCTGTTTCAGATTCCAAAGATGAAGCTATTGAAAATTTAGAAAATATAAAAAGTGAAGAGGAAGTAATTAGAACTTTAAATATTGCAAGAGCAAGAAGTGAAGAGGAGAGTAAATATTTACAAATTGATGGAAGAAAAATAGACTTATATGTGAGATTTTTAAAATATATTTTAAAACCAACCATATCAAAAAAAGTTACGAATATAGACAGTTTTCAAATCGATAGTTTGTGGAAATATGGTATTTCAGGAGATAATCCAATTTTACTTGTTAAGCTTAAGAATATTGAAGATATATATGTTTTAGAAGATATAATAGCAGCTTATGAATATTATAGAGCTAAAAAGGTTTTTATTGATTTGGTTATTCTAAATGAAGAAATTGATGTTTATGAAAGATATGTAAAAGAAAATATAAATACAGTAATTTCAAATAAACAACTAGAATATCTTAAAGATATTAATACAGGGATTTTTATTTTAAATAAAGATGAGATTTTAAGAGAAGACCTTGATGTAATGGAGTTTAAAGCAAGATGTATAGTAGATGCTAGCAAAATGGATTTAGAATCTTTTGTAAAAGAGTTGGAAGAACAAGAAAATGAAGAAATTTTACTAAAAAAAGATAGAAATTACAATTCTAATTTAGAAATATATCCTTTGAAAAAAGAAAAATTACTTTTTGATAATTCATATGGTGGGTTTTCAGAAGATGGAAGAGAATATAAAGTTTATAAAAATCCGGAAAATATTTTACCAGCAGTTTGGTGTAATATATTAGCAAATAAGTTCTTTGGGACTGTTGTGACAGATAATTTAGGTGGGTATACATGGGATAAAAATAGCAGGTTAAATCGTTTAACTGCATGGAATAATGATAGAATTTTAGATGTGCCGTCAGAAATTTTTTATTTAAAAGATGAAGATAATAAAGAAATTTGGACATTGAATTCAGGAGTAATACCAAATAAAAATTATTATTATATAACACATGGATTTGGTTATACAAAATTATTAAATTCTAATGATAATTTAAGACAAGAGCTTGAGATATTTGTTCCAAATGAAGAATCATTAAAAGTACTTCATTTTAGAATAAAAAATCTTATAAATGAAGAAAGAAAAATAAAATTTGTTGTATATATAAAAACTGTTTTGGGAGAAGAAGAATATTTAACAAATGGAAATCTAAAAGTAGAGAAACAAGAAAACTTTTTAAAAATTAAAAACGCGTTTAGAGAAGAGTGCTTTAAAAATCGAACAATGTTTATAACAAGTAATTTGAAAATAAATTCATTTACAGGTGATAAAAATGACTTTTTTGGAAATGGTGATGTTTTGAATCCAGATGCATTATATAGAAATTTAAATTGTTCTGATGGACTCGGAAAAGATTCGTGTGTGGGAATTGAATTTGTTATGAAATTATCAAAATTAGAAGATAAGAAATTTAATATTGTAATAGGAGAAGAAAACGATGAAAATAAAATTTTAGAGATTTCGAGCAAATATAAATTGGATGAAAATGTTGAAATAGAAAAAGAAAAGACAAAAGCAATTTGGAATGATATTTTAGATACAATAAAGGTAAAAACACCATCAAAAGAATTAAATATTTTTATGAATGGATGGCTCGTTTATCAAACTTTAGCAAGTAGAATTTTAGGAAAGACAGGCTATTATCAATCAGGGGGAGCTTATGGTTTTAGAGATCAACTTCAAGATTGTTTAGGAATAAAATATATCAATTCTGAATATCTAAAAAAACAGATTATAAATTGTGCAAGACATCAATTTGTTGAAGGAGACGTGTTACACTGGTGGCATAATGAAACAAAAAAAGGAATTAGGACAAGATTTTCTGATGATTTATTATGGCTTGTTTATGCAGTTATTGAATATATAAATTTTGAAAATGATAAATCGATTTTAGATGAAAATATTGAATATTTAAGTGGTGAAATTTTAAAAGAAAGTGAAGATGAAAAATATAATTTATATTATGGAAGCAATATAAAAGAACCAATTTTCAATCATTGTATAAGAGCAATTAATTGTACTTTAGAAAAAGGTATTGAACCGTTTCCAAAAATAGGAGTAGGAGATTGGAATGATGGCTTTAGTAAAATAGGTTCAAAAGGAAATGGGCAGAGTGTATGGCTTGGATTTTTCTTATATGATATTTTGAATAAATTTATTCCAATATGCAAAGAAAAAAATAGAGAAGATTTAGTATTTAAATATTCTGCTGCAAAAGAAACATTAAAAAGGAATCTAAACACAAAAGGTTGGGATGGTAGATGGTTTAAAAGAGCAATTACTGATGATGGCATAGAAATTGGAAGTATCAATTCTGAAGAATGTAGAATTGATAGCATTGCTCAAAGTTGGTCTGTTATTTCTGATGCGGGAGAAAATGATAAAAAATATATTGCTATTTCAGAAGCAGAAAATTATTTAATAGATAGAGAAAATAAAATTATAAAATTGTTTGATCCACCGTTTGAAAAATCAAATGTAAATCCAGGATATATAAAATCTTATCCACCAGGAATAAGAGAAAATGGAGGGCAATATACTCATGGTGCTTGTTGGCTTTTAATTGCAGAAGCTATGCTTGGATTTGGAGAAAAAGCATTGGAGATTGCAGAAATATTAAATCCAATAAATCATTCAAAAAATAGAGAAGAAGCCAAACGATTCAAACTAGAACCATATGTTATCGAAGCGGATTTATACAGTAATAAAGATTTAATTGGAAGAGGAGGATGGAATTGGTACACTGGTTCAAGTAGTTGGTATTATAAAGCAATACTAGAATATATATTAGGTTTAAAAATAGAAAATGGATTTTTAAGGATTGAACCATGTGTTTCAAAAAAATGGAAAGAGTATGAAATTCAATATAAATACAAAACCACTCTTTATAATATAAAAATTAAGAATAATTTTGAAAAAAATGTAGGAATTAATAAGTTTTTGTTAAATGGTAAAACTATTGAAAATAAAGAGGTTGAACTAGTTGATGATGGAAAAATTTACAATATAGAAATTTTTATGTAATAAATTTGAAAAAAAACTTGTACAAAATTGTTAAATATGATATAAGAGAAATAGTAATATTTGATAATTTCTTTTAGAAAGGCGGTAATTTTGTGGAAGAAATAGTTGAAAAAGACAAAAAAACTATACTTGTAGTAGATGACGAACAAAGTATAATGGAGTTATTAGTATTTAACTTACAAAAAGAAGGGTATAATACATTAGAAGCTTATGATGGTGTAACAGCAGTGGAAATGGCTATAAATGAAAAACCAGATTTAATTCTTTTAGATGTTATGATACCAAAAATGGACGGAATATCTGTGTGTAAAAAAATTAGATATGCATTAAACATATCAAATATTCCTATACTAATGATATCAGCTAAAGATACAGAATCAGATAAAATAGTTGGATTAGAAATGGGAGCAGATGACTATATAACTAAGCCTTTCCAAATAAGAGAAGTTATGGCTAGAATTAAAGCAAATTTAAGAAAAGCTGAATTAAATGCCAACATAGATATGAACAATAGAAAAGCTGAGGATAAAAACGATATTATAAGAGTTGGTGATTTATCTTTAGACCTAAAAAAAGTTGAAGCTAAAGTAAAAGGAGAAGTTATTAATTTAACTAAAAAAGAATTTGATGTTCTAAAATATTTAGCAAGTCAACCAGGACAAGTTGTAACAAGAGAAATGTTACTTCGTGAAGTTTGGGAATATGAAGAATATGTTGGTGCAATAAGAACAATAGATGTAACAATGAACAGAATTAGAGACAAAATAGAAAAAGATAAAGCAAATCCAAAAATTCTTATAACAAAAAGAGGAGTAGGATACTACGTTACAGATAAAAGTTAAAAATTGAAGCTAGATACGAAAGTGTCTAGCTTTTTTGTGTTTAAAAATATAATAAAATTAAAGGAGGAAAAATGGAATATTTAGATATTTTTTCAAAATTTGGAGAAGCTACAGGAGAATCTATTGATAGGAACATTGCTCATGAAAAAGGAATGTTTCACAAATCAATACATGTTTGGATTGTAAATAGTAAAGGTGAACTTCTTGTCCAAAGAAGAAATGCCAATAAGAAAACATATCCTAATATGTTGGATACTTCTTTTGCAGGACATGTATCAAGAGGAGAGTCTTTGACTGAAGCTATATTAAGAGAAGGTGAAGAGGAACTGGGATTAAAAATTGACTTGAATTGTTTAAATTATCTTTTTGCGATAAAAAGTGAAAAACAAGTTAGAGAAAATTATTATGAAAATGAAATAAATGATGTTTATTTATACGAAAAAGATGTGAAAATAGAAGAGTGTAAATTTACTGATGATGAAGTTTCTGAAATTAAATATATTGATTTTAAAATTTTAGAAAAGATGTGGAAAGAAAAGTCAACCGAACTAATTGATCATGATGTGCATTATGCGGCGTTATTCTATTTATTGCATCAAAAGTTTAATAAATAGATATTTTAAATAAAAAATGTAGTAAAAATTAGATAAAAGACGAGTAATAATTTTGTATAAAAAATGTTACTCGTTTTTTTCATATTTGCTTGAATAAATAAGGGCTTAAGTATATAATACATAGAGAAAATAAACCAATGTGGGAGAAAAGGATGTTAAAGAGCATACAAATAAAAATAATCCTAGCATTTTCGATAGTAGGAATTGTTGCTATTACGGCATTTGGACTTGTTTCAATATGTAATTTGCAACAGCTTCAAAATATAGCAATGCAAGCTACAGAAAATATTCGGAATATCTGAAAATATTGGAGAACAGATTTATCAAACAAAAATAATTACAGGAGCATTTTTAGCAGGTTTCATATTTTTAATGATACTTGTAGGACTGTTTGTTTCTAAAGTAATAATAGCTCCAATTTCTAATTTAGTTAAAAGTGCAGAACAAGCAACAAAAAGCGAAAGAATCAAATATTTAGGTGATGGTGGAAAAAAGAAAAATGAAATAAATGATTTAGTTTCTGCTTTTGATAATATGAATAATGAATTAAAAGAAAATCTTAACGAAGCAACAAGACAAAAAAAGCAAATGGAAACGATATTACTTCATATGACAGATGGTATTATTGCTTTTAATATAGAAGGTAAAATAATACACATAAATCCAGCAGCAAAAACTTTTTTGGGTTTAGATAAAGAAGGAAGTTTTGATGAGATTTTTGATAAATTTAATGTAGATATAAACTTAGAGAAAATTATTTATTTAGAGAATTGGACTTCATCAGAACAAAAAATAAACGTAGAAGATAGAACAATAAATTTATTTTTTGCACCATTTAAAAATGAAAATGATAGACCAGCCGGAGTAATTGTTGTTATACAAGATATTACAGAGCATGTTAAACTTGACACAATGAGAAAAAGATTTGTTGCAGATGTATCTCATGAATTAAAAACTCCAATTACATCAATAATGGGATATGCTGATACTCTTTTAGAAAATGATGTAGATAACGAAATCGGAAAGAAATTTTTAGAAAGAATTTCAACAGAAGCTCAAAGAATGTCAAGATTAGTTAGCGATTTATTAACTTTATCTAGATATGATACATCAAAAATCAAAACAGAAAAAACAGAATTTGATTTGGGTGAGCTTGTAAAATATACATTTGAGGGATTAGATTTAGAAATGAAAAAGAAATCTCAATCTGGAGAGTGTTTTGTAACATCAGATGTTCCACTAGTATATGCAGATAAAAATGGAATTGAAAGAGTAGTATTAAATATATTGACAAATGCAATAAAATATACACCAGAACAAGGAAGTATAAAAGTATATGTAGGGTTTGTTTATAATGATGCATATATAAAAATTATAGATACAGGAATAGGTATACCAAAAGATGATTTGGATAAAATATTTGAAAGATTCTATAGAGTAGACAAAGCACGTACAAGAGAAATGGGTGGAACTGGACTTGGTCTTTCAATTGCCAAAGAAATATTAGACAGAAATGATGGTATGATAGATATAAAAAGTGAGGTTGGAAAAGGAACAGAAGTTGTTATTAGAATTCCTACAAAACAACCTAAAAATATAAAAGAAAAAAAGTCTGAAGAATAGTAGAGGAGAAAATTATGAGTTCTGGAAAACTAATATTACTTTTAATAGCAATGGGAATGGTTGGATTAGTACTATTGCTAGGTTACAAATTAGATAAGTATGAAGAAAAAGGAAAAAGAAAAGAAAAAATTACTAAAAAGCGTCATAATGAAGAAAATGAAGACTCTTATGCTGATTTTAAATCATTAAAAAATGATTATGAAGATGAAATGAATCAAACTAGTACATTTGGTAATTCTTCTTTTGATTTTAATAAAGAAATATCAAAAAACGATAGATATTTAGAAGAATTTGATAAAACAGCAGTAATAGAAAGAATAGACTTATCAAAATTAGAAAAAGTAGAGGAAGATATTGAAGATACTTCTTATGAAAATGAATATGAAGAACCAGAATTTGAAACTAATTTAGATGAAGAACTAGAAGACGAAATATACGAAGAGTTTGAAGAAGAGGAAACATATGAAGCATATGATTACGAAAACTCTAATAGCTCAACTATGGTTTTTGATACTGTAGCAGTAAATGAAGAATTAGAAGCAATTGGTAATGTAAAAGGTTATGACTTTGAAGAAGATATTGAAACAACAAAAAAAGAAGAAGAAAAACCAAAAACTATAAGAAAAACAGCTACTAAAAAGACTACAACTAAAAAAGCAACAACTAAAAAAACAGAGGCAAAACCAAAAACAACAAGAAAAAATACTGAAAAAAAAGCAGAAGGAAAGTCAAAAACGACAAAAAAGACTACTACTAAAAAAACAGATGATAAAGTAAAGAAAACAAGAGCAGTTTCTGTTAGAAAAGAAGCAGAAAAGAAAGCAAAAGAAATCAAAGAAAAAAATAATGAAAAGAAAACAAAAACAACAGCTAGAAAAACAACAAAGAAATCTGCAAAATCAACAAAAACAAATACAAAAAAATAAAAATAGAAATATCTAATTTACTTGAAAATATAATTAAAGTAATGTATAATTCGTTTTGAAAATAAGAAAGAAGGAAGCTAGATGAGCGAAAAAGTTAAAGATATATTAGAATGGGTTTATTGCATAATAATTGCTTTAGTATTAGCACTGTTATTTAGATACTTTGTTGCAACACCAACAATAGTACAACAAAGATCAATGTTCCCAACTCTAAAACACAATGAAAGATTAATATTAGACAGAACTTTTAGAATAACTAAGAAAAAACCTCAAGTAGGTGATATAGTTACTTTTGAAGCTCCTTCAAAAGAATATGAACAATTTAATGCAGATCAAACAAATCCTGTTGCAGTATATGATAATGAACCAAAAAATATATTTAGCAAATTTGTTTATTATTGTATAGAAACAACTAAAAAAAGTTACATAAAAAGAGTTATTGCTTTAGAAGGTGATCACGTTAAAATAGAGAATAACAAGGTATATGTTAATGGGATTCCTCAAGAAGAAAAATATTTATCAGAGGATGTTGTAACAGAATCATCTGTATTTTATGATTTTATAGTTCCTGAAGGATATTTCTTTGCAATGGGAGACAATAGAACAAAAAGTAAAGACTGTAGAGAAACTGGTTGTATTCCTTTTGAAAAATTAGAAGGAATTGTTCGTTTTAGATTCTGGCCAGCTAGTGAATTTGGAAAAATAGATTAGGAGTAAAATAATTGGAGTTTAAAAATATTATTGGTAATACAGAAGTTAAAGATTATTTAATAAAAAGTGTTAAACAAAAAAATATTTTACATAGTTACTTATTTTTAGGAACAAGTGGTATAGGAAAATTACTTGTAGCCAAAGCTTTTGCAAAAAAGATTCTATGTTTGCAAGATGCAGATGATACTTGTAATTGCAAATCATGTACTTGTTTTGATGGTTTTAATCATCCGGATTTTTATTTAATAAATGAAGCAGGAGAGACAATTAAAGTTGAAGAAATAAGACAAATAACTGAAAAAGTTATAGAAAAACCTATTGTTTCAAATAAAAAAGTTTATATTATAAATGATTGCGATAAAATGACAAAAGAAGCTCAAAATTGCTTACTTAAAACATTAGAAGAACCACCAGAATTCGCAATAATAATACTAATCTCATCAAATGAAAATGTGATTTTAAATACAATAAAATCAAGATGTATGAGTGTAAAATTCAAAAATATTGAAGATAAAGAATTGCTTAAATATGCTAAAGAAGAACTAGGGTACCAAGAAGTATCTGAAAATCTTCTAAAATCTTTTTATGGAAGTATAGGAAAAGCAATAAAGTTAAAAGATTCAAAAGAAAAATATGATGCAATTGATACTTTAGTATCAAACTTAGTAAAAAAAGATATAATAGAAATAATGTTAGATGGTAAAATTCTATATGATAAAGAAAATATTTATGATATATTAGATTACATTACAGTATGTTTATATTCTAAATATAATGAAAATGAAAAATATATAGATTGCATAAAATATGTTAATATTTGTGCTGATAGGCTAAAATCAAATAGTAATTTTGATATGACAATAGATAATTTGCTATTTAAAATGTGGGAGGAATTAAATGAAAATTGTAACAGGCGTTAGATTCAAAAGACCTGGTAAAATATATTATTTTGATCCAGAAAATTTACAATTAGAAAAAGGTATGAATGTAATAGTTGATACAGCAATGGGAGAAGAATACGGTGAAGTTGTAATTGCAAGAAAAGAAGTAGATGATAACGAAGTTACAGAACCACTAAAAAAAGTTGTTAGAATAGTAACAGAAAAAGATGAAAAAATGCGTGTTCAAAATAAAGCAAAAGAAAAAGACGCATTTAAAACATGTTTAGATAAAATAGAAGCTCATGGATTACCTATGAAGCTTATTGATGTTGAATATAAATATGATGGATCTAAAGTTATATTTTATTTTACAGCAGATAAAAGAATTGACTTTAGAGAGCTTGTAAAGGATTTAGCTGCAATTTTTAGAACAAGAATAGAGCTTCGTCAAATTGGTGTAAGGGACGAAGTTAAAAGATGTGGTGGAAATGGAATTTGTGGTAGAGAACTATGCTGTTGTTCATTTTTAGGAAACTTTGAAACAGTTTCTATAAAAATGGCAAAAGAGCAAAATATTTCTTTAAATCCATCTAAAATTTCTGGGAATTGTGGTAGATTAATGTGCTGCTTAAAATATGAACAAGAAGTATATGAAGAAAAATTAAGCAGATTACCAAAAATAGGAGCAATAGTAAAAACTTCAGAAGGAACAGGTGAAGTTGCCTCTGTGGAAACTCTAAAAGAAGTTATTAGAGTTAAATATCAAGATGGTGATGATGTTTATTTCAAAAAACATGAAGCCAAAGATGTAGTCGTTATTAAAGATGCTGTCGTTGATGATGAAAAACTTGATGTTGATAGTGCAGAAGACCTAGAAGAATTAAGAAAACTAGAAAGAATGGAAAGAGACGACAAGAAAAACACAACACAAGATGATATTTAATTTGTAATTTTGCGCCAAAATTAGGGCATTTTGCGCGCAAAAAGGATGTTAACTAAAGAATAAATTCATGATAACTTTGAGGGGAACATAGATGAGAACACTTGTAACAAATGCTTACGTATTAGACATGGTAGGGGAAGTGCCTAATATTGAGAAAAAAGATATACTAATAGAAAACAATATAATAAAGAAAATTGAAAAAGATATAGATAAAGAAATTGAAGTTGATGAAAAAATCAATGCAAAAAATATGCTTGTAATGCCTGGTTTAATAAATACTCACACTCATTTAGCGATGAGTATTTTTAGAGGCTATAAAACAGATAAAAAGCTAATGGATTGGCTAGAAAGTGCAATCTTTCCAGTAGAAGATAAATTAAAACCCGAAGACATTTATTGGAATTCATATCTTTCTTGTTTAGAAATGATAAAATCTGGAACTACTACTTGTAATGATATGTATCTAGGAATGAATAAAACTGTTGAAGCAATTAACGATACAGGTTTAAGAGCAGTTGTAGCTTGGTGTATAAAGGATGATTCTATAAAAGATAAAGTAGAACAAACTAGAGAATATGCAAAAAAATATAATACTGATGAAAATGGTAAAATTAGAATTTACGTTTCAGCAGATGCTCCACATACTTGTAATCCAGATACAATAAAATTATGTGTTGATTTAGCCAAAGAATTAAATACAGGATTACACATCCATTTAGCAGAAACTATAGATGAAGAAACAAAAATAAAATCAAGATATGATAAAAGAAGTACAGAATATTTAAATGATTTAGATGTATTTGATGTACCAGTTGTTTTAGCTCATGGAATTTATGTTTCTGATAGTGATATAGAAATCTTAAAGAAAATTAAAGGTGGAATATCACATAATCCAATTAGTAATTGTAAATTATCATCAGGAATTTGTGATGTAGTAAAACTAAGAAAAAATGGTATAAATATAGGACTTGGAACTGATGGAATAGGAAGTACAACAACCATGGATATGTTCGAAGAAATGAAAACTGCAGCATATCTTCAAAAAGTAAACACAATGGAACCAAGTTCAATATCTGCTTATGATATATTAAAAATGGCTACAATAGAAGGTGCTAAAGTACTAGGAATGGAAAATGAAATAGGATCTTTAGAACCAGGAAAAAAAGCTGATATGATATTTATAAAAACAGATAAATTACATATGTGCCCAGCAAATGATATATGTGCAAATTTAGTATATTCATCAAACGGGGCTGATGTTGAATCAGTAATGATTGACGGAAAAGTTATAATGCAAAATAGAAAAATGCTTAATTTAGACGAAAAACAAGTAATGCGTCAAGTTAAGAAAATTGCAAAAAGACTATTATAATTCTATGAAAAATAGAAATACAATAGATAGTAAGGAAATTTATGAAAGGAGGCTTTTATTATGGCATATAAAATTAATGAAAAATGTATTTCTTGTGGAGCATGCGCAGGAGCTTGCCCAATGAACTGTATTTCTCAAGGAGCAGATAAATATGTTATTGATCCAGCTACATGTATTGATTGCGGAACATGTGCAGGAGTTTGCCCAGTTGAAGCACCAGTAGCTGAATAATTAAATACATACCTGAATTTTAAATAATATTAGGAAAAACCTAATATTATTTTTTTATATATTGACAAGAACAAATGTTTGTAGTATTATTTATAAAATTTATAATGAAAGGGTGATTCTAATGGAAAATATAAGCTTAGAAGTTTTAAAAGTAAATAATTATATATTTACTCACAGAAAAGAGTTTAATAAAGAAATTGGTAATATGATTAAAGAGTGGAGAATAAAGAAAAAAATATCAATTGAAGAAATGGCAACAATGACTTTAATGGCTCCTTCATATATTAATCAATTAGAAAAAGGAACAAATGGAGTTAGCTTAAACAAATTTATATTAATTTGCAATGCATTAGAAATTAATTTAAAAGAAATTCTTCAAATGTATTTGTTTGCTAAGGAATCAAATGAAGATATTTTATATAAAGAACTCCAAGAAAATAAAAATCTTTCAACCAATATATTAGAGTTTATGAAAAATAAGAAATAAAAAAGTGACAAAATAAATTAAAATAAAATTGACGCTTTATTTTAATATTTAAATATATAAAAGATAAACTATTTTAAATTTATAAGTTATATGATACAATTACAAAAAAATATTTGAGAGGAGAAATCATAATTAATAATTATGATATAAAAAATGAAAGAAGAATTTTTAAATTTATTAAGAAGTACAAATAGAGAAGGAATGGATAAATTAATTGAATTTATAGAAAAAACAGACTTTTTTAAAGCACCAGCAAGTACAAGATTCCACGGAAATTATGAAGGTGGTTTGTTAGAACATAGTATGAAAGTTTATGAAATATTAAAAGAAAAAGTAGAAAAATCAAGTTTTCCTATAGAAGTATCAGAAGAATCAATAATAATAATTGCTTTATTACATGATATTTGTAAAGTGAATTTTTATAAAGTTGATTACAGAAATGCTAAAAATGAATTTGGAGAATGGGAAAAAGTTCCATACTATACTGTTGAAGATACAATACCATATGGACATGGTGAAAAAAGTGTAATGATGCTTACAGAATATATAAAATTGACAAGTGAAGAAAAATATTGTATCAGATGGCATATGGGATTTTCTGAACCAAAAGAACTATATACAACATTAGGACAAGCTTATAAAAAATATCCATTAGGATTATTAGTATTTGAAGCTGATTTAGAAGCTACATATTTTTATAACATTTAAATTTTGAATTATGAAATTGCTTGATACATAAAAATTATAATGATATAATTTTTATGAATATTTTGTTAGGAGTATTATTGTATGGCTATTGTAACTGTTTATGATTTATTAGAAGTAAAAGAAGATGCATCTAAAGAAGAAATTGAAAAATCATATTTAAAATTAGTTAATGACTATAAAATTGAACCAAATCAATCAGAAGAAATAAGAAATGAAAATGAGTTAATTTTAAAAAAATTGAAATTAGCTTATGACATTTTGTCTGATGATGCAAAAAGAGAAAAATATGACAATGATCTTGCACAAAAAAGAGCCGAAGAATTAATTAAAAATGTTACTGTAAAACAAGAAGTATCTAAAGAAGAAGCGAAAGAAAAAGAAGAACCTGAGCTAAATAATAATCAAGAATTTCAAACTCCATTGCAAGATAATACTCAAAAAAATACTAATACAAAATATAAAAAAGTAGAGAAGCATGAAGAATATGAAGATGAGAGCAGATCAGAAATAGAACTAAGTGATGCTGAGAAAAAGAATATAAAAAAAGCAGCAGAAAAAGAATTCAAGGGGAATTTAAAGAAAGCAAAAAAAGCTGAAGAAGAATATAATAGAGCTTATAATGAAGCATATAATAATTACTTAAGAAAAATGGGATATTCTGTAAAAGAGCCTTGGACATGGAAAAGAGTAAAAAAATTATTAATAACGATATTAGCAATAATAATAACATGTACATTAATTTGGCTATTACCACCAACAAGAAATTTGTTAACACAAATATATGAAGAAAATTTTATTGTAAAATCACTTGTAGATATTGTTGTTATGCTATTTGATGCAATAATAAGTGCTTTTAAATAGAAGGTGGTGCAAATGATAAAGAAAAAAAATAATAATAATGAACAAAAAGAAAATTTCTTTTTCAATATGAGATTAATAGCTTGTGGTGTTGTTGCTACACTTGGATTTATCATTGTTGCTGGACATTTAGCAATTATTCAATTTGTAGAAGGAAAAGAACTAAGTAAAAAAGCATATAATCAACAAATTAATTCTCAAATAATAAGTCCTAAAAGAGGAAAGATTTATGACAGTAAAGGAGAAGTTTTAGCTCAAAGTATAGCTGTAGATACAATTTCTATAAATCCAGGATTTCTCACATACTCTAATAATAAAAAAGTAGAAAATGAAGTAATAGCTAAAGGAATGTCAGAAATATTCAATGTTACTTATGAAGAAATGATGGAAAAGCTAAATAAAGGGAAATCTGTTATTGTAGTTGAGAAAAAAGTTGAAAAAGATAAAGTAGATAAATTAAAGAAATGGATGTCAGAAAATAAGATTACAGCAGGGATAAATATAGATGAGGACTCAAAAAGATATTACCCATATGATAATTTGGCTTCAAACTTAATTGGTTTTTGTGGAACAGACAATTCGGGACAAACTGGAATTGAAGAGAGATGGGATGATGTTTTAACTGGTGTTGCAGGGAAAATTGTAACAACTGTTGATGGTACAGGAATGGCAATTTCAGATGAAAATGAACAATATGTAAGAAGTGAAAATGGAAATAATATTTATCTAACAATAGATACAATAATACAAGGAACAGCTGAAAAATATTTAAAACAAGCTATGGCTGAAAATCCAACAGCAACAGCTGGAAATGTAATTATAATGAATCCTCAAACTGGAGATATTTTGGCAATGGCTACAAGTCCAGATTATAATTTAAATACACCTTCAAGTTATACTAGTACAGGATATACAGAAGAGGACTGGAAGGCTTTAGAATCTAGCCAAAGAAGTGAGTCTCTTTTAAATGTATGGAAAAATAAAGCTGTTTCAGGAACTTATGAACCAGGTTCGACATTTAAATTAATTACAGCAGCTGTTGGTTTAGAAGAAGGATTGGTACAAACAGACACAGTAAATGATTTTTATTGTACAGGATCTTATGTTGTTGCAATAGATAATGATGAACCTGTTCCTATTAATTGTTGGAGAGCTCAACCACATTTAGGTCAAACTTTAAGAGATGCTCTTCAAAATTCTTGTAACCCTGCATTTATGCAATTAGGCCAAAGAATTGGAGCAAGCACTTTATATAAATATTTCCAAGCTTTTGGATTATTTGAACCATTAGGAAATGATATAGCAAAAGCATATAAAGGAATTTTTACTAAATTAGAAGATATGGGACCAGTAGAACTTGCAACAACTTCATTTGGACAAAGATTTGAAATATCTCCATTACAATTAGTAACTGCAATTTCAGCAATTTGTAATGATGGTAAATTAGTAGAACCTAAAATTGTAAAACAAATAGAAAATACAGATACAGGAAGTATTGAAGTTATAGAAACAGAAGTTGTAAGACAAGTTGTTTCTAAAGATACTGCAGATAAAGTGAAAAATATGATGTTATCTGTTGTAACTGATGGAACTGGAAAAAGAGCACAAGTTGCAGGTTATTCAATTGGAGGAAAAAGTGGTACATCAGAACCAAGACCAGATAAAAAAGAAGATGGGTATGCAGCCTCTTTTATAGCGGCATCTCCAATAGAAAATACACAAGTAGTAGTTTTATTTACTTTGTATGGACTACAAGAAAGTGCGGATCACCAAGGTGGACAAGTTGCAGCACCTTTTGTGTCAAAAATTTTATCAGAAACTTTACCATATTTAGGTATTGAATCAACTGCAACATCTGAAGAAGAATTAGAAACGACAAATTCTTTAATAACAGTACCAAAAATAAAAGATTTGACTATAACAGAAGCAAAACAACAATTAGCAAATTTAGGATTTAATGTAATTTGTAATTCAAGTCTAGATCCAAATACAACATTAGTTGTAGATCAAGTTCCAAAATATGGAATGAGATTACAAGAAGGCGCAGTTGTTTGTATCTATACTTCTGATGAAGATGTAAGAAATAAAACAGTTGTACCAAATGTAAAAGATATGACAGCAGAACAAGCAATAAATTCTTTAAAATCTAAGAATTTAAATGTTCAAATAGATGGAACTTCTGGAATTGTTGTTTCACAAGAACCAACATATGAAACAGAAGTAGAAGAAGGAACAGTTGTTAATATTGTTATAAAAGACACATTAACAGGTTCACAGTTGTATTAAAAACAAGAAGCATATTGCTAAAAAAGCAATGTGCTTTTTATTTTTATTTGAAAAAAAGCTTGAAATATTGGGGAAACCTCTTTATAATATAGAAGAAAATCCGTTTAGGAGTTTCGCATCAAATAAAGTATGGAGGTGTACTATGGCTTACAACAATTCGCAACTTAAGCACGAAGTATACCAAGCCAAAAACGCTGGGAAGAAACATCTTACTCTGAAGATAACTGAACAGCAGGCTGAGTTTTTGCGGAGATTAGGTTTTAAGGTGACTGATTACCTGTACTGGATCGAAACAAGAACGTGGTGTAATGCAAATGATGTGCGTGGAGTTTTGAAGGAACTTCATTTCCTTCGTAAAGGAGGAAAAAGATCTTGTATCAAGCGTCTTAACAAAAAGGAACTTGCACTTTTGGATGAATATGATGTAAGATATGAGGTTATGAAATATCGTATTTATTTAAAGTAAATCTCGTTATCTGAAATTAGACAAACTTTTTTATTGATGCAAAAGCGGTTGCTCTTTGGGGCGACCGCTTATTCTTTTTAGAAATAGATATAATTATTAAATAAACTTAAAATCTTGAGTTTATTATAAAATGAAAGACACCACCTTTTTCAGCCGAAGCTTAGAAAGATGATGTCTTGGGATGTGGCAATTGCCAGTCTCCATCGAGCTTTAGAAAATCCAGCAAAGAATCAGGATAATCAGAAAGACCCAGAACTTGTGCTCCCATAAAAATCCTATAAAGCGAAGCAATGGAGTCATCAGAAACCAAAAGATTGCGATTACAGCTGGAAGGATGATTACGAAGACAAACCACGTTTTGGCAAGCCATTCTAAGAACCACATAAATTCAGCCCCTTTCAAGATTTATAATAATATTATACCATAAAATATATAAAAATGGAAGTTTTGTGGAAAAATAGAGAGTATTAAGAGTTTTAATTAAGCTAAATTTTACTCATAATATTAGCATAAAATTTGTCTAAAATTATTAAATTTGATATAGACATTTTTAGTAAATTCTTATATAATGAGAAAAAATAAAAACTTGTAGGGGGCTAAAAAGAAATGTATGAAAGAAGTGCAATAGTATTAGAAAGATATTTCGAAAACCTTTTGGGATACAGAAGAGAAGGAAATATAAGAGATAATTTTAATAATTATTGTGAGTTAGTTGAAAAACTTGAAAAGTATCAAATTAACTATGAAAAAGAACTTACAGCAACAGAAGAGTTTGAAGAAAGTTTGAAAAAAATTAGATTAGTACAAGCCTCACAAAAAAAATTATATGAAAAAAGTGTAAAATTAGAATATAATAGAAATTTGATGTTCAACAATATTGAAGCTAAAATCGAAGAAACAAGAAAATGTATCGAAAAAATTGAAGCAGATGTAGAAAAAAATAATAAAGAAATGGTTGAAGTAAAAGAGAAATTAATAAATGCTTTAACTGTTTATAATGAAAAAAGATTTGAACTTTCAAAGTGTAAAAGATATAAAAAAATGGCTGAAAAAGCTTATAATGATGCTTATGAAATTGCAATAAGCAATTATGATTCAATTCCTCAAGAAATAATAGAAGAAGCAAGAGAATTTGCAAAATTTGAAAATGCTGAAGATATAATAGCTGAGTTAGAAGCTAACGGAAAAAATGAAAAAATTCCATTTAATGAAGATGTTATTAGAGATGCAACAATGTTCGGTATTGATATTGCAAAAAAAGAAGTAGCAGGATATCTTGTTATATATGATAAAATGACAAAATTATTAGCTGACATAGAAGAAGGTGCAACAAAAATCGAATTGCATAAAAAATACGCAAGAAATGAAAAAGCAAAAATGGATTTTATTTATGCTGTAAAAGATTATATGACACAATTTTTGGATTATGAAAGAATGACAATAATCCATGGTAGAAAATCACATAATAGATTGATGAGTGAAGCATGTGAAAACTTTGAAGCTGACGTAATTCAAATAAATAATTTATTTGAATTATTAATAAAAGAGATTACAAATAAATCTACAAAAAAAGCTTATAAAGAACTATATAATAAAAGCTACTTAATAGATATTCAAGAAAAAGATGAAAGATTTAAAAGAGAAAAAAATCGTGTAAACTTAAATACTGCTACATTAATAAATTCAAATTATTGGAGAATTGAAGGAATAAGAGAAATATTTACAATATTCTACAAAACAGTTACAGAAATTCTTGGAAGAAATGTTGATGAATTCGATGTAATAAAAGCAGATGAATATCAAGATTTTGAAAGTGTAGAAAATGAAATTCAAGAAGATACTATAAAATCAGAAATTATAGAAGAAAAAGCAAGTGAAAAAAACAAAAAAGCAAAAGTAAAAACAGTTGTAGAAGAAAAAGAAGAAATTCCTTTTGAAATAGAAGAAATTCCGGAGAAAAAGACTAAGAAAGTGGCAGTAAAAAAAGTAAAGAAAAAAGTTGCTATAGAAGATGATGATGAAAAATTATTTATAGATACTAATAAATCAAGAGACATTAAAAATCAAGAAGAATTAATAGATGATGAAGAACAAGAAGATTATAACGAAGAAGACAATGATTTTTATAATGTTAACGAAGAAGATGTAGCAGAAGACATAGAAGATGTAGATTATAATTCAGCAGATGATATGATAGATAGCTTAGTACAAAATTTCCAAAGTGATGATGAAGAATTTGATATATTTGGAGAAAAATATAAGAATTCTGATGTTCTAGAAAAATTTAATCAAAAAAATAGAAAATCAAATATATTATATGGAGCTGATGAAGAAGAATCACTATTCACAGATATAAAAAAGACTAAAGTAAATAAAAAAGTTAAAAATGAAATACAAGAAATGAAAACAAATGAAACCAAACCAAAAGTTGTATTCAAAAAAGTAAAAAAGATTGCAAAAATAAGAAAACCTTTAGTTGAAGAAGATTTTTAAAATATAGTAGTAAAAAAGAAAAATGCGTTTCCAAGAGGAAACGCATTTTTAGATTTGACTAATTTGCAATTCGATGTGTTACTTGCGGAGTTTCTTCTGTAATTGCTTTGAATTCGTATCCTTCTGCAATTGCCCAATCGATTATTGACTGAAGAGCCTCTAAAGTATGAGACTTACTTCCAGTGTCATGCATAAGCACAATATTGTTTCGACCAGGGATTATGCTTGATGTTACGTTTTCGAAAACTCCACCAGCTGTTGTAGTTCCGCCTGCGTCTTGAGAATCAACATTCCAATCAAAATAAACGAAATCATTTGAAGAAAAGTATTCTACAGCTTCAGTCATGATACCTTCGCAATAATGTTTACTAACGGTATTTGAGCTGCCACCAGGAAATCTAATAATGTTTGAATGATATCCTGTAGAATTATATACTTTTTCTTGAAGAGTTTCGAAATTTTCGATTAAAGCCTCAAGAGAAGAGTATATTTTTGAATACGTATGTGATGAGCCGTGTAATCCGATTGTATGACCTTCATTAAATGCTCTAATTACGAGTTGCTCTCGTTCAGAGCCAACTTGATAATCTACTATAAAGAAGGTTGCTTTGATGTTGTTTTCTTTAAGAATGTCTAAGATTTGCGGAGTGATTTTTAAGGACGGTCCGTCATCAAATGTTAGATAAATAGTTCCTGTTGATTTAGGAATTTCTTCAGGAATAACAGTTGTTTCGGATTCATCCTTGGGGGCTGGTTCTGTTTCAGATTCAGTCGGTTCTATGATTTCTGAAACAGAAGGTGAATCAGAGGGAATCATAGGTCCTGGATTTAATGTTGTTTCAGGTTTTACTGTTGTCTCTAAATCAGCAAGTACGTCTGTACTAAGGTGTGGTGCGCTTGTTGAATGGGACGAGTCTTCTTCTGGGAAAGTTGTTGGATTAACACCTAAAATTGTGAGTATCAATCCTAAAATTGTGAGCAAGATTATTATAGCCCAAAAAAGTGGTGCTGCACTTGAATTCCGTTTCTGTTTCATCATGACCTCCTTATTCTGTTGTGACAATAACGGTTTGCAAATGTAATTTCTAGAATGATTACTCTATATACTTATTGTAGAATAGTCAGTTTTGAAATAATCACTAAAAACTATTATAATACTTTTTAAAGAAAAAGTCTATATTTTGTAATGATAAAGTAATATTTATTGTGCGAGATTTCCTTGATTCTTAATTTATGGCATGATATAATAAATTTGATATTTATGTAGAAAGGAAAGAGAATGAACCAAATTTTAGTATCTGAAAAATTATATATAACTCCAGAACTAAAAAGAAAGAAAAGAATGTACAAAATAGACTTCTTTATTTCTGTTTTTTTGGTATGCATTTTATTCTCTTACTATATATATGCAGAATATGATAAAAGCAAAAATGAGGCGATTTCAAAAGAAATATTATCAAACTTAAGTTTTGAAGATAATAGTGTAGATGATACAACTATAAAATTTGCCAATAATTCTATAGTAGTTATTTTAAATACAGAAGATCCTTTTGAAGTTATTTATTCAGAACCTGTAGAAGAAGACACAGGAGATAATATAAATTGGCTAGAAACAGCACATGGAACTAGATATTATGCGGTAGCTACTGTAAATATTCCGGCAATTGACTGTACATATCCAGTAATTCTTGGAAGTGAGCCAGATAACGCAGAACAATTAGAAGAACTTTTAAAAATATCCCCTTGTAAATTCTGGGGACCAGAACCAAATGAAGTGGGAAATTTCTGTATAGTTGGACACAACTATAGAAGTGATAAATTCTTTAGTCATGTTCCAGATTTAAGTATTGGAGATAAAATAGAAATAAAAGATTTAAATGGTCAAACTATAATATATAAAATTTATGATAAATATGTAGTACAACCAGATGATGTATCATGTACATCTCAAAGAACAAATGGATTAAAAGAAGTTACATTAATAACATGTACAGATGACAGTAAATTAAGAGTTATAGTAAAAGCAAGAGAAGATATATAAAATAAAAATATTATAAAAAACCTGAGCATTTTGCTCAGGTTTTTTTGTTTTTCAAAATATTTATAATTAAAAGAGAAAACATAAATTAGCTTAAAGTAAAGGGGTGTGGACATAAAAAGGGTAACGTAAAACTTTTAAAAATATAAAAAATAATGCTATTTTAACTAAAAAAGAGGAAAAAATGCAAAAAAACATTAAAAAACACCAAAAATAAAAATAGGAATTGTTATCGATTTCTTACGCAAAGCATAAATAAATACAACAAATTTTGATAAAATTCAAAAAAGTTACAAAAAATGTAATATATTTGAAACAGAAAATCACCAAAGCTTAGAGCCAAAAGTGATTAAAATTTTAACACAAATTTAATATGAAAAATAATGTAAAAAGTAACTTGACGTAAGTGCCGAAACATATGCGTTACAAGGTTTTGGAAACATAAAAACTATTGATTTGACATTACTTTTTTAAATGTTAAAATAAGTTCAAGATTTGAGTTACGAAAGAAGAAAAAATATAATTTAAAAAAAGCAAGAAAAAAAGTTCTATATTGGGGAGGATTCGGAAAAATGAAAGTAATAAAAAGAGACGGAAGAAAAGTAGATTATAACAGCGACAAAATAGTAATAGCTATTAGTAACGCAAATAAAGAAGTTGGTGGAAAAGATAAAGTATCTAGATCATCAATTGAGTTTATTACAAAATACATAGAAAGCTTAAATAAACCTTCAATGCATGTTGAAGAAATCCAAGACATTATAGAACGTAAGTTAATGGAATTTGGTAAATTTACATTAGCTAAAAAATATATATTATATAGAGACAAACACGCTATGATTCGTCAAGCTAATTCAACTGACGAAAGCATATTAACATTAGTTAGAAATGCAAATAAAGATACAATGGAAGAAAACAGTAATAAAAATGCTGTTCTTGTTTCTACACAAAGAGATTTAATTGCAGGAGAATGTTCAAAAGACTTAGCAGACAGAGTA
>CAZPAF010000003.1:0-89623 GCA_964584475.1 uncultured Lachnospiraceae bacterium | reverse complement strand
CGACTGGTGCTACCGGAGCTACTGGCCCTGCCGGTGCTTTTGGAGCTACAGGTCCGACCGGAGCAACGGGTGCCACTGGTCCTGCTGGTGATGTTGGTGCAACTGGACCGACTGGTGCTACCGGAGCTACTGGCCCTGCCGGTGCTTTTGGAGCTACAGGTCCGACCGGAGCAACGGGTGCCACTGGTCCTGCTGGTGATGTTGGTGCAACTGGACCGACTGGTGCTACCGGGGCAACTGGTCCCGCTGGTGATGTTGGAGCCACAGGACCTACTGGTGCAACAGGCGCAACTGGTCCTGCCGGTGATATTGGAGCAACCGGTCCTACCGGAGCAACTGGTGCCACTGGTCCTGCTGGTGACATTGGTGCGACAGGACCTACTGGTGCTACTGGGGCAACGGGGGTTACTGGGGCGACTGGTGCAACAGGAATTAATGGATTATCTGAATATGCGTATATTTATAATCTAGATGCACAAGTTGTAGCAATAGAAGCTGATATATCATTTAGTAGTAATGGTGTTATTGTTGGTACTATTACTCACGCACCTGGAACATCAACAATACAAATTGGTAGTGCTGGAGATTATTCAGTTTGGTTTTATGCTAATGGAGTTGAACCTAACCAATTTACGCTGTTCCAAAATGGCGCACCTGTTGCTGGTAGTGTATATGGCTCTGGTGCTGGAACTCAAGGCAATACAGGAATGGTAATTATAACAGCAGCAGCTGGTGATATATTAACTGTACGAAATCATTCAAGTGCTTCTGCTGTAACGTTACAAACATTAGCTGGAGGAACTCAAATAAATTCAAATGCATCAATACTAATACAAAGACTAAGTTAATAAAATTAATAGGAAGCAAGACTATAATAATCTTGCTTCCTATTCTCATTACAACTTATATTTTGTTAATTATTAAAATAAATTTCAACATAAAAAATTATCTTTTAACATTTTCTTTTATAATAAACTTCAAATCTTCTATTGCTTTATCTATATTCATCATTCCGTTTCCAATAGGATAATAAACTGGATACACTTTGTAATCTTTTCCTGCAATTTCTTTTGTAAAACTTTGCTTTCTACATTGTGATACTGATATATTTTTATCTAACACAATAGAACTAACTTGATTTCCAAGAGTTATAATTATTTTAGGATTTATTATTTCTATTTCTTTGCACAATAAATCAAGATACTGGCTATAAACTGAATTTGGTAATACTCTTGCATCCACTTGAGTACATTTCCCTAAATTAGTTATAAAATACATATGTTTTTCTACATTTCCATATACCAAATCTGCAAATTCTTCATCCCATTCTTGTGGTTTCTTTGACATTATATTTTCATAAATTTCTTCATCTAACAAGCCTATCCTATAGAATAATTTCCATATATTTTTAGTTCCAATCCATGGGGACCTTCTCCCTTTCCAGTTAGGATCTGATGCAATATTTTTTCCAGTTGGATTCATAAAAACGAAACAAATATCTGGATTATTCATGCATCCGCCATTATATATAGATGCTAATTCTTTTGCTCCATATTGCAATTGTAATTTATCATATTCAACATCTAAATCACTTATTTTCATATTTTTTACTATCACCTTTATAACATTTATTTCTTAGCAACAATTCCATAAAGTACTCTTTTTAGAAGAATTCCTTTTTCTGTTTTGTATTCGTTTACGTACTTATTGAATAAATCTATTTCTATTTCTTTTCTGTGTATGAAATTCTTGTTATCCTCTTCAGAAAAATCATCTAGAATTGGAGTCTTAAGAAGAAGTGCCAGTAAATCCTCTGCTGTTTCGTAGTACTCATCTTCTCTTATTTCTGTAAGTTCTATTTTAGTAAACCCAGCATCTTTTAAATTATCAAAATCCATTTTTGAAATTGGTGTTTTATCGTTATATGCTTGTCCTCTTCCAAATAATTCTTTTAGTTCCCAACAATCTTTTTGGTCTACACCTTCAATAATTAAAATGCCATTATCTTTTAATGTTTTGTATATTTGTTTTGCATCTATTACTGTATGTCTTGCAGATATTAAGTCAAACATTTTATCTAGAAAAGTCATATTTAGATTATCCATTTGTGAAAACTCTATGTATCTAGTTGAATACATTTTCATGTTTTCTTTTGCAGTTTTAATCATCTCTTGTGAGAAATCTGTTGCATATATTTTCCCCACTTCAGGATAATATTTTAAAACCTTTTCTCCACCACCAGTTCCTAAATCTAAACAAATTGAATCTTTATTTGTATATTCTTTTATCTTTTCATAAAAATCCCACTTGCTTTGTTTTTCTGTTTTATATTTAATTTGATCAAAATCCCAATTTCCTATTGCTTCATAATAGGTATGTTCATTTTTTTGCATACTTATCTCCTGTTTTAATCTATTTTCATTTCATAAATAATTCTTTGTCTTTCAAATCCTATATGTTCATACATAGCTAATGCATTTTCATTAAATAACCAGCAGTTTAATTCTATTCTTGAACATCTTGTTTTCTTTGCTATATTTTTTGCTTCGTTCATAAGCATTTTTCCATAGCCTTTATTTCTACTATTTTTTGAAATTACTAATTGATCTACATCTAATTTTTTAACATGTCTTTCTTTTATTCTATATGCAAGATATCCTACTATTTGGTTATTCTCTGTTAATACTATTGTTGTTAAGTTTTCAAAGTTTTTTATTAAGTCTTGTTTTAATTCTTCATCTGATAAGTTTTCAAATATATCTGGTCTACCTTTTTGATGGTATCTATATCCATCAATAAACACTTCTAAAAGTCCTTTTTCTATATCTAATAGGCTTGCTTCTCTTATTTCAATTTCCATAGCATTGATTCCTTTATTTTAATATTTATCTATTCCAGTACCATTTTCTAGATACACTTTTATTTGTCTTATTATATGTGGAATATTATAATTTCCAGCAAACTTGGTGCAGTCTAGTAAATTATCTCCAAGCTCCACCCATTCTAATTTATTTTTCTCTTCTACTAAAGTAACTTCATGCTCTAATATTCCATAAAAGCAAGATATATGATTTTCATATTTGTAATAAGTTAAATCCATAAAATGATCTAACTTTATATCTTCTCTAGATATTCCTGTTTCTTCGAATAATTCTCTATAAGCAGCTTCTTCTTGAGTTTCTCCTTCTTCTGCTTTTCCTCCAACAAAGTTATACATTCCTTTATAAGGCGGTTTTGCTCTTATACAGAAAAGTCCTTTATCTAATTCTTTATTAAATACTACAACTAAATTTAGATTTCTCATCTCATTCTCCTTTTTAAAAGTGTTATTTTCCTTTATATTTCAATGATTTTTCATTGTAATTTTATGTAAATTATGATATAATATTCTTGTAATCGCAAGATTATAGATTATATTGCCGAAAAGGCCAGGAGGTAACATTATGTTATTCAACGCAAAAACCGCATCCAAGTACGCAGAAAAGGTGGTTCGGAAGCCGTTAGCAGTCGAGCTCGAGCCTAGCCTCATGATCATCGCAGAGCAGCAAGCTCGTGCAAGCCATGAAGGCTGGATGGCTGGCAAAATTGCCAAGGGTTACACCTACGGTCCTGTGACCAACGACGACCCTGAAAAGGGCCCTCTCACCAATCCCCTGCTCGTTCCTTACGACGAACTGGACGACGCTACCAAGCAGAGCAACATCGCGAATGCCGTGGCAGTTATCCGTATTCTTCGTGACAAGGGCTGCACCTTCGTGAACTTCACCCAGATGATCCTGTATCCTCTGGCGAAGCAGATCCACGATGAGTGGTCCCGCGAGAAAATCCTTGCAGGTTGGAAATGGGGTCCTGAGACCGATAAAGCCAACAAGATCCACCGTGACCTTGTACCTTTCGAGGTTCTGGCTACCACCCCTGAGCTGAAGGCCGACATCGCATACGATGTGGACACCGCCCGTCAGATTATCATCAAGATGATCACCGACAACGATGTGTTCCCTGTTATCGAGAGTCTCGCCAACTTCCAGCTCGAAACCGCGTCTTGCCCCGCCTAATCGTAGGCATACAGAAAAGTTCCATTAGCTAGTCTGTAATCACAGCGCCACCCATTCGTGGCGCTGTTTTCATTCTATTTAAACAAATAATATCTCCATTGTATCAGCTCTTCTTTCATATCCAATTTTCTCATATACATGGTTACTGATTGGATTTGAGTCATCGGTAAATAAAACACAATATTCTAACCCACTGTCTAAAAATTGTTTTGATAATCTATATACTATATTGTAAGCATAACCGTTTCCACGTTCTTCTTTTGGCGTGAATACATTTCCAATTGATTTTCCTTTAGTTAAGTTTCTGTTTGAAGTTGCTGTTGCAACTATTTTTCCGTCTTTTTCTAGAACATAAGCTCCCATTGAAAAATGTTTTTCCATTTTCTTTTCCAAATCTTCTTCGCTTACAATTTCATGCAATGCTTCTTCAGAGAATATTCTTCTATATTCTTTTAAAATTGGTTTATCTTTTATTTCTGCTTTTCTAAATATAACATCATCTCTTAATTTAGCTTCTTTTAAGTTTTCCAAAACTAAAATTCTCATTTCAAAACGTACTTTAGGTTCTTTTCCGGCAACTTTACAAAATTCTCTTGCAAATGTTTGGCTAATTTCTTTTTCTGTGTTTACTCCATCTAAAGTAGGATCTACTTTATAAAGTTCTTCTGCTGCAAATCTATACAAACTTTCTGATTTATTGTTTGTAGGCGAATACATTAATAGTCTCCATGGTTTTCTTAAAAGCATAATTAATTCTGTTTTTCCATTGTCTGTGACTCTTGCTAGTAGCCAATCTTCTGTAAGCCCTTCTTCTACAGCATCTTTGTAATTTCCTGCCATTAAGTTGTTTAGCCATTCTTTTTCCAAAATAAATTTTTCATTTTCTTCAACAAATTCTTTTGAATCATCATATTTTTTGAATTCCATAAAATCACCACTTTCCAGTTTTATTTGCCAAAATTATATCACATATCATATTTAATACCAACTTTTTCTTTCATTTTTTCTTGATAATTCGGCTTTTTTCTCAAATTCATTTTTGACAAGCTTATATTTTTCTTGATATAATATTTATGTATTTTACGTAGGAGGATTTTATGAAATCAAAGTTTAGGTTTAAAAACCGAAAAATCAAATTTAGAGAAGCAGATTACATTGAAAAGCACTATATTAAAGATGGAAAAGCTGTCATACCAATTCATTTAAACAATATTAATGAATTATATATGAAGCATGACCATAAAAAACTCGCTCTTTCAGATGATGTCTGTGATTACATAGAAGAAATCGCTTATATAATTCCTTTAAAATATCCAATTGTTTTAGAGATTTATTGTCCAGAGATTTCTGAAGAACAACAATTAAGAGTAAAAAAAGTAATTAAGAACAATTACGGAATGGAAATTGATGATAGAGATTATGACATTCATGTTGCAAACAGAAAATGTATTTCACTTTTCTTTATGGGATTAGTATTCATGTTACTTTCTTTTGCTCTTCATGATAAAGTAACTCAATTTGTAGTAGAGTTTTTCTCTATCGCTGGATGGGTTGCTCTTTGGGAAATGTTTGAAGTTTTAATGCTTAATAATGCTGCGAAAAGAACAGAACGTTTATATAAACTTCAATTATATGATAGTGAAATTAGATTTGCATTTCCAAAAGAAACACAAGAATAAAAAACAAACAAAACGTCACTTAAAAAAAGTGGCGTTTTTTGTATATAAAAAAACAGAGAAGTATGCTTTCACATACTCCCCCGTCCAGAAATTCCAACTCATAGGATTTTCTTAGATTACAGATAATTTTGTACCAAAACAACAGGTGTCTGACGGTCACCGCTACCAGTTGTCAGGTCAGACAGAGAGGAAATCAAATCAGTAATCTGTCTCGGAGTAGTTCCCAAAGATGCAGTTTCAGTGATATCCTTCGCTGCTTTTCTTGCTTCTTTCTCCTCAGCTACGATTTTTTCGATTTCTTCCTTGCTCTTGCCTTGATGCTGGCTTGCGATGAACTTAAGTTTAACTTCTTCAGGAGTTCCCTTAAGTCCTTCAGTGAATCCAGGTGTGGTAGTCGGATCAGCCAACTCCCAAATTCCACCTACAGGATCCTTGAAGGCTCCATCACCAAACACATAGGCTTCCACGCTCTTTCCAGTTCTTCTGAACATTTCAGCCTGAACTTCTTTGACGAACTTGTCGCAATCTCTCGGCATAAGCTTAAGTTCGTCGTTGTCCTGAATGTTGCTACCGTAAAGACCGAAGTCTTTGTTGTAGCCGCTGCCGTCCACAGGTGCATTCATGATTTCAGAAAGGTCAAGCACACGGTGTCCACCATTCTTCAGAAGAATTTTCTTTACCATAGCTCTTCTGTGAATGCTGCACACAAGGATGTCGCTGCAGATTGCAGGGATCTGAGAGAAATCGTTACACATAACGATCTTGCCCTTCTCGCCGCAGATTTCCTTGTACATCTCCATGTAGTCTTTTCCAGTGAAAGGATGGCAAGGTTTGCCAAGCTTTTCATAGAATGCTTCCTGAGAAAGTACATCACGGTACGGATTTACTCCGCTTTCCATCATGACTTCTTCAGATACAAGGCGGTTTCCAACTTCGTCAGTCGGATAGGTCATGACAACGTAGACAGTGTGGATGCTAGGCATTGCCGCCACAGCCTTCAAGATTGCCATGAATCTGTTACGACTTTGGATAGGGTCAACAACCGCGATTGCATGAGCTCCTACGAACTTGTTTTCAAGGTCTTTTACAACCTCAGCCTGAGTAACGATATTGCCTTGGCCGATAGCCACGACAGCTTCCGTCGTTCCGATAGCGTCCTTATCCTGAATTGCCTCGATACCTACTGCGTTGATTACCGAATCGACAACGATTTTGACAACGTCATCGCCCGGCATGATGATTGGAGTCTTGATTCCTCTCGAAATCACTCCTGGTTTCGATTTTCCGTGCATAGCACAATTACCTCCTAACATATAATTATATTGTATGGATTCTACAGCACTTGCTGCAAGCGAATTTTATCACGGTAGAGCGTTATTGTCAACCTTTATGTAAACAAAACTTGTTTTTGGCGACAATATTTAAGCCAACAAAAAAGAGAAGGTTGATATAATCTTACCTTCTCTTTAACTTGCACTTATACTGATTCCATATTCTTTTTTTGATGCTATTTTAGATAGTATTTTATTAGGACTTTTTTTCTTCTTAATTAATAGATAAATTAATTTATTACCTATCGACATAAACATCCTCCTAAAATGATTTAAAATAGCTTGTTTTCTTTTGTTTTGTTCATATGATTTTGTGGACTCATCTGAACACTTAATTATAATAACATACTTTTATAAAAATTTCTAGTATTTTTTATAAAAAAATGAAAAACTGGTCCGGCGATTGCCAGACCAGTCATTAGAGAACTTAATCTTTGTGACCCTTAGACACAGCGACAACTCTAAAACCGTCAAGTCTTTCAGGGTCAGGTTCGATCACAGCAGGATTCCACTTAGAAACGGAATAATTGGCGCCGTTTTCGGCATCAACTTTTCTCTTTTTTTCCTCCGCTTCTTTTTGAGTAAATCCATGCTTGTCATCCCAACGCTTGCTGTAAACTGATTTCATGTTCTCATCCTCCTTAAGAATTTTCTTTGCTTGTTGACTGACTATTGTTGATAAACCATTGTTATTACCAAGATGTAAACAGGAGCAAACAATAAGTTCATCACCTTTAATTATACCATATTGGACCTTATTTTTCAAATTTGGCTCATTTTCAAACTCTTAAAATTAAATATTTTATATCTTTATTCACAATTTTAATTATATGTGCTAATATAATTTTGAAAGTTTTATATCAAGGAGATAATTATGATAGAAAACGAAAAAGATAAAAAAATAGTTCAAGAAGTTTTAGAAAAAATCAATGAATCATATGTTGAACATAAATATTTTACTGATGGTGCTGATAGCAGAGTTATTCTATTAAATAATAAATATTTAATAAAACAAAATAGTGCTAGCTCTATAAAATCAGAAATTAAGTTTTTTGAAAGTACGTTTTCCACATTTTTTCAAAAACTTGTGTATTATTCACCTGATTTTGAATTTGCTGTATATGAATTTATTCCTGGAAAACCTATGAAAAAAATTTCAAACTCTATAGATATAATTTCAAAGGTAATTGAAGTTTCAAAAAGTTTTTCAAAATCTTCAAATCCTGGATTTGGATATCTTGGAGAAGAATTTGATTCTTGGTATGACTTCTTAAATCATGAAGCATTTCATAGACCAAATATAGATGATATAGATAAACAGATTGTTAAAGATGCTATTAAAACTTTAGAAAAATATCCTTTTGAGAAAAAGCTTATTCATGGAGATTTTGGAACTCATAATTTTATAGAAGACAATGGCAAATTTGTTGGAATAATAGATCCTCAAGCCATCTTAGGTGATTCTTTATATGATATCTTATTTGCAATTTGCAGTAATGTTGGATTACTAAATACGTATTCTTTAAATGAGCTTTATTCTCTTATAGATGAGCCAAAAGAAAAGATTCGTGCAATGCTTATAGTTGTTTTATATGCAAGAATCTCAAGAGCTATTAAGTATCATCCAAATGACATTCCTACTTATTTAGAGTATTTTAATTCAATTAAATAACATAAAAAGTGCTTTCCTTTTTAGAAAAGCACTTTTGTTTTTATTCTAATCCTAAAATTGTTTCTATATCTTTATCTCCTCTTCCAGATAAATTAACTATTATACTATCATTTTTTTCGTAATTTTTTGCAATTTTTATGCTATACGCTATCGCATGACTGCTCTCTAATGCTGGAATTATTCCTTCTAACCTCGTTACCAATTTAAATGTTTCTACTGCCTCTTTATCTGTAATCGAATCATATTTAACTCTTCCAATACTTGCTAAATATGCATGTTCTGGCCCAATTCCTGGATAGTCTAAGCCTGCTGATATTGAATATGCATCTTTTACTTTCCCTGATTCATCTTGCATTATATATGTTTTCATTCCATGCATTATTCCAACAGTATTGTTTTGCATTGCAGCAGCGTGTCTTCCAGTTTCAACTCCAAGTCCTGCTCCCTCAACACCGAAAATTTCTACATCTTTTTCTTTTACAAAATCTGTAAATAATCCTATACTATTACTTCCACCACCAACGCAAGCTACTATTGCCTTTGGAAGTTTATTTTCGATTTCTAATATTTGCTTTTTTGCTTCTTCTCCTATAATCTTTTGAAACTCTTTAACCATTTCTGGATATGGAGCAGGACCAACAGCAGAACCAATTAAATAGAACACATCATCATTTTCTACTAAATAATCAAAAGCTTCATCAACAGCTTCTTTTAATGTTCCTTCTCCCCTTGTTACTTCTTTAATTTCTGCTCCTAAAAGCTTCATTTTTTCAACATTTACTCTTTGTCTTTTTATATCTTCTATTCCCATAAAAATTGTACATTTTATTCCAAATAAGCTACATACAGTTGCTGTTGCAACACCATGTTGACCCGCTCCAGTTTCAGCAATTATATGCTTTTTCCCCATTCTTTTGGCAAGTAGTATTTGTCCTATTGCATTATTTATTTTATGAGCTCCTGTATGATTTAAGTCTTCTCTTTTTAAATAAATTTTAGCTCCACCTGCAAAATCACTTAAATTTTTAGCATAATAAAGTGGTGTTGGTCTCCCAACAAATTGTTTTAAATAATATAAATATTCATTTTTAAAACTTTCGTCTTCTTTTGTTTTTGTAAATTCTCTTTCAATTTCATTTAATCTTTCTTTTAAGTCTTGTGGCACGTATTGTCCACCAAATTTTCCATATTCCATAATTTTTTCCCTCTTTCTTTAATTTTGTTTTTTGTTTTAAATTTTCTTTAGTGCTTATGCACCAGTCCCATTCGGATTCCATACATACCACCTCCTTTAATTTTGCATGACAAAAAGCGCACATACGAGCTTAATTACTCATACATGCGCCTTTAAAACAAAACTAATAATATAATTTCAAAATTTATATTTTATAGCACGCTAAGAGTGTATGAGTAATTTTTTACCCATACTTGCCACCAGTTATTTAATTTAGCATTTTTTAAACTAAACATGGCTATCTCCTTTGCTATAATAATATTATATGACGTTTTTATAAATTATGTCAATATTTTTTTGTGAATCCTATCAATAAATTGACAAATTTATCTTTCCATTGTAAAATATAAATAGGAAATGGAGAAACCACATAGTGGTTTGCCACGTAGTTGATTTATAAACCATTCTAACGTCGCAAAGCAGAATGGTTTATTTTTTATTTTTGTAGTTCTTTATTAACCCAGCTAATATATATAACTGTTAATAAGGCTACGTTTATAATAATAGAAATTAAAAGTCCATAAATCAGGATTAATAAAAACTTTATCATAAACACCACCTCCTGTCCCACAGAAGCACTGTGTTTTATGTAGGTGGCAAACCACATCTCTGCTTATTCTCATTTCCTATTGCAGGCGAATATATCATATTTAATTTTAGATTACAACAAGGTATTTTTATATTAAGAAAAAACTTTACTTAAATTATAACTTTAGATATAATTTAAATACTTTAAAATACGAAGGTGAAAAAATAGTTGATTTAATGCAAATAATATCAGTCATTGTTAACACATATATAGCATTTACAGAAAAGAAAAAAAGAATTTATGTTGCAACATTTCTTCTTAATTTAGCGCAGCTTTTTATGTACTTTTTTAACAACGACTTAACAACAGCACTAATATACATAGTAATTGTTGTAAGATCTCTTATATACATTTATAAAGATAAATTTAAGACAAATATAATTCCATATCTTGCAATTATAATCCAACTTTTGATAGGATTTTTAACAATCGAAAGTCCAATACAAATCTTATCTATACTGCTTCCTTGTTATACTTGTTGGTATTTGTGGTTTTATGAAACAACTCAAAAAATAAGAATTGGAAATATAATAGCAAACTTAGCTTGGGCTATATACAATATTTGTACTGGTTTATATATTGTTCTAATAATGAGAGCAGTTACTGTTTTAAGTAACTTAATTGCTTATATTAAATATTCAAAAGAAACTAAAATGTAAAAAGCGGAAATCCTGTATAAGGATTCCGCTTTTTGTTTTGCAGTTATTCGAACGTAACTTGGCATCTTTCGATTTCTTTTTCAGAAAGAATATAAGCGCTGTTTACCTTGTCGCCGAACTGATTATTTTTGATTTGTTCCATAATAATCAAACTATTCAGCAAAAGTTCATTGTCACTTATAGGGGTAATACCAAACTGTTTTTTCTTCTTGTCAACTTGTTTTTTAGGTCTTTTGACCAAAGTCGGATATTTTACATCCAGAACAATCAGAATAATGTTGGTATGGAGCCCCTTGAAATGCCTGAGCATTTCCTGTCTTCCTTCAAAATCGATAGGAGCTGCATCTACCACAGTAATGGAACTTTCTTTGCAAGCCTGGATTACTCTTTCTTCAAAAATATCTGTAGTCCGACGAGCTAAGCTTTCCAGAGTATCTAAGACAGTAGATTGATATTTCACAACCTCTTCAAAGATTTCATCTGTAGTAATGATGCGCTTTCCTGCGAAATGCTTTTTCGTAAACGTTGATTTCCCGCTGTTTTGTGATCCGCAGATTAAAACCAAAGTATCATCTGGGATTGTGATGTGTGTTTCACCTTTGTAGATTTTTCCCATTAATTACCTCTTCTCTCCTAATGTGCTTTTCAGAGTATACATATACTTGTTGTTTTGAACCTCTTCGCAAACGACTTCAAATCCAACTTCTCTTGCCACCATAAACAAGCAATCTTCAAATGGTGGACAAGCGATACCGTAATGCTCACATTCATCAAATGTCAGCATCATGAATTTAGATTTGTTACGATTTTTGACAAGCTTGCGTCTCATCATTTTCAGATATTCAACGCAACAGCTGTATTCGTATGCGCCCATGGGCAGTGGTTTTACGCCCCCTTCTTTGAGGTCCTTCATATACTCATGAATCGTTTCAGAGTTAAAACTTGGTTTGAGGCTTTCGCCTCGGAATAAACACTTCAGTTCCTTACATGCATAGACCACAATCCTGCAGTTAATTAACTGAAAGTGCCGCATAAAGCTTGAAAAATTCTTCATACCTTTAATGCCAACCTTTCCATAAAATTTTGTCTACAATATTATATCATATTTTATGTAAATTGTAAACCAAAGGGAAAACCCCAGGGCAACGCCCTGGGGTTAGTTCTTATGTCTTGTCGTTTATTCGGTTAAATCGTCCCAGCAAATCGGCTCGATATGCCAGATGAGTTCAGCATACTGCTGGACAGTACGGTCAGAAGAGAATCTACCCGAGAAGGTAGTATTCTTAAATTCCTTTCTGGTATGACGAGACAGATCGCCGGTTCTCTGTTCTTCAGCATAATCGCTATTGGCACGAAGCGTAGTATCGATATATGCCTCCAAATCCAGCATAACAAAATACTGGTCTTCCAGAGTAATCGTGCTGTAGAGCTCCCAATATGCATTCGGGATGAGGGTCTTGTCCTTCAAAAGGCGAGCGACCTCATACATCTGTCCTCTTACAAAATGGGCCTGATCATGCTTGTACTGCTTCTCAATAGCTCTGAGTTGTTCGACTCTAGCGCCGAACTCGTAATTGTTCTTTCTACCGGATGCCTTGATGATTTCGATATTTGCTCCATCCCAAGTACCGATAGTCGGGCTACCGTTCATCATGAACTTCATATTGCCAGTGCCGGAAGCTTCTGTACCAGCAGTACTAATCTGTTCAGAGAAATTTGCTGCTGCATAAATCTTTTCAGCATAGGAAACATTAAAGTTGGTCAGGAACACGACCTGCATCTTATCATTGACGTCAGGATCATTGTTGACCAGATTCTGGATGTCTTTAATAAGAGCAATAGTCTGGATTGCCTTCTTGTAAGACATTGCTGCCTTACCGCCGATAATGAACGTTGTTTTGTAGAAATTGGGCAGTCTGCCCTGCTTGATCAGCTGATAAATTCTCAAAATTCTCAGAGCGTTCATCAGCTGGCGCTTATACTCGTGAATTCTCTTAACCTGGATATCGAAAATGCTATTCGGATCAATTCGGATACCTTCACGCTGGTAGATTTCATCTGCCAAATTCTGCTTTGCCTTCATCTTAATTCCAGCAAATTCGGAAAGGACAGCATGATCATTCTTATACTGTTCCAGCTTGGTCAGCAAAGACATATCAGTAATCCATCCACTACCTGCGTACTTGTCGAGGAAGTCAGCCAAATCCGGATTGGAAAGGCTAATCCAACGTCTCGGAGTAACGCCATTGGTAATATTGATGAATTTATCCGGATACAGTTCGCACCAATTGGAAAGCAAATTCTTCATAATGATATCAGTATGAACCTGAGCAACACCGTTGATCTTAGATGCAACATAGCATGCGATACGGCTCATATGAATATTACCATCCTGGAACATCTCAAACGGATTGATCTTATCCCAGTCGGCTTCACTCACATAGCCACCATTTTCATACTTAATCTTGCTGAATTCGTCCTTTGCGGAGAGTTCATCAATGAGTCTCTTATTGATATCATTGATAACCTGATGAATGTCAGGCAACAGGTTCTTGAACATGACACGGTTCCACTTCTCGAGAGCTTCAGGCATGATAGTGTGATTCGTATACGCGAAACACTTGCATGCTTTTTCGAAAGCCTGCTCGAAAGTATAGCCGTGGTTTTCGAAGAGTCTAATAAATTCCAGACAACCCATAACAGGATGGGTATCATTCATCTGGAAGAAGTAGTACTCTTCAAAGTTGTCGAGGGTACCGTGAATTGCCAGATGGCGCTTAACCAGGGTCTGCATTTCAGCACTTACAAAGAAGTACTCCTGACGCAGACGCAGAATCTTGCCATCTTCGCTTTCATCATTCGGATACAGCCAATCAGAAATTGCTGCAGCAGAAGGATTGGTAACGCCTTCAATAGGCTCAGCCTTCCATACTCTAAGCGGAAATACAGGTGCATCGAAATGTTCTTTATTAGCATTATAGCCAACAATAGACAGTTCGTAAGGCACTGCACGCACCTGAGTATCTGCAAAACTGATGATTTGTGCATCCTCATAATGAGGTTCAAACCAAGGTTCCATGTTGGCATCCCAGATATCAGGATCAGCCTGCTGGTAGCCATTTGCATCGAACTTCTGCTTGAAGAGACCGTACTTGTAATACAGACCTACGCCAAACAGAGGCAGTCCCAGCGTTGCGGCAGATTCGATGAAACATGCAGCCAAACGGCCGAGTCCACCATTGCCGAGCGCGGGATCTTCGATAGATTCCAGACATTTAATATCAATGTTTTCTCTTTTGAAAATCTTTTCAGTCATCTTCAGGAGACCTGCATTGTTCAGAAGATCCAGAACAGTACGACCATTCAAGAATTCAGCAGAGAAATAGATTGTAATTCTCTTTCGAGAATACAGGTTGCGAGCACGACTCCATTTTTCAGGAATCACATACTCCTTCACTACTTTGGCGATGACATTGTTGAGTTCATAAGGGTTAAGTGCACCTAAACTCTTGTTAAACAAGGTCCGTGCTGCCTCCTCATAATGAGCCTTCAAAGCCATCTGCGTACTAGCAAAAGCCATACGAAAACACTCCTTTCAAGGTTCTACAGTTACAAATGTTACGAGCATCTCTCTTATTAGAAAAAACCTCCTTTTCGAAGAGAGACATAAGTGTTTTTTCACAAGAAATGCTAGACTTCTAGCAAAGCTTGTAGGTTACATGAAAAAGCTACCGCTATTTCAGCCCGTATTATAACATGAAAAAAATACTAGTTCAAGACGAACTAGTATTTTCTTGTCATATTTTGTCGTATTTTATTCAAAAATTTTACTTGCAAAAAAATCAATAATTCTTTTAAAGAAAGTCTTTCTCTCTATCGGAAGATTATTTTCATTTATTTCTTCTTTCTCAAACTTTTTAGCAGTATCAAATATATCATTAATTTCTGGACTTTGGTTTAGTTTTTCTTGTTGCTTTATACCATTTTCTCTGTATTGATTTAAAAGTTCTTGTTTATGAGATTCAGACTCAACCCAATATTTTAAATTAATTGCAGCTAAAATACTCAATGTTTTAGAATTTAAATTTTGTTTTTCAAGTGGTTTATCTAAGGTTATGTGTTTTTTATATTCACTACTTGAATTTTCTTTTAAATAATCAATAAATACTTTAGGTATTTTTTCCACATATTCTGTTTCCATATTATCTAGTACATCTAATACTTCAGCATAAGCATATGAATTAGTATTCATCAAATCCAATTCCTTTCTCTAAAGATTCTTCTCTTGTAATTTGAGGTCCTGTCATTTCTTCTAACATTTTTTGTATATCGTCTAATGTAATATTCTTAGTTGCATTTTCAACATCTTTTGGTATAAATTTTCTTTTTCCTCTAGTTATTTCCGAATGTTCTTCTTTAAGATTGTTCATTAATTCTAGTTCTTTTTCCAAAATTTGATATGGAGCTCTTACTCTTTCAAGATCCATATATCTTTTAGCTGAACCTTTAATTCTTTTATATACATCTTCGGCATAACTTTCATGATAATTTACTTCTCCATAATTTTCATACACATCACCATTTTCATCTATAAATGTGTATTCATTGCCTCCAGTATATTCTATAATAGAACCTGATTCTGAAGTTAGTATTACTCCTTCAGGAATAAGATCTACATTTTCTTCTAACAATCTTTTTCTTTCTTCTTCAGAACATATTCTAAATACTTCAAAGTCACCATCTTCACTTGCACTTGATAATGTTGCAACATATTCTATTTCATCGCCTGTCGCTTTATATAGATTAATAGTTATTCCACGAGCGCCTATAAAATCAACTGTTTCTATTCCAAGTGAATCTAAATTTAATCCATTTTCTAAAATATATGTTCCTAATCCATATCTTATCTCTCTAAATAAATTACCAGATAACTCTTCGTTAGTTATGCCTCTAAATATTCTTTGAGATACTTTCGCACTATAGTAGTCAGCAAAGACACTGTCATTAATTAGTTCATACATATCACATTTAGAATCTTCTATTTTCTTTAGTATTTCTATTGGCTCTAAATCAAGTAAGTCTCTAATTTTGAAGTTTTCTTCTACTATTTCTTTTGTTTCTTCTGGAACTAAGCTTAAAATTTCTTCTCTTGTTTTTCCCATATCTTCTAGTTCTTCTATCTTTTCCCAAAACACACTTAATGATTTATAATCTCCATCTATATCTAATTGCTTAGAATACTTTATAGTTCTTTCATACAATTCTTTAAAATCTTCTTTTGTAGAAATTTCTTTATTTCTTAATTTTCCAAGAAGAGTATTTATTATTTGAGTTTTAGAATTATCAACTCTACTTCCACCGAGATTTTTTCCCAAAAATTGCTGTTAGTAATTTTCCCTCAGCTGTTTTTCCTTGATATATTTCATCTTCATGTTTCCAAATAACATCAAAATGATCACAAAATTCTTCAGCTTCTAATTCATCTTCAATTAATCCTTCTTTTTCCATTAAGGTAAAAAGTCTTTCAGGATCATTAAACGCTGCATCTAAAAATTTTTCTTCGCCTAACAGTTCTACTAGATTTTCTGTTTGCTCTGTAAGTATTGGATAAGAATTTAAAGTAACTCCATACTTTTCGTTTCTGATTTTTGATACATATTGTGTAAAACCTTCTGTTATTCCTATAGCTGTTCTTTCTGTTAATTCTCCAGTAAATCCAACGTAGTCTCCGTGATTTGTAATACAGTGTACCATTTCATGAAAAAACACAGCTTTTAATCTTTCTTCACTTAAATTTTCCTTTAAAGAAATCTTTTTATCTTGTGAATTATAATTTCCTAAAACTTTACCCTTTTCGAATTTTGTAAAACCAACATTTTCATTTAAGTTTTCTTTTATTCTTTTAATAAGTTCTTCTCTTGAAACATATTTACCAAATAATCCATCAAATTCATTTATAAAATTTTCTACCAATTCTAATGTTTCTTCATTAAAATTTTTATCTTTAAAAATATTTCTTATTTCTTCCATATTATATCCTTTTATACAACAACATGTTCTTTATTTATTTTTTATGGTTTCTTTTATTCAAATAAGTTATTATAAAAAATGGTAATGTTGCTTGAGGCACAAACATTACAATTGGAAATAATTTTCCTGTTATATTATAAATTGGTTCTATTAATGTTCCTGGAAAATTTTGTGAAATGAACATTAAATTTGTTCCCAACTTTTCATTAACAACAAATGCCAAAATAGCACACACTGTTATTAATCCAAAATAATATTTGAAATCTTTATTATCATATTCAATATAATCTGCTCTATTTATTATAAATCCTACTACAACCATTGTTGAATGAAGTATAAAACTTTGTATACTTATAAAATGAAGTGCAGGATAATTTGTAAGAGAAGTTATCGGAAAAAGCATAAAACTTGCTCCTGCTACAATTCCTCCTGTTGCAAAAAATACATCTCCTACTCTTTTTAAAGTTCCTTTCCCAAAAGCACTTAAGAGTCCAGCATATAAAGTTAAACTACAAAAATATAATGGTATATAAGTATTTGGATTATCTGCATTTCCTGTTAATAAATTAAACAATATTTTTACAAATTCTAAAATCCACAAAAATATTGTACTTTTTTTAATTATTGTTTTTACATCATCTTTTGTTTTATTTTTAGTTAGTTTAAGTCCTATATAAATTCCAATTATAGATAAAGTTAATAAAACAAAATGACCAATTGTAAATATACCACAAGGCTCTCTTTCGCCCATTTTTGAAAACAAATTTACCATATCTACTCCATTTTTACTATATATATTTCTAAATTTTAAAATTATTTGTATAAAAATTGTTTTCTTTAACCAATATCAAAATTTTTGATTTAGAGATTTAATGATAATTTTTCACTAATTCTAATATTTCAGGAGGCAAAAATTTTGAAACATCTCTTCCATATTCTAAAAGTTCCATAACTAAACTAGAACTTACATTTCCAAACTCTCCAGCTCTTATATATATTGTATCTAATCCAGAAATTTCTTCATTTATTAGAGCCATTTTTTCTTCATACTCATAGTCCATTGTGTTTCTAATTCCTCTAATAAGTACAGTTGCATTTTGCTCTAGTGCAGCATCTGCTGATAAATTATTATAAATAACAACTTCAACATTATTTAAATTTTCTCTTACCAAAACTTTTTCAATAGCTTCTTTCATAAGCTCATTTTCATATCTTGGAGTTTTTCTAGAGTTAATTCCTATTCCTATAATTACCTTATCAAACAATTTACTTGCTTCTTTTACAACATGCAAATGTCCATTTGTAAATGGCGAGAAGCTTCCTGCATAAAATCCTATATTCATAATTAAACACCTCTATTTTTAATATACAGAAATTATATCATTTTGCTAAATTTTAAACAATATTCTTGTCAAAATCATTGTTTAATTTATTTTTTTATTATATAATTCTTTTGACTTTAATTATTAAAGGAGTTATTATGAACGAATTTGATAGACCACAAAATAAATTTTTAGAAGAAATGTATGATGATTTTCTTTGGCTTATTTCATCTGACCCTAGTGCTTGGGACAGAGCAAAAGAAAGAGATAGGCAATTAGAATACAATCGTAGAAATGCTCATAAATTTGACAATATAAAATCTAGAAAAGAATACTTAGAAAGAGCAAATAAAAGACATGCTGATAAAAAAAGAGAAGCTACTTCTTATTTTGATGAAGATGAACCAGTAAGTCCAAAAAAATCTTCTAGAAAAACAAAAATAATTGATACTCAAGATAAAACTGTAAAAAATAATCAAGAAAAGACTTCAAAAAAAGTTCAAAAAGCCGAAGAACCAAAACTTTCTAAAGAACAAATCGCCATGCAAAATGCTGTAAAACTTGAAGAATTTTATAAAAAAGTTGATGATGCTCATTTAATAGATCATTCTAAACTTGTTCTTAAGAAAATGATAGATTATGCAAGAAAATACTCAGAAGGAATCGTAAAAAATTATATTCCTTTTAATATGAGAATTTATGCAGATAATGATGAAACTTTATATGATATTGTAAATATTATTATAGACAGTTTCACTTATTTTAGATATATGAAAAATGATGCTGCTGTAGAGCGTTCTTTCTATATCGTTGAAGATGGAAATCATATAACAGATTTATATAGCCCAGCCCATAGCTTAGTAATCTTTAAAGATGTTGCAGGCCTATTAAATAAAGACAAATCAACTCAAGATAAACTATTAAACATTTGGGAAACAGTAATTTATGATTATAGTAATTTAGATGGAATTACAACAATTGTTTCTGATAAAAATAAGGAAAAAATTGATGAGTTATTTGCAAACAATTTAGTTTTAAAAAATAAAATTTTCGATTTTGAATTAATCTCTACTTCTGCAAATACTCAAGAAATTTATCATCAAGTTTTAGATGCATTCAAAAAAGATTATACTGTATCTGGAGAATTTGATGTTAAACTTTTAGACTACATCACAGAAACATTTCCAAAAAGTCAGCTAACAGCTCCTGATTATGCTCAAAGTCTAATTGAACAAATTTTATTTAATCAAACAAATAATGTAATTGATGCAAATTCAATTCCAGCTTATGAAAAAAATAAATCTATTGATGAAATCTTTGAAGATTTAAATAGCTTAATTGGTTTAGACAATGTAAAAGATATGCTTCAAGATTTAGTAAGCTTGATGAAATTCAAAAGCAAAACCGAAGGAACATTAACCTTAAAAGATACTAATATGCATATGGTATTTTTAGGAAATCCTGGTACTGGTAAAACTACTGTTGCTAGAATGATTGCAAATATTTTATACAACTTAAAATATATAGAACAAAATAAACTTATTGAAGTTTCTGCAAAAGATCTAATTGGTCAATATGTAGGTCAAACAGCACCAAAAACTATCTCTGTTATTGAAAAAGCATTAGGTGGAGTTCTATTTATAGATGAAGCTTATTCTTTAGCTAGCAAACCTGGCAGTAGCGGAAGTAGCTTTAATGAAGAATGTATCGCAACTTTAATTCAAGCAATGGAAAATTATAGAGATAATTTAGTAGTTATATTTGCTGGATATAATAAAGAGATGGATACTTTCTTAAAATCAAATTCTGGTATCATATCTAGAATTGGTTATACAATGCAATTCAATGATTACTCTTTAGAAGAATTAATTGAAATTTTAAAATCAATGTTTAAAAAATCAGGATTCTTTATTGATGAAGGAGCAATCGAAGCTGCAACAAAAGTTATTGATGAATATAGACATTCAGAAGGATTTGGTAATGCTAGATTTGTTAGAAATCTTTACGAAAAAGCAATTATCAAACACGCAACAAATACAGCAAACGTTAAATCAAAAAAAGCTTTAAAAACAATTACAGCAGAAGATATCACTACTGATAATTTAATGAAATTATAATTTAACTTTATTTATAAAAAGCCTTCTTTCGCAGAAGGCTTTTCTTTATATTTCTTCACTTACATGTTTTTATTTCTCTACCCCATTTTAGTTCCTAAGCTAACTTGAACTTGAAATTCAGCATTTCCTCTTTTTATCTGTAAATTTACAACCTCTCCTGGAGCTTTTGTATAAATATATTTTTTTAGTTCATTCATTTTATTAATCTGAATTTCATCTATTTTTGTTATTATATCCCCTACTGTTAATTCCTTATTAAATAATGGTCCATCAGCTTGAATACTTGCAATATATATTCCGCTTTCAATATCTAAACCTGAATCTAAATATGGAATAACTTCTTTGTCATAACCATAAATTCCAAGATATGCTTCTTCAAATTTTCCTGTTTCTACAAACTTTTCTAAAATCGGTTTTATAATGTTTACTGGAACTGCAAACCCTATCCCCTCTGCTTCTGTAATTTTCACAGTATTTATGCCAATAAGCTCACCATTTAAATTTACAAGTGGTCCACCACTATTTCCTTGGTTTATTGTAGCATCTGTTTGAATTAAATCTTCCATATAACTTTCTATTCCATTTTCATCAAGTTTTATCGTTCTATCAATTCCACTTATAATCCCTTTTGTTACTGTTCTTTGAAATTCTATTCCTATAGGATTTCCTATTGCATATACCTCTTCTGCTAAAGTAATATTATCTGAATCTCCAAGATCAATGTAATCTAAATCATTTGCCGTTATTTTAACTATCGCTAAATCAATATTACTATCCGCCCATACAACTGAACCATTATAGCTTTTCCCATTTTCTAAAGTCACATAGCAATTGCTATATTTATTTCCTACTACATGTTGATTTGTTAAAATATATCCATTATCAGTTAATATTATTCCACTCCCTAACCCTAGCTTACTTTCAGAATCTCCTAAGAATATTGATGTCCCATTTTGTTCTAATTTTGATATTCCGACAACAGATTTTACTACAGAATCAATTGTTTTTACGTCTTGATTTTCCACATTTTGTTCTTCATTTGTGGAAAGTTTAGTTGTTTCATAGCTTGATGGTTGCGTTTGAACTTGAAGTGGTGCGTCTAGCTTTATAATTAGAACACAAAGAAGTGCAATTATTACAATCATTAATATCATTAATATAAATTTTTCTCTTTTTTTATCATTTTTACTTTCGTAATACATATTATTCTCTCCTATTATTTAAATATATTTCCAAAATTTGCATAATTTATACTAATCTCTTTTAATAAATTTGTTTCTTATTATTTTTTTATTGACTTATTTTCTTAAAAAAGAGATAATATATTTGGTAATTTCGTTAAATTACCAAGTTATAAAATAGACTTTAAATTTATAGCAACTAATTGCATATTTTAAATATATTTTAAGAAAGGAGATTGTTAGTTTTTACTGACATAATAAAAAAATGAAAATTTCTGAATTAAAAAAAGAAGCAAAAGTAAAATTAATAGGAAAGTTTCCATTAGCAATTACAATTAACTTAACCTACTTAGTTTTAACTATTGCATTATCTTATGTTACAACAAAAATTGAAGGAATTCTTGGAGCTATACTTGTTTTAGTTTTTGCAATTCTTTCTATTCCATTTTCATATGGAATAACAGCATCTATGTTAAATCTTTCTCGTAATAAAGTGGTAGGAGTAACAGATTTTATAACTGTAGGATTGAAAAACTTTAAAAGAGCATTTTTCTTATCTTTTTCTATTTTTATTAGAGTTATCATTCCAATTATCATTTTAACAGTTGCACTTCTTTTATCTATATTCTCTGGATTTGCAAATGCTATTGGTGCAGATGTTTCTGGAGCTGCAGTTACTACAATTGTTAGTTTACTTGTAGCTGTAGCAGCAATGATTTGGTTAATTTACAAAGTATTATCATATGCACTTTCTACATATATTTTAATAGATAACGAAGATATAAAGAGCAAAGAAGTTATCCATAAAAGCTGTGAATTAATGAAAGAATCTAAATTAAAATTCGTTGGTTTAGTATTTTCTTTCTTTGGTTGGTTTTTATTGGCTGGATTTTTAGCAGGTTTGGCAGAAGTAGCTAATGAATTATTTGGAACAATAGTAATGTATGGATTTTCTTTATTATTAACACCATATGTTACATTCACAGAAATCAATTTCTATGAAGATTTAGCAGGAATATCAGATGTTACAGAAGTAACAGTAGAAAAAGTTGAAGATGACACTATAAATCAATAATAAATTTACAAACAAAAAAGAAGTTCAAAAAAGAACTTCTTTTTTTATACATTTATTACTAATTTCTATTGAACTGGTATTTGCCCAGGCGCCACTCTTATAATCGTTCTCATTGGTTGATATGTATCATTTGAAATTGGTTCTTTAGAAACAACTTCTCCATTTACTCTTAATTCTTTATAAGTTGTAACTTTACATCCAGCATGCCCAGATTGTTTTACTATTTGTTGTCCTGGAATTAGCCCTGAATCTTCTTCATATGTTGTTTTATATGGAATTGATTGAGTTCTTACAGGGAGAATTCTAACTTCATATTCTACTTCTTCTTGCATTCCATAAAGTTTAAATTCTGCGATTCCGTTATTTACTGTTGCTTCTATTTTTATAGGGTAGCTTCTTGAATTTATAAATCTAAAATCTATTGTTCCCCATACTACTGTTGCATCTCTTCCTGCAGGGGCATAAGATGTTGTGAATGAATGATTTCTTCTTTCGGTTACTTGAAGATTTGCTAAAAGTACAGAATTATATAATGTTGATGATATTTGACAAATTCCACCAGCTAAACCATCTACAACTCCACCATCAGCATAAATTGCCGCTTCTTTATATCCAGCTTCAACTGTTCTTTTTCCTACTATTTTATTGAAAGAGAATTCTTCTCCTGGCATTAATACTTTTCCATTTATTTTTTCTGCAGCAATCTTTAAGTTTGTACTTCTATTTTTATTACTTGCATCATATTTAGTTGAATAAGTAGAAATTAAATATGGAAATGCTTCTTTTCCTAAATCATCAACTGTGATTTCTGCTTGTGTTATTTTTAAATCAAAATTATATTCTTCTTTATTCTCTTTTTCCACTAACTCTTGAGCTTCTTCTACTGATATTGCTAAATCTATTCCATCTAAGTCTGGATATATTTTATATGGTTCTGTTTCAAAATATGCATTTTGAGGATCTCTGTAAATCTCTTTTTGAATTAATTTCATATCAATATTAGATGCTTTTGCAGGCTCAGTAGGAATCTCTATCTTTTGTTTAAATTCATCTGTTATTTTACTTGCTTCTCTTTCTACAATTGATAATATTATTTGATTTTTTAAATCTTCTTTTTTTACTTCTATTCCGTCTGTTCCCTTATTTACAAAAAGCTTATCATTTTCTATATAATATGTTGGTTCGACTACAACTCCTGGTAATTTTGACCTTATATCTTCTACAAATTGATTTAATAATTCACCATTGTATGAATAACCCAATTTAAATTCTTTTCCAAACAGCGCTGTATAAATAATTGTATAGTTATCAATTAAAATATTGCCTTCTCTTCCCCTTTTATAAGCATTCTCTACAGATTCTGTTACATCATAAATAAATTCAATTTGTTCTGGTTTTAATGTCACATTATAATCTTGGTCATAACTTAAATCAATTTCTGCAATTAATTCTTTATTAATCGCTTCAGTTATTTTATTTATTGCCTCTTCTTTACTTAAATTTGAAATATCTATATTTTTAACTGATACTCCATTTATTATTTTTGAATTATTTGTATTTAATATAGCAAAAATTGTCGAAAAAACAATTAAAAATAAAGCAGTTATTAAAACAGTAAACGCTATTGCTTTAATTCTCTTTCTTTTTTTTATCATTTCTTGAACATAGATAGGTTTTTCTTCAGATTTTACAACTTCTTTTTCTTCTGTTTCTATTAGTTCTTTTGTTTCTTCTAATTCATTATCTGGTTCTTCTTGTTTTACCGTTTCTTCTTTTACTATTTCTTCTGGAGCTGATTTAGCATTATTATTGTCATCTATTGTTTGAGTTTCATTTTTTACTTCTTCATTTTCTTTTTGCTCTTGAACATCATTTTTATTTGCTTCTTCAACAATTTCTAATTTTTCATCATCAATATTTTCTGTTTGTACTTTTTTCTCTTCTTCTTTTGTTTTTTTTGAAGACTTGCTTTTGTTCTTATTTTTAGCCATTTAACAAGCTTTCCTTTCTGCTATTTTCAAAAATTATATTATCATAACTACTATCTTTCCGCAATATTTTTTCCTCTAGACAATCAAAAAAATTATATATATAATAAATTTATAAGTATGTACTAATGAAGGGAGCAAATATTATGATAGGAAATATGATTTCAAAAATTCGAAAAGAAAAAGGAATTACTAAAACGCAACTTGCAAGTGAAACCGATATCAATATTGGACATTTAACTCATATTGAAAAAGGCGAAAGGAATCCTAGTCATAAAGCATTAAAATCAATTTGCTCAGCCTTAAATATACCATATCAACAATTACTTTATACTTATGATAAAACACTCTCAGAAGATCAAATAGAATATGGATATATTAATCATGTAAACTATAACAAAATTCCAGCAATATCTAAGATTGATGAATATATTAATTGTCCTGCCGATTTTTCTGATGCATCATTTGCCTATAAAGTTCCTGATTCTAGTATGGCACCTCTTTTTAAAGAAGGATCTTATGCTTATATACAAATCAATGGTCTTATTGAACACAAATCTATTGGTCTTTTCAATTTAAATGGAGAATTTATGATTCGTAGATTACTTTATAAAAAAGACAAATTTGTTCTTAGAGCTGACAATAAAGACATTAAAGATATTACTGTAAATAATAAAGATTCTTTCCAAATAATTGGTAAAGTTTATGTTTAATATATATTAAAAAAGAGTACTTTTTAGTACTCTTTTTTTACTTATGACTTTAAACAAAGTTCTTATTTTACAATTTGATTACATTTTTGTGAACTTTCTGTAATTTTTTTTAAGTCTATTGAACAAATATTTTATTAATAATATAATACTTGCGAGGCACACTTAAGAGGAGATTTTTATGGAATTAGTTAAAAATATATTCTTTAATACAGACCGATTAACAGCCAATAGTACAGTTAAAATTTCTTATACTGGAAAGTTTTTCAGTGATGGTTCTAAAGATGTTTCAATTCGTTATGGATTTGGAAATAGCTGGGAAAATCAAACTGAAGAAACAATGGTAAAAACTGATCTTGGCTTTCAAATCGAAATTAATTTAATAGATAGTGAAACATTCAATTTCTGTATAAAAAACGAAAATGACGAGTGGGACAATAATAATGGAAACAATTACGTTTTCAACATTGAACGTCCAGAAACAGGATTAATTCTTATCGAGGATTTAAAACCAACTAAACGTCTTCGCAGGAGTTATATTTGGTCTAAAAAATTAAGATTAGCTATATATAAAATTTTAATTGCAATACCAAAACTAATAACAGGAAATTATAGAAAAAAATTAGAAGATTAAAATAAAACTCTAGCAAAAATTGCTAGAGTTTTTTGATGCAAAAAAGAACTCTAAAAAGAGTTCTTTAAATTTTTAAATTACCATTCCTCCATTTGGAGATATTACTTGACCTGTTGTAAATTCATCTTCAATAAGCCATTTCACACATCTTGTTATATCTATTGGATATCCTATTTTTTGAAGTGGTGTTTCTTGAATTATTTGTTTCCAATCATCTTCTGTTAAATAACTATTCATATCTGTGTCAATCGCTCCAGGAGCTATTGAATTTACTCTTATATTTGATGGTCCAAGTTCTCTTGCCAATGATTTTGTCATTCCATCTAGCCCAGCTTTTGCCATTGAATAATGTACTTCACAAGAACCACCTGTTAGAGCATAAATAGATGAAATATTTATTATGCATCCTTCATGTTCTCTTAACATATATTTAACAGCTTCTTGTGTTGTATAAAACGCAGAGTATAAATTAATTTTCATCATTTTATCAAAATCTTCATCCGTTATGTCTGTAAATAATTTTTCTTGTGCTATCCCTGCATTATTTATTAATATATCTATTCTGTTATATTTTTCTATTGCAAATTCAATTAGTTTTACTACTTCTGTTCTTTTTGCTATATTGGCTTTAAATAAATCTATTTCTATTCCTTTTTCTTCTAATTGTTCTTTTAATTTTTGAGCTTCTTGTTCAGAATTATTATAATTTGCTATAACTCTATATCCATTTACAGCCAAATTATATGCAATATTTCTTCCAATTCCACGACTTGCGCCTGTTACAACTACTACTTTACTCATTGTTTTTTCTCCTAATTAATTTATATTAATTGTTTAATATGGTAAATATGGTTCTTCATCCAATTTTACAACTACAATACCATTCATTATTCTTACTGAAGATTCTGCTGGGAAACATTCCATTTCGTTTTTATATACATCTCCTGTCACTATCGTATAATATTCTTCTGGTGTACACATTCTAACGTCTAATCCATAAAAGATTTTCAAGAACTTAGTCCATGTTCCCATTGCACTTCCATAAGGGCCATGAAATGCTGTGTTATTTACTATTGATCCTACTGTATAAGCATATAATGAAGATGTTCTAGGATAATTATTATTTCCTATAATTCCTCCAAACAGTATTGGCATATCTTTTACATATCCTGGTGTTGTTTCAATTCTATCCATTACTCTCATTGTTGATGAATATGCTTGATTATAAGTTAGTTTTAATGCTGCATAAGATGTGTTATCAGCTAAATAATATGTCCACATTACTCCAAAGCAAGAAAGTATTGCAATCCATTTTACTAATACAAATTTGTTTAATAATTCAAAAACTGCAAATGCAAATGGAATTACTAAAATCATTTGTACTGATGTAAGTGCGTACATTGTGCTTCCTGAAGCAATTATATCTATGATATTTAATCCTATTGGAAGTAATAGAATAAATAAAACTATTAATGATATTTTTCCAATCTTTATTTTTTTATTTTCTTCTTTTATACTTACTATTGCAGTTATTAGTCCTACTGTAAACATTACAAAAAATACCCCATAGATTAAACCTCTTGTATAATTTGCGTTAACTACAATATCATTTCCAAAGAAAAATGTACCAAAATCTTTATATGTTTGCAAAAGTGATGTTCCAAGTCCTGAAAGAATTACAGAAATTGAAATTGCATTTGCGTTATTATAATTACTAGCATCTATATTTGAAACTATTAATATTATTTTAGTTAGTCCTAAGTATAAAACACCACCAATTACTACAACTAAAATAGTTTTTCCTATATTTTTAAATACTTCTTTTATATCTTTATTTTTTAATAAATCTAAAATAGATATCATCATGCAAAGTCCAACTGTTACTCCAACATATCCTTGATATATGCTAAGCGAAAACATAAAGCATAATGCTGCTAAAACAAATCCAACCTTTTTATGTTTAGATTTGTATATTAGCCATATTACAAATGTTGAAATTAATAAGTTAAAACAGTAAGCAAATGCTGTATATATGTATAGAAGTGTTACTACTAAAGTTGGTGTAAGTACTAAAGCTAATGCTGTAAAAATTGATGATACTTTACTTTTAAAGTCTAGCAAATCAATAATTAAAACAGCTGTAATAGCTACCATTAAAATACACAAAACTGTATTTATTGTCGGAATCGCTATAAATTGAATTAATCTTTCAATTATTGCTATTCCCCATCTTCCTATTGATATTTCCCACTCGCCTGGTCTAAAATATTCCATTGAATTCCAAAGACCATCTTGACTCATGATTGTTTCTGTTATCATTGTTATGTGAGCTATTAGTCCAACCACTAAAGCAACTATAAAGCCAATTTTTTTATTTGTATCAAACCATTTTAAAAATTTTTCTAGCGCTTCTTCTGGAGCTATTATTTTAAGTTTCTTCTCCATATTATTTCTCCTATTTCATTTTTAACATACGTATTATATCACATTAATATATTTAAAACAATTTAATATAAAAAAACAACCGAACCTCAGATATGAAATCTAAGATTCGGTGATTTTTGAACTTTTAGCGCAAGCTCATTTTTAGAAACGATTTTTTACTGTTTCGGCACGTAAATATTACATACTACAGTTCCATTACTGGATACAAGTTCCAAAAGAATCGGTACATCTAACGTGTTCTTAAAAGAAAAATCAGTATACGGATAAGATACAGTTGCTTCATCTTCGATGCTTGCATACGCAACTCTTCCACTATGAGCTTTGGCATTGGTTATAAGCCCAATGCTTTTAGCAGCAATGTTTATCGTTGTAGAAACTTGGCAAACACCACCGCCATATCCATCTTGCAATTTGCCACGAACATAGACTGGTGCTTCAAGATACCCTTTAGACTTAGAACAACTTCCCATCGTTTTTACCCACGAAAAAGTATTTCCCGAAAGAACGACTGTCCCAGCTAAAGTATCAGAAGCAAGTTCCATGTTGTGATTTCGATTGACACCTGATGAATGGCTAGTAGTAGAAACTTGAGTAAGAAGTTCCCACTCAAACACATCTACATACGTGCCTGCAATCCATCCTGTTTGACCATTATAATCAATTTCATACCATTTCTTATAATAGTCGTTTGTTTTCTTTTCACTTAAAATCGTTACATGACTTCCCTTTCGAAGTATTGTCAATGATTTCGAATTTGTAGTTGCTTCTTGGCGCATGTTTAAATATGCAGGAGTAGTAAGACCATGTCTTTTCGATGTATAGTCATTATACTCCAGATATTCAACATAGTGCTTTGAAACATAACCACTTTTGCTCTCGTCATAGACAATTTTAAGCCAAATTGGATTTATCTCATCTCCTGTTTCAACTTCTTCAAGAACCATTATTGGTGTTCCTCTTAGAAGTAAATTAAGAGCTGGAGAATTAACCGTTGGCTCACTCCGAACATTCAAACCACTTGCTGTTGTTACTGCATTGTATACAACCTGCAATTGATTTGCATTCTCTGCTTCCAGTTCTGTAGCAAATGCTACAATGAAAATATTTGGAAGCAGTAGTGCTACACAAAATAGCACTAAGCTTAACTTGGTAAATAACCGTTTCTTTGCCATAAAATCCCCTCCTTTGGGCAAAGTATGAGAAAATATTTTACTATATAATATGTAGATTTTCAATAGAAATTTTTTATATTTATTTAAATATAAAGTTTTTTATTTGTACTTTTTTCTGCTTTTTCTTCCAAAGTTCAAATTCGCTCCTTTATATGTACTTGTTAACGAATGACAATTCGGACATAATACGGTTAAGTTTTCTTCTGTGTTATTTTCGTAATTTCCATCTATATGTTCAATTTCTAGTGGAATCTTTTTAGTATAAGGATTTATCTCTCCCCATTCACATTTTGAACACTTATAATTATATTTTTCTAATAAATAATTCTTAATATACATAGACAATTGATATTGCCCTCTCATACCATTTTTTCGTCCATTTTTCCACTCTTCAATAAAGATCTTATATTCATATTCTTTTTGACATTCTAAACTGCAATATTTGTTTCTGTTTGGAATGCCTTTATTACAATTTAAACACTCTTTCATATCATCACCGTTTATATAATATAATGATTTTATTATTTTTACCACAAGGTATTTTTATATGAACGTAAAAAAAGATAAGTATTTCTACTTATCTTTACTAGAGCCGCTAGTCTTAATTGATTCTCATGTCTCTCCTATATCAAGCATTTAAACTTTAATGGTAGACATTGGGAGACATTTTTATGAATATAATTTATATATTTGAATATAATAATACAAAAAACCATCTTTTTTATAAAGTTTTTGTATTAGTAGTACAAAAACTTGACTTTTTTATGTAATAATTGTATTATATATGTATAGGAGGTTGATTTTATGATAGATAGACCAAATTATATAAATGAATTAATAAAATTTAAAGATAAAGATCTAATAAAAATTATCACAGGAATTAGAAGATGTGGTAAAAGTACCTTAATGAACCTTTTTAAAGAATATTTACTTCAAAATGGTATAGATAATTCTCAAATAATAAGTATAAATTTAGAAGATTTGAAATATAACTTCATACAAAATTATATGGATCTATATAACTATATAACTGAAAATTTATTAGAAAATAAAAAAAATTATATATTTATAGATGAAATCCAAATAATTCCAGAATTTCAAAAAGTTGCTGATAGTTTATACTTAAATAAAAATATTGACTTATATATAACTGGTTCTAACGCAAAACTTTTATCCTCTGAACTTTCAACATTACTAACTGGAAGATATGTAGAAATAAAAATGCTTCCTCTATCTTTTAAAGAATTTATATCTTCAAAAGATACAACTGATTTAGAAACATTATATAATGAATATATATCTTTAGGCTCATTCCCTTATACAACACAATTAGAAGAAGATGAAATTAGCAGATATTTAGGAACTTTATTTAATGACGTTATTATAAAGGACGTTATGATAAGAAAAGGAATTACAGATGAATCAATGCTTAAAAGCGTTGCTACATTCGCTTTAGATAATATAGGAAACTTGCTATCTAGTAACAACATTGCAAACACTATGACTAGTGATGGAAGAAGTATAAATGTAAGAACAGTTGAAAGATATTTAGAAGGTTTTATGGAATCATTCTTCTTATATAAAGCTTCTAGATATGATGTAAAAGGAAAACAATATTTAAAAACTGGAGAAAAATATTATGTTTCAGATTTAGGACTAAGATATTTTATGCTAGGAAGAAAACTTGGTGATAGAGGTCATATTTTAGAAAATATAATATATTTAGAATTATTAAGACGTGGATATGACGTTTATATAGGAAAAGTAGATGAATATGAAGTAGATTTCGTTGCTTTAAATAGTGATGGTAGATTATACGTCCAAGTTTGCGAAACATTAAGAGATAATGAAAATAAAATACTTACTAGAGAATTAAATTCTTTAGAAAGAATCCCTGACAATTATACAAAAATTATTTTAACATTAGATAAAATGCCGCTATCTAATGAAAATGGAATAATAGTTAGAAATGCATTAGATTGGTTAATAGATAAATAATAAAAAAATATATAAATTTATAAAAATGTCGCTTCAAAGCGACATTTTTTCATCTAATACTATTATAAGTGACTTCCAAAAAATCAGTTTTGAAGTCTTTGGAAGTCAATTCTTCAATTTTGAAAATAATATAACAAAATTTCAAAAGACGTCTAACCTTTACCGTTGTAAGTATCCCACCTTTCCATCATATTTTCCATTAATTTAGTTGTTATAAAAGTCAAAAATCGAACAAATCTTACTCTCTCAATGAGAATAACAGATTTACTCGATTTAAGATTGGAGCCGCTAGTCAGACTTGAACTGACGACCTACTGATTCATACTACCATAATTTTCATTACCACAAATGTGTTTGTAGTCTGGACTTTCTCTTTACCATAGCTTATGCTTTAGGCACACCGTATAAAGTCTCTACACTCGGAATTTCTTCCTAGCTCGGGATTAACATATATTGCTACTTAGTCTTCCCCGAATTAGCGGTGTCCACTATACAAATTTCTTTGCATAGGTGCAAGATGATTCAAAATAAACTTTAGTTTATTCATCCTACAAGTCAGTTGCTCTACCAACTGAGCTACAGCGGCATATTTAATTTTGTCACATTTTTATAAAAAAATGGTGACCCCTACGGGAATCGAACCCATGTCTCCGCCGTGAAAGGGCGATGTCTTAACCGCTTGACCAAGGGGCCATAAAAGAAAATCTTTTACAAGATTTTCTTGGTGAGCTATCCGCGATTCGAACGCGGGACAACTTGATTAAAAGTCAAGTGCTCTACCATCTGAGCTAATAGCCCATACAAAATGTATGACAGTCACTGTAACGCGACTGCCTTTATATATTACAACATTTTTGCAGACTTGTCAACACTTTTTTAAATTTTTTTAAAAATTTTTATTTTTATACTTTTAATCCAAAAAAATCATTGATATTTCAAGCTTTTCTCATATTTATGTGATGTGATATTTATATCATTAATTAATATTTTTTACAAGATTTTTTCATATTTTTTTATTTTTTTATAAAAATTTACTGTTTTATAGTAAAAAGACACGCCTCAATTTGTAATTGAGACGTGCCATTTAATTATTATTTTTCAGAAAGTTCCATCATAGATTTTTTTAGTTCAGAAAGTTTATTTTCTGCGTCTTCTAATGATTTTCCTTTAACTCCCATATAGAATTTAACTTTTGGTTCTGTTCCAGATGGTCTTACACAACACCAAGCGTCATCTTCTAAATCATAATATAATACATTTGATGTAGGTAAGCCTGTTTCAGATTCTTTTCCAGTTTTTGTATCTACTATTTTTCCTGTTTGGTAATCTCTAACTTTAGTTACTTTGTATCCTCCAAGTTCTGTTGGTGGATTGTTTCTGATAGATTCTAATAATTCTTTCATTTTAATAGCTCCATCAGCACCTTTTAAAGTAATTGTTGAAATTCCTTCTTTATAGAACCCATATTTTTTGTAGATATTAATCATTTGATCCCATAAAGTTAATCCTTTTTTCTTATAGTAAGCTGCAGCTTCACAAAGCATCATAACAGCTGTTATAGCATCTTTATCTCTAGCGTGTGTTCCAACTAGACATCCATAGCTTTCTTCGAATCCAAATAAATATTCATTGCTTCCTGTAGCTTCAAAGTTTCTAATTTGTTCTCCTATATATTTGAATCCTGTTAAAACTTCAATGAAATCTATTTTATATTCTTTTGCTATAGCTTGTGCTAAGTTTGAAGATACTATTGTTGAAATTAATGCTCCGTTTTTTGGCATTAATTTTTTTGCTTTCTTTTGATCTAAAATATATTCAGCAATTAATAGTCCTGACATATTTCCAGTAAATGACATATATTCACCAGTTTTTGAATCTTTAGCTAAAACTCCTAATCTATCAGCATCAGGGTCTGTTGCTAAAACCAAATCTGCATCTTGTTTTTTAGCAAGTTTTAATGCTAAATCAAATGCTTTTATATCTTCTGGGTTTGGATAATCAACTGTTGGGAAGTTTCCATTTGGCAATTCTTGCTCTGGAACTACACATACATTTTCAAATCCTAACTGTTCTAATACTGTTTGTACAGGTTCATTTCCTGTTCCATGTAATGGTGTATAAACTACTTTTAAATCTTTTCCTACTTCTTTAATTATTTCTGGATTCAATACTTGTTTTTTGATTGCTTGTAAGTATAATTTATCCATTGCTTTTCCAATTACATTATATAATCTTAATTTTTTAGCTTCTTCTAAAGAAATAGTTCTGATTAAAGAATAATCTTTTACTTTATTTACTTCAGCTATAATTTCTTTGTCATGTGGTGCTACTATTTGAGCTCCATCATCCCAGTATACTTTATATCCATTGTATTCTGGTGGGTTATGACTTGCTGTAATCATGACACCTGCTGTACATCCTAATTCTCTTACAGCAAATGATAATTCTGGAACTGGTCTTAATGAATCAAATATATATGTTTTGATTCCATTTGCATTAAAGCAAAGTGCTGTTGCTTCTGCAAACTCTGGAGACATATTTCTTGAATCATAAGCTATTGCTACACCTTTATTTTCTGTACCTTGTCTTAAGATATAGTTTGATAAACCTTGAGTTGCTTTAGTAACAGTATAAACATTCATTCTGTTTGTACCATTTCCTATAACTCCTCTCATTCCTGCTGTTCCAAATTCTAAGTCTTTATAAAATCTATCTTTGATTTCTTCTTCGTTTCCAGCAATTTTTAATAATTCTTTTCTTGTTTCTTCATCAAAAATTGGGCTTGTTGACCAATGATTGTATCTATTATGACACTCAACTTTGTTCATATAGTCTTTATATAATTTTCTTGCAGTTTCTGGGCTATCTTGTCCTTCAGCATTTTTTATAGGAGCAAATTCTTCTTCTCTTTTTACTCTTAATACTACAACATCATCAAATAATTCATAAGAGTCGAAAATAAACATTTCGAATTTATAAGCATTTGGTTTTTCACCAATAATTTCTTTTCCTTCTGAATCTAAGTAGCTAGCTTTTTTTACTGCTGTGTGATATGGAAGACTTACTTGGCTGATTTTTTCTAAGCCCTTAATATTGTAAAGGTGGAATACAGCGTTACCATCTCCATATACTAAAGAGCCATAGTCATCTCTTAAGTTAGCCATCTCGTCAGAAATTTCAGTGTATTCTACAACACCTACTTTTTTATTTTTTCTGCAAAGTACACCTACTTTTTCTTTTGGATCTGTTTTTTCAATTGCTTTAGCAGCTGCTAAAACTTTATTATGAATTGACATTCCTATTAATAGTGGATCAACAGGTTTAACTAAAACGTTATCAACACCATTTATGAATACCCATTCAATTCCGTTCTCTTTCATTTCTTCAATTACTTGAGCTCTATCCATTGATTGTAATGTTCCACCATGTCCATTAGCAGCTTTTTTAACCATACCATCTTTTTCTAAAAGAATTTTTCCTTTTAAATCAAGCATTGGTAGTTCACCTTGTTTAAAGAAATGAACAGCTTCTTGAGGATATCCAAAATAATTGTGTTCTTCAAAAAATCTTACTGTTGCTTCATTGTTTTCTCTACTTGTCATTAAATACCAAGGAATAACTGTATCATATTTTTTCCATGCATCTTTTAATGTTTCGCATAATGTTTCAAAAATTGATTTGTTTTTCTCAACATCAAATATGAATGTTCCTTTTGGTCCTGTGTGTCCAAGTCTTGTTCCTTGTCCACCAGCCATTGTAACTACAGCAAATTTATTGTATTTAATTGCCTCGATACCTTTTTTCTCATACATTTCACGTTCGCCAACTGTTAATTTAGCTTTGTCTACGTGTTCAATTGGTTCAATTGTAATTGTTTCCAAGTCTACTGGTTTTGTAGCTTGTTCATACAATTGTTTCATTAAATCAAAATCGATATCTTCGATTTGATCTAATAATGTTCTTTGATCATGTTCATCCATTTCATCATATTTTAAAAGTAAATGTTCTTGTCCATATTCTTTTAAAACTTTTTTTACATTTTCTAGTTCTTTACCCATTGTGTTTTTTTACTCCTTTCCACTACATAGAAATCAAATTTGAACCTTTAATTTTGATATATCTTATATCATTTTTTTGCTTTCGTCAACATTGCTTTTTTTGCCTTTTTCAATTTTACCTTACTGCTGTAAGATTATTTTGTTTTTTGCTAAAAAAACAAACTCTTGACAAGGCCTATTTTCATACCGTTATGCTATTCTATATTTGTGTTTGAATTGTTTTTCTTTTTTGTTCATTGTGTGAACTTTTTTTTATCTCGCATAAACCGTTGGTTCTAAGCACAAAATCATGTCCTTTAACAACTTCTTCTAAATTACTTAGAGATTCTATGTTAAAACAGTTAATTACCTCTTTAACTTTTCCACTTTCTTCCATTTTTTCATTTATTTTTTCTATAAAATCTTCTTTTCCGCAAACAACTACAATGTCTGTACCTTCTTTTATTTCTACCCCATCTTTTTTTGATTTTTTCCAATTTAATTTTATTATTTTACTTATATTAAACACTTCATTTCTTTTTAAATATTTTTTCACATATTCTGTCATATCATTTTCTAAAATTACTTCTATATTTTTTGAATTGGATATTTGTTCATTTATATATGGCAATAAAATTGTTAATAAGTGATATTCACTCACATAAAAACTACAAAAACTTTTTTTCTTCATAATCAGAAACCTCCATATATTTAACTTATGTATGAATCTTATCATTTGAAAAAGCGTCTTGCAATTCAAATCGTACCCTCTTTTTCGACAGTAACAAACTTTAGAATTTTATATTTTTTTTGCATATTTTTTTAAAATTTGCAAATACTTACTTATATATCAAGTAATGGTTATTTTTAGGAGGCTTTATGACAAAAAAATTAAAATACATTTTTATTATATTATCCCTTTTATTCTGCTTTATTTTCGTTTCTATTTCGTCGTATGCTCATACTGTTTCAGAGAATTTGTCGGACAATTTTTTTAGGCTTCATATTCTCGCAAATAGCGATTCAGAAATAGATCAAAATTTAAAATTAAAAGTAAGAGATGCAATTATTAAATATATGAATTCTCAAAATTTTTCAGATTCTTCCAAATCTGAAGTAATAACTGCTGTAGAAGAAGATTTAGAAAACTATAAACTTATTGCAGAAACAGTAATTTCAGATGCAGGATTTGATTATCCAGTATCAGTTGAAATAGGAAATTTTCATTTCCCAACAAAAGTTTATGGAAATATCTCTTTACCAGCTGGATATTATGATGCTTTAAGAATAAAAATTGGAAATGCAGAAGGCCAAAATTGGTGGTGTTCTCTTTTTCCACCTTTATGTTTTGTAGATATTTCCTCAGGAGTAATTGACGAAACTTCCCAAAATACTCTAAAAGAAAATCTTTCAGATGAAGAATTTGCAATAATTACAAGTAGTAACGAAAAAATCAAATTAAAGTTTAAAATTTTAGAAATTTTCTCTAATTAAACTCGAAAATTTAGCTCGCAGTAAAGTTTAAAAAAGATATTGTAAAACTTTGTTTTTTGTGATATAGTTCAGTGTGAGTATATTTTACTCACACAATTTTAAGCAAAATATTGGGGGTATATATTTTGGAAAAGTTAGTTATTACTGGGAAAACACCTCTAAAAGGTGAAGTTGTAATTAGCGGTGCAAAAAATGCTGCTGTTGCAATTATACCAGCAACTCTATTAATAAATGGAATTTGTACAATTGAAAATTTACCAAACATAAGTGATGTTAAATTATATTGCGATATATTAAAAGAATTGGGAGCAAAAATTACTTGGAATTCAGAACATGAAATTACTGTTGATACAAGAGAAATTAATTGCAACAATGTACCACTTGATACAACAAGAAAATTTAGAGCTTCTTACTATTTATTAGGTGCTTTACTTGGAAGATGCAAAAGTGCAAAAGTTGGACTTCCTGGAGGATGTAATTTAGGAGCAAGACCAATTGATCAACATATAAAATCTTTCGAAGCATTAGGTGCAAATGTTGAAGTAACAAATGGTAATATAATCGCAAAAGCGAAAAAATTAAAAGGAACTTCTATATATATGGACGTTGTATCTGTTGGTGCAACAATGAATGCAATGCTTGCAGCAGTTTTAGCTGAAGGTACTACAATTATAGACAACGCTGCCAAAGAGCCTCATATAGTTGATGTTGCAAACTTCTTAAATACAATGGGTGCAGACATCAGAGGTGCTGGAACAGATATAATTAAAGTACACGGAGTTAAAGAATTAAAAGGAAACGCTACATATTCTGTAGTTCCAGACCAAATCGAAGCTGGTACTTTTATGATTGCAGCAGTTGCTTCTAAAGGTGATGTAATTATAAGAAATTGTATTACGAAACACTTAGAGTCAATAATTGCAAAAATAGTAGAAGTTGGTGGAAACGTTGATGCAAACGGAGACCACTTAAGAGTTTGGTATTCAAAAAGAACTCGTAAAGCAACAATAAAAACATTACCTTATCCAGGTTTTCCTACTGACCTGCAACCTCAAATGGGTGTTCTTTTATCAATATCAGAAGGAACAAGTACAATCCATGAAAGTATTTGGGATTCAAGATTCCAATACACAAACGAATTAAATAAAATGGGGGCAAAAATTACAGCTCAAGGAAAAAGTGCTTTCTTTGAAGGTGTAAATAAACTTACTTCTGCACCTGTATATGCTTCTGATTTAAGAGCAGGAGCCGCATTAATAATTGCAGGAATTATCGCAGAAGGAAAAACTGAAATATACAATTTAAATCACATTGATCGTGGTTATGAAAACATAGAAGAAAAATTCAGAAAACTTGGAGCAAAAATCGAAAGAGTCAATGAAGATTAATAAACAGGGGAAAAATTATGTTAAAATTTTGTAGCTTGTATAGTGGAAGCTCAGGAAACTGTTTGTATGTTAGTTCAGGCAGCTCAAAAATCTTGATAGATTGTGGAACAAGCTGTAAAAAAATTTGTGAAGGATTAGCATCAATAGATTCATCAATTGAAGATATTGATGCTATTTTAGTTACTCACGAACATTCAGATCACATACAAAGTTTAGGAATGGTTTCCAAAAAATTTAATATACCGGTGTATGCTAATATAGAAACATGGAATGCAATGGCAGCTCAAAAAGAAAAGATTGCTTTTGAAAATATTAATGTTTTTGAAAACGACAAAGATTTCTTTTTAAATGATTTAACAATCCATCCTTTTAGCACACCTCATGATGCCGCAAATCCTTGTGGCTTTAATATACATAATGGAAAAAGAAAATTAAGTATAGCAACAGATTTAGGTCATATGAATAATGATATATTTAAACAATTAGAAAATAGTTCTTTTATATTACTTGAATCAAATTATGATCCAGAAATTTTAAAAGTTTCAAAATATCCGTTCCACCTAAAACAAAGAATTGCCGGGAAATATGGACATCTATCAAATGAAACTGCTGGAAAAACAATTTCTGCTTTAATGAAAAAAGATTTAAAACAAGTTGTTCTTGGACATTTAAGTAAAGAAAATAACTTTCCAGAACTTGCTTATCAAACGGTTGCTGAAGAGCTTATGAATTCAAATTCAGACATTAATAAAATAAGTATCAGTGTTGCAAATAGAAATGCACCTGGAAAAATTATAACTGTATAAAAATTAAAGAGCTTAGAAAATCTAAGCTCTTTAATTTTATAATTTCATTGATAAACTAACCTTTTGTTTTTCTCTATCTATTCCTATTACTTTTACTTTAACTATATCTCCTACTGAAACAACTTCAGATGGATTTTTAATATATCTATCTGCCATTTGTGAAATATGAACTAATCCATCATGTTTAACTCCAACATCAACAAATGCTCCAAAATCTATAACATTTCTAACTGTTCCTGTTAATTCCATTCCCTCTTGTAAGTCTTCAAATTTTAAGACATCACTTCTTAAAATTGGTTTTGGAAGGTCTTCTCTTGGATCTCTTCCCGGTTTTGAAAGTTCATCTATAATATCTTTTAATGTTAATCCACCAACACCAAGTTCATCTGACATTTTTACAACATCTACTTTAAATAAGTCATTTCTTAGCGCATCTAGGCTTGATTTTTGTACTAAAGAATCCACAGAATATCCCAATTTTGTTAATAACTTTTCAGCAACTTCATAACTTTCCGGGTGAACAGCAGTTACTTCTAAAGGATTTTTTCCATTAAATATTCTAATAAATCCTGCACATTGTTTGTAAGCAGCAGGTCCTAGCTTTGGAACTTTAAGTAAATCTTTTCTTTGTTTTATCTCACCATTTTCATCTCTATATTTAACAATGTTTTTTGCAATAGTACTATTTATTCCAGAAACATAAGATAAAAGTGATGGTGTAGCAGTATTAACATCAACACCTACTGAGTTAACTGCATCTTCAACAACACCAGTTAAACTTTCTGATAATTTCTTTTGATTAACATCATGTTGATATTGCCCAACCCCAATTGCCTTAGGATCTATTTTAACAAGTTCTGAAAGTGGATCTTGTAGTCTTCTTGCTATTGAAATTGCTCCTCTTAATGAAACATTTATATCTGGATATTCTTCTGTTGCAAGTTTTGATGCTGAATATACAGATGCTCCTGCTTCACTAACGATTGCATAATAAATTTCTGAATTTATTTCTTTTATCATATTAGAAACGAAAGTCTCTGACTCTCTAGAAGCTGTTCCATTTCCAATTGCTATCATATTTACTTTGTGTTTATTTATTAATTCTTTTAAAACTTTTTTAGCACCTTCCACATCATTTTGTGGTTCTGTTGGATAAACTGTTGTTGTATCTAAAAGTTTACCTGTTTTATCAATTACAGCGATTTTGCATCCAGTTCTATAAGCAGGGTCAAATCCCATAACTGTCATCTCTTTAATTGGTGGTTGAAGTAAAAGTTGTTTTGCATTTTTACCAAATACTTTTATTGCTTGTTCTTCTGAGCGCTCTGTTAAATCACTTCTAATTTCTCTTTCGATAGATGGTTCTATTAGTCTTTTATAAGAATCCTCTATTGTTGTAGATAGTGGTTCATTAAATTGACTTTTGAAATCTTTAATGATTTGTTTTTTCAAATAATCTAAGATTTTCTCCTCTGGTTTTTCTACTTTTACTTTTAAGAATTCTTCATTCTCGCCTCTATTTATAGCTAAAATTCTATGGCTTGGGATTTTAAGTATTGGTTCTTTGAAGTCATAATACATTTCATAAGCTGATTTTTCTTCTTCATTTGAAGCTTTACTTGTTATAACAGCTTCTCTAAAACAAAATGATTTTATTTTCTTTCTATAATCTGCATCATCTGCTATATTTTCTGCAATTATATCTAATGCTCCTGCTATTGCATCTTCTACTGTATTTACTTCTTTTTCTTCATTTATATATTCTTTAGCGATTTCAAATATATCATTTTTTTCTACTTGTAAATAAATGATATTTGCTAATGGTTCTAAACCTCTTTCTTTAGCAATTGTTGCTCTTGTTCTTTTCTTTGGTTTATATGGTCTATAAATATCTTCAAGCTCAGATAAAACCATTGTACTTGCAATTTTTATTGTAAGTTCATCTGTTAATTTTCCTTGCTCATCTATTAATCTTATAATCTCTTCTTTTCTTTTTTCTAAGTTTCTAAGATATGTTAATCTTTCTCCTAAATCTCTTAAAGTTTCATCACTTAAGTTTCCAGTTACTTCTTTTCTATAACGTGCAATAAAAGGAATTGTATTTCCTTCATCTATAAGTTTTACAGTAGCTTCAACTTGAGTTTCTCTAATATTTAATTCTTCTGCAATTTTCTTAAAAATTTTGTCCACTTACTTTACCTCACTTATATTTTTTACTAATTGATTTTATCTTTTTAAAATTTCATTGTCAAGAAATAAAGTAAAAAGAAGTCTTTTAAGACTTCTTTTATTTTTTTATGAATTTTTCATAACTACATCTTCTAAAGAGTCTGCAATTTTTTCACAAGCATCTGTTGTATTTTCCATACAATTATAAATTGTAGTCCATTTAATTATTTCAACTGAATCTTTTTCTTCTTTATAAAGCTTTTTCATAGCTTTTTCAAACATTCTATCAGCTTTTTCTTCTAATACATTAATAGCAATAGTTTTTTCTTTTACTATTTCTGCTTTTTTGAAATTTTCAAAGTTTTCCAAAGCATCTTTTACAGAATTTGCACATTCAATTAAAAGTTCTGTAAATTCAAGAGCATCTTCTCTTACTTTTGAAATATTTAAAATACTAAAATTAATTAATATTTCATCAATAAAATCTTCTATATCATCTAATCTATGCCCTATTAAAACTATATCTTCTCTATCTATTGGTGGTAAGAAGTCTTTTATCAAGTAACTTCTCATATTATGAAGTGTTTTATCAGCATCATTTTCAAGTTTATGAACTTTAGTAATATTCTCTTCTAATTTTTCCACACTATAATTTTCAATAGTCTCTTTTAAAATTTCAGCTGATTCTACTATATATTTAGAGTTTTTTACAAATTCATCAAAATAATTATATTCTTCTTTTTTCTTTTTCATATCTATATCCTTTCAGGAATTTAATTTTGCTTTTCCTATATTATTTATAATTTTAATTTTTAAAATATTTGCATAAATATTAATGTTGCTAAATATCCTAAGAGTCCACATCCTGGAAATGTTAAAATCCACGCTAAAACCATTTCTTTTACAACTCCCCAATTTACATTTGATAATCTTTTCGAAGCACCAACACCCATTATAGCTGTTGTTTTTGTGTGAGTTGTACTTACTGGAAGTCCAAATACTGAAGATACTAGCAAGCATCCTGCTCCTGCCATATCAGCTGCAGCTCCTTGATATACTTCAAGTTTTGTCATTTTCATTCCTACAGTTTTTATAATTTTGTATCCTCCTATTGATGTTCCAAGTGTCATTAATAATGAACAATATAGCATTAACCATAGTGGTATTGCAAATGTGCTAGCTCCGCTATTACCATTTGCTAAAGCAACTCCAAGTAAAAACACCCCCATGAACTTTTGACCATCTTGTGCTCCATGCATAAAAGCCATTGAAGCCCCACCTAAAATTTGTGTTCCTTTAAAAAACTTTGTTGTTTTTCTTCTATCAACTTTTCTGCAAATCGTTTTTATTAATTTTGTAATTCCATATCCCATTCCAAATCCTAAAATTGTTGAAATTATAATTCCATATAAAACTTTTACCCACTCTGCTCCGTTTATACCAGCAATTCCACCTTGAATCGCTATAGCAGAACCAGAAAGTCCTGCAATCAAAGCATGTGATTCACTAGTTGGAATTCCAAAAAGCCATGCAAAAACTGCCCATGTAACAATAGCAACTAATGCTGCTGAAAGAGCTGTTAAAGCAGATGTTGCATCATTTCCAAAGTCTACTATATTATAGATTGTTTGAGCAACTGTAGAATTTATTAGAGTCATTGTGAAAACTCCTAAAAAATTAAATACTGCTGCCATTATAATAGATTTCTTTGGAGATAAACATCTTGTTGAAACACATGTTGCAATAGCATTTGGTGCATCAGTCCAACCATTTACCAAAATAACACCAGAAATTAAAGCTGTTATTATAAACAAACTTGGATTTGTAAATAGCTGGCTAAAAAAATCTGAAAATGCGATTGACATATATTTTTTACCAATATATCCTTTCCTTTATATTTCCAAAATTATTTTATCATATAACTTTAAAACAAAAAAGAACTTAAGAAAATTTCTTAAGTTCTTTTTCAAATTAGTTATTTCCTTGTTCTTCTAGATATTCGTCATAAGTACATTCTCTTACAACAACTTTATTATCTGTAATATCTATAATTTTATTTGCTACAGTTTGTGTTAATTGGTGGTCATGAGATGTAAACATCATTATACCTTTATATTTTGTCATACCATCATTTAATGCTGTGATTGATTCCATATCTAAATGGTTTGTTGGTTCATCAAAAATTAAGAAGTTTGCTCCTGAAAGCATTAATTTTGAAAGAACACATCTAACTTTCTCTCCTCCTGAAAGAACATTAACTTGTTTTAATGCTTCTTCTCCAGAGAAAAGCATTCTTCCCAAGAAGCTTCTAACATATGTTTCATCAGGATCTTTTGAATATTGACGAAGCCAATCTGTTATACTTAAATCAGATTCAAACATATAGTTATTATCTTTTGGGAAATAATCTTTAGTGATAGTTGTTCCCCATACAAGTTCTCCCTCATCTGGCTGGATTTCACCAGCAATAATTTGGAATAAAACTGTTTTTGCAATTTCATTATCTGATAAAAGAGCAATTTTATCTTCTCTTTTTACAGTAAAGCTTACATTGTCTAATATCTTTTCTCCATTTATAGTTTTAGATATATTTTTTACTTCTAGAATTTCTTTTCCTTGTTCTCTATCTGGTTTGAAATCTATATAAGGATATTTTCTGTTTGAAGGTTTGATTTCTTCAAGTTCAATTTTCTCTAAAGATTTCTTTCTAGATGTAGCTTGTTTAGATTTTGAAGCATTAGCACTAAATCTGGCAATAAATTCTTGTAACTCTTTAATTCTTTCTTCTTTCTTTTTATTTGCATCTCTCATTTGTTTTAAAGCAAGCTGACTTGATTCATACCAGAAGTCATAGTTTCCTGGATATACTTTAATTTTTCCAAAGTCTACGTCAGCAATGTGAGTACAAACTTTGTTTAAGAAATATCTATCGTGAGATACAACAATTACAGTATTTTCAAAATCCATTAAGAAATCTTGAAGCCAATTAATTGTTTTTATATCTAAGTCGTTTGTAGGCTCGTCTAATAATAAAACATCTGGATTTCCAAATAAAGCTTGAGCTAAAAGAACTTTAACTTTATCTTTAGCTTCAATTTCACTCATATATTTGTAATGCATATCTACGTCAATTCCTAAATCATTTAGCATTTTTGCTGCATCTGATTCTGCATTCCATCCATCAAGTTCTGCAAATCTTTCTTCAAGTTTTGCAGCTTTCATTCCATCTTCTTCAGAAAAATCTGGTTTTGAATAAATTGCATCTTTTTCTTTCATTATTTTATAAAGTTCACCATTACCCATCATAACAGTATCAATTACTGTATATCCTTCAAAAGCATAGTGATCTTGTTTTAATACAGATAGTCTTTCACCTTTGTCTAAAATAACTTCACCTTTATTAGGCTCTATCTCTCCTGATAAGATTTTTAAAAAAGTAGATTTTCCGGCACCATTAGCACCAATTAATCCATAACAATTTCCCTTTGTAAATTTTATAGTAACATCTTCGAAAAGTACTCTTTTTCCAAATCTTAAAGTTACTCCATTTGATAAAAGCATTATAAAAACCTCCTAATATTTTTAACCATATTATTATACAGTATTTTTCTATATATTTCAAATATTTTATAGAAAAAGTTTACATTTTTGACTTATGTTAACATTTATGCTATAATATATTTGTGTTTGGCTTTTGCCAAGCATTTGAAAATTGAATAAGGATTGAGAATTCAGATTAGAGTTTTGATATGTTCCTATAGATAAATTTAATTTAAATATAGGAGGGATTTATATGAGAAAAACAAAAGAGGATTTAAGTTTGATTCATATTATTATAAAAAAACATATTGAAACTATAAGTGGAAAGGGAAGATCTAGACTCGACAAAGAAGTTGATTATTTGCTAATACAAGAAGCAATCGAAGCACTAATTAGAGAATACAAGTTATCAAGCGATTCGCGCACTAAAAAATACATCAAGACTATTATGACTGAAGTAGACAGAGAGTTGTTTACTTATTTAATGAATGTTAACAAATATGACCACAAAATGTTAGAGCTATATGTGATGCTCGAAGAAATCGTTGGCTACTAGAATTACTTTAGAAAACAAAAAGTAAAAGTCTCCCAAAAACCTATCTGAATTCACACCTCAGATTAATGGAAGACTTTTCTTTATACGAGGAACACATCAAAATTCGAAATGAATTTTGGTGTCCTTATTCATATTATATAAAATTTTTCTTTTAGAGTCAATTGTGGCTTTATTTTTTTGCCTTTTTTCTTATAAATATGTCATTTTGATTAAATTTTTGTAATATTGTTGAAGTTGCTTTTCTTTAAGGATAAAATATAAATATAATACTATTATTATGGGGAGGTAGCTTTAAATGGCTGATGAAAAACAAGTTATGGAAAATCAAGACGAAATAACTGAACATGAAGTAAAAAAGCCTTTATTAGATGCGTTTAGAGATCTTTTCAAACGTCCTGCTGCTTTGCCTGGAGAAATACCAAGTAAACACAAAACAACTAATATAGATATGAGAACTTCTATGAGTTTTAGAGAATTTAGTGCAAAAATGATGAAATCTGTTGGTAATTTTTTCCAATCAATTTCTAAAATCGGTAGCTCTAAAAAAGAAGAAAATCTAAATAAAATTCCTAAAGAATCCATTAGTTCTCAAAATCTTGAAAAAACATCAGAAAAAATTAATGTCGAACCTATAAGAAATCAACAACAAATACGAATTCCTGGACAAGTTTCAATTAACAATGTGCGTACTGCTCCTACTGTAGGAAATATAAGTGTTGATGAAGCTGCTGTTGAATATATAAATAAAGCAAAATTAGAAGAAGGTACATTTGAATCCGATTCTTCATCTGATGTAGCGCCTATTGATACAGATTTAGAACAAGAAGTAGTTCAAAACGCAGTTCCTGCAAACACAATTGCAACTGGAACAATTGTTACTGGAGAAGCAGAACGTGATGGTGATAAGAAAACAAAACACACTATTAGAAAAAAATCAGAAGCTAAAAATAGAGAATTAGAATTATAATCACAAACTTTAAAGAAAGGAATCTAAGATAGAATGGCACAACTTACAAAAGAAGATACATATGCTTTTGCCGAACTTCTAGAATTAATAAGTTTTTTAGATGAAGAATCAAGAAATAAAATTCCCAAAAAACTTATATCTATTTTTGAAGCAAATGCGCTTGAATCTTATGAAAAACATCTTTCACCAGAAATACCATTAGAAGAACAAAATATATCACAAAAAACCATTTCTTATCTTGGCGTTGTATGTTTAAATTATTTTTGTGATAGCGAAGAAAAAAAACAAGAATTAATAAATAAAGTTAGAGAAAACGATATTAGAAAAGAAAAAGAGCTTCGTGAAAAATACAGTTATGATAAAATGTTCAATAATCAAAAATCTAATAACGAAAATACAATTAAAGATTCTTCTATAGCAAATGATAAACATGATATAGATACTAACACAAGCACATCAAATTTACCTATGGATTATAACAATTTGCCTTGGCATAAAAAGTTATTTTCAAAAATTAGAGCTTTTTTTAGTAATTTATTTAAAACAAAAAATCCAACTTAAAAGTTGGATTTTTTTATTAAAGTTCTCCTGGTCCATCTTCACCTTTATCACCATTATTTGCCACCGGCGCATTTTGAGTATCTGTCTTTCCTTCTGTAGGTATTTCTGGAGATTTTTCTAGAGATGTTAATCCTTGTACCATTCCATTTGCATCTACTATATCTCTAACCGTTCCTTGACCTTCAACTAAAGATGTTAGCGTATCTCCATTAATAGTCCTATTAGTAAGTGGTTCCTCTAGACTCTCTCCTTGTGCCATAGCAGCTCCATCTACAGTCACTTCCTCAAGACCTATCACTAGATGTCTTTGTTCATGTGTCTCTGTTGCCAAAGTTGAAGAATCAATTTTGGGTAGCGCAGAAAAATCAACTCTCATATCTACACCTTTTCTCTCAATTAAATCTTTTATTGGTGCATCTGGAACTCTTGTAGCTCCCATATTAGCTTGAAGAAAAGAATCAAACAAATTTGTAGTATCCATATATCTTTGAAAATTTTCTTGGTTTGTATCACCTTGATTGAATATTTCTGATTGTTCAAGACTTCCTTCCTCAGCAGAATCTATTTGATAGTATTGTGTTTTTAAACTTTCTAAATATTCTTTGTCACTTATTAATTTATCAATTTTTTTTCCAACACCTTTTTTATATATATCATAATAAACTGATATATCTTTTATATTATCCCCTCCTGCTGGATTGTCATAATTTATTGTTTGATCATCTATTCCTTCTATATAAAAGCAAGATTCTGTAAATATTCCCATATCCAAAACTATTCCGTCTTTTTTACCATTAAACTTTGGGGTAGTGCGACTTTCACCATTTCTATTCTCATTACTACTCGTAGTTTTAGAAGGTTTATCAGCATTTGTGGTTCTCGATGATTCATCCATATCTTTTGAATCACTATTATTTTCTTGATCTTCTCTTTTGCTCTTTTCTCTATTTGTAACACATATAGTTTTTCCAACTACTTTAAATTTTTCTTTTATTTTTTTAAATTCTTCTTCGCCAACTTCTTCTCTTTTTTTATTCCAAGCTTCTTCTAATGTCATTCCTGAATCAATACTTTGTTGTATTTCACTTAAAATAGCATTTACTTCACTTATTATTTCTTGTAATTCTTTTCTTTCTGTCTCATTTAAATCTAAACCAGCATCAGATAAATCTTCAAAAATTTTTTCAAAAATTTCATTTGATTGATTTTCACTTATCTTATCTTCTTCTTTATAAACAGGTGCTTCAACGTCTTTTTCATTTTCTATTACTTCTAATATTTCATCTTTAGATTGATTCACTATATCTAAAAATTTTCCGGTATTTATCTTTCCATTTGAATCCATAATTATATTTTTATTCTCTGCTTCTGCTTTTAAAGTCACCAAAACACTTGGTTTGATATCCTTTTGGATATCAATACCTTTTATGCCAAGTGCTGTTTCTAACTCTTTTGCTATAGCATTACAAATACTATCTATTTGAATTAGAAGTTCAGTCCTTTTTTCATTACGTTTTTCATTTCTTAAAGCAACTGTTTTTTCGTCATCACCTTTAAAAGTCACATTCACGCCATATATACTATCTAATATATCTTCAACTATTTGTTGTTCATTATCCATATTTATCTCCAATAATTGATTTTTTACATTAATATCATATCTATTTATCTTTTTTTTTACAAATACATTTTGTTTACATTTTTTTTACGTTTTATTGACAACATGTAAATTTTATGTTATTATGTAAACAACTTGTTAATTGGAGGTATATATGTTTTCAAATTTAGAAGATTTTTATAAGTTCGCAAATACACTTAAACCTATTCTTGCAGATACATTTGTTTATAAACCAACAAAAGAAGATTTTAAACAAGGTAATTATTTTTTACAAAAAGGCTTATGGTCTGGTACAGAAAATCAAGTATTCGTTTACGATAGAAAAAAACTCGAATCACATAAATCAACTTTATTATCTTTGTGTAAAATGCTCCCTAAACTTCAACAAGCAACTAATGATCATGCTGGAATAATTTCTTCTTTTGATCTTTTACTAGATATTACTAAATATCCTCAACAAACTCCTGAAGAGATTCATACTCAATTTTCTATTTCTAATCACTTTGCAAATTTTTTATGCGGCTCAGGTATTGCTTCAGTCACACCTGTTGTTAATGGTCAAAATAAATCTTTTCTTATAGTTCTTGATAGCAAATATCGTTCTTATATGGAAAGAGAAGGTCAAGAACCATTTGAAGACTAAAGAATAATTTTGAATTTTAAGGAAATATTTTTGTATAAAAAAGAAGCCCAAATTCTATTTTGGACTTCTTTTCGTTTTTATTAAGTTATTTATTATTATATACTAATATTTACAAAAAAACAATTCTTTTCTTTATATTATTTCCATTGTATAATATGCCTTGGTGAGGTGATTATATTGAATAAAAAATATGATTTAATTATAGTCGGAGCTGGCCCTAGTGGTGTTTTTACAGCTTACGAACTTATAGAACTTGGACTTGCAAAAGATAAAAAAATCCTTTTAGTAGAACAAGGAAAAGCAGTAGAAAAAAGAAATTGTCCTGTTGAAAAAGCCGGAAAATGTGTAAAATGTAAACCTTATTGTAGTATTACTAGTGGTTTTTCTGGTGCGGGAGCATTTTCAGACGGAAAACTTACACTTCCAAATAAAGATAGTGATTCAATCGAAGTTGGTGGTATTCTTCACAAATATTTAGGAGTTGAAGAAACAAAAGACTTAATGTTTTATACAGATGAAATCTATCTAAAGTTTGGTGCAGATCCTCATGTAGAAGGATTAGATAATTTAGATAAAATTCAAGAAATTGCAGATAGAGCAAAAGAAAATGATATTATTTTAGCTAACTGCCCTATTAGACATTTAGGAACAGAAAAAAGTCATGAGCTTTATAAAAAAATTCAAGATTATCTTTTAGCTAACAATGTTGAAATAATGTTTGATACAAATGTTAAAGATTTAATAGTAGAAAATAATAAAGTTTCTGGAGTTATAATTAGCCCATCAGGATCTTCTGATTCTTCAAAAGATGTTGAATTATCAGCTGACAAAGTTGTTCTTGGAATTGGTAGAAAAGGAGCTCATTGGCTTTCAGATATGTGTGCAAAACACGATATAAAAAATAGAGCTGGAGTTGTTGACGTTGGTGTTAGATACGAACTTCCAGATAGTGTAATGAAAGATGTTAATGAATATCTTTATGAAGGAAAATTTGTTGGATACCTTCCACCTTACAAAGATAAAGTTAGAACATTCTGTCAAAATCCTAGTGGTTTTGTTGCTAATGAAGTTTATGACAATGACCTAACATTAGTAAACGGACATTCTTATAAAAATAAAAAAAGTACAAATACAAACTTAGCACTTCTTGCTTCTCATCATTTTAATGACCCTTTTGAAGAACCAATCAAATATGGTGTTAATATTGGTGAAAATGCAAATCAACTTGGTATGGGAAATGTTTTAGTACAAAGACTTGGTGATATTTTAAATGGAAAACGTACTTGGGATAAAGAATTAAAAAATAATAGTGTTGTTCCAACTTTAAAAACAGCTGTGGCTGGAGATATCACATATGCTATTGGATACAGAACTATGGTTGATATATTAGAATTTATTAAAACTATGGATAAAGTAATCCCAGGATTTGCACATCCAGATAATCTTCTATATGCAGCAGAAATTAAATTCTATTCAAATGAAATTGTTATAGATAATAAATTTGAAACAAGTATTGAAGGATTGTATTCAATCGGTGACGGTGGTGGACTTACAAGAGGCCTTATAATGGCTTCTGCAAGCGGTGTTCAAATGGCTAGAATATTAAAAGATTTAATTTAATATAAAATGCAAAAAGAGTCTAGATAAGTTACTATCTTGACTCTTTTTTGCTACCGTTACACAAGAGTGCAACAAGCTAGGTTAAGGCTCAGATATGCGCATAGCAAACATAGCTTTATACGTATGCTGTTCCTCAGCTTCCGAAAAGGAGATATAGTCTGCAGAATCATTAGTCTCATGCTCGTTTCTCACAACAGTTATACCAGTATAATACTCCGGAGAGAAAAACATTGCTGCGATTCCCTTTATATCTTCCTTAGACATACCTGCCAAATTGATGCCTTTCGCTTTCATTTCAGCAATTACAGCATCAATTTTGTCCTTGAATTCGGTGTTTCGTACCACAAGTTTAGGAGGATATTCCCACCCCATCTTATGAATCCATCTGCCGGATTTCTTGTCTTTTCGCATGATATGAAACTCCTTCTTTTCTCCATCTGTATGGATTACAACCTTTACCCAATAGCCTTCGCCGTCAGGTAATTTTTCAGGAATATCATATACAACTTCATAGACCGTTCTTCCAACAGTTTCAAGGTCAGCTCGAATGAGCTCAGGAATATCATCAAACGAGAACTTGCTTCCTGCAAGGAAACCAGGAATGTAGTCGACATACTTGTCGCTTGCCGCAGCCTGCCATCCCATTGCAAATGCATAGCAGTTGGTAGTTTTGTTCAAAGGATTCTTGTACTGGATTTCATACTTACGTCCGTTGATTCCTACAAAAGGCCTATACGGATTTTTCAGTATTCCAGTCTCTGCCGGTTTACTTGTTGTAGTTGTAATCTGAAACGAAGTAACCGACCGATTCTTGATTGCTTTTTTGCTTAGCATGTGTTAACCTCTCTTTCTTTGCCTAGCATTCAAAAATGAACTAATTAATTATATCATGATTTTATGTAAATTACAACAAAAAAATAGATACATCCACTGTATCTATTTTTCTATTCTTCTATAAAATTTTCAATATTATCTACTCTAACATTCATTGTTTTTGAATGTGAAATTAAATATTTTTCTTTATAATATTCTGATAATTGAGAAATTCCTTTTAATTGGTCTTCATGTAATACATCAATTCCCTCTTTTTTACCTTCCATAAATACTAAGAATTTTAATGGTTGCATACGGATATTTTCATCTTTTAATAAATTACTTATTAATAGATTTAAATATTTTTTATTAATAGACTTATCTTTTTTATCAGTCATTTGATATCTTATATATAGTTCTGCATCTTCATCTATTAAATCTCTAGTTAATACTTCGCCTTTAGCTTTTTCTAAAAGTTTAATAACCTTTTGTTTTTTAGCTTCAGACATTTTAGCAATATCTGTAACTGTTCCTTTTTTATCTATTCTAAAAGAACTGTATCCTCCTAGAGCTCCTTCAACCAAGTTTGGAAATCCATTTTTAAATGCTTTTTTCTTTAAGTCTTCTAATCTTTTTAATGTTACTTCTTTTCCAGCATTCGTAACCATGTATAATGCAACTCTTATTCCTGTATCAGCTTCTATTTCTCTTATTTTCTCGAAAAATCTTGTCAATGTTTTTGTTCCAATTCTTCTTGCTAAAGTTATATCTTCTCTTTCAAACCAAGTGAAAATTAATGGATTTACTTGCTCTTTTGGAACAACATTTATATTATCTATATCTTCCTCTAGAGTTGCTTTTTCTGCTTTTTTAAGCTTTCTTACTTTTGGTACTTTTTGTAATTTTTTAGGATCTATAATTTCCCTAATTTCTTCTTTTTCTTCTTCTAGTTTCTTTAATCTTTCTGCTTCTTCTTTTTCTCTTTCTAGTTTTTCTTTTAATTCTTTTTCTTTTCTTTCTTTTTCAAGTTTTCTTTTTTCCGCTTGTTGTTTATCATATTCTTTTTTTATAGCTTGCATTTTTTTATGTTTTTTTAGTAATTCTTTTATTTGTTCGAATTCTTCTTCAATATAATATACTTCTGATTCAGATTCTGACATTTCACTATAAGCTTCAATTATATTGTGTACAGGTGTTTTTAGAACTTTGCTAGTTATATCTAAATTTTCTGATATATCTCTAAAATCTTCATTTGTAAAGAATTTAGAAAGCTTTTTATATTCTTCTTTTACACTTCTTTTTTTAGTTTTTATAAAATCATCAAATTTCAAATTTTTGAATCTTCTCGCCCATTGTAACGTCATTAAAAAATCTTTATCAAAGCAGAAAAATTCTATTTTAACTTCTTTGTTTTTTAATTTATTAAACATTGTTTTTAAAAATTCTAATTTTTTTATTGTCTCATCATTTAAGCTTTCAGCATTTTTTAAACAGTCTCTTATATCAGCAATATTTTGATATTTTAAAAATTGTAAATATTCCCTGTTTAAAAACATTACTAATTTAAATTTCTCTTTATAATTTAATTTTTCGAATTTTTCTTCTGTAAATTCTGTCGGAATTAATTTCATAAATTTCCAAGCATTTAGCATTTCGACAGATTTTACTAAAGTCATAAAATATTCATTTAATAAATTATCTGTATCTTTATTAAATTCTTCTGCTTTTTCACCTTTTTCTAAAGTAATTAAAAGATTATTTATATCATTTAGCAATGCTGATCTTTGAGAAATTATATCAATAGCTCTGTATTTTAGGCGTCCTTTTAAAGGCTTAGCTATTTTCAAATTTTCTTTCAAATCAGTAATATCTAAACCATTATTATTATATGCAGTTATTAGCTCTTGATAATCCATTCTCAAAAACTCTTTCTAATCTATAATTTCTAACCCCGCAAATTTTGCCATTAATCTTTTGTGACCTACTTTTTCAAAATTTATATCAACTTTTAAGTCTTCACCTTCTGTTTCAACTGAGTTAATAATACCTTCACCAAATTTTTTGTGGTATACCCTAACTCCAGCTTTATAAGAAGATAAATCTAAATTGTCGTTTTTCTTTTTATTTACATTTAAACTATTCAAGAAACTATCTGCACTTCTAAATTGGAATGTTGTAGAATTTCCTCTTGAAGAAGCTGCTGCTATATCTTTATATGTAGAGACTGAAGAACCAAATCCCGAACCATATCCATAAGAATCATTGTAAGATTTTCTTCTTTGTCCATATTCCCAATCATAACCATTATCATTGTCTGGATATCTGTTGCTTCTATCTTCAATATCTTCATACCCCTCAAGCATATTAGCTGGAATTTCTTTTACAAATCTAGAAACACTATTACAACTTGTAGAACCAAATATCGTTCTTTGACGAGCGCATGTTAAGAATAAGTTTTCTTTTGCTCTTGTTATTCCAACATAGCAAAGTCTTCTTTCTTCTTCTAACTCTTGTGGTTCTCCAATTGATTTATATCCTGGGAAAATTCCTTCTTCCATTCCTACTAAAAATACAACTGGAAACTCTAATCCTTTTGCACTGTGAAGAGTCATCAATGTTACAGAATCTTCTGAATCTTCCATTCCATCTAAATCTGAACTTAAAGTAATTCCTTCTAAGAATTCACTTAAAGAATTATCAGCAGATTCTTCTTCAAATTCTATTGCAACAGTTAAAAACTCATCTAAGTTTTCTAATCTTGATTCTGCTTCGACTGTATTTTCTAATTCTAAAGCCTTTGTGTATCCAGTTTTATTTAAAGTTTCTTTTATTAATTCTGATATTTTTATATCATCTTTTTTACTTCTTAATTCTTCTATTACCGAAATGAATTCTCTAGTATTTGCAAATATTCTATTTAATCCATATTTATCTGCATCCCTAATTATTTCATACATTGAAATACCAGTATCTGCTGATAAGCTATCAATGTTGTCTAAGCTAGTTTTTCCAACTCCTCTTTTAGGCTCGTTGATAATTCTTGTTAAACTTAGATTATCTGATGGATTTTGAATTAATCTTAAGTAAGCTATTGTATCTTTAATTTCTTTTCTTTCATAGAATTTTAAGCCACCAACAATTTTATATGGAATATTTTCTCTTCTTAAAATATCTTCTATTGCACGAGATTGTGAGTTCATTCTATATAAAACTGCAAAATCAGAATATTTATAATATTCTTCCATTTTTAAAGTATTTATATTTCTTACGATAAAGTTTGCTTCATCGTATTCATTATCTCCTCTAAATACTTTTGGCAGCTTTCCTCTTTCATTTTCAGTCCATAGTTTCTTTTCATATTTAGTTTCATTATTTTTTATAACTTCATTTGCTGCATTTAGTATGCTTTGTGTACATCTATAGTTTTGTTCTAATTTTATTATTCTTGTTCCTGGAAAATCTTTTTCAAAATTTAAAATATTTGAAATATCTGCACCTCTAAATGAATAAATTCCTTGGTCATTATCACCAACAACTGTTATATTTCCATATTTAGATGCAAGTAATGTTATCAATGTAAATTGAGCTTTATTTGTATCTTGATACTCATCTACTAAAACATATTTAAATTTTCCTGAATAATATTCTAAAAGGTCTGGATTATCTAATAAGATTTTAATTGTAAAATTAATTATATCATCAAAATCTATTGCATTATTTTCTTTTAATTTTGTTTGATAAATTTGATAGATTTCTGCTATTGTTTCTTTCCTAAAATCTCCACTTGCTTTTACTGCATATGCATCTGGTTCTAGCATATCATTTTTAGCATTACTTATTTCTGAAAGAACTGATCTATCTGAAAATAATTTATCATCTAAATTTTTATTTTTTATTATTTGTTTTATTAAAGTCTTTTGATCTGATGTATCAAATATAATAAATGATGTATCAAAACCAATTCTATCTATTTGTTTTCTTAATATTCTAACACATATAGAGTGGAATGTTCCAATCCACATATCTTTAGCTGCATCACCAACTAAGTTTTCTACTCTTGATTTCATTTCATTAGCTGCTTTATTTGTAAATGTTATAGCTAATATATCCCAAGGTTTTACTCCTACTTCACCCATTAAATAAGCTATTTTATGAGTTAATACTTTTGTTTTTCCACTTCCTGCACCTGCTATAACCAAGCATGGACCTTCTGTGTTTATAACTGCTTCATATTGTTTGTCATTTAATCCTTCTAATAAGTTCATCAATTTCTCCTCATTGTAATAATCAAAAAGTTTTTTAAAAACCTTTGTTTGCATTATATGTCTTTTAAAATTTACTGTCAACATTATATATTATAAATTTTTAAATGTCATTATTTTAACATAAATTTAATACTCTTTTTAAATAAAAAATAAAAGGGCCTAAAGCCCTTTTTATTTTTATTTTTTATTTATTTAATTCAGCTACTAATTCTTCAACATCAATTCCATGTACTTGGCAAGCTTCTTCGATTGTTTCTGCTTGTGCAGCTGGGCAGCCTAAACATCCCATTCCAGCAGCTCCTAATACACTTGCTTTTTCTGGATATTGAGCAAGTAATTCTCCTATTTTCATGCTTTTATCTATCATAGTAATCCTCCTTAATTTCTTTAATTTTGAAATATTTTATCATAATTTTTTAAAAAAGTATAGACAAACAAAAAAAATTATTGTATTATACAACAAATTTACAAAAAGAGGTGATTTATTTGGATAATCTTTTAACCCTCTTTTTCATAAGTTTTGGTTTAAATATATTTATAATCATTTATTGGTTTTATTCTTTAATAGAAATCTTTTTCTTGCAAAATAAGCAAGGTTCTAAATTAAATTTCAAGAAAAAACAAATTTAATACATTGAAAAAAGCTATTATTAAATTGCTATTTTTTGTCATTTCTATTTCCATTGTTTTTATCTTATTATTTAACTTGTTCAAACCAATTTTAAATACCAATTCTTTGATTTTTCCTTTTGCTGTTCATCCATTCGATATAGCTAAAGTATACCCAGAAACTTGGAATTTATTAAAATCTCTTTATTTTATTTCATCTTTCTTTTCATTTTTTATTTTATTCAATAAACTTTTTAATATTCTTTACTCTATATTTCCAGAAGTTAAAAATATTCAAAAAAGAAAAGAATTAAATCCAGCAGAAGAACTTTCTTTGTTTTTGGGAACAGAATCTAACAATCCCGTTTTCATTTCAGAAAAAGGATTATATCAAAACATTTTAATCACCGGAACAATCGGTACTGGAAAAACATCATCTGCAATGTATCCATTTACTAGACAATTAATAGAATATAAATCTTCTAATTCTTTAGAAAAACTTGGGATACTCATATTAGATGTAAAAGGAAATTATTTTAATCAAGTAATAAAATTTGCTGCTAGCTCTAATAGATTAAAAGATATTGTCTGTATAGATTTATCTGGAAACCTTAAATATAACCCTTTAGATAAACCAACTCTTTCTCCTATTGTTTTAGCAAATAGATTAAAAACAATTTTAACAATATTTAGTCCAAACAATTCAGAATCATATTGGCTTGATAAAGTAGAGCAAATCTTAGCAGAATCAATAAAATTTTGCAGACTTTATAACAGCGGATATGTTTCATTTTCTGAAATTCATAAACTTATAATGTTTCCTGAATATTATTCAGAAAAAATATCAATAACAAAAAAACTATTTACTTCTCGGAAAATATAATGATCAAGAAGTTTATGATTTACTTTCTTGTATAGATTTTTTTGAGAAAGAATTCTTTTCTTTAGATGCTCGAACTATCTCTATTTTAAAATCTGAAATCAGTCGAATAACAAACATTTTCGTTTCTGACTATAAAGTTTCTAAAACATTTTGCCCACCCAAAAACGAAATAAACTTTAAAGGATTTAAAGATACATTAGATTCTGGAAAAATAGTAATTTTAAACATGAATATAGCAGAATATAAAAATCTTTCGAAAATAATTGCTGCATATCTAAAACTTGACTTTCAAACAGAAGTTATGTCTCGTCTTTCAAATAGTAGTCAAATTAGAAAATCTGCTTTCATAAGCGATGAATTTCACGAATATGTTACATCAACAGATGCGGATTTTTTTGCCCAAAGTAGAGAAGCAAAATGTATAAATATTGTTGCAACCCAAAGTTATACATCTATTAAAAATGCAATAAAAGACGAATCAACAACCAAAGTTATTCTGCAAAATTTAATAAACAAATTATGGTTTAGAACTGATGATATTTTTACAATTGAAGAAGCTCAAAAACAAATTGGAAAAGAAGAAAAAGAAAAGATTTCTACAACAATTTCTGAAAATGCAAAAGAAACAAGACTAAATTTTATAACAAACAATTTAATGTCGAGAGACTCTAACATTTCAGAAAGTTATAACAAATATACCCAAAATGATTATATATATGACACAAAATTTTTCTCGCAAGATTTAGAAACTTTCAACTGTTTATCTTTCGTTTCTGATGGCTTGAAAATTTTAAAACCAAAAAAATTACAAATGATACCTTATTATACAAACGAAATTTACAGAAAGGATTAATAAAATGAAAAATTCAAAAATCAAATTTTTATACACTTGCATGTTATCACTGTTATTTATTTCAAGCTTTAATACTAGCGTCTGGGCAGCGGATCCTAAGCTTGTTACAACATTAGATAATGCATTTGAAAAAATAGAAGATTATATTATTAAGATATCAACACCAGCAGCTGCTGTTGCAGTTGGAACTGGTGTACTTATGAAAAAGTTTAGTTTCGGAGATGAAGAAAAAATCCGCACAGCAAATAAATTAATAAGAGGAAGCTTGTTTTCTTATGGATTTATTTTATGTATAGATTTAATTCTTTCACTTTTCCAAACTTTACTAACTTAAATTTAGATTGGATAAATTATGGAAGAAACAATTAATTTAACAGATATTATTTTTAATAGCTTAAATGAGCTATTTTCAAAACTTTTTTCATCTATAGATAACTCTATTTATTCTTTATTAGATGATATTACTTTTATAACTCCAGAAATATTTAATAATAATTCTTTTAATAAAATTCTTGGAACATCTAGCAATAATGGAATTTTATTAATATGCAACAGCTTAGTATTCGGCTTTATTCTTTATTATTCTATAAATTATTTAATTTCTCATCTAACTTATTCTAGAATAGATCCCCCAAAACAATTTATATTTAAGTCCATAATTTTTATAGCAATTATGAATTCTTCACTTTGGATTTGCGAGCAAATTATAAATCTTATTTCAATAATAACAGATGGTCTTTCATACTTATGTTATAGTCTTTTTAATTCTGATTTAAGCTTTTCAGAATTTATTAACGATATAAATAAAACACTTTCTTTATCAGGTGATTTTAATCTATTTTCTTTTGACGGAATTGTTAAATCATTTACTTCAATTGGCTTAATAAATTTAATATTTAATAATTCACTAAGATATATAATGGTTCAAATTTTTATACTTATCTCCCCTTTTGCTATTTTAAGTTTAATAACCAATTCTTCTGAATGGTTCTTTAGAGTTTGGCTTAAAAATTTTATTTCTCTTCTTTTAGTACAAGTTCTAACAGCTCTTGTTCTATTGTTATCTTTTTCTATTGATATTTCTTCAAACCCACTATTTTCTAAACTTTTATACATCGGTATAATTTTCGCATTAAGCAAAGTAAATCTTTATATGAAAGAACTTTTTCGGTGGAATCTCTACTGTTGTTCACACCAATTTATCTGGAATTTATGAAAAATAGAAAGGAAAATTTATGCATTTTGTATTTCCAAAAAATTATAATTTTAAACCCAAATTATTAGGTTTTATAGAGTATTCTACTGCTATTTTAGATAGTATTATCGGCTTTCTTGTCTATACATTTGTTAATTTTGCTTTTACAAATATAAATATTAAAATATATGTTTTTATCTCTTTATTTTTACCAATTTTATTAATTAGTATTTTAGGAATAAATAAAGAAAGTTTTCTTACAGTTTTTCGATATATATTTAAATTTTTTAAAAATCAAAATATTTATTTATATACTAGAAATTATGATACAAAACCACTTAAATCAATTAATTTTTCTTTAAAAAATAATTAAATTTAAGTATTATATAAAACAAAATTTTGTTGTTGTAATTCCTCACTTAAAATGATATAATCTTTTCAAACTGTACGAAAGAAGATAATATTTAAAGTTTGAAAAGGGGTTTTTGATATGAAATTGTCTCAAAACGAGAAATCTCTTCTATTTTCCAGTACAGAGATACCAGATATGTTTTTTACAGAATATTTGCCTGAAGCAAATGGTAATTTTATCAAAGTATATTTCTATATGCTTTTTTTGTCTAAATATAATAAAGAAATCAAAATAAACGACTTATCAAAAACACTAGCCTTAGATTTCCCAACAGTACAAGATGCAATCAAATATTGGGAAGAAAAAGGTCTTTTAGTTAAGAAAACTGATGGCTACACTCTAGCCGATATTCAAGAAATAGAAATTGCAAAATTATATTCACCAAAAGTAACATCTTCGCCAGAAGATGCTATTAAAAGTGCTCAAAGTCAATATAGAGCCAAAGCTATTGAAAATATTAATTCTCAATTTTTCCAAGGAGTTATGTCTCCATCTTGGTATAATGATATCGATTTTTGGTTTAACAAATATGGTTTTGATGAACAAGTTATGCTTGCACTATTTAATTATGCATATGATAAAAGAGCACTTCATAGAAATTATGTACAAGCAACAGCAGATGCTTGGAGCAAAAACAATATAAAAACATTTAATGATTTAGATGCATATTTTGAAAAACAAGAAAAACGCGGAAGTATCAATAACGAAATTTCTAAAAAATTGAATTTATATAGAAAATTAACTACTTATGAAGAAGAAGACATAGTAAAATGGACTGAAAACTATGGATACGCAATGGATGTAATTGAAATTGCTCTAAAAAAAGCTTCTTCTAATAATAAAGTAAGATTCGATTATATAGATACCCTTCTTACAGATTGGCACAACAAAGACTTACATTCTGTAGATGAAGTAAATACTTATTTAACATCTTTAAAAGATAAAGAAAAGAAAACAAAACAAATAGAAAAAGTAGCATTTGAATATACTCAAAGTACTTTTGATAACTTAGAATCATTATATGATAATTAATTTATAGGTTTTAAAAACCTAAATATATATTCAAGGATATAATAATAAATGGACAATTCTTTATTAAAGCAAGTTTTAAAAGAATATGATGAAAAAAGAACTAGAGCTCTTCAAGCAGCTGAAGAAAGAAAAAAGGATTTAATGAGTGTTAATCCAAGACTTCAAGAAATAGACAAAGAGTTAACTTTAAACTCAATCCAAGCTTCTAAAGCAATTCTTGTATCTGATTCTAAAGAAAAAGCATCTTTACTTGCTAGTTTAAAAAAGAAAAATAATAGTCTTATCAAAGAAAAGAACGACTTTATCAAAAATCTTTCTAAAGAAAATAACTATCTTAATCCACATTTTGACTGCAAATTGTGCAAAGATACAGGATATGTTCAAAAAGATGGAAAACTTTCTATGTGTTCATGCCTAAAACAAAGAATATTTGATATTGCCTATAATAAATCAAATATGGGAAATTTAGAAAGAGAAAATTTTTCAAGTTTTAATATAAGAATATTTTCAGATAAACCTGATAAAGAACTTTATAAATCAGACTTATCTCCTCGCGAAAATATGCAAATAATTCGTGAAAAAGTAAAATCTTTTATAGAAAATTTTGATAATCCAGAAGAAAAAAATCTAATTTTTACTGGAAACACAGGAGTTGGAAAAACATTTTTAACAAACTGTATTGCAAATGAAATGTTAAAACTTGGAAAAACTGTTCTTTACCAAACAGCACCTGTAATGTTTGATGAAATAAATGATGCAAAATTTGGCAGAGAAAATGCTAGATTTGATTTATACGAAAATATTTTAAATGTTGATTTACTTATAATAGATGATTTAGGAACAGAAAAAATAACAGACTCTAAAGTAACTGAATTATTTACAATAATAAACACAAGACTTTTAAATCAAAATCACAAAATAACAAAAACCATAATTTCTACAAACCTTAATGTAGATGAATTATTTAAAACATATACCACAAGAATTGGCTCTCGCCTAGCAGGCAACTATCGTTTCTTAAGATTCTTTGGTGATGACTTAAGATTTAAAAAAGCTAAAAAAGAGGCATAAAACAGAAACAGCTTTAAAGCTGTTTCTGTTTTTATTATTTATGCAAAATTTTACAATATATAAAAATACCTTGTTGTAATTAATTATTTAATATGATATATCTTTCTTCAAGTAAGAAATGAGAATAAGCAGAGTGTGTTGCCACTTTACATACAGAAGACATCTTCTAGAAAGTGAGGTGGTGTTTATGGTGAAATTTTTACTATTCCTTATTATTGGATTTATGTTTTCCTTAACCATAAATGTAACCTTATTAGCAATTATCTATATTAATTGGACTAACAAGGAATTACAATAAAAAATAAACCATTCTGCTTTGACACGGCCTGAATGGTTTATAATTAATTAAACGTGGCAACCACTTTGTGGTTCTCCATTTCTTACTTTTATTTTACTATCATTTATTATTTTTGTCAATTATATAAAGTTTACTTCGTTTTTTCTTTAATTATTCTTTCAGCTTCCCACATATTCTTTCTCATTTGTCTTATAATATTCCATTTTTTAGAATTGTAGTTTTCAAAAAGAATTTTATATAGCCTATCTATTTCTTCTTCTGAAAATTCATTTATTTTAATTTGAGCCCATTCTATAAATTGAATCCATTCCATACAAATCTTTTTATTTTTACTATAAATTTTATTGTTTCCATTTACCCACTCATTTACTGTTATTTCTTTTGCATCTTCTAATCTGCACTGTCCAGAGTCTACAAAATAGTCTCTTTTTAAATTTTCTGGAACTAGTGGAAACATCACACATTGAAGCGGTTTAACTGTGTGAATTCCACATTTTTTTCCTGGCTCATCATATAAAATGCATTGTTTAAGCTCACCAGTTGTTTTTAAAACTAATTCTAATTTACTATTTTCTGGCCTATCTGTATATTTATCTAAAAATTCATTTACTGATATATTTAAATATTTACTTATTCTCCAAACATTAATCGGAAGTAATCTTATATCTCCTCTATATATACAGCATTTATCACATAAATTACATCCCAATTTTACTTTTGATTTTAAAGTTAAAATATCCATCAGTCTTCCCCATTATTATTTGATTTTACTTATTAACAATCCACAAGTATATAACAATTTGTGGATTATCTATCTTCTTTTTTAGTATAACATTAACAAAAAAAGAAGACAAACTTTTTAATCTGTCTTCTTAAAAAATTTATAATTATTAAATTACATAGTCTTCATCTTTTTCAACTATCTTTTCAATACTTACAACTTTTCCTTCATTTGTTCTCATTAATGTAACACCTTGTGTTGATCTTCCAAGAACACTGATTTCTCCAGAATTTAATCTAATAATTGTTCCTGTGTCTGTAATTAAGATTACATCTTCAGTTCCACTTACTATTTTGATTCCTACTATTTCACCAGTTTTTGGAGTGATTTTATATGTTATAACTCCACGTCCACCTCTATTTTGAACTCTGTATTCATCAAGTTCTGTTCTCTTACCAAATCCATTTTCTGTGATTGTAAGAAGAGTTGCATTACTTCCCACGATAATTGGCTCCATACCAACAACGTAATCTCCGTCATCTAATCTCATACCAATTACACCTTGAGCTGTTCTACCAACAGGTCTAACATCTTTTTCATCAAATGTAATACTTAATCCTTTTCTAGTAACTAATACAACATTGTCTTGTCCATCAGTTAATCTAACATCAATTAATTCATCATCATCTTTTAATGTTATTCCCATTAAACCTGTTTTTCTATTTGAATCATACTCTTTAAGAGGTGTTTTCTTAATTAAACCATTTCTTGTTCCCATAAGTAAATATTTATCTTCTGCGAAATTTTGAAGTGGTATAATTGCAGAAATTTTTTCTCCTGCTTCTAGGTTTAGTAAGTTTACGATTGCTGTTCCTTTTGCAGTTCTTCCTGCTTCTGGAATTTCAAATCCACGCAATCTATACATTTTTCCTTTATTACTGAAGAATAAAATTGTATCATGAGTTGATGCTGTAAAGATTTCTTTTACAAAATCATCTTCTCTTGTAGCAATTCCTGTTATTCCTTTTCCTCCCCTTCTTTGGCTCTTATATGTATCTACAGGCATTCTCTTAATGTATCCAAAGTGAGTTAAAGCGATTACAGTTTGTTCTTCTTTGATAAGATCTTCTTCTTCAAATTCACCTTCAGCTGGCGCAATTTTTGTTAATCTTTCATCACCAAATTTATCTTTCATTTCTAAAAGTTCAGTTTTGATTATATCATATACTAAAGTTGCACTAGCTAGGATTTCTTTATAATAAGCAATTAATCTCATTAATTCAGCATATTCTTCTTCAAGTTTTTCTCTTTGTAATCCAGATAGTCTCTTTAATTGCATATCTAATATAGCTTGAGCTTGGATATCAGAAAGTTTAAATCTTTCCATTAACCTTTCTTTAGCATCATCATAAGACTCTCTAATTATTTTAATTACTTCATCTATATTATCTATGGCAATTAATAAACCTTCTAATATATGAGCTCTTGCTTCAGCTTTATCTAATTCAAATTTTGTTCTTCTTAAGATAACTTCTTTTCTATGGTTGATGTATACTTCTAAACATTGTTTTAATGTTAATATTTTTGGTTCTCCATCAACTAACGCAAGAGTAATTACACCAAATGTATCTTGCATTTGTGTATGTTTGAACAATTGATTTAAAATTACTTGAGGTCTAGCATCTCTTTTTAGCTCGATTACTATTCTTACTCTTTCATTTCTATCAGATTCATCTCTTACTTCTGAAATTCCTTCAATTTTCTTTTCTCTTACAAGTTCATCTATTTTTATAATTAAGTTAGCTTTATTTACTTGATATGGAAGAGATGAAACAATAATTCTTTGTTTATTTCCAGACATTTCTTCGATTTCTGTCTCTGCTCTCACTGTTATTTTTCCTCTACCAGTTGTATAAGCTTCTTTTATTCCTTCTTTTCCAAGAATCATAGCTCCTGTTGGGAAGTCTGGCCCTTTTACAACTTCCATAAGTTCTTCTATCGTAACTTCTGGATTATCTATTACTTTTATTGCACCATTAATAACTTCTGTTAAGTTGTGTGGTGGAATATTTGTAGCCATACCAACCGCAATACCAGATGAACCATTAATTAATAATGCTGGTACTTTTGCAGGAAGAACTGTAGGTTCTTGAAGTCTATCGTCATAGTTTGGCATAAAGTTTACTGTATTTTTTTCGATATCAACAAGCATTTGTTCAGCAATTTTTGCCATTCTTGCTTCTGTATACCTCATCGCAGCAGCTCCGTCACCATCTATTGAACCGAAGTTTCCATGACCATCAATTAACATATATCTCATTGAGAAATCTTGAGCTAACCTTACCATTGCATCATAAACTGAAGAGTCACCATGAGGATGGTATCTTCCTAAAACAGAACCAACTGTGTTAGCACATTTTCTATATGGTTTATCTGATGTAATTCCATCTTCATGCATAGAATAAAGAATTCTTCTGTGAACTGGTTTTAAACCATCTCTAGCATCAGGTAAAGCACGTGAAACTATAACACTCATTGCGTAATCAATGTAGGCTGTTTTCATTTCTGTCTCAATATTTCTTTCGATTATTTTTCCATCTTGCCTTTCCATTTATTCTCCTCTTTTCCTTTATTATTTTCCACTTGCATTATATAAAAAAACACTTAAAAAATCAAGGAATTTTGGCAAAAAAGTTGACTTTATAATCTCTGTGCTAAGGCAATTTTTTCTTCACTTAAATTAAAGTTTTTTCCATTGTTTTTTATTAAATTATGTATGTTTTCAATAGTCCTTGCATTACTTATAATTTTCTCTAATGGTACTACTTTTTCTAAATTATTTTTAATATTTTTATAAGCACTTTCCATTTTATCAAAGTCCTGAATTCCGTAAGCAGTATTCCAATTATTTGTATATTTTTCTATTTTCTCAACAGCTTTTATTTGATTTGTTAGGGTTTCTTCAATTTTGTTACTTATGGAACTTATTATAGAATTCTTTCCTTGTTTAATTAAGGATGCCGTAGTGTTATTTATTAAATTCTTCTGTTTAACAATATTAATTATATTATCTAATAATTCTGATGTCTTATCTAAAATTCCACCATTTTTAACAGCCATTTGAATTTGTTCTACTGTTTCAAAATTTCCTGTAACTATTCCTGAAACACTTTTTCCAAAATCTATCCCAGATTTTATTATTTCCTCAACACCAGATTTAAATCCATTTTCTAAAATACAATCTTTTATATCAATAATTTCATCTTCTATTATATCTGGTAAAATTGCTTTTAATCCAATATCAATAGCACTATTTACTGCCTTTCCTAAACTTGTTTGCAAAAAACTTTGTTGTGCTTCATATATTTTGCTTCCTAAAGACATGTTTATTTCATTTTTATTATCAATATTATTAGTAATTTCTAATGCTTGTGTTTGCATATGTTCCCTCCTCTTTTTTTATTAATTTTTCATATATTTTTTCAAATTTAATTTCATCAAAATCTATATTTGTATTTTTGTTAATAAACAAATTATATTTTTCTTCATATTCAATACTTTCTATAATTTCAATTCTTGAAAATATTTCTTCTAAAACCGTATTTGCAATTTTATATTTATTTACTTTATTAAATACAATTTTTATTTTATCTACATCAATTTCAAAATCATTTATAAAAACCTCTAAATATTTATGAGATTTACTTATTTCTAATAAATTAGGTTCTATTAAAAAAATTATTTTATCAGAATAACTTAAAATCATTTTCACATATTTAAAATCAATTCTTGAAGAAACATCTATTAAAATAAAATCATATTCTTTTTTTAATCTTTCTATAATTTCTTTTACAACATAATTATTAGATAATTCTTTTAAATTAATAATTTTATCAATCCCACAAAGAACATCTAAATTTTCTTCTATTTTTGTGATGCAATCTTCTATATAAGTTTGTTTCTTTTTGTATTTCTTTACTCCAAAAAGAGTATTTATAGAAGAAGTCTCTAAATCAAAATCAATTAACAATGTTTTCTTGTTTTGTTTAGAAATAACTTTAGATAAAAAAACAGAAAATAAACTTTTTCCTGAAGCAAAGTCACCACTAATTGCTATTGTTTTACAAATTTCTTCTTCAAAAAAATCATTATATTCCTCTTTATAAATATATTCTTCTTTGATTTCATTATATTTTTCATAATTAGAATCATTAAAGCTTTCCGTTATAATATTTTCTACAAAAGTATAATTATCTTCATTGTTATTTTCACTTAAAATTAGTTTTTTAAAATCATTAATTTCCTTATTTATTCCTGCAAGTACATCATTTTTACTTTCAAAAAAATTTTTAATAAATTCATCATAATTTATTTCATTTAAATAATAAATTTTATAAATTTGATAACTCATTAAATAATTTTCTATATCGTCGTCTTTTTCTTCTAGAAAAACATATATATCAATATTTTCTTTTATATTTTTTATTTTATTAATTAATTTAAAAAATCCAATTTCTCCAGGTAAATCTTTATTTATTATTAGACAATCAATATCTAAATGTTCTTCTAATATTTCTATTACTCCTTCTTGATATTGAATATCCTTTTCTATAACCAATATATCTTCTATTTCTTTTAACTTTTCATTTAATCCAGGATTTCCTACAGCTGTTACTACTTTCACAAAATCAACTCCTTTTCCTCATTCGAACATTCTATTTTAACTAAAATATGATTGTCCCCAATAAACATTAAACTTTCTCCCCTTTTTAAAGATTTGATTTCTATTTTTTCTTTTTCAGAAATATTAGCATATTTTTCTAATACTAAAATATTTTCTTCTTCTAAAGAAAAAAATGATTTTATGCTTGAATTATTTAAAATACTCTTTCCATAAGCCCCTTCTTCTAAACTAAATAGATCCGAAACATCCTGGGTTATTGCAACAGCGCTTCCACCATATTTCCTTATTGTCTTAAATATTTTGTATATAAAACTTGCAACAAATTTATTTGATGTAACACCAATTAATCTCCAAATTTCGTCTAAATATATTGCTTTATTTTCCTCTCTATTCTTTTTTATTTTGTCCCAAAACAAATCAACAAAAATATACATACCATATTTTAAATTTTCATCTCCTAGTTCATAAATATCAGCAATAATTAATTTATTATCTAATTCTACATTAGTATAATTATTTAAAAAATTTAAAGAACCAAATATAAATGGATATAGTTTTCTTTTAAAAAATTCTGCTGATTTATCTTTTTCTATAACTTTATAGAAATCTTCTAATATAGGCATATCTTTGCTTTCTTTAAATACTTTTTCTCCATTTTTATTTAATTTATATAAAGAATCATCGTCAAAAGTTATTCCTTTTTCTCTATAAGTATTTATTAATTTTTCTTCTAAAATTGCAACCAATTCTTCATCTAATTCTCCAAAAGCTAAACTAAAAAATCCTCTTAATTTAGAAATTTTTGTAGTTAAAAATCCAGCGTCTTCTTCAATACTGTCTTCTCTAATATCAAAAATATTAATAAAACTTTTAGAAGTTGGACCAAATTTTATGTTTAATCCTGCTAAAGCATCACTTAACTTTCCATACTCTCTTTCTGGATCTATTATGTATTGAGAAATTCCAAACAATCTATATCTCAATATTAAAAGCTTTGTGTAAAATGATTTTCCAGCTCCACTTGTTCCAAAAATACACATATTAGCATTTTTATATTTTTCTTTTTCAAATCTATCTACAAAAATCATTGAATTATTATAAATATTAGTGCCAATAAAAATTCCATTTTCATCATAAATATTTGATGATATAAATGGATATGTTGCAATTAGTCCATTACTTAGAATATTTCTTCTTGAGATTTCTTTTAAATCTTTTTCATTATTTATAAGTGGTAAACATGATTTATAAATTTGTTCTTGTCTAAAATTTGCTTTTCTAGACATCATTCCATTTGCACTTAAAATTCCTTCTATTTTATTCAAATTTCTTTCTAATTCTTTTTCATTCTCTGAAATAATATTTATATAAATATAAAGAAAATATAATTCTTCATTATTTACTTGCATTTCTTTTCTTATGTATTTTGCATCATTATAAGAATATGCTGCAATATCTATATCTTCTCTGTTTTGATTTCCTGATTTTAGGTCTACTCCAACATTTCCAATAAAATAAGTTAAATCTTTTATTGTTTTATATGTGTCTTGCTTTTCATAAAAAACAGATATGTTCATATTTATATTTGTATTTATTAAATTTTTAAGTAAAATTTCCGAATATTCTCTATAATAATCGATTACTAAAAGACCAGAATAAAATCTACCATCAATTTCTAAAAATTTTGGATTTTTATTATTTATATAACTTGGAGCAATTTTATCTTTTATATTTAAAATTCCTTTATAAAATTCGTTTATATTATCACTCTCCTTCTTCTGTAAAATTATTTCTTATCGGATTAAAAAAAGACATTAAAATATTTTCAGATTCTTTTTTTGAATTAACATCAAAAGCACTATTTCCACATCTAGAAAGGCTTTCTTTTATTTTGAAAAAACTTTCATTTAAATAATTTATTGCTATATTTTCAGCAATTTTTCTTTCGTCTTCACTTTTTATAGTGGTTTCTATTTCATATTTAATAATGATATAAAAATTTTTAGAAGATGATTTATTTTCTTCATTTTTAATTTTTAAAAATTCTACATATTTTTCGGTTATTTCTTGAATATTTTTATTTTCTTTTTGGGAATATTTTTTTAGATTATAAAAATTTTTAGATAAATTTTCTTTTTTACTTTGAATAAGTATTTGAATATTAAAATCACATGTTTTTAAAAATAATTTATAAGAATTTAAAATTGCTTCTTTTTCTAAATTTGATTTAAGATCATAATTTATTGGTTTAATTTTAATTATTTTAATATAAGAATTTTTATTTATAATTATACCATTTTCTAAAACTTTATCGAAAGGCAACCACTCTTGAGTTTTTAGATTCTTTTTTATTTTATTTCTCCTTTCTAAAATTTTGAAATAATAATACAACACAAAACGCTTCTCTGTCAACACTTTCAAAAAAATTTTGCCAAATTTTTAAAAGTACTTTTTTTATAATATTAAAATTATCTTTAGTTTTATTTTTTGTGCTTTACAAATTTTTATCTTTTTTTATTCTTTTTAACAATTTTCTTTTTCTCAAAATTTCTGACAAAAAATTAATTTTTATAATAAATAAAAAAACAATAAATATATTAGTAATCTATTTTCATACTAAATATTTATTGTTTTTAAAAATTTAAAATTAAATAATTAATTTTAAATAATATCAAATTCTAATTCTACTTTAAATAAATCTCCATCTATTTTTATTTCAAAATTTCCATTTTGAAGTTCTGTTAAAGATTTCGAAATTGAAAGACCTAATCCACTTCCCTCTGTTGTTCTTGATTTATCTCCTCTTACAAATCTTTGCATTAATTCATCACTTGAAATATTTAATCTTTCTTTAGAAATATTTTTAATATTTATTTTTGCTATATTTTCATTTTTCTTTACATCTATATAAACACGTGATTTTTCTTGAGCGTATTTAGAAATATTGCTAAATAAGTTCTCAATAATTCTATACATATATTTATTATCTGCATTTATATAAATTTCATCTTCTGAATATTCAGAAATTATTTCTAATTCTTTGTTTTTAAATTTATCTTCAAATTCTCCTATAGATTGTTTTATTAATTCTACTACATTTATTTTTTCTATATTTAATTTGACATTTCCAGAAGATGCTTTTGATGCTTCTACTAAGTCTTCTGTTAATCTTTTTAATCTTTGAGATTTACTATCTAAAATATCAATATATTCTTTTGCTTTTTCATTTTCAATATTTTCTTTTTTCAATAAATCCACATAATTTATTATTGATGTTAATGGAGTTTTTATATCATGAGAAACGTTTGTTATTAATTCTGTTTTTAATCTTTCTGATTTAATTCCTTCTTCTCTTGCAACTTCAAATCCTTTTGTTATGTCATTTATATATTTTACTACTTCTTTGAAATTTTTTGTGAAATTTCTTTCATCTAATTTTTCTTGATTTGTTCCCTCATACATTTCTTTTAAATGTATTTCTACTTTTCTATAACTATTTATTTCTTCTAGAATTCCATATAATAAAATTCCCGAATAAATTAAAACCACCAAAAGTCCTATAAATTTAAATGCAGCAATTAACAAAAATGTTACTAACACATATATAATAAAATATATACATGCCTTAATTGCATCTGGCCAATTTTGAGTTAATTCATTTATAGTTGTAAAGATTCTATTTATAAAACTTTTTATAATATTTTTAGTTTTATTAAATATTTTTTCACAAAACTTAAAACACCATATACAAACTTTTCCTGTTAAAGATTTTTTAATTAAACATTTTGCTTTTATTCTTTTTATTGTTGTTACACCCAGAATAGCACATAGAATGTAACTAATAAAATATCCAGTTATTAATAAACTATTTGCTAAATTATAATATTCTTCATTTATTGAATCTAAAGATGTAACTGCTATTCCAAATATTCCTAATACTAAAAAGCCACCAATTAACCAAATTATTTCGATTGGAATTTTATCCAAACTATTTAAATCAATTCCTTCTTTATTTTTGGTGTGTCCTATTGATATACATAAATATATTAATAACAAAATTAATAATACTGATGATAATGGTATCGCATATATTATATAGCTTTCAAAATTTTTCAAATCATTTATTAAAGTTTTATAATAATAATTTCTTTCATATTTTACTAATTCTTCTTTATATGTAGTATAAATTTCAAAATCTTCTATATTTGTTGTATACCAAACTTTTTCTGGTTCAACATAATTCATAACCTGACTAGAAAGTTCTTCATCTGGAATTTCTTCTATACTAACAATTCCACTTTCTTCTGTGTATGTATATTGATAAGGATTATAATAATCACTACCATCTTCTGTTTTTAAAACTTCATTATCCCCTTTTTTTACAACAACACCTTCTTCCACAGAATAGTATGTGTGTTCGAAACTATTAAAAAATTGAATTGCTTTTTTAGAAAAGATGTCTGAATTAGATTCTACATTTCCATTTATAATATTAACATATTTACTATTTTCAATATTACTCATGTATTCTTGTATTTCTTCAATTGTATCTGTTTCTGTTGTAAACTCAACATTTGTTAATGCTAAATCTTTATATTGTATTAAATAATAATTTTCTTTTAAATAAGCATAAAAATTTCTCTCATTATATGTTAAATTTTCAGTATCTAGATAACATATTCTTATATTGTTATCCATTGTACTTGTAAACTCACTATTATAATAAATTAGAGATTCTGCTTTTCTTGATATTTCATTCATATATGTTACTAAAAAAGTATCAGAATTAAAATATTCAGCTTCATTTAAATCATCATTAAAAGCATCTTTTCCAAATTCATAAAAAAGAGATAATCCAATTATTAATATCAAAAAAGGAATTAATATATAAGAAATTGCTTTTAAAAATTTACTTTCTTTCATTTTTACATCCTCCTAACTAATTTTTTCTATTTTATATCCAATTCCCCAAATTACTTTTAAATATTTGGGTTCTTTTGGATTTATTTCAATTTTTTCTCTTATATGTCTAATATGAACAGCAATTATATTTTCTGCAGCGTATGCTTCATCATTCCATACATTTTCATATATCTTTTCAATTGAATAAACAGTTCCTTTATTTTTAGTTAAGAATTTTAAAATATTATATTCTGTAGGAGTAAGTTTCACGTCTTTTCCTTCTACTGTAACTGATTTTAAATTATCATCTATAATTAATTCTCCAGTTTTATAAATATTTTTATTTTCACCAGACTCAATATTTCCAAGTTTTGTATATCTTCTTATTCCTGAATTTACTCTTGCAATTAATTCTAGAGGATTAAAAGGTTTTGTTACATAGTCATCTGCTCCTAAATTTAATCCTTGTATTTTATCTTCATCTTCAGATTTTGCAGAAAGCATTATTACTGGAATTGTTTTAGTTTTTCTTATTTCTTTTAATGTTTCAATTCCATCTTTTATAGGCATCATTATATCTAAAATTACTAAATGAATATTGTTATTATTTAATATTTTAATAGCATCTTCTCCATTATAAGATTTTAAAACATTGTATCCCTCTTTGTTTAAATATATTTCAATTGCTTTTACAATTTCTTTGTCATCATCACAAACTAAAATATTATACACAAAACATCCCTACTTTCTTTTGCTTTAATAAATATAATTTCATTTTCAATTTTATTATACTCGCATTCTATATATTTTTAAAGTTTTAAATATAGTATTTATCTTTTTTCTTCGATTATAACTTTATCAAATAATTCTTAAGAAAAAATAGAGAATTTATTAAGATTTTATTAATTTTTTATTTTCCATTTTTTTCTTGATATTTTTTGAATATATTTTTTCAATCAGTACATAATAAACTTATAAAATTTATATTAGCTTAACTTAGAGTCTAATTATTGATAATTTTTATTAGTAATTAGTATTCGAGTAAAGATGTAAATTATTGAAGCCTTAAACTTTAGTAATTTATGTCGGACACAAAGAACATATAGTGTGTTTGATAGTTCTTTTTTCTTAAAGATAATTATTCTAATTTAGAATAATTTTAATTCGTGATCGGCAGATAAGTTTGGGATTTGAAAAATATGTTATATGTTTGAAGTCATGATTATTCTTTTACTTGAAAGTGGTTATTTATAGTCCCACTCATTGGATGAATATAGCTATTTAAAGTGGATTTATAGTCTAGCAACTGATTAATATATGTGGTATATGGCTTACTTGTATAGCAATATGCATTAGGTCAGACTAGTATGTATATTAGTTTGAGCTTAAGGTTAATATAAGTTTTATAGATGATAAAATGCATAAGGAAAATTCCTTATGCATTTATCAAATTTATGTACATAAAATATTATTTATAAAATTTTTTAAAAAATAAAGACCTTTATTGGGTCTTTATTTTTTCTATATTCTAATTGAACAAACTAAATATCTAAGTTTTTAACATATTTAGCATTTTTCTCGATAAATTCTCTTCTTGGGTTTACTTCATCTCCCATTAAAAGTGAAAATATTTCATCTGCTGAAATTGCATCATCCATTGTAACTTTTACTAAAGTTCTTGTTTCTGGATTCATTGTTGTTTCCCATAATTGGTCTGGGTTCATTTCTCCAAGACCTTTGTATCTTTGAATTCCAACTTGGTCTCTAGAAATTCCTTTTTCTGCAAGTTCTGCAAATTTTTTATCTAAATCTTCATCTGTATAACAATAAATATCTTCCATACCTTTTTTAGATAATTTAAATAAAGGTGGTTGCGCAAGATATACATTTCCATTTTCAATTAATGGTCTCATATATCTAAAGAAGAATGTTAATAATAATGTTCTAATGTGTGCACCATCAACGTCAGCATCGGCCATTATAATTACTTTTCCATATCTTATTTTTGTTATATCAAATTCATTTCCTATACCAGCACCAATTGCAAGTATAACTGGGTTTAATTTATCATTTCCATAAATTTTATCTGCTCTTGCTTTTTCAACATTAAGCATTTTCCCCCAAAGTGGTAGTATAGCTTGGAATTTTCTATCTCTTCCTTGTTTAGCGCTTCCTCCAGCAGAGTCTCCCTCTACGATGTAAACTTCACATTCATCTGCAATTTTACTACTGCAGTCTGCAAGTTTTCCAGGAAGAGTTGCTGTTTCTAGAGAGTTTTTCTTTCTAACAAGTTCTCTTGCTTTTCTAGCAGCTTCTCTTGCTCTAGCAGCACTAATACATTTCTCTAAAATAGCTTTTCCAACATTTGGATTTTCTTCTAAAAAGTTTGCTAAATGTTCATTTACCATTGATTGAACAATACCTGCAACCTCACTGTTTCCAAGTTTTGTTTTAGTTTGTCCTTCAAATTGTGGTTCTTTTACTTTTACAGATATAACTGCTGTTATACCTTCTCTTATATCATCACCAACTAAGTTAGCATCTTTTTCTTTTAATATATTTTTTGCTCTTGCATAATCATTAAATACTTTTGTTAAAGATCTTTTAAATCCTTCTAAGTGTGTTCCACCTTCAATTGTATTAATGTTATTTACGAATGTATAAATACTTTCTGAATAAGATGTTGTATATTGAATTGCAATTTCTACTGGGAAATCTCCATCTTTTTCTATATAAATAGGTTGAGGATGTAATTTTTCTTTGCTTCTATTTAAATATTCAACAAAAGAATTTAATCCACCTTCAAAGCAGAATTTTGCTGTTCTAGGAACTTCTTCTCTTTGATCTTCAATTTCTATATTTAACCCTTTTGTTAAGAAAGCCATTTCTCTAAATCTATTTTCTAATACTTCATATTCATATTCTAATGTTTCGAATATTGTATCGTCAGCATAAAATCTTACTTTTGTTCCTGTTTTTTTAGAATCTCCTATTTTTGTAAGAGGTTTTACTGTTTTTCCTCTTTCAAAACTCATTTGGTAAATTCCACCATCTCTTTGGATAGTTACTTCTGTCCATTCAGATAATGCATTAACAACAGATGCACCAACTCCATGAAGACCTCCAGATACTTTATATCCACTGTCTCCACCAAATTTTCCACCAGCATGTAATACTGTATAAACTGTTTCTGCAGCAGATAATCCTGTTTTGGCATGTTTATCAATTGGAATACCTCTACCATCATCTTCTACACAAACTATGTTTCCTGGTTCTATTGTAACTTTAATATTTTTACAATATCCTGCTAATGCTTCATCAACAGAGTTATCAACAATCTCATATACTAAGTGATGTAATCCTCTTACAGATACACTTCCTATGTACATACCAGGTCTTTTTCTTACAGCCTCTAGTCCTTCTAAAACTTGAATTTGATCTGCATTATACTCATGTTCGAATTTTTCCATTTCTTCCTCCCTATGTTATATCATTCTCTTGGCAATAGTGTTTACACCTATGTTTGTTATATATGCCTTTTTAATATTATTTTCTTCTGTTAATATAAAAGACATACCTTTCTTATCTGAAACAAAAACAATATTTCCTGCTTCTTCTAAAGATTTATACATTGCCTTATATTCTTTTGTGTTTTTAACATAGTCAATATTAAATATTGCTATAATATATTTGCTATTTATAATAAAGTCTTTTCCTATATGTATATACATTTATTTTTCCTTTCCTTTAGACTTTCTTACAAATTCCATTTTCTACATAATAAATAGAACTTTCATTTTCTAAATCGATTCTATCTGTACAAGTAATTATTACTTGGTTACCTTTTATATTTTCTAAAAAGCTTGTTCTTCTTTTTTCATCAAGCTCTGACATATAGTCGTCTAATAAAAGAATTGGGGTGTCCCCTATTTCTTCTTTAACAATTTTTAGTTCACAAAGCTTTAATGTTAAAATTGCAGTTCTTTGTTGCCCTTGAGAACCAAAAATTGAAACTGGTCTACTATTTATATATATCATAAAATCATCTCTATGTATACCTGTTGCAGTAAAGCCTCTTTTTATATCAACATTTCTTGATTTTTTTAAATTTTCTAAAAAAGATTCTTTATTTTTACTATTAGATATATATTTTATTTTTATGTCTTCTTTTCCACTTTTTGTTATCAAACTGTGGATATCTTCTATCGAATTCGAGATTTTTTCTATAAAGTATTTTCTATATTCATAAATTTTAAAAGAATATTCTGAAAGTTGTTCATCCCATATATCAAGCATAGCTGGATTTTTATTTTCCAACTTAATTTGTCTTAAAAAATTATTTCTCTGTTCTAAAACTTTATTATAAGAATTTAACAAATGTAAATAATTTGGTCTTAGTGAGCTTATCATCATATCTAAAAAACGTCTTCTCTTTTGAGGACCATCTTTTATTATCTCTATATCATCTGGTGTAAAAATTACTACATTTATCTTTCCTATTATATCGCTTATTTTATTTTGTTTTACACCATTTGAAAAAAATGTTTTTTTATCATTTATTTCTGCTTTTATAATTCCTTCTCTATCAACTTTTGAATAAGAAACTTCTACTTTGCAAAGATCTTTATCAAATTTTATAAGTTCGGAATCTTTTTTCGCTCTAAAAGATTTTCCATAAGCGCATAAAAACACAGACTCAATTATATTAGTTTTTCCTTGAGCATTATTTCCATATATTATATTTATATTCTTATTTAATTTAATTTCTTGATTATCATAATTTCTAAAATTTTCTAATAAAATACTATTTATATACATATTTTTTTCCTATAATAAGAAATCCATTACCCAACCTAAAACTGATTTTACAATAATAAATAAGAATACTATTAATATTAAACTTCCTACTATCATTCCTATGTTTATCTTTTTTCCTGTTTGCTCAAATATCCTTTCTGATATTCCGTCAAATTTTTTTGTTATTCCAAAAAAGATATCTGTTGCTTTTTCATATATTTCTTTTAATTTATCATTATTATTACTCATACTTATTATATATTAGTAAAAACTAATATACTCCTTTCTATATTAATATGATTTTATCCTTAGTGTTATCCACTTTTTGTTCTTTGTTTGTGGATAACTATTCTTTCATTTTAATTGGTAATATCATATAAATATAATCACCATCTTCAATAGGTTTAATTATACATGGAGATCTATTTGTTCCAAATTCAATATATACTTCTTCGTCATCAATTGCTTTTAATGCATCTAAGAAAAATCTTGGGTTGAAACCAATTTCTAATTCTTTTCCTTCTGTATCAACAAATATTTCTTCTTTTGCATCACCTGTTTGGTTTGCACAAGAAATTGTTACTTTTCCTACTTCTATATTTATTTTTACTGGGTATTTTTTCTCTTTCTCTATAGATGAAGCTGATATTAATAAAATTCTTTCAAAACAATTTTGAATATTTGATTTATTTACTTTCACTCTTGTTTCCCAATTTTGTGGAATTGTATTTGAATATTTTAAGAATTCTCCATCTAATAATCTTGTTACTATTTTACAATTTTCCATTTCAAATAAAGCTTGGTTTCTTGAAATACCAATTTTAACTGTATCAAATGAATCAGATATAATTTTATTTACTTCATTTAAAGTTTTTCCTGGTATTACACTACTAAAGCTATTAGCAGCTTCATTTAAAACATTTGATTTAATAGCTAATCTGTATCCATCAACAGCAACAACATTTAATTTATTATCTGTTACTTCAAATAAACATCCAGTAAAAATTGGTCTGTTTTCTTCTGTACTTACAGCAAATATTGTTTTTCTAATCATATTTTTTAATGTTGTTTGTTCTATTTCTATAGAGTTATCAACATTTATTCTTGGTAACTCTGGAAATTCATCTGGATTCATTGTAGCTAATTTATAAAGTGATCCTTCACATTCTATTTCTAATAAATTATTTTCATTTATAGAAAATTTAATTTCTGTAGAAGGTAATCTTTTAATAATCTCACTAAACATTGTAGCATTTACTACTGTATTTCCTTGTTCTTCTACATTTGCTTCTAATATATATTCTATTCCTATTTCTAAATCATAAGATGTTAATTTTAATTCATTATCATTTGTTTGAATAAGTATTCCTTCTAATATAGGCATTGTTGTTTTTGATGCTACTCCATTAATAACAGAACTAATACCTTTAAGAATTTTTTCTTTTTCACAAATAACTCTCATTTCTTTTCTCCTTTAATTAAATAATATAAATAGTAGTATTAGTATTAGGGGGTGTGGATTTCGTGGAAAACTTCCCAAACCCTTTATTTCCCTAATAAAAACCATGTGTAAAACTCTGTGAATAATTTTATCTTTTATCCACATTATTCAATATCATTTGTGAATTCTTAGTTATTAACAAGTTTTGTACAAGATTTTCACATATGCTTGTGGAAAACCTTTGTCGCTATTCCGTAAGAGTTAATAGATCTTCTTTAGTAGAAAAATATGTTTGCAAAACATAAATTTTGTTTTCATTTAGTTTTGGTTGATATATAAATTAATTTGAATCTTGGATAATGTTTTTCACACTTTCCACAATTAATTTTGTATTTGTTTTTTCTTTTACTTCTTTTTCTATTTTACTAACTGCATGCATTACTGTTGTGTGATCTCTGTTACCAAAGTCAGCTCCTATTTTTGGGAAAGACATTTGTGCAACCGTTCTACATAAATACATTGCTATTTGACGAGGAAATGCAATATCATTAGATTTTTTTGAAGATATTAAATCTTTCTTATCTATATTAAAGTATTTTGCAACAACCTCTTGTATGTAATCAGAAGAAATTACTTTCTCCTTTTGAAGTACTATATCATTTATTGATTTTTCTGCTATTTCTATTGTTATTGGGCTATGAGTAAGTGATGCGTAAGCAACGATCTTATTTAGGGCCCCTTCAAGTTCACGAATATTTGAATCTATTTTTGTAGCAATAACAGATAATATATAATCATCAATTATAATTTTATCTGCTTGTACTTTTTTTCTAAGAATTGCTAGACGTGTTTCATAATCAGGCATTGAAATATCAGCTAGTATCCCCCATTCAAATCTTGATTTTAATCTTTCTTCTAAAAGAGGAATATCTCTTGGTGGTTTATCACTAGAAATAATTATTTGTTTTCCATTTTGATGAAGTGTATTGAATGTGTGGAAAAATTCTTCTTGACCTGTTTTCTTCCCTGCTATGAATTGAATATCATCTATTAATAAAACATCGATATTTCTATATTTATTTCTAAATAATTCATTTTTATAATTAGCATCTTTAATTGAATTTACAAGTTCATTTATAAATTGTTCAGATGTTACATATAAAATTTTTGTATTAGGGTTATTTTTTATAATTTTATTTCCAATAGCATGCATAAGGTGAGTTTTTCCAAGCCCAACTCCCCCATATATAAATAATGGATTATAAGCTGTTGCTGGAGATTCAGAAACAGCGAATGCAGCAGCTTGAGCAAATTTATTATTGTTCCCTATTACAAAATTATCGAAAGTGTATTTTGGATTTAAGAAACTATTACTATAGTTTTCAGTATTAATAAAGTCAGTTTTTTCTTCTACGAAAACTTGACTTTGGTTATCTTCTGTTTTTTCAATGATTTCTATTTCACAATTTTTATTGGTAATAAAATTGAATGTATTTGAAACTAAATCATACAATCTTGATTCTATAGCGTCTTTTTGCATTTTTGAAAGAGCAACTAAAACGATTTTATTATCATTTATAGATTGTATTTCTAAGTTTTTAATCCATGTTGTATATGAAATTGTTGTCATTTCTTCTTTTAAAAGATCTTTTGCTTTTGTAAGTAAATCGTTTTTGTCAGAATACATCCTAAAAAAAACCATCCTTTCTATAGTATATTTATCCACAAGGTTGTCCACATGGTGTTCTAAAAGTATTAAATCCTCAGGGTTTTTTAAATTCAACAGGTTGTGGAAAACCTAAAAATAGTCTTTTTATCCATTGTGTTCATATAATATCAAAAATATTTTTAAAAAACAAGTTAAAAATTAAATTAATTAGATAAATTTTAAAATAAAAAGAAAGATGGAGAAAAAAAGAGATAATATATAAATTTAAATTGAAAAAAATATATATTAATATAAGAAAAAAATAATAAATAAAATTATTAAATTTTGCGAATTGCTTGACTTTTTTTAAACTTTTATAGTATAATTTCTATTACTGTGGATAAATATGTTATTTATTACAAATTAAAATTGTTTAAAAATAAAAATTATATAAATTAGGAGGTGCAAAATGAAAAGAACATATCAACCAAAAAAAAGACAAAGAAATAAAGTTCATGGATTCAGAAAAAGAATGCAAACAAGAGCTGGAAGACAAGTTTTAAAAGCAAGAAGAAATAAAGGAAGAAAAAGAATTTCTGTTTAGAATTAAAAAGAGGGCTAATTGACGCCCTTTTTTTATTAAATTTATTATTAATTACTAAGTTCTCAAAAACAGTCAAGCACAGTAGATACAAGGTTTTTAGGAGTATTTATATTAGAAAATAAAATTTTCTAGAAAGGATTATAGTAATTATGAAAAATACGATAATAATTAAAAAAAATTATGAATTCAAAAATCTTTTTTCTAAAGGAAAATTTTATTATGGAGAATTTATTCATATGTATGTAAAGAAAACAAATTCTTCTTATAATAAATTTGGAATTGCAATTTCTAAAAAACAAGGAAAAGCAGTAAAGCGTAATAGAATTAAAAGATTAATAAGAGAAAATTATAAAAATTTCGAGCCTAAAATGAAAAAAGGAATTCAAATTTTAATTGTTATAAATAAAGAAAAAAATATTGAAGAAATTAATTTTAAAGATATAGAAAATAATTTCTTAAGAACATTGAAAAAAGCGGAATTGTTGGTGGATTAATATGAAAAAAATTTTAATAATATTAATAAGATTTTATCAAAAAAATATTTCACCATGGCTTGGACCAAGGTGCAAGTTTGAGCCAACATGTTCCGAATATACAAAACAAGCAATAGAGAAATATGGAGCAATAAAAGGTACTATAAAAGGTATAAAAAGAATATTGAGATGTAATCCATTTTCAAAAGGTGGATATGATCCGTTAAAATAGGGGGAGAAAAACATGTTTAAATTTTTTGCAAATTTATTTGGATACCTATTAAATGGTATATATGGAATTGTAAATAATTATGGTTTAGCTATCATAATATTTACACTTATAGTGAAAGGAATAATGCTACCAATTTCTATCAAACAACAAAAAACAATGAAAAAAACTGCTAAAATTCAAAAAGAATCTAAAGAAATTCAAGAAAAATATAAAAATGACCAAGTGAGACAATCTCAAGAGTTAATGGATTTATATAAAAGAGAAAATATGAGTCCTTTTAGTGGATGTTTAAGTTCAATTTTACAAATAGTTCTTGTTCTTTCGGTGTTTTATCTTGTGAGTAGCCCTCTAACATATATGAAAAAAGTTGATAGCCAAACAATAAATACTTATAAAGAACAAATACAAGAAGAAAGAGGAGAAGCTGTTAATTATCCAGAAATAGCAATAATTAAAGAAAAAGGAAAAACAGATGAAAAAGTAAACTTAAATATGGAATTTTTAGGATTAGATTTAAGTGATATACCAACTCAAAACTATGAAGATTGGACAGTTTATGTAATTCCTGTGTTATATGTTATGACATCATTTATTTCAATGAGATTAACAAAAAATATGACAAAAATAGATAAAGAAGACAAAAAAGAAGATAAAAAAGAGGAAACAAAAGAAGAAAATCAAAATGATTCACAAGAAATGATGGATGAGATGAATAAACAAATGAATTTTATGATGCCAATAATGACAGTGAGTATTGCTTTGATTGCACCACTTGGACTAGCTTTATATTGGTTAGTTAGCAATCTACTAATGATATTCGAAAGAGTAGTATTAAATAGATTTTTTAAAGAGGGGGAAGAAGTAAATGGATAACAAAGTATATGTTTTTGAAGGTAAAACTTCAACAGAAGCTATAGAAAAAGGCTTAAATGAACTAAAAGTATCAAAAAGTAAAGTTGATATAAAAATATTAGAATCAGAAGATAAAAGAAGTTTCTTTAGTATTTTAACACCAAGAGTTGTTAAAGTAGAAATGAGATTAAAAGAAGTGGCAGAAGAGCCAAAACAAGAAGTAAAAGAACCAAAAGCAGAAAATAAAAAAGTTGTTAGATCAGAAAATGTAGATAATACAGAAGCTATAAATAGCGTAAAAAAATTCTTGGATGAATTTATTGAAAAATTACCAAGTAAAGAATTATCTTATGAAATTACAGAAGAAGGAAATGTAATTAAAGTAGATATAAAAGGTGAAGATACAGGATATTTGATAGGATATAGGGGAGAAGTGCTAAATAGTATTCAAACTGTTTTATCAAATGTAGCATCTAAATCTAGTAGGGAAAAAGCTAGAGTAATAGTAAATATTGGTGGATTTAGAGAAAAAAGAGAAAAAGATCTTCAAAATTTAGCTGTTAAAATTGCTGGAACAGTAATAAAAACAAAAAAATCAATAACATTAGAACCAATGTCGGCATATGAAAGAAAAATAATTCATACAAAATTACAAGAAAATGATAAAGTAAAAACATTTAGTGTTGGTGAAGAACCATACAGAAAAGTTGTAGTTTCATTAAAATAATATAAAGAAGACTTAGATTTTTAATCTAAGTCTTTTTTTGTGCTAAAAGAGATAAATATAGAGAATAGCCAATTTGAAAGAGTTTTTTGGTAAAAATACCACGCAATTTATTGCATAATTATGTAGACTATGATATAATATAGCCTAGTTTTTAAAGAACTTTTAAAAATATAAATTTAAAGAAAAAGAGGAAGGAAAATGAGTAATACTATTGCTGCAATTTCTACTGCGCCAGGTATTGGTGGAATAGGAATAATTAGAATGAGTGGTGAAAAATGTTTTGATGTTTTAGATAAAATATTTAAACAAAAAAACAGCCAAAATATTGAAGATATTAAAGGTTATTCAATCAAATATGGAACAATAGTAGATGGTGAAGAGATAATAGATGAAGTTTTAGTTTCTTATTTTAAAGCACCAAAAAGTTATACTGCAGAAAATATGTGTGAAATTAATTCACATGGCGGTGTTGTTATAATGAATAAAATACTAGACTTATGTATTAGAAATGGAGCAGATCTTGCAGAACCAGGAGAATTTACAAAAAGAGCATTCTTAAATGGAAGAATGGACCTTTCTCAAGCTGAAGCTGTTATAGATATAATTAATGCTAAAACAGATAAAGAAGCTAAAATTTCTTTAGAACAATTAGAAGGAAATTTATCTGAAAAGATTACAAATATAAGAAAAATTATAATTTCAGTTATGGCAGACATAGAAGCTACTATTGATTATCCAGAATATGACCTTGAGGAAGTCACAAATGCCAAAATTTTGAAAATTTTAGATGAAGTAGATATAATACTTGACTCTTTAGAAAAAAGCTTTTATAATGGCAAAATTTTAAGAGAAGGAATAAGTACTGCAATAATTGGAAGACCAAATGCTGGAAAATCATCTCTTTTAAATATTATATTAAACGAGGAAAGAGCTATAGTTACTGATATAGAAGGAACAACAAGGGATACAATAGAAGAATATATTTCAATAGATGGTGTTCCTTTAAAAATAATAGATACTGCTGGTATTAGAAATGCTAGTGATGAAGTTGAAAGAATTGGTGTTCAAAAAGCTATTGAAATTGCTAAGAAAAGTGATGTTGTAATAGCAATTTTTGATGTAAGTAGAGAACTTAATAAAGAAGATGAACAAATACTTGAGTTATTAGAAGATAAAAATTCAATTATTTTGCTTAATAAAATAGATTTAGATAGAAAAGTAAATTTAGATAAAATCAAATGTGTAAATAAACCAATCGTTGAAATATCAACAAAGACAAGAGAAGGATTAGATGAATTATATTCTGAAATTTCTAAATTATTTAAATTAAAAGAGATTGCAAATGATGGAGAAACAATTGTAAGTAATGTTCGTCATAAAAATATAATATTAAATTCAAGAAGAAATTTAGATAAAGCAAGAGAAACAATTAGAATGAATATGCCAATAGATATGATTTCTACGCACTTAAAAGAAATATTAGAAGAATTAGGAAAGATTACAGGGGAGACTGTTACAGAAGATGTTATAGCAGAAATATTTTCAAAATTCTGCTTAGGGAAATAAAGAAAAATGTTTCACGATTGACAAATTGTAAAAAGTTAAGAAAAATAAAGGTTTATAAGTTTTCCAAAAGACTTAAATAAAAAAGGAGAGCTATTTATAAAATAGCGTTTATATAAAATGAAATACGATGCTGGAAAATACGATATAGCAGTAATTGGTGCGGGGCATGCTGGCTGTGAAGCGGCGCTTGCAGCAGCAAGACTTGGTATGAAAACACTGCTATTTTCAATAAGTTTAGAATGTATTGCAAATATGCCATGTAATCCTCATATAGGGGGAACATCAAAAGGACACTTAGTAAGAGAAATAGATGCTCTTGGTGGAGAAATGGGAAAAAACATTGATAAAACAATGATTCAACTTAGAATGTTAAATACATCAAAAGGACCTGCAGTACATTCTTTAAGAGCACAAGCTGACAGAAAAAGATATCAAGCTGAAATGAAATATACTCTTGAAAAACAAGATAATTTATATGTAAAACAAGCTGAAATTGTAGATATTGAAGTTGAAGATGGAAAGGTAAAATCAGTAACTACAAACTTAGATGCAGTTTATAATGTAGATTGTGTTATTTTAGCCACAGGAACATATTTAAAAGGTAAAATATTTATTGGAGAGTCATCTTATGAAAGTGGCCCAGATGGCGTTGCGGCAGCAAATAAGCTATCTGATGTTTTAAAGAATTTAGGAATTGAAATCCAAAGATTTAAAACAGGAACTCCAGCTAGAATTAATAGAAAAAGTATAGATTTTTCGAAAATGGAAATTCAAGAGGGAGACAGTGATTTAGTTCCGTTTTCATTTGAAGATAAAATGCCAGATATAGAGCAAATTCCTTGCTGGCTTACATATACAAACGAAAGAACACATGAAATTATTAGAAAAAATTTACATAGATCTCCATTATATGCTGGAGAAATTGAAGGAACTGGACCAAGATATTGTCCATCTATAGAAGATAAAGTTGTTAGATTTGCAGATAAAGAAAGGCATCAAATTTTTGTTGAACCAGTAGGAGCAGATACTAATGAAATGTATATTCAAGGAATGAGTTCATCTCTTCCAGAAGACGTGCAAATAGCTATGTACAGAACTCTTCCGGGATTAGAAAATTGCGAATTTACAAGACCTGCATATGCTATAGAATATGATGCAATAGAACCTTCACAATTAAAAAGTTCATTAGAATTAAAAGCAATAAGTGGAATGTTCTTTGCAGGACAAATAAATGGTACTTCTGGCTATGAAGAAGCTGCTTCACAAGGGTTAATTGCAGGTATAAATGCTGTTCAAAAAATAAAAGGAAAAGATCCAGTAATACTTGATAGATCAGATGCATATATTGGTGTTTTAATAGATGATATAGTAACAAAAAGTACTGCTGAGCCTTACAGAATGATGACTTCTAGAGCAGAGTATAGATTACTTTTAAGACAAGATAATGCAGATTTAAGATTAACAGAAATTGGTCATGAAATAGGATTAATTTCAGATGAAAGATATGAAAGATTTTTAAAGAAAAAAGAAGAAATTGAAAAAGAAATTGAAAGATTAAAAACAACAAACGCAAAACCAAATGAAGAAACAAATAAATTCTTAAGAGAACAAGGAACTTCAGAAATAACAGCCGGTACAAAGCTTTCAGAACTTTTAAAAAGAACAGAAATTACATATAAATCATTGGCTGAAATTGATAAAAAAAGACCAGAACTTGATAGACAAGTAACAGAAGAAGTTGAGATTATGGTTAAATATGATGGCTATATTGAAATGCAAAAAAGACAAGTAGAAGGATTTAAAAAATTAGAGAAAAAACTTTTGCCAGAAGATTTAGACTATAATACAATTAAAGGAATTAGATTAGAAGCAAGACAAAAATTGAATAAATATAAACCTTATTCAATTGGACAAGCTTCTAGAATATCAGGGGTTTCACCAGCTGATATATCAGTTCTTTTAATATATTTAGAACAATCAAAAAGAAATAATAAATAAGAATTAGACAAAAGTTTTACCACTTTTTATTAAAAAAGGATAATAAAATGAGTATAGAAGAATTTAAAAAAGTATTTTTAGAAGAAGCAAAGAAGAATAATATTAATGTAAATGATGATGAACTAGAAAATCTTTATAAATATATGGTTGGAATTATAGAATGGAATGATAAAGTTAATGTAACAGCAATAACTGAAGAAAAATTGTTTATCGTGAAACACTTTGTTGATTCACTTCTTATAAACCACTATTTGCAAGGAAAACAAAGAATTATAGATATAGGAACTGGTGGTGGTTTTCCTGGAATTCCATTAAAAATTTTAAATAAAGAAAAGAAATTTACATTAATAGATTCGGTTAATAAAAAATTAAATGTTATAAGAGATCTATCAAAAAAGATTGGGATAGAAAATTTAGAAATTATACATACAAGAGCAGAAGATTTGGCTGCCCAAAAAGAATACAGAGAAATGTATGATGTGGCTACAACAAGAGCTGTATCAAACCTTTCAACGATTTTGGAATATATGCTTCCTTTTGTAAAAGTTGGAGGAATTGCTGTTTGTATGAAAGGTCCAAATTATAAAGAAGAATTAGAAGATGCAAAAAAAGCAATAGAAGTTTTAGGCGGTAAATTTGAACATATAGAAACTTTTAATTTGGAAGGAGAAATGGAAAGAAATATCTTAGTTGTTAAAAAAGTGAAAAACACACCAAATAAATTTCCAAGAAGTCAAGGAAAACCGTTAAAGGAACCAATTAGATAAGAATGTTGCACATGCAACATTCTTTTTTTTTGTTTAATAAAAAATTTATATTAAAAGAGTTTTTTAAAAAGTTTTCTTATTAATAAAAAAATATAATATAAAAAACGTTTAAAAGTTTGTGAAATCAATTGACATATCTTTAAAATTTTTATATTATTATAGAGTAAATTTAGCAAAAGAAAAAAATACATAAAATTCTTAAGGAGGGATTTACTTTGGGAAGAGTAATATCAATTGCCAATCAAAAAGGTGGGGTAGGAAAGACTACAACCGCAGTTAATTTGAGCACTATATTGGCAAAAAAAGGAAAAAAAGTAATGTTAATAGATGCTGATCCACAAGGAAATGCATCTAGTGGTTTAGGACTAGAAAAAGAAGTAGAATATTCTTTATATGATGTGTTGATAAATGACGTGGATATAAAAGAAACCCTACAAGATAGTTGTATGAAGACTTTAAAAGTATGTCCTTCAAATATGGATTTGGCAGGAGCAGAAGTTGAGCTTGTATCTCAAATGTCTAGAGAACAAAGACTTAAAGAGAAAGTTGATGCAATTAAAGACGAATTCGATTACATTATTATAGATTGTCCACCATCACTTGGATTAATAACATTAAATGCATTTACAGCATCAAATTCTGTATTAATACCTGTACAATGTGAATACTATGCACTAGAAGGGCTTGGACAACTTTTAAATACTATTAATTTAGTAAAAAAACATTTAAATAAAGGATTAGAAATTGAAGGTGCTGTTCTTACAATGTATGATATGAGAACCAATTTATCAAATCAAGTTGTAAAAGAAGTAAAAAGATATTTTGAAGATAGAGTTTACAAAACTGTAATTCCTAGAAATATAAAACTTAGTGAAGCACCTAGTTTTGGAATGCCAATTACTTTATATGATGCTAAGTCAAAAGGCGCAAGAGCTTACGAGAAGCTAGCTAGAGAAGTTTTAAAAAATGATGAAATAAGAAAAAATGGTAAGGAGGAATAAATATGGCTGTAAAGAAAACAGGACTTGGAAAAGGATTGGATGCTTTGTTTAGTACTCCAATAATTGAAGAAGAAGTAAAACAAGAAGAATTAGTAAAACTCTTAAATATCAACGAAATTGAGCCAAACAAAGCGCAAGCAAGAAAGATTTTTGATGATGAAGCAATAGAAGATTTATCAAATTCTATTAAAGAATATGGTGTAATTCAACCTATAATTGTAAGTAAAAAAGAAAAATACTATGAAATAATTGCTGGGGAAAGAAGATGGAGAGCTTCTAAAAAAGCAGGACTTACTGAAATACCAGCAATTATAAGAGATGATAATGAACAAAGAAATAAAGAAATTTCCTTGATAGAAAATATTCAAAGAGAAGATTTGAATCCAATTGAAAAAGCAAGAGGAATTAAACTTTTAATGGAAGAATATGACCTTACACAACAACAAGTTGCTGAAAAATTAGGAAAAAGTAGAAGTAGTATAGCAAATA
>CAZPAF010000002.1:0-96305 GCA_964584475.1 uncultured Lachnospiraceae bacterium | reverse complement strand
CTAAATTCTATACAAGATGGATTAAAATTAGATGTAATGTTGCTTCATTTTATTGGTTTTTTTAAAGAGATATACGAAGAATTTACATATGCAAGTATAGAATTGGGAGCATATGGAATTGATAGAATTAAAGATGTAAGTGTTGATATTAAAAAATTTTATAAAAGTAAATTACATCAGTTTGCAGAAGAATATGTAAGAAATCCAGAAGATGAGGAAACTTATAGAAGATTAGAGACATTTTTAAAACTAATTAAACCTAATAATTCGAAATCATATATAAGTTCAACTATAAATGGAAAAAATCCAAAGATGCATCAAATGATAGATGCTATGGTAGATAAAGAAAAAATTACTGGTATAGATTTTGAGAAGATGTCAGAATACAGTAAAAAAATTTATAAATCAGTTGAATCATTTTATAATGAATATCAACAATTGGTTAAAAATAGTCAAAAGAATGATATTAACCCACCTACATTTGAAGAATATTTTAGAGAAATATTAAAAATTTATAATATTGAGAAAAGTAAAGTAAAATATAAAAGAGCAAGTGAATTCAAAATTATAGGAAAATTTGAAGATAATGTTCCGAGATTTGATGATGATGCTATTCGAATATTTATTAATAAATTGAAATCTGGAAAATCGGGATTACCTTTTTTAGGAAATGGAGAAGATTCTGAGTTAACTGCATCGATAATAGATTTTATTTGGACAGAAGAGAAAAAAATTATTTTTTCAGATACTCAAAATACGTTAATTAATTTAATTAGAGATATTGATATGAAAAATAGACTTGAACAAGTTCAAAATTTTTATTTTAAAAGTATATTAGGAGTGTATAGAAAAAAACCAGATTTAGTAAATTTGAGAAATGTAAAAACAGATAAAGAGCAAGATAATTTTGTAGAAATAGTGTTACCGAGAACATTGCAAGTATTTAAATATCCATATGGTGAGAATAATTTAACTGAAGAGGATAAACTTGCAATTGAAACAATTCCTGTTGCTAGAAAAACAGATGTTGGGTTAGATACTGCAATTTCATGTAATTCGTTTAAAACCAATATTCCAAGAATAGATGAATTGGATGATGAGCAAACAAAGTGTATGGTTGAACTATTAAATACATTAACATTTATAGAAACAAGAAGTAGAAGAAAAGTTTCAAACAATCCTTTATTAAAAATACAAGAAATACTTAAAATAAATGACAGAAAATTTCAAAGAGCTTTAAAGTTAAGAGGCTGTATGGCTAAAGGAATGGAGAGGTATATAAGAGAACATACTGCGTTGGAGGATAAGTTTGATGTAATATCGAAAGAAGATAAGGATACTGCTGATGTAATGATTGAAATTCAAACAAGCTCAAAGGTTGCACCTGAAAGATTTTTTAGTAAATACTTTAAAATTAATTCAGATAAAATGAAAGAATATTGCTTTAAAAAATATAGACAAAAAGCATATTTGGCAGAAGAAAGAGTTTATGCACAAACTGTTGAAAGTGTGATTAGTGATGTAGAGTTAATTGGTTCAATTAGTTATGAAGGTGCAAATACAGAAAAAGAAAAAACATTTAAAGACATTTTAGAAAAAACAGAAAGTAAAGAAAAAGATAATAAATAGTTTGGGCAAATAGGAGAATAAATTATGGTAAATGATTCAATAATGTATGCTGAAGTATTTGAAATACTAGGACATATGAAAAAAGAAGAAGTAATGAGAATACCAATTAATGTTTTAGAGCATATAAAACAAGAAAGATCAAAGACATATAATTCTAGAATAGATAAAAATGATTTATTTAATCCTAATAATATTGATCAAAGAAGCATTAATTTATTAACATGGTTAATAATGGATTATATGGGGACAGAAGAACAACGTGCGGAAATTGTTAGAATAGGTAAAGCTAATGATAGAAAAATAGAAGAAGCTAAGAAGGCTAAATATTCTATTGATGTATTTGACAAAAAAGAAGAGCATGAAGAAAAAGTAATAGTAGATATACCCCAAGAGATGAATCTAGTTGTTGTGGAAAAAACTGATTCGATATTAACTCAATTAATTAAATTTTTAAAAAACTTATTTAAAATAAAAGATAAATAAATGATAGTAATATGAGATTTGATGACGAACAAAGAGAATATGAATTAGAACTACTTAAAAATGTTGAATATTAAAATAAAACATGATACACTAACCAAAAGAAATGATTAAATCAATTATAAGGAGGACTTTAATATGATACCAAATAAGTTAAAAGTAGGAGATGAAGTAAGAGTAATTGCTCCATCAAGAAGTATGAAAATATTAGGAGAAGATTGCAAGAAAATAGCAACAGAAAGATTAGAAGCTTTAGGATTAAAAGTTACTTTTGGAAAACATGTAATGGAAGCAGATCCTGATTATATGTGTGCATCAAGAGATGCTAGAGTAGAAGATTTAAATGAAGCATTTAAAGATAAAAATGTAAAAGCAATACTAACAGTAATTGGAGGATTTAATTCAAATCAATTATTAGATTATATTGATTATGAAGCAATAAAGATGAATCCAAAAATCTTTTGTGGATTTTCAGATATAACAGCACTTTCAAATGCAATTCATGCAAAAACAGGACTCGTAACTTATTCAGGAGTTCACTATTCTAGTTTTGGTATGTTAAAAGGATTTGAATATTCTTTAGAACATTTCAAAAAAATGTTCTTTCAAGAAGACGAATTTGAAGTTGTTTCTTCAGAAGAGTGGAGTGATGAAGCTTGGTTTATAGATCAAGAAAATAGACACTTTGAACCAAATGAAGGAATGTATGTAATAAATGAAGGACAAGCAGAAGGAAATATAGTGGGTGGAAATTTATGTACTTTAAATTTACTACAAGGAACAGAATATATGCCAAATATAGAAAATAAAATTCTTTTCTTAGAAGATGATGAACTTTCTGGTCCAATATTCTTAATGGAATTTGATAGAAATCTACAATCTTTAATGCATATGCCAGAATTTAAAACTGTAAAAGGAATAGTTTGTGGAAGAGCACAAAAAGGTTCTTGTATGACAAAAGAAAAGTGGTTTAAAATCTTTGACAAACCAGAACTTAAAAATATTCCTGTAATCGGAGGATGTGATTTTGGACACACAACACCAATAATAACATTCCCAGTAGGGGGATATGCTAGAATTGAAGCAACAGGTGAGGAAGCAAAAGTATTTATAAAAGGATAAACGGAGAAAAAATGGGATTTGAATTTGAAGTAATTGGAGATATAAAAGGAAAAGCAAGACCAAGAGTGAATACTTATACTTGTAAAGCTTATACTCCAGAAAATACTAAAGATTATGAGTTATTAATAAAACAATATTTTAAATTAAAATATCCAAGATATGTACCTTTGGAAAATAGAGTTTCTGTAAAAATTGTTGCTCAATTTAAAGTTCCAAAAACAGCTACAAAAAAGGATAAAGAGCTTATAAAAGAAGGAAAATTAAGCCCTACCAAAAAACCAGATATAGATAATATTGTAAAAATAATATTAGATGCATTAAATAAAATGGCTTTTAAAGATGATAATCAAATTACAAAAATTGAAGTTGAAAAAGTATATGGTGAAGTTGAAAAGATTTTTGTAAAAATTGAAGAATATTAAAAACAAAAAAGGATGAATTTCAATATGAAAATTCATCCTTTTTTGTTTTTTTATATAAATTAATTATGTTTTAAACACTACAAAAATCCAAGGGAAATAAGGAGTTAAGAAAATATTACAAATGTATAACATTAGTGTTATAGTTAGGTTAAAATCAACAAAAAACGACAGCAAATATGCTATAATATAAGCTATAAAACCAAAGCAAAAAGATATAAAAAAGGAGTAAGTAGTATGAATCCTATAAGCCTTGTGGCTGTACACACACACACACACACACTTATAACTTCTAAAAGAATAAAAAATAATAAATATAATTTAAACAGAGTAATTATATGTTGTATTAAGTTAACATAAATACAATATATGATTGCTCTGTTTTTGTTTTGGAAAATTTAGGAAAGGAGAAAGATATGTTAAAGAAAGTTGTAAGTATTATAATTCTTATTATTTTAATACCGATACTATTTGTAAATGGAGTTATTTTAATAAATTCATTTATGCATCCAGATGAAATTCCATCATTTTTTGGATGGAAACCTTTTATAGTTTTATCAGGTTCTATGGAAAAAGTAATATATCCTGGGGATTTGGCTGTAGTTAAAGAAATAGATACAAAAGAGCTAAAAGAACAAGATGTTATTGCTTTTAAAGAAAATAATGTTGTTATAACACATAGAATAATTCAAATTATAGAAGAAGATGGAAATGTAAAATACATAACTAAAGGTGATAACAACAGTATGGTAGACAATGGAGCGGTAAAACCAGAACAAGTTGAAGGAATATTTAAATTTAGAATAGCAAGACTTGGAAATTTAGCAATGTTTATACAAACTCCTATAGGAATGATTATTAGTTTATCAATACCAATTGGAATGTTATTAATAATTCAAAAATATGAAAATGATAACAAGAAAAAAGAAGAAAAAGAAGTTCAAAAAAATAAAGAAAAAAATCTAGAAGAAGAAATCGAAAGATTAAAAAAACAAAATGAAGAACTTATGAAAAAATAAGTTCAAACTAAATTGTCAACAAAGTTTATTATATAGATGTCAAAAAAGGAGGTGAAAAAGTGAAAAGGAAAGAAGAAAAAATAAACTCAATTATAAATAAAAAACAAATAAAAGGAGGAAACATGTTACGAGAAATCAAATTATCAAAAATAATTGTTTTTGTATTAATGTTAACAATGATTGCAACAATTTTTGTATCTGACACTTATTCAAGATTTACAACAACAGCTTCTGGAAGTGATACAGTAGTAGTTGCTAAATGGTCATTTGAAGTAAATGGAGAAGAAATAGCTGTTACAGGAGATGCAAAAACAATTGAATTTGGATTATTCGATACTATTTACGATAGTGATGGAGAAAACGAAGAAACAGATGTTGCAGAAGGTTATATAGCACCTGGAACATCTGGAAACTTTGAATTTGTACTTCAAAACACATCAGAAGTTAAAACACAATATGGAGTAGAGTTTGAAGTAACAAATGAAAATGATATTCCTATAGAATATTCATTAGATGGAATTGAATGGAGCAATGAATTAAACAATATTGACTATTCAAACAAAACAGTTTTAGATATTGGATCTAACACAAAAACAATAAAAGTATATTGGAGATGGGCTTTTGAAGGAGAAACGGATAGTGATACTTTAATTGGAAGTACAGCTGGTGAAGCTACAGAAGAAAGCGAAATTCCAAATATTACTGTAAAAGCAACAATTAATGCAGTACAAGTTGAAAATTTAGAAATAGATGAATTAGCTGAAAAATATACATTAAGTTATTATGCAAATATTCAAGATGCTATAGAATCAGCAAACAATGAAACTTATGGGGAAAATCAAACAGCTACAAAATATGAAGCAAATGCAGCAGTTTATGTAGATGAAAATTCAAAATTAAATGCAATATTATTAGAAGATACAACTTTAACAAATGAAATTACTACAAGTAAAGATATGACATTAAATTTAAATGGAAAAACATTAGAATCTACAGATACAGTTGCTATCGCAGTTAATTCAGGAAATCTAACTATAGATGGGCAAACAGAAGGAAGTAAAATTGTAACTTCAAATACTGGATTAACAACAAGTACAGTACAAGTAAATGCTGGAAGTTGTACAATTAATGGTGGAACATATGAAACAAATTCTACTGGAGTTGGAACTGATGCAAATCCAAACTCAAATATTACAGTTGCTTCATCTGCAACTTTAACAATGAATAATGCAAAAGTTAGTACAAATGACTCTGTTGGTGCTGGTATAGCTGGTGTTAATATAGCTTCTGGTGGTGAGGCAACAATTTCTAATTCAACTATAGAAAGTAAATCAAATAATGCATTGTGGATTAATGGAATAATAAATGATGGAACAATGACAATTACAAATTCAACTATAAAAGGATTAGCAGATTATAAAGCTAATGCAGCAGGAAATAACTATGGATCAGGTTCAATGGGTATAAGTAATAATGGAACAATGACACTAAAAAATTGCAATGTATATGGAACTCATTCAGGAATAAGAAGTACAGGAACACTTTATATTGATGGTGGAACTTATGAAGCATATGGACATGGTGGTATATATTTTGGTGGTGCAGGAACAACATCTTATGTAAAAAATGCTACTGTTAGATATTGTGAAATGGCTGATGGTTATATTGCAGATAGTGTTGCAGGAACAAACCAAGCTGGTTTTTATATAGGTGGTGCAAACAATGTAACTGTATATATGGATAATTGTGAACTATACGGTCCATACTATCCTGCTGTTTTACGTAGCGGTGGTGGAGAATCAAATAACACATTATACTTAAGTAATACAAATGCTACAGGCTATAGTAAATACTTTAGAAATGATGCATCAAATTCTAAAGGAAATAGAATTTATATTGGTCTAGGAAATAATTTTGATATAGAAGCTACAGCTTCAGAAGAAAACACTGTTGAAACAGAAGATGATTATAGCACAGTATTTCCAGAATATTAAAAATAATAAGGAGGAACAATGAAAAGTAAAAATAGATTAAATAATTCTAGTATTGCTAACTGTAATTGCAATGATATTTGTTGCTAATACATATTCAAAATATGCAACAAATGCTTCAGGAAGTGATTCTGTAGTAGTTGCAAAATGGTCATTTTTAGTAAATGACAAAGAAATTGCAGTAGAAGGTGATGCTACAACAATTGATTTTAACTTATTCGACACTATTTATGATAGTGACGGAGAAAGTGAAGAAACAGATGTTGCTGAAGGTTTTATAGCTCCAGGAACATCAGGTGCATTTGAATTTGCGCTTCAAAACACATCAGAAGTAACAGCACAATATGGAATAGATTTTGAAGTAACAAATGAAAATGACATTCCAATAGAATATTCACTAGATGGAGAAAATTGGAATACAGAATTATCTGATATAGATTTTTCAGAACATACAATATTAAATGCTGACTCAAATACAGAAATAATAAATATTCAATGGAGATGGGCATTTAATGGAAATAACTCAGAAGATACAGAACTAGGAAAATTAGCAACAACAGATACTGTACCAGAAATAACTATAAGTGCTACAGTTAATGCAATTCAAGTAAATAAAAGAACACAATATTATTTAGACTTAACAGAAAATACTGTTGCACTTATGTCTCACTATAAGCCTAATACAAACGTAACTTTATATAGTGGATTAAATTTATCTGATATTACAATTTATGCTGAAGAAGATGGAACTCTTGAAATTGGTACTGCTAAAATAACAGATGTTGTAAATGCAAGAACTAATGGTTCTACTTATACAGCTAATATGAATAGTTATACAGTAACTAAAGGAAATAATAAAATTGAATTATCACTTGATATAGCAGAAGATGAAACAATTGTATTTGGTGGAAATAATTCAGTCGGAATTGCTTATACATCAGGAAATGAAGCAACTGAAGCTAATAATTTTTCATATATAGATGGAAATAGTTATTCAAATGTACTAAATCAAACTAATGGGAAAAATGATCAATTAGTTTTTGGGGCTACTATAGGAACTACAAAATATGTAGAACTTGTTGATGGATATAAAGCAAGTGTACCAGATGTGTCAACAATGCAAACAGTTGCTTCATCACAAGGAGCAGCACCATGGTTACACACTACAAATTTGGATTCTTATGAAAATAATACAATTACAAGAATTGATATAGCGGTAAAAAAAGTGACAGCAATTGATGATCAACAATATATTGATGTACACGTAATTGATTCATCAGAACTAGTAACAGGTGCTAAATTATCATATAAAGATACTATTAGATTATCTGTTCCATTTGAACAAATACAAGACTGCACAGCAGAATCAGTAGATAAATGGATAAGTTTTACTGGATTAAATATTGTTTTAGGTGAAAATGAGACTATAGCGATAGGAAAAACTGGTAGTATATCAATTGGGTATAAAACTGGTATGGGGCAATCTTGGGTTGGTATTACTTCTAATGCTCGTATAGAGGGTTATGAAATGTATTATACTGCATATACAACAAAAACAGTATCTGAGGAAGAGCATTTGCAAGAAATAACTAGTAAGGAAAATAAATTGAATTTAGCAGGTAAAAATGTTTCTATTCTGGGTGATAGCATAAGTACATTTGATGGATACTCAAATGATGTAACTAATACAAATTCTACACTTTTAGGTAATAATTCTTGGTACGGAGCTTCTCTTGGAGCAGTTAATGATGTTAATGAAACATGGTGGATGCAATCAATCAATGAATATAATATGAATTTATTAGTAAACAACTCTGCATCAGGTTCGTTAGTTTTTTCTGATTCAAATACTGCTGGATACAAAACAAGAGCGGTTAATTTACATGACAATATTGGAGAAAATTCAGGAACAAATCCAGATATGATTTGGATTTATATGGGAAATAATGATGCTAAAAACTATAAAGATTCACTAGACACAATTGGTACATATGAAGATATAAATTTTGAAACATTAATAGTTGAGAATGATGGAGTTTATACATATGAAACACCAACAACATTTGCTGAAGCATATGCGATTATGATTCATAAAATAATAACAACATATTCTGCAAGTGATGTGTTTACATTTACACTTCCTGTACGTTCAGTAAATGAATTTGGCGAAGAATCTACACCACTAGTAAATGATATTATTACTAAAATAGCAAATAAATATGGAACGACAATTGTTGATTTATATACATTATATCCAGCAAATTCAGATTTACATCCTGATGCTTATGGAATGGATTTAATGACAAAAATTGTAAATGATGCAATTGAAGATAAATATTTAAATAATTAAAATTTAGAAAGGAACAAAAGAAATGAAGGAAAACAAAACATTAAAATTAATAGCATTTGCATTACTAGTAACAGTTATAGCAATAATATTAGTTGCTGGTACATATGCTAAATATGCAAGTTCTGCATCAGGATCTGACACAGCAGTAGTTGCTAAATGGGATATTAAAGCAGGACTAGCAGGAGAAGAAGTATCAATAACAGGAGATAATGCAACAGTTGCATTTAATCTATTTGATACAATTTTAGATGAAGATGGAACAGCTGAAGCAGATGTAACAGCTGGAAAAATAGCACCAGGAACATCAGGAGCATTTGAATTATCAGTAAAAAATGATTCTCAAGTAAATGCAGAATATGGAATAACATTTTCTGTAAAAGAAGGAGAAAGTGAAGAAACAACAATTCCATTAGAATTCAAAGTAAATGATGGAGAATGGTCAAGCTCACTTTCAAGTGTTGCTACAACAGCATTAAATATGAACTCTAGTTCAGTAGCTAAAGTTGAATGGAGATGGGCTTATGAAACAGCTGATGCTGACGGAAATGTAGTAGCTGGAGATGAAGTTGATACAGAACTTGGAATTACTCCACCAGAAGTAACAGTAACAGCAACATTAAATGTTTCTCAAGTTGACTAATTAAATTGTAAAAAATATATATATTATATTTAAAAATGAGTATAAAGCTCTATTGATAAAAATTGATAGAGCTTTATACCAAATATATTGACAAAAGAATCTTTTTTAAAAGATTTTTTTGTGAGTATATAAAAGGAGAAGAAAATGAGCGAAGAATTAAATAAAGATAAAATAATAGAAGAATATAAAATAAAAGAAAAGAAAGCAAAAACAGAAAAAAGAGTTTTAATATTAATTATAATAATTCTTATAATTATTTATTTAGTAAGTTTTAGAATAGGAGTTATTGAAGACCTTGGTGGAATAAAACAGGATTATAGTGAAGAAAAAACAGAGCAGTTAGAACAAACAAATCAAGTAGATAAAGAATATATTGACAAAGATTATACTGCTACAGAAAATAAACCATTAAACAGTAATTCAGGAATAAATCAAGGAGGAAGTACATCAAATAATGATGATGATTTAGAAGATAATACAGAAGATGTTGACAACATCAAATTAGTAAAAATATCTTGGAATGGAAAAGAAGTAACAAAAAATACAGAGCTTGATATTTTTAAAAATGAGAAATTTAATGGACAAAAAATAATAGCGCCAGGATCAATGGGAAGTGCGAATTTTTGTGTTGAAAATACATCTAATTCAGAAATGATATGCAATTTAAAATTTACAGAAGAAACAGAATATCCAATTAATATGAAATATAGATTAAAAATTGATAATGAATATGTTGTAGGAAATGTAAATGGATACGATGATTTAGAAAAGTTGAATTTGAAAGATATTTTAATGCAAGAAAAATCAATAAATATGTACACAATAGAATGGTATTGGGAAGATAGAGATGAAGAAGATACAGAAGTTGCAACTCAAAATGAAAATCAATACTACACATTAAACTTTGAAATTACAGCTGAGGAATATATAAAATAGAGGAGCTAGTTTTAGTGAAATATACAAATGATGAGATAAAGAAAAGAAGAAATAGAGAAAATAAAATATGTAGAGCAATAAGTATAATAATTTACATATTATTGTTTCCACTTATTATATATAATATTTCTTTAATTATACAGTCTGTTATAAAACCAAATGAAACACCAAGTTTTTTGGGAATAAAAACATATGTAATTGTATCTGGTAGTATGCAGCCAGAATATAGCATTGGAGATATTGTTATAGTAAAAAAAGTAGAAGAAGACGATATTAAAAAAGATGATGTTATTTCATATAGAAATGGACAAACAGTTGTAACTCATAGAGTAATTGAAGAAAAAGAACTAGATGGAAAAACAAGTTTTAAAACAAAAGGTGATAATAATAACGCAGAAGATATTCATGAAGTTACAATAGACGTAATTGAAGGAAAAGTTATAGGAAAGATATCTAAAATAGGAAATCTTTCAATTATGTTGCAAGATAAAATTTCTATAATAATTATAATATTATTATTTTATATATATTTGGTTAGAAGTGACAAAGTAAAAAAAAGAAATGAAAGAAGAAAAGAGAAAAGGATAGCTTATGAAAAGGAAATTTCAGAAAAAGAGTAAGTTCATAGTTGTAAAAGACAAAAAAGATTTACTTGCTAAAGTTGTATTTATGTTTTTCATAACAACAAGTTTAGTAACCACGTTTACTTTATCTAAATATCAATCTACAGTTGCAGGCACAAATAGTGCTAATGCAGCTGGATTTGTTGTGGAAGTAAGCTCTTTGCCTGAAAGTTCTAAAGATATGGTATTAGATTGTATGAATAACTATAATCCGATGCCATCTGTAGACTATAAAATAAAAGTTTCAAATACAAATGATAAAAATAAAACTTCTCAAGTAGGGTGTAAATATAGTATAATAATTACATTACCAGAAGCTTTACCAGAAGGGATTGATTTATCAGTTTCTGATGCAGAAAAAGCGGAAGTTTCTGAAGATAAAAAAACTTATACATTTAAAAGCAAAAATGTTTTCTTACCAGGAATTAGCAAGGAATATACAAATATAATAACATTCTCTGCAAGTGAAGAGGTAATTGGAAATCATGAATTAAATGATATAAGTATAAATGTTATTTCAGAGCAAATTGACTAAGGGGGAAAAGCATGGAACATAATGACAAAGAAACTGTTAAAAATTTATTTAAAATTTTTGTTGTTTTAATTCTATTTACTATAACATGTGCACAAGCATTTTCTATTGCTAAATACATAAAATCAGATATGATAGAAAATATTAATTTATCTGTTACACCACCACCTAAAAAACTTATAAATGGCGCTGAATTTAATAAGAAATTGAAAGATTCTTTAAGTCAAGAAGAGGCAAATAGCACAATAACAAAAATTGTTTTTGATTATTGGGATAGTGGATATATGGAGGATACAAATATTATATATTCAAAAAGTGATTGGACAAAAGGAACAGCAGTAGATTTTGACTCAAAAGGTGCAATAAAAATGTTTAAATCTGATGATGGAAAAACAGTATATATACTTTCAGAAAGTACAATTTATGCTAATGTGGACTCAGCAGATATGTTTTATAATTTGAATTCAGCTTTAGAATTTAAATTTAACAATTTAAATGTTTCCAATGTAGAGAATATGAATAGAATGTTTGGTTTATGTTCAAACTTAGAAGTTCTAGATTTAAGTTCTTTTGACACAATAAATGCAATAAGTATGAAGCAAATGTTTACTCAAAATAAAAATCTTACAACTATATATGTTAGTGAAAAATGGAATACAAACAGAATAAATCATACAGATATTATAGAAACAGATGAGCCGTTTTTTGGATGCTTTAAGTTACTTGGAGAAAATGGAACTATTTATAATCATGAAAATATTGACATTAGCTATGCTTGCGTCGATGAGGGGGAAGAAAAACCTGGATATTTCACTTATAAAGAAGAAGGAGTTACATTCTTTAAAGATATGAATTTAAGTGAAAAAGAAGAGTTAGAGCAGGCTGAAAATAATACAACAAATGAAATAAATAATGAAAATAATATTCAAACAAATGAAATAAAAATAGAAAACTTAGTTAATGAAGTTAAAAATGAAACTATAGAAGAAAACAATACTGTTGAGAATACAACTATAAATAATGAAGTAGAAGAAAATAATATTGATGATAATGAAAATCAAGAAAACACAGAAAATAAAATTTCAGAAGAAAATAATGTAGTTGAAAATAAAACTGAAAATGAAATAATTTAAAGCTAAAAACTTAATATTATATATATATATCAAAAATGAACTAACTTTTTTAAAAGTTAGTTCATTTTATGTTTGCTCATATGTTTTACAAGTACTGGCATAGCTTCGAATTCAATATTAAAACAATTGAATTTTTCAGTTTCATTATCTGAAAGATAATCTAAATATATATCTAATTCATCTAAATTTTTACAAGCAGAAATGATAGCTGGATGTAAATTATAATTAAAGAAAAGTTCCATTGCTAAATCTAGAGATTCTTTAAAACTTCCGTTTTCTTTGTTTCTTACTAATTTAAATGCTTCTCTAAATCTTGAAAGAGATGGTGATTTAAATTGTTCTAATGGTAAAGTAAATTCTTTTTCTATAACATTTTCAAGATTAGAATACTTACTAGGATTATTTTTTAGTAAATCTTCAACACAATTTAAATTATATGGTAAGAAAACCTTTTTTGTTTTTTCAGAAATAACTAAAGTATTTTCTTTAAAATTTTTAAGATTAGAACAATTTGATTCTGGTTTTGAGTTGTCTTTTATTTTTTGAACTTTGTTTTCAAGAGTAGATGATGTAGGCTCTACTTTAGCATTTGAGTCTATTACAATGTTAGATGCAGAATCTACATTTATTGTACTTTCGGAATTAGATTCTAAATTAGTAGCACTATCTTTTGAAGTAGAGTCCATAGAATCAGAAATATTATCTGTATCTTCAATTTCACTTTTTAAAATTACTTCACAAGAAATATTCTTTGGTAAATCAAGCTCTAAGGTATGTAAAATTTCTTCGTCATTCATTTGTTTTATAGATTCAAAAAGAGCAGAAAGATCTTCAATAGAATGAATGTTGTTTTTAGAAAGATTTAAACTATTTTTATAGCTTTCTAAAATATTTTCCAAAGTATCTTTATCTTCTGGATTTACAACATAAGATGGTGAAGAAATTGTTTTTATAGTATTTGCAAGTATGCTTTCTTTATATTTTTGGTAATGTATAAAAATATTGTTTAAATTAAGTTCTTTTTGAATTGAATCTATTAATTCATTTTTATTTTTTATTAATTGTTCTGTAAAAAAAATCATATCAAAATACCTCTCGATTATTATATATATAATTAAAATTAAAAGCAACTAAAAAAGTCTATAAAAGTATAGAAAAATACTAATTTAAAATAATGTTACAATTAGATTAAATTATAGTAAAATAGCCTAATAAAATTGACTTAAATAACAGATAAACATATAATAAAATGGATAAAAAAGTTAACAAAAGAAATAAATTATAAACGTAAGATTGGAGAAAAAATGCCAGAAGAAAACGGTGTAGTAAGAGCTTTTCAATTTAATATAGATTGCTGGACAGAAATGGAAGAGATTTATGTATCAATATTACAACAACTAGGTGTATCAGATCCTTATAATAAAATTGGTGAAGCTTATTCATTAATTCCAGAAGAAAAAAGAAATGGTCTAATGTTTGGCGAAATGATATCAAGGCTTTTCAAAAGTGATGAAGACAGAAGAAAACAAGCATTAGAAGCATTTGAAAAAATAAAAGATGATCGTAATATTTCACCATATGTAAAAGCATATTTAGCAGAAATGTCTGGAGATTATATACCTTATGATACTGTACTAACAGCCGCAAGAATGGTTGGAGGAGAAGAAGGAAAAAACGGAAAATCTCTTCAAATGGGATGTGGAGAAGGAAAGACTGGCGTTCTTTCAATGGCCGCATATTCAATACTTCAATCTAAATCTCAAAAGAAACAAGTATTTTTAACAAGTTCTACAGAAGTATTAGCTGCAGAAGCTTTAGATAAAATTGATTTTTATGATAGAGTTGGAATGGCAGAAGATGTGGTATTAGTAAACTCAAGAGGTGTTACTAGAGTAGTTATAGAAAACGGTAAAGCGGCAAGAGACAAAGATGGAAATGTTATCTTTGAAAGAACTGATTTTAAAAATAAGACAGAAAAAGATATAAAAGAAATATTGGAAAAAGCATATGGTTCTAAATTGGTAATTGCTGATAATGTAACATTAATGCAAGACGCAATGAAAGGATATTTGCCACCACCAAATAAAAACATAAAAAGAGAATTGCTTGCAGATGAGGCAGACTTTGTTTTATTGGATTCCTATAGACCACTTCAAAGAACAGTAGAAATGACAAGAAAAGAAAAGGCAGAAACAATAGAACAAAGAAAATTAGCTTATAAAATATTAAAAAATATAAGAAAAGAAATGCCTGAAGGATTATTTGTAAAAGACGACTCAAGTCAATATGTTGATTTTACAAAAGAAGGTAGACAACGTGTTGTAGAAGCGATTAAGAATTCTAAAATAAGTACCAAAGTAGATCCAAACACTTTGTATGATTATGTATATGATGCTTTAGTAGTAGATACTGTATATAAGAAAAATAGAGATTATCAAGTTTTAAATTTAGGAACAAAAATTGTATCAGAAGATAGAGCTTCAGGTGTTGGAATTGATTTACCAGAAGGTGTAAAACAAGCTTTAGAAATAAAACTTAGACAAGAAAGAAAATATATAGGCCCAATATCACCAGAAAGAAAAGTAGTAGATACATTAAATACTCAAACTTTCTTTAAAAATTTCTTTAATGGAACAAAACATTTTATATCAGGAACTTTAGGAATAGACAGCCAAGCAATCGTAGAAGAATTAAAAAGATTTGGAGTAAATAAGGAAGAGGGAGATATATACGAAATTCCTCCAAAGGAAAAAAGAACTAGAGATGATAGAGGAAAAAATTACTTTTTTGGAGATAAAAGTAAAAGAAAAGCAATAGTTCAAAGTGCATTAAGAGAAATTGAACTTGGAAGACCTGTATTAATTGGTACAGTCTCAGAAACAGAAATAAATGCGTTAAAATTACGTTTAAAAAACCAAAATGAAAAACTTGGTAAAAAAATTAGAATATTAGAATACACTGCAGCTTCTGAAGAAATATTTGAACAAGATAAAAAAGACTTAAATACACCAGAATTTATAGAAAAATATGGTGTAAATAAAAAAGCTTATAAAGATTATAAATCTTTAATAAAAAAAGAATCTGGAAAACCAAACACAATTACTTTAGGAACAAGTATACTTGGAAGAGGAACAACAATTAAAACATCAAAGTCTGTTAATGATGTTGGAGGAATCCATGTAATAATAGATGGATTACATGAAACAAGTTCTAGAAATCAAGAACAATATAAAGCAAGAACAGCAAGAGGTGATAATAAAGGTTCAACAGAAGAATTCTTTTGCCATACAGATATTCCAGAAGAAGTAAGAAGAGAATCTTATAAAGGTATTTCTGCAGATGAAATATATAAAGAAGTATATGAAAAAATAGATGCAAGAACAAGTAATATAAGAAATTATGTAGTACAATTCTCAGAACTTACAAATGAAAAACTAAAAGAAATTGAGATGATTCCTACTTTAAATGATGTTCAAAAAGCACAAGCTAGAGCATTACTAGCAAAAAGAGCGTTCTCAATAAAACATAGGGCTTGTGGAGTTTCAGATAAATTCCAGTCTAATATACAAGAATACGAAAGAGAATTAGAAGCATATTTTGAATTATATGTTGCAAGATATTGCGCAAAGGATGAAAAATATTTCACAGATGGTGAATTTGATGAAGTTAAATGGTTAGAGAATAATGGATATGTAGATATGGCAATTACTCATATGCCTTTTAATGATGAAACATTGAGAAGTGCTGGAATAAAAGTCAAAAGTAAAACTGCAAAAAAAACAGAAGAACAAAACGAAACTGTGAATACAGGAAAAAAAGCAACTAAAGCTGCACCAGAACCAATAAAAAAAGCAAATGTTGATAAAACTCCATCAATGGAAGCAAGCATGGATTCTTATATGGAACAATATGGTGTAGAAATGGTTGTTGCAGAACCTGAAGTTACAAAAGAAGTAGCTGAAACTCCTGTACAACCAACGATAGAAAATCAAAAATCAAAAATACAATTAGGAAATATACATCTTGATTTTAATGAAAAAGATATATATAGTCAATTACTTGATTTAAAAGATTCATCAGATAAAGAAATGAATGATGAGCTTATACAAAAAGAATCTGCAATGAGTTTGATGGGACTAAAAAATGTAGTAACAGATTCAAAATTTAATTTAGCAATGTCTAAAATAAAAGCGATTACTAGTGCTTTTATGAACATATTTAAAGCCCCACAAAGGAATGTAGCTCCAGTTACTCAAGACGCTCCAGTAACACCAGATGTTCAAGATGTATCTGAAGATAGAGAATAAATTAATTATTAACTGGAAGATAATAATTAAAGACAAATAATTAAGGTGGTAAAAATGACAAATGAATTAAGACGAACTTTTTGTGATATCGACATAATCTTAAACGCTTTACCAGAAGAAGATAGAAATAAAGTTCCAATGAAACTTAGAAAATTTATTTCAGAGAATAAATTAGATGGTTATGAATCAGAAATAAGAATTGATGTTCCAATAGAACAGCAAGAAATTCATCCTGATACACAAGCTTTTATTGGAATGTTATATCTAAATTATTGGTGCAAAGATGAAGAAGAAAAAGAAGAACTAAAAAGAATATTTATTGAAAATGAAAATAGATTACAAAAAGAACTTAAAGAAAAATATGAAGTGTTCAAAGAAAACGATCATAACCAAGAAAATAATACAATAAGTGATGAAACTCAAACCGAAGAAAATATTTCTAAAAACTTTATTGAAGCTGAAGAAAGCCAAATGATAGTATATAAAGAAAGTATCATAAGAAAAATTATAAACAAAATATTTAGTATTTTCAGGAGGAAAGAATATGGCAAATAGGTCAATAGACTATTATATTAAAAATTTAGGAATAGATGTAAGACAAGAAATTTTTAATATGTTAAGAGATGTTAATCCATCAGTAGTAAAAAAAATATTAGAAAAAGAAGAAGATTATCCATCTTGGAGAAGGATGGGAATTAATAATGATGGAATACAAACAATGTTATCAATGACTGCTACAAAATTTTCTTCTATAAACAAGCTTATGATAGAAAACGAAAGACCACCATTATTTGCAAGTCCTAAAGATACATATGTATCTGCACAAAAATATGTAGATTTATTAAAAGAAAAAACAGAAGAAGAATTAAATCAAGAATTTGGATGTAGCTGGGAAGAATATAAACCAACAACATATCAAAAAAGAATTGCTGATGCACCAGATTTTGAATAAGATATAAAACTTTAAAATTTTCAAATGTTCTAATACAACCTCTAGCTGAATACACTTTAACAAAGTTATTCAGTTGGAGGTTTTCTTAATGAAAAGATTATCTATAGAGGAACGTGCAATTCAAGTTGCACAATATATAATTGAAACAGAAGATACAGTAAGAGGAGCTGCTAAAAAATTTGGTATTAGCAAAAGTTCAATACATAAAGACGTTAGTCAAAGACTACTTAAAGTAAATTATAATTTAGCAATGGAAGTTAGAAAAGTTTTGGATAAAAACAAAGCAGAAAGACATATAAGAGGTGGGATGGCAACAAAATTAAAATATAGTCATGAAAAAGAAAATATGCAAAATTTAAGAAAAATTTTATAGAAAAAACATAAAAAAGCAAAAAAGGTAACTAGCGGAAAATATTAATATTTAAATTCAAAAACGTATTTGTAATAATTATGTAACAAAGAAGTAATACAAATGATAAATAACAAGAATAAAAACAGCAAGCCGTTGAACCTGAAGAGTTGTAGCTAAAATGCTTTCTTAGACATCTTTTGACAATTGGGGGTAACCGTGATATAAGAAATACAACAAATCGAAAGAAAGTAGGGGGCTGGAAAATGGGAATTTACAGATCTGAAATTGCAGACTTAAGAAAAAATATTGGAGAAAACATAGGACAAAAAATAATTATAAAAGAGTCACCAGGAAAGAGAAGTAAACCTCAAGAGAAAGCAGCTGTCATTGAGAATGTATATAATAGTTATTTCAGAGTAAAATTTGAAGATGTTAACAGAGTTGGTTCTTACAATTATACTGACCTATTTACAAGATCAGTTGAAGTAAGTATGTATAATGGAGAAAATTATGAACCATTAGTACAACCACAATTAGAAGTTAAAAAAACAAGAATTACACATGAAGTAGTAGAAAATTCCTAATATAAATTAGGAATTTTTTTGTTTTATCCTCATATAAATGGTATAGAAAGATATCATTTAAGGAGGATTTTTTTATGGAAAAAAATGCAGTTATAATAAACAAAAAAGTTTCGAAAAATATTAAAGTGTTAGAGGTAAGTGGAGACATTATTGTTCCAGATATAAAACCAGATATTGCCGGCATAATAAATACAAATGGGGTTCCATACATATATAAGGAAGAAGTTGTAACATCTAAAATAAGATTTGATGGAAATATTGATACTTATGTTGTATATCTAGCAGATAATGGAGACACAAGGAGTATTCAAACTACTCTTAGCTTTACAGATAGTATTGAAGAAGCATTAATAAAAGAAGGATGCTTTTCTAAAGAACAAATAATTTTAGAATCAATAGAAGCAAAAGTGTTAAATGAAAGAAAAATTAGTATAAAAGCTGTAGTTAAAGTAAAAATAGAAGTTTTTGAAAAAGCAGAAGTAGAAATAACAAGTGACTTTAATGAATTTGAAAATGTAGAGATTCTAAAAGAAACAATGGGAATTAGATCTTTAGTTGGAAGTAATAAAGTAAAAACATCTATAAAAGAAGATATATCTGTAGATAATTCTTTTTCAGTTGCAGAGATATTAAAAACAGATGTTGAGATAACAAATTTAGAAAACAAAATTAGTTATAACAAAGTTTTAGCAAAAGCAGATGCAAATGTAAAAGTAGTATTCTTGTCTGAAGATGGAAGAATAGGAATGGCAAATTCTACATTACCAGTAATGAGTTTTATAGATATTGAAAAAGTAGCAGATGGACATATTTGTGATGTAAGTTATACTCCAAGAAATATGCTTTTTAAAGTAAATAATAAAGAACAGCATTCTATTTCTTGCCAAATAGAATTTGAGGTTATGTGTTTTGCCTATGAAACAAGAACTATTGATGTAATTCAAGATATGTATGGAACAAAAAGTAATATAAACTTTTCTAAAAAAGAGATAATGGTTCCAATAGATGGAGATGTGAAAAAAGAAAAAGTAAGTATTAATGAAAGAATAAATATTGAAGATATTTTAAATATTCTGGATGTAAGTACTAAGATAAGAAAAGTAAATAGTACTAAGTCAGGAAATAGTTATAACTGTGAATGTGAAATTGTTTTTAATATTTATTATGAAGCAAACAGTAGAAATGGACTAAATGTAAAAGAAGTTGTACTTCCATTTGTTATTAGACTTGAAAATGATGATGATATAGACTTTGAAATTGGAAGAAAAGAATTCACAGTTAGTAACGAAATTGTGAATTGTGATATGGAAATTTTTGCTAAAAATGATTCTCCAAATTTAAGAAATGTTAGCATTATTGAAAATGTTGAATGTAAAGAATGCAAAGATGATTTAGATTATAAGATGTGCATTTATTTTGTAAAACCCGGTGATACAGTATGGGAAATAGCAAAAGAGTTTAAGGTTTGTATGAGTAATATAATAGCTGCAAATAATTTGGAAAACCCTGATAGAATTAAACCAGGAGATAGACTTTATATAATGAAATAAAAGGCGGGAAACCGTCTTTTTATTATATTAAAAAATTAAATATAAAATAAAAAGATAAAAAATAATAATGAAAAAGGAGGTGCATGTGGCAGACAAATTATATTCAAGATGGAGAATTAGGCTTCCAAGATTAAGAGAACTAAAAAGTGTTAAAGCGGTTTTATTGATTGCCTTTTTTTCAATTCTAATTGCTGTTGGAATGTTTTTTAAAAGTGCTTATCCAGTATTTAAATCATCTTGTGAAACAGCGGCAAGTTCTAAAGGAAATAAAATTATAAATGATGAAGTCTATAAAGTTATGAAAGATTATACATATAATGATCTAATTAGAATAGATAAAGATATAAATGGAAAGATCAGCTTAATTGAAGCAAACTCAATAGCGATTAATGAAATTACAAGTAAGATAAATGCTAATATCCAAAGAGAATTTGATAAGATTCCAAGAATCACAGTGTTTATAAATATGGGGACTGTTAGTGGAATAAGTATGCTAAAAGATGTAGAACCTAAATTTGAAATGGAACTAGAAAGTGGAGGAAATATTAAGTCTATGGTAAGAACTGAATTTAAATCTGTTGGAATTAATCAAACACACCATAAAATCTATTTAGATATAGATGCTAGAGTTGGAATTTTAACTCCATTTTCTGCTTTTGGAAAAGATATTACAGCAGATGTCTTAATTAGTGAAGCAATTATTGTTGGAGAAGTTCCTGATACTTATTACAATTTAGAGGGAATGGATGAAACTGAAGATACTTATAATTTTATTGAGTAAACTATTGATTTTTAAACAAATATTGATACAATCATATATATAATATTAAAAGGAGAAGTATATTGAATCAAAAAATACAGATTTTAAGAGGGCTATCAATAATTATGGTTATAATCATACATACAAATGCTGGTAGTTTAATTGATGTATTGTATAGACCATTTATAAATTTTGCAGTTGCAATGTTTATATTTTCTTCAGGTTATTTAACTAAATGTGAAATTGAAAATAAAAAACAATTTTTTGGTAAAAGAATCAAAAAAGTTTTAATTCCATATGTATTGTGGACTGTTATTTATACTTTTTTTCAAAGTAAACCAGAAAAATTAATTGAAAATTTATTAACAACAAACGCGTGTGAGCACTTATATTATATATTTACATATATACAACTAGTTCTATTAACACCTGTTATAGGAAAATTACTAAAATCTAAATATAGAAATTGGGGGTGGATTATAACTCCAATATATATGATCGTTACAGTATATATTTTTAAAGTTGTAGTGTCTCCATATTCTTATTTTACATTTTTACCATGGTTTATTTACTATTACTTGGGGATGGCTCTTGGAAATAATATAATAAAAATAGAAATTAGTTATAAATGTGCTTTAAAGATATATGGAATAACATTATTAATTGCACTTGTGGAAGGGATTTATTGGATTACTCTAAATCAATATTTTTTAGCGATAACGCAAATAAAACTAAGTACTGTAGGAACATCTATGATGTTTTTGATTATTGCACACTTATTCATAAAAGATGACACAAAAGAAGTTATAGATGGAGAGTATAAAATTTTAAAAGCTTTAGCAAAAGATTCATTTGGTATATATTTATCTCATATGTTAGTTTTATATGCTCTAAAAGAAATTAAAATATATTATATATTGAAGTTATTTTTCCCACTTAATTGTTTGGCAGTATTAGTTATATCGGTGATATTTGTAAGAATTATGAGAAAATTGTTAGGAGAAAGATTAAGTAAATATTTTGGAGTTCAATAAATAAAAAATAGCGTAAATGCGATACGCTATTTTTATTTTTTTGTAAAATATACAATTTTGATTAATTGTGCAAGACTAACTACAAAGTTTAAAATTTCACTCATATAAATTGAAATAAGATATCCAATAAGACCAAGTTTTGGAACTGCAAAGTAGATAAATGTAGTGCTTATTGCTAAATCTAAAATATTAATAATCATAACTCCAACTTGAGCATCTAGTCCTCTTAATATAGCATCTACAACAGTATCCATATAAATGAAAGTAGCAAGTGGTGCAAGAATTCTTATGTAATGACCAACAGTTAAATCTTTATAAATTAGATTAGCAAGAAAGTCTGAAAAAATAAATAAAATAACAGTTAAACCAACTGCAGCTCCACCAATTATAAATAGAAGAATAGTTGTCATTTGTCTTGTTCTTTTATAATCTTGTTTTGCATTATATCTTGCAAATTCTGGAATTAAAAGGCTAGCAAATGATTTTACTAAAATGTCTGGAAACATTATTATTGGAAGTGCCATACCATTTATAATTCCATATTTAGAAAGAGACTCTGAACAATTAATTCCACTTTTTTCTAGGCTTGATGGAATAATTAATTGTTTAAAAGTAGAAAGTCCAGAACGTATGTAAGATGTAATTGCAATTGGAATAGAAATTCTAATAATGCGGTGAGTGTAATCATCTCTAGATGCACTTTCGGGTAAATTATTGTACTTTCTTTTATCAAGTAAAAATACTATGTAGATATAACAAAAAGAAACAAGCTCAGAGAAAAGGTCTCCTAGAATAAGTGCAAAACATGCATAGTCTAATCCATATGGAAGATAAATATTTACAATAAATGCTGTAATGACTACTTTAGCAACGTGTTCTATAAATTGACCAATAGCATTTTTATAAATTCTTCTTACTCCAGCAAAATATCCAGAAATAGCAGAAGACATTGCAATTAAAGGAAGTGCTAAACATACTAAATGTACAACTGAAGAGGATACTTTGTTATGTAAGCATTTTTCTACAATGAAATCAGTATTACACCAAAAGATAAGACTAGTAGAAATGCTAGTAAGTAAAGTTATGTATAAACATTTTTTCATAACTTTTCTAATTCCACCAGGGTTATCTAATGCTAGTTCTTCTGAGATTACTCTGGTAACAGCTAAATTTATTCCAGAGGTTGCTAAGGTAATTCCCAAAAGATAAACAGACATTATAAGCCCGAAAATACCCATCTGTTCAGCACCAATTTTCTTGGAGATGTATCCAGTAAAATAAATATCGATTCCTCTAAAGATGAGGGATGTTATTATTAAAAATGATGTATTAAAAATAAAGAATTTAAAACGTTTCAAAACTAAAATCTCCTAAATTAAAAATTGAATTTTTAAAGTATATGAGCCAAAGAAGTAAAATAGAATTAAAGAGCTTTGATAAAACTCACAATATATGAAATAAATGTGGAATAAAGTGTGAAAATATATGCGAAAACTTGAGATTAAAAGGAAAATGTGATATAATAGAAATAGAGAGGGTAATAAATAATGATAACTAACGAAGCTATAAAAGCTAATTTAAGAGAAACATTTAAATTAGGCAATACAACAATAATTGCATCAATAATTAATAGACGCCTTGGAGAAGTTGATTTAAAATCTGAAGAACAAAATATGCAAGAAATAAAAGATGGAATTATAAAATGGTTAAAAGCTAGATTTCCAGAATTGTCAGATGAAGAGATTTTAAATTTAGTTGAACAAAAAGGTGGTTTTAGTGCGCTAGTTGGACCTTATTTAGTTACTGAAGTTAAAAAAGAAGAGAAATTACAACAAATTAGAGAAGAAGAAGCAAAACAAAGAGCAGTAGAAGATGATAGATTAATAGAACAAAAACAAGTAGAACGTGAAGAACAAGAACAAGTACTAGGAGATATTACATATGACCCAGAGTTAAATCAAAAATTAGCTAAATTAGTTAGTGATATGAAAAATGCAAGAAGTCAAGCACAAGGAAAATTTGTTGGAATTCCAAAAGAATTCTTTAGAGATATTCCTGATGATAAATTATCTCAAGTAGTTCAATATTTAGAGAGTGAATTAGGATTTGAATTTAAATCAAGAACTCATGGTGTCGTAGAACAAGAAGGAAGATCAGTAGAAGAAGAAACTGTTACAAAAGATGATTTATTAAAAGGTGATGTTAAAGCTGTAATTCCAACAGAAAAATTACAATCAAAAGAATTTGAAATGTTACTTGAAGATAAAGATAAAGATTTATCAGGAAAAGCAAAAAAAGCAGAAGTTGCAAGAGAAAGTGTTGGAGAAATAGAAGTTAATAATGATGGAAGAGAATAAATTTAATGAATAATAAAAGTAAAAGTACAATTAAACGTAAGTTTAATTGTACTTTTTGTTTTTAAACATTTTTTTCTAAAATTTCCAAAAAATACAGTATTGAAAAAATAAAGCAAAGATGCTACTATAAAAGCATATAATAATGATGGTGAAATTATAAAAATAAAAGGATTGGAGTGATTTTTATGAGACCAAAGGCTATAAATGTTGTTGCAAAAGAAGACTATACTTTAATGGTTGAATTTGATAATGGAGAAATAAAAATATTTGATGTAAAACCATATTTATCTTGTAAAGCCTTTGAAGAACTTAAAGATATAAAAAAATTCAATTCTGTAAAAGTTGCTGGTCTGTCAGTTGGGTGGAGTAATGGAACTGATATATGTCCAGAAGAATTATATAATAACAGTGTCAATAAAAACTAATATAAGTAGAATTATTTTTAGAATAAAAAGTACTATTAAATGTAGAAAAATTAATAGTACTTTTTGTATTTTTTTGAAAACATGGGAATAAAAAAACAGCAATAAACATAATGAGTAAAAAATAACTTTAAATGTAACACAATTGTAATATAAAGTATGTTGATTTTTGTTGAATGATAAGTTTTATCGTGATATAATTACAAATGATTACACTAGGGAAATAATAATTTAGGGGGATTTATGATTTTAGAAAATCATGAAATAGCGATTCCATTTGATATAGAAAACATAAGAGAAAATGCATTAAAAAGATTAGCAAGAAAAGTGAAGTCGCTAACAACTAATTTCATAGTAAGATGTCTAGAAATAGTAATTTCTTTATTTGGAATTTTATTATTAATACCATTGTCAATTGTAGTATTTTTTCAAAATGTAAAAAATAAAGAAAATGGACCAATATTCTATACACAAAATAGAATTGGGAAAAATGGAAAAATTTTCAAAATATATAAATTCAGAACAATGGTAACAAATGCAGATGAAATACTAGAAGCAATGTTACAAGATGAAGAAATAAAGAAAGAATATTATACATATAGAAAATTCAAAAACGATCCAAGACTAACAAAATTCGGAAAAATTTTAAGAGCCAAAAGCTTAGACGAGTTTCCTCAATTTATAAATGTTCTAAAAGGAGAAATGAGCTTGGTGGGACCAAGACCTTATTTACTAGAAGAACACGAAAGAATGGGAGATTACTATAATTATATAGTAGCTCATAAACCAGGAATGACAGGTGTATATCAAATTGCTGGAAATGAAAGAGTTGAATTTGCAGATAGACTAGATATGGATTTTAGATATCATTATAGAAAAAGTCTATTGTTAGATTTAAAAATAGCATTAATTACTGTACTAGTAACATTTAGAAGAAAAGAAACCTATCACGTAGGTGAAATGGTAGGAGATACTCTTGAATTCATTTCAAAAGCTATAACTTTATTTGTAAAAAGATGTATAGATATTGTTGGTGCAATAGTTGGAATAGCAATATTAATACCATTAACAGCAATTGTTTGGGTTGTGAATAAAGTTAATAAAGAAGATGGACCATTATTCTATTCACAAGAGAGAATTGGAAAAAATGGAAAACATTTCAAAATGTATAAATTCAGAAGCATGGTTGTAGGTGCTGACGAAATATTGAAAAAAATGCTTGAAAATAATGAAGAGTTAAGAAAAGAATTTGAAGAAACAAGAAAATTAAGGGAAGATCCAAGAATAACAAAGATTGGAAAAATTCTAAGAAAAACAAGTTTAGATGAATTTCCACAATTTGTAAATGTTCTAAAAGGTGAAATGTCGCTTGTTGGACCTAGAGCTGTTATTGATGGTGAAATTGAATTGTTTGGAATACATAAAGATACTGTTTTAAGTGTTAAACCAGGAATAACAGGTTATTGGGCGGCTAATGGTAGAAGTGATACATCTTATGAAGAAAGAGTAGAAATGGAAACTTTTTACGCTAATAATATGTCTATATTTTTAGATATTGAATTGTTATTTAAGACCGTGGTATCAGTTGTAAAAAAAGAAGGAGCAGTTTAAACAATGGGAGAATTAGTGTCAATAATAACACCGGTATATAATTGTGAAAAGCTTATAAAAGAAACAATAAAATCAGTACAAGAACAAACCTATAAAAATTGGGAAATGATTTTGGTTGATGATTGCTCGACTGATAAATCAGAAGAAATTATAAATGAATTTGCCCAAAAAGATGATAGAATAAAATATTTTAAGTTAGAAGAAAACTCTGGAGCGGCGATTGCAAGAAATTGTGCATTAGAGAAATCAAATGGACGTTTCATTGCATATTTAGATGCAGATGACTTGTGGAGAGAAAATAAACTTGAAGTGCAAATTAAGTTTATGCTAGATAATAAATGTGCATTTTCTTGTACCGACTATGAAAAAATTGATGAAGAGGGTGATTCATTAAATAAAATTGTTAAAATTCCTCAAAAAGTCAATTATAATTTATTTTTGAGAAATACAATAATTCAAACAGTGGGAGTTATGGTGGATACAAAAATTACTGGAAAAGAATTATTAGTTATGCCAAATATTAGAAGAAGACAAGATGCAGCAACATGGTGTCAATTACTAAAAGCGGGATATAATTGTTATGAAGTTCCAGAAAATCTATCTTATTATAGAGTTGTTACTAATAGTTTATCTAGTAATAAATTTAAAGCCGTAAAAGGAACATGGTATTTATATAGAAACATAGAAAAGCTTTCTTTACCCAAAGCTTGTTTTTGTTTTATAGGATACGCATTTAATGCTGTGAAAAAAAGAATTTATATAAAAAGATAAGTGGAGGATATGGTGAAGAAAATTCTTTATATTGCAACTACAGCTGATTCGCGAAATAGGTTAGATGGTGAAACAATAAAATGTAGATTATTAAAAGAGTATCTTAAAGAACAAGAAAATGTAAAAATATATTCAGTAGATACAGATAATTGGAAAAAACATGTTATAAAGCTTGTTTTTCAAATATTATTCTATTTTTTATTAGTCGATGACATTATAGTTTCATCAGCGGATAGAGGCGCTCACATAGTATTAAACTTTTTTGAAAAAATAAAATGTAAAAAAAATATATATTATTTTGTAATTGGTGGATCTTTATGTAGAAATATCAATGAAAAAAAATGGGATGTAAAAACTTATAAAAATATTAAGAAAATCTATGTAGAGGCTAATACTTTAAAAGATAATTTAAAGCTTTTGGGGTTAGAGAATGTAGAAAAATTAAATAATTTTAGAAAAGTTGAAAAGTTCGAAAATAAATACGAGAAAACAAATAAAATAAAATTTGTATATTACGGAAGAGTTATAAAAGAAAAAGGGATAGAAGAAGCTATAAAATTAATTTTAAAATTAATTAATGAAAATATAGAATGTACATTGGATATCTATGGACAATGTACAGAAGAATACTTAAAAAATATACAAAAGTATTTTAACGAAAATATTAGATATCATGGAGAGATAAAACCTAACAATAAAGATGAATATGAAGAACTTTCTAAATATGATATTTTTATATTTCCTACAGAATACCCAGGTGAATGTTTGCCAGGAGCATTGATTGATGCTTATATTTCAGGGCTAGCAGTAATTGCTTCTAATTGGCAATATGCAAAAGAATATATTGAAGAAAATAAAAATGGAATTATATTTGAATATAAAAATTATGAGGATATGTATTTAAAAACAAAAGAGTTTGTATGTTCAGGAAAACTAGCTAAATTTAAAGAAGAATCTTTAAACTTGGCTAAAGAATACTTAATTGATTATATATTGAAAGATTTTGTAAAAAAAATATATTAAAAATGGAGAAAATAATGAAAAAAATTTTATTAATATTAAAAATTATTTTTAGTATTCCAAAAACTATATATTTAAACTTTAAAGTTTTTGAATTTAAAACGGCAATAAAATTTCCTGTTTTTATATCAAATAATGTAAAAATAAAAAAAATATATAAAAATTGTATAATAATTGAAAATGAAAAAATAAAGCCATTTATGGTAATAATCGGTTTGGCTGGAACGGATGCTATAAATTCTTCAAAGGGATTAATTTTTCTAAATAAAAAAGAACATGGAAAGATAATATTTAAAGGGAATGCCAGATTTGGAGAAGGGATAAAAATATATAATAATTCAGGAAAAATTACTTTTGGAAATAATTTTATTGCAAACAAAAATTGTTCAATATCTAGTGATGATGAAATTGTTTTTGGGGATGACAATTTGATAGGTTGGAATACTAATATAAGAGATTCAGACGGGCACAAGATATTTCAAAACGGAACTGAAAAAGAAGAAAGAAAAAAAGTTGTATTTGGTAATCATGTATGGATATGTTCGTATGTAGATATTTTAAAAGGAAATAATATTGGAAATGATTGTGTAGTTGCATATAGAAGTTGTCTAACTGGCGGTAAGTTTGAAAGTAATTCTTTAATTGGTGGATATCCAGCTAAAATATTAAAGAATAATATTGATTGGAAAAAATAAAAGGAATGATTTTATATGTGGAATAAAAGAAATAAATTTTGGTATGTAATGTATTCTATTTTTGCAAAAAATTTACCATATTCTAGGAGGGGCAAATTTTTTAAATGGATAAGAGTATTTTTTGCTAAAAAAATTATAAAAAAAATAGGTAAAAATGTAAATATTGAGACTGGAGCAATATTTACTCCAAATGTAGAAATTGGCGATAATTCAAGTATTGGAGTAAAAGCAGAAATAGTTAGTTCGGTAAAAATAGGAAATAATGTTATGATGGGGCCAGAAGTTGTTATATATTCATTAAATCATAAATTCCAAGATAGAGATAAAACCATTATTGAACAAGGATATAGTGAAGATGAAATTGTTACAATTGAAGATGATGTTTGGATTGGAAGAAGAGCTATTATTTTACCGGGAGTTACAGTGAAAAAAGGAACTGTAATTGGCGCTGGGGCGATTGTAACAAAGAGTTTTCCGGAATATTCTGTTATAGCAGGAAATCCAGCTAAAGTTATAAAAACAAGAGGTGAATAAGTTGAAAATATATATAATTAAAAGATGGCTAAAAATGTTGTTAGGGAAAAGTTCTTTTCATGTAAATCAGGGAGAAGGAAAGTATTTTTCAACCAATGAGTTGAACGGATATTACAATGATTTAACAAATAAAGTTTTAAGTAAAACAGCATTATTAGATGAAAACAAAATTCCATATAATATAAATTCAAAAGATGAGATTATCTATTTTCCAGGAACAATTTTTCAATATGGATTAGGATTGTATGATTTATATTTAGAAACAAAAGATAAAGATTATTATAATAATTTTTTGAAAATTGCAGAATGGACATTAGAAAACATGAAAATTAATGGTATGTGGGATTGCATGAAAATATTAAAAGATCCTATACACAAATCTCAATCTTCTATGTGTCAAAGCCAAGGAATTTCAGTTTTGTTGCGAGCTTATAACGAAAATAAGGACACAAAGTTTTTGGAAGCAGCAAAAATAGCAATTGAATTTATGATTACAGATAAAAAAGACGGTGGAACCTGCTATTATTCAGAAAATGAAGTTATTTTTCAAGAATATGTTGCGGAAGAAAATCAATCAGTTTTGAATGGATGGATTTTTTCTATATTTGGATTGTATGATTATGTTTTATTAACAAAAGATGTAAAGATAAAAAAGGTTATGAATGCTTCAGTTGATACATTAATAAAAAAACTAAAAGAATATGATAGAGGATATTGGAGTAACTATGATTTGGTTGGAACAATTGCTAGTCCGGCTTATCATGATTTACATATAAGACAATTGAGAGTGTTATATAAAATGTTTAATAAAAATGAATTTTTGGAATTTAGTAATAAATTAGAAAAATATCAAAAAAAATTTTTATATAAATATATTGCAATGTTTAGAAAATTATTACAAAAATTAAGAAAAAGTAAATATTATGATATAAGTACAAGTTTAGTGAAATAGGAGAAGTTTATGGAAAGATTGCTATGTCTAGTTGGTGGAATGAATACTGGAGGAGCTGAAACCTTTTTAATGAAAATATACCGTTCTTTGCCATTAGATAAATATCAAATGGATTTTTGTGTTACTACAGATAAAAAAGGATTTTATGACGATGAAATTATTAAAATGGGAGGAAAAATAATACATATTCCTAAAAAGACTAAAAATCCATTTAGTAGTTTTTATAATATAGTTAAAGTGGTGAAAGAAGGTAATTATAAAAATGTAATAAGAATTTCTCAGCATTCTCTATCTGCAATTGATTTATTAGCAGCTAGATTAGGTGGAGCAAATAATTTGATATTTAGATCAAGTAATTCAAATAGTTGTGGAAATAAATTTAATTCAATTATGCATATAATATTTAAACCAATAGCTTCAATTATCCCAAATAAAAAAGTTGCACCATCAGATGTTGCGGCAATGCATATGTTTGGAAAAAAAAATTTTGAAAAAGGTAAAATAACATTGCTTAATAATGGACTTCCATTAGATAACTTTAAGTTCAATAATGATATAAGAAATCAAATGCGAGAAGAGTTAAAATTACAAAATGAATTTGTTATAGGTCATGTTGGAAGATTTTCAGAACAAAAAAATCATAGATTTTTAATTGAAATATTTGTTGCATATTTAGAAAAGAATGCAAATGCAAAGTTAATTTTGATAGGAGAAGGTCCGTTAAGAAATGAAATTGAAGATTTTGTTGAAAGAAAAAAAATAACGGATAAGGTTTTATTTTTAGGTGTAAGAGAAGATGTTAAAAAACTTTATCAATGCATGGATTGTTTTGTATTTCCGTCATTATATGAGGGAATGCCAAATACAGTTATTGAAGCACAAACAAGTGGTCTAAACTGTATAATTTCAGATAAAATAACTTCTGATGTGAAATTGAATTCTAAAGTACATTTTTGTTCTTTAGATAGTATTGATAAATGGTGTGAATTGATTCAGCCATCTAGAGATAGAGAAGAAGATTATATTGTTATAAAAAGTAAAGGATATGATATTGAGGATGTATCTAAGAAATTTATAGATATATGTTATAAGAAAAATTAGATTATGTGAATAAAAATATAATAAGTTGTAAAGGTGAGGATATGTTACAAAAAGATAAAACAATGAAGGCTGAAGGAAATAAAATACAATTCTTTTTATTATTCTTGTATTTTGTTTCTATTTCTGCTTTTCAATTAGGAAAAGGATTTGATGCGATATTTGTTAGATTGATTTTTTTTATATTATTATGTGTTACTCTTTTTATAAACAAAAAAATTATTTTAACAGAAAATTTGAAATGGAGTTGTTTATTCTGGGCATATTATATGAGTTCATGTTTATGGGCTAAAAATATTGATGATACAACTAGTTATATTAATAATATGTTGCAAATTGTGGGAATTTTTTTGATTTTTCCCTTGATAGTAAAAGATATTGATGATGTAAAAAAAATTTTAAAACTACTTGTTTATTCATTACTTTTTACAAGTATTTTAATTCTTGTAAGGACACCTATAAACTCTTGGGGGACTGAAAGAATTGGGGCAGTAATTGGATTACATCCCAATACAATTGGATTGAGAATGGCAATAGGAGTTGTTATATCCTTATACTTTATCCATGAAAGTATAAATGAAAATAAAAAAAAATCTATCTTTTTCTATTTAATATGTATATTATTATTTATTATACCAGTACTTTTTTCGGGTTCTAAAAAGGCATTACTATTACTTATAGTGGGAACTATTTTATTTGAACTAATTAATGCGAAAGGAAGTAAATGGATTTTTAAAGCAACTATATTTTCTATTATAGGTATAATGTTGATATTTTTCATTTTTAATAATGAGATGTTATATTCTATAATAGGACGAAGAGTAGAAAGAATGTATCTTACATTGACGCAAGGAGATTCTATAGCAAAAAAAGATACAGATGGTAGTTTATTAGAAAGAAATTTTTATATAGAACAAGCCTTAAATTTATTTTTTGAAAATCCTATAATAGGATATGGTGGAAACAATTTTGTAACACGAATGAGAGAAATAAATTATTCTCATGTTGCATATAGCCATAATAATTTTGTGGAGATACTTGCAACATTGGGAGTCGTAGGATTTATTATATATTATTCATATTGGTTATTAGTATTAACAAAATTATTTTTGAAACTAAAATATATAAAAAATAAAAGATTTACCAGTATATTTTTTATTTTAATAATGATGTTATTAATTTTAGATTATGGAAATGTAAGTTATACTATTGAATTTAATGCAATATTATTAGGTGCAACTGGAATGTATTTAGAAATAAATAATAAAGGAGAAAATAGTGAAACTAAAAAAAATAATGAAATATTGTAAAGAACCTAAAAGAATTCTATTATTTTTAGATAGTAAAGGTTTATTCAAATGGATGCCAGATAAATGGTATTTGAAATTCTTTTTTAAAATCAATATGAGAAAAAAATTAAATTTAGAATATCCTTATACCTATAATGAAAAAATTCAATGGTTAAAATTATATGATAGAAATCCATTGTATAACAAATTAGTTGACAAATATGAAGTAAAGAAATATGTCGCAGATTTAATTGGATATGAATATATAATTCCTTCTATAGATGTATATGATAAATTCGAAGAAATTGATTTTGATAAATTGCCTAATCAGTTTGTTTTAAAATGTACACATGATTCAGGAGGATTAGTAATTTGTAAAGATAAAAATAATTTTGATAAGGAAATGGCTAGAAAAAAAATTAAAAAGTCTTTAAAAAATAATTATTTTTATAATGGAAGAGAATGGCCATACAAAAATGTTAAACCTAGAATCATAGCTGAACAATATATGAAAGATGACACAAATAATTTTTTAACAGATTATAAGTTTTTCTGTTTTAATGGTGAGCCAAAATATCTATATGTTTCAGAAGGATTGGATAATCATAGTACTGCAAGAATGGATTTTTTCGATATGGATTTTAAACCAGCTGAATTCTACAGACCAGATTATGCTCGTCTACAACATATGCCAACAAAGCCAACTAATTTTGAAAAAATGAAAGAGATTTCAAGAAAATTATCAAAAGATATGAGTTTTGTTAGAGTTGATTTGTATGAAATTGATCAAAAAATATATTTTAGTGAATTGACATTTTCACCATGTAGCGGTTATATGAGGATTAAACCGGAGGAATGGGATTTAAAATTAGGAAATATGTTGAATTTGCCCAAATAAAAAAGAATTGAGGTATATAAAGTGAAGATTTGTATAGTTACGGTATATAATAGTATAAATAGTGGAAGTTACTGGCAAGCAAAGGCCTTAGAAATTAAATTAAAAAAAATGGGACATAAAGTTGTCTTCCTTAAAAGAAATGAAAAAAATAGTTCTGCAAGTTTTAAATATACTTTAGAACAAGTTATAAAAAAATTTTTAAAACATGGAATTAAATCAGCTAAAAATCAAATGAAAATATTTAATGAATTTAAAAATAGTCAAAAGAATTTTATTGAAATTAATAAAAATGATAACGATTTTTTTAATATAGATTACTTTGTTTTAGGAAGTGATACAATTTGGAATTTGGAAAGTAGATATTTTAAAGAAAATTATAAAACATACTTTGGTGGAAATTTAGGAAATAATAATGTAATTACATATGCTGCTTCTGTTGGAAATAGCAAAATAGAAATGTTTATGGAATATGATGATATTCCAAGGATGTTGATGGACTTAAAAAAAGTTTCTGTAAGGGATGAAGAATCATTCAATATTGTTAAAAAAATTGCTGACATTGATGCTGAAATTGTATGTGATCCGACAATGTTAATAAGTAAAGAAGAATATATAGAAATTGAACAAAAACCTAAAGAAGAAAAAAAATATATTTTTTTATATTTATTTTCAAAATTGTCTATCAAGCATCAAGAAGAATTAATAAATTTTGCAAAGAAAAATAATTTAAAAATAATAAGTGGGACAACAAATCTAGAATATGCAGATGAATGTATAATTAATTCGCCTAACAATTTTTTGAATTACATGTTATATGCTGATTATGTTATTACAGATACATTTCATGGAACAATTTTTTCTATTAATTTAGAAAAAGATTTTTTGGTAATTAATAGAGATAAGAAAAAAGTAAATGATGCAATGAGAAGATTTGGATTAATAGATAAAATAATAGATGAAGAAAACAATATAGAAGATGTATTTAAGGATAAAATACATTTTGATAAAGTAAAAGAAAAATTATTTTGTTTTAGAGAAAAATCGGAACGATATTTAAGTGAAAATCTAAAATAAATCTTGGAGATATAAATGTTAATTGAAAATAATATTAGTTTAAAAAAATATAATACCTTTCATATTGATGCAAAAGTCAAAAATTTTTTTATTCCAGAAAATGAACTTGAATTGTTGGAACTGTTAGAAAAATTTGAAAAAAATAATGATAAATACTATATATTATCAGGTGGATCAAATGTTTTATTAAATGATAATATAGAATATGAAAATATCATTTTTATGAAATCTGTTGACAAGTCAAGAAAATTTTTGGATAGTGGAAAATTTTATTTTGGAGCATCTAATAGGATACAAGAGATAATTAAATATGCAAATGAATTTGGATACGGCGGTATTGAGGAATTATATTCTTTACCAGCATTTTTTGGTGGAATAATATATATGAATGCAGGAATTGGTGGAAAAAATAACATATTATTAGATATATCCCAATTCATATTAAGAGTAAAAGTAATAAATATCAAAGAGAAAAAAATAGAATGGTTACAGAACGAAGAATGTGAATTTGAATATAGAAGATCAAAATTCCATAATAATGAATATGTAATATTAGGAGCAGAAATAAATTTAATTGAGCAAGAACAAACAAAATCAAAAGAAAGAATTGCAAAAAGATTATCTTTTTGCAAAGAAAATCAAGAGTGGGGAAATGGATGCTTTGGAACCTGTTTTTTAAAAGCAAATGGTAGGATTTTAAAATTTGTAAAATTAATTAAACCAAGTTCAAAAGATATAAGATTTGGGAAAAGTAATTCAAATTGGCTAGTAAATGTAGAAAATGGAAAATATGATGATGCTATAAAATTAATAAATTTATGTATATTGTTTCATAAAATTTGTTTTCAAAAAATAGAATTAGAAATCAAAATATTTGAGTAGAAGAAGGTAAGGATGAGAGGGAAAAAAACATTATTAAATACATTAATAAATTTATTATTACAAGTAGTTTCTATAATTTCAAGTTTTATTTTACCGAGATTAATTTTAAGTAAATTTGGTTCGCAATATAATGGATTGACGAGTTCTATCTCACAATTTTTAGCTTGTGCTGTTCTTTTACGTTCTGGAATTGGAGGTGCAACACGTGCTGCTTTATATAAACCATTAGCTGAGAAAAATAAAAATGAAATAAACTCTATAATGAAAGCAACCGATATATTTATGAAAAAAATTGCATTAATTCTTCTTGGATTAATTCTTTTGGTCGCTACGATATATCCTTTTTTTACAAAAGATGAATTTAGTTGGTTTTTTACTTTCTCATTATTTTTAATAATTGGTATTAGCACATTTGCGGAATCTTTATTTGGAATTACATACCTAATTTTATTACAGGCAGATCAAAAATTATGGATTGCATCAAGCTTTAGAATTATTTCTGTCATTCTTAATGTTATATTAGCTACCACTTTGATATTAAATGATTTTTCAATACATATTGTAAAGTTGGGAAGTGCAATTGCATTTGCATTATATCCATTATTATTAAATATATATGTAAAAAGAAAATATAATATTAATTTAGATGTTGAACCAAATAATAAAGCAATAGGTCAACGATGGGATGCTTTTTGGCATCAAGTAGCTACGTTTGTAAATAGTAATACTGATATAATAGTCTTAACGTTATTTACAAACATGTTAGAGGTTTCAGTATATAGTGTATATAATATGGTTTCTAATGCGATAAAAAATATTGTAATGTCATTTTCAAATGGTTTAGAAGCTGCTTTTGGAAATATGATTGCAAAAAATGAAAATGAATTAGTAAAAGAAAATTTATCAATAATTGAATTTATAATATATAATATTTCTACAATAATATATGTTTGTGCAATTGTTTTGATAATTCCATTTGTAAGAATCTATACAAAAGGTATTAATGATGTTAACTATATAAGGCTAGAATTTTCTTATATAATTTTAATAGCACAATTTTTTTATACTATAAGAATTCCTTATCAGATGATTGTTCAAGCAGCTGGACATTACAAACAAACTAAAAATGGAGCAATGATAGAAGCTCTTTTAAATATAGGAATATCAGTAATATTAGTAATAAATTATGGAATAATAGGTGTTGGAATAGGAACATTAGTTGCTATGCTATTTAGAACAATGCAACTTGCTAATTATACTGCTAAAAATATAGTTAAGAGAAGTGTACTTATTACAATAAAGAAATGTATGATTTCATTTTTTGAAGGTTTTATTTGTATTGTAATTATAAATAAAATTAATTTAAGCTTTTCTCAAACCTATTTAAATTGGATAATAAATGCTTTTTGGTCGGGAATAATAGTTTTTACGATTGTTGGAATTGGAGCTTTAATATTTTATAGAGACGATTTTAAAAGAACTTTTACAAAACTAAAAAGAATTTTTTATAAAAATAAAGTGTAAAAATAGAGGAGAATATATGAAAAAATATTTCATAACAGGAGTAGCAGGATTTATTGGTTCAAATCTTGCAAAAAGATTATTAACAGAAGAAAAAGACATTCAAGTTATAGGATTAGATAGCATAAATGATTATTATGATGTAAAATTAAAAGAATATAGATTGAAAGAATTAGAAAAATGTGATAGATTTATATTCGTAAAAGGAAATCTAGCAGATAAAGATTGTATAGAAAATATTTTTAAAGAGTATAAACCCGAAATTGTTGTAAACTTAGCAGCACAAGCAGGTGTGCGTTATAGCATAACTAATCCAGATGCATATATAGAATCTAATTTAATTGGTTTTTATAATATATTAGAATGTTGTAGACATTATCCAGTTGAACATTTAGTATATGCGTCAAGTTCTTCTGTTTATGGTTCGAATAAAAAAGTTCCATATTCAACAGATGATAAAGTGGACAATCCTGTTTCATTATATGCAGCAACTAAAAAATCAAATGAATTATTAGCACATAGTTATTCGAAATTGTATAATATTCCATCAACAGGACTAAGATTTTTTACAGTATATGGACCTGCAGGGAGACCAGATATGGCATATTTTGGGTTTACAAATAAATTGTTAGCTGGTGAAACAATAAAAATATTTAATTATGGAAATTGTAAAAGAGATTTTACATATATAGACGATATTGTTGAAGGTGTAGTAAGAGTTATGAAAAAAGCACCTGAAAAAGCAATAGGAGAAGATGGATTACCAATTCCACCGTATAAAGTGTATAATATAGGAAATAATAATCCTGAAAATTTATTAGATTTTGTAAACATTTTACAAGAAGAATTAATTAGAGCAAAAGTATTACCAGAAGATTATGATTTTGATGCACATAAAGAATTGGTTGCAATGCAACCAGGAGATGTACCGATTACTTATGCAGATACAACACCATTAGAAAAAGATTTTGGATTTAAGCCAAGCACATCTTTAAGAGATGGTTTGAGAAAATTTGCAGAGTGGTATAGAGAATTTTATATGACTAAGTAAATATTAATAGAGGTAATTGTATGCATAACAAAGAATTAAAAGAAATTATAGAAAAAGATTGTTATAGGTATTTTGCAAAGAAAAAGTTTAACAAAAGAGATGAAAGACTGGAGATAGTAAAGCTATTTAGAAAAGCTAATTACTATAAAGATAATAAGATTTTTAGATATTATTATATTTATAAGCTAAAAAGAATCTCAAAAAAATACTTGGTACAAATTCCATATACATGTAAGATTGGAGAAGGTTTTTACATCGGACATATTGGAAATATAATAATTAATCCAAAGGCTATAATTGGAAAAAATGTTAATATTGCAAATGGTGTATGTATAGGTCAAGAAAATAGAGGAAAAAGAAAAGGAACACCAGTTATTGGAAATAAAGTTTGGATTGGAGCCAATTCGGTAATTGTAGGCAATATAAAAATAGGAGATAATGTTTTAATTGCTCCAAATACTTTTGTAAATTTTGATGTTCCAAATGATTCTATTGTTATAGGATCTCCTGGAAAAATTATAAAAAATGCAAAAGCAACTGATGGTTACATAAATAATATTGTTTAATAATAGAAAGAAGGATGTTGAAATGAAAATTGCAGTAGCAGGGACTGGATATGTTGGATTATCAATAGCAACATTATTAAGTCAAAAAAATGAGGTAGTTGCATTAGATGTAATACCTGAAAAAGTAAAAATGATTAACAAAAGAATATCTCCAATAAGAGATAAAGAAATTGAAGATTTTTTTGAAAATAAGGAATTAAATTTAAAAGCAACATTAGATCATAAAGAGGCTTTTAAAGATGCAGAATTTATTATAATTAGTACACCAACTAATTATGATGATGAAATGAATCATTTTGATACTTCAACAGTAGAAGATATCATTCAAAAAGTAATTGATATGAAAATAGATACTACTATGGTTGTAAAATCTACAATACCAGTAGGATTTATTGAAAGAATGAAAGAAAAATATGATATTGATAATATCATGTTTTCACCAGAATTCTTAAGAGAGGGAAAAGCTTTGTATGATAATCTATATCCTTCAAGAATTATAGTTGGAGAAAAGTCAGAAAGAGCTACAAAATTTGCAGATCTTCTTAAAGAATGTTCTTTAAAAGAGGATGTTGAAGTAAAATTTATGAACAGCACAGAAGCAGAAGCTGTTAAATTATTTGCTAACACATATCTTGCTTTAAGAGTTTCTTATTTCAACGAATTAGATACTTATGCTGAATTAAAAGGATTAAATGCTAAAGACATTATAGATGGAATCTGTTTAGATCCAAGAATTGGTAGCCATTATAATAATCCATCTTTTGGATATGGTGGATATTGCTTACCAAAAGATACAAAACAATTATTAGCAAACTTTGATGATGTTCCACAAAATATTATTAGAGCAATTGTTAAAGCAAATAGAACAAGAAAAAGACATATAACTGATATGGTTATGGAAAAAGACCCAGATGTTGTTGGAGTTTATAGATTAACAATGAAAAAAGATTCAGACAACTTCAGAGCTAGTGCAATTCAAGGTGTAATCGAAAGATTAAAAGTTGAAGGAATTAAAGTTATTATTTATGAACCAACATTAGAAAAAGATGAATTTAATGGTTGTAAAGTAATGAATGATTTTAATAGATTTGCAAGAAAATCAGATGTAATTATTGCTAACAGATATGATGATATGCTAGAAGAAGTGAAAAATAAAGTTTATACTAGAGATTTATTTAGTAAAGACTAAAATAGGAAAGATGTGATTAAAACTCACATCTTTTTTGTTGCCAATAACAGCATTTGTAAAACTTTACATAATATAGTAAAATATTAATGTAGCGAACAAGTTGCACATTGAAAGGAATGGTTAAGCATTATGATTATGGCGTATGTAATTTTGTCTGTGATTATTGGCATTATCGACGTCGTGAAGATTTACGACCAGAACGAATATTTCAGTACTGTCCCTTATGGAGATATTGGCGAATACATCGAGCCTAAGCCAATCCTTGGCATCCACAACTTCATTTTTCTTCCTAGTTGGTTAGTGGTTGGGATGGCAGTACTGGTAAGTAGTATTATTAACCGTTAAAACAGAAAGCACCCCGGAGAAATCTGGGGTGTTTTTCTGTTGACAAACTTATGATTTATTTTTTTTTGTGTGAGCCTGGAAAAAGTGAAGATAGGGGTGTATAATGTTGTTGAAAATATCTATAAATAAGGAGATTTTTTATGACAGAATTTGAATTTGTAAAACTAAATTTTGATAACACAGATTTAACAGAAGAAGAACGTATTTTGCAAAATAAAAGAATGTCAAGAATGATGAAAAAAGCAAGAGAAAATGCTAAATTAGATAAATGTTATTATTGTGGTGCTAAGAATCCACAATATTGTAATTCTCATTCTATTCCACAATTTACTTTAAGAAATATTGCTCAAAATGGAATGCTATTGTATACCAATAAATTAGTAAAAGTGCCTTGTGAAAAAGAAGAAAAAGGCATTAATGAATCTGGGACTTTTAAAATGATTTGTAGAGAGTGTGATAGTAAGATTTTTGTTAATTATGAGAATCCAGATAATTATCTTGGAGAAATAACTCCAAAAATGTTAGCTGAAACATCATTAAAAAATTATTTAAAAAGTATAAGTAAACGATTAATAGAAATTGAATTATATAAGCAGGTTTATTCTTTGACAGATAATCCATTTATCATAGAACAGTTAGACCAAAAACAATTAATAAATCATGCAGATTTAGGTGAATATCAAAGAAATTATGAAAAAGCCAAAAGAATTGCTAAGAAGGATTGGAAAAATGAATATTATATGATTTATAAGAAAAAATTAGATTATGTGATACCAGTTGCATTTCAAAGTAATTTGGCTTTGGTTTGTGATTTAGAAAATAACATAATTAATGACATTTATAATGAAGATGCAAAATATAGACAACAAGATATTCAATTATCAGTTTTTCCATTGAAAGATTGTAGCATAGTATTATTGTTTATAGATTCTAATAGTAAAAGATATAGGCCTTTTTATAAACAATTTGAAAGGTTGTCAGAAGACGAAAAATTAGAAGTATTAAATTATATTATGTTTTTATATTCAGAAGATATATTTTTTAGTCCAACAGTAGAGGAAGCAATGATTGAATCTAAAGAATTAGCTGAACTTACTAAAACTACAACTGATTTGGTTGCAACAAAAAGTAATCCTTTTGAAGAAGATGATGATTATACAGAAGCTGTAAAAAAACAATTTGGATTAAAAGATAGAGTGGATATTCCCAATTTTTTATCTGAGGAGTATAAAGTGAATTAATATATTATAAGAACAAGAAAATTTTGTTTAATTTAAGTAAAAAATAATATAATTCGACAAGATAATGGAGGTGAATGTATGGCGTACCAAGGTGGAGGAAGAACAGATAAGGCAGGAAATAAATATGAAACAAATTATTTTATATATCAGATTTTAAGAGTTATAAATGAAGATATTTATAGTGTTACTATAGAAGCAGTAGGAGACGATGAAAAAGGAACTGATATATGGGTTGTAAATAATAATGGAACAAGAGAAGCACAACAATGCAAAGGGAGAAATGTAAATAATGATGAATGGACAATTGGAGCAATTAATAAATATTCGATTTTAAAAAATTGGAAAATCCAATTAGAAAGAGATTCAAATATTTGTGTCAGCATTGTTTCACCTATATCTTTTATATTATTAGAAGATCTTATAAATATGGCTAATAATTCCTCAGGAGATGCTGATGATTTTTATCAAAATCAAATATTAAAGGCAAACGAAGAAACTAAAAAGTTTTATTTGGATTATTGTAAGGGAATGAAATTAGATATTACAAATGAAGTTGATAAAATAAAATCACTAGATTATCTAAAAAGAACATATTACCATCAAATTCCAGATACTGAGCTGAAAAATATTTTAATTAAGCCAATGATTAAATATTTATTTTGTGGAGACGAAAATATTGTATATAATGCAATATTAGACTTTGTAATTAATGGTGATAATTGGGGAAAAGCTATAGATTTTATTGAAATTAAGAAATATCTTGATGCAAAAAATATTAAATTAAGGAATTTAGCTTTTGATGATAGAATTGCACCTAGAATAGATGTATTAAATAATGAATTTGATATGTTTTTTATTCCAATTAATAATGAACTGATAAAAAGAGATGAATATCTAAAAAGTAAAGAGTTAATAAATGATGGGAAATCATTTATTATTAATGGGAAAGCTGGATTTGGTAAAAGTGGAATAGTACAACTCATTGTAGATGATTGTAAAAAAAATAATATACCATATATTGCTATTAAATTAGATAAGAGGCTTCCAGGAAAGAATACTATAGAATGGGGGAAAAGTCTAGGATTACCAACTTCTATAAGCTATTGTATAGATAGTATTTCTAAAGATAAAAAGGCAGTGATAGTATTAGATCAATTAGATGCATTAAGATGGACGCAGGCTAATTCCATAGAGTCTTTATTGGTTTGTAGAGAGTTAATTGATGAAGTTAAAAATATAAATACTAAAAGAGAAAATAAAATATCAATTATTCTTGTTTGTAGATCTTATGATTTAAAAAATGATAATAATATAAAATCTTTATTTACTGAGGAAGAAAAAGGATGGCAAGAAATACAAGTAGATAAGTTTTCAAAAGAAGTTGTAAAAGGAGTTGTTGGTAAACAATACGAAAACAATAGTAAAAAGTTGAATGAATTACTAGAAATACCAAGTAACTTATTTATATGGACAAAATTAGATAAAAGTAAGAATTATGATAATTGTTATACAACTAATAAGTTGATAGAAGAGTGGTGGGAGCAAATATTAGCCAGAAGTAGTGATGTAAAAATAAACAATCTTCTAATAAAACAATGTAAAGATGAAATTGTTAAAAAGATGTATCACTTATCAAGAATAAGTATAATGAAGAAAAATTTGAACGTAGATGAAAATGCTTTAAAATATCTTTCATCAAGTGGCTTTTTGTTTGTTGAAGGACAAACTGTATCTTTTACGCATCAAAGAATATTAGATTATTTTTTAGAAACAGAAATGATTAACATGTATCACGAAAATAAAACGATAGAAGAAATTGTTGGAAATATTGAACAACAAATACCATCTAGAAGATATCAAATCCAAATGTTTCTTGAAGACTTACTTGATTACAATACTAAAGACTTTATTGATGTAGGAAAAAAACTTTTGTATTCAAATAATATTAGATTTTATATAAAATATGTTTTTTTTGAAGTACTTGGTCAAGTAGATACTATTGATAACGAAATAGAAAAATTTATATTAGAATTTTATAATAATGAAAATTTCGGAAAATACATAATAAATAATGTTGTTCGCTCGAATTTAAATTATGTAAAAATCTTATTGAAAAATGGAATTCTAGATGAATGGATTGAAGAACCAACCCAAATAGATAAATGTATTTCATTACTAAGGAGTGTAGAGAACAAATACGATGTTGAAGTTGTTGAGTTTTTACAAAATCATTTATTTAAAGATGAAGAAAAAGATAAAAAAATATATGAATGTTTTAGTTTTGATATAAATAGTGAAATAGATGAAATGTTTCAATTGAGAATGAAAATATATGAAAAATATCCAGAATTAAGTGAAGATTATATTGATTTCAAATCATTATTTAAAAATAATGAAATAAGGGCGATAAAATTAATAAAGTTTTTACTAGATTATAAAATAAATAATAAAAATAAAAGTTTGTATAGATATGAAGAAGACTTAGTAACGGAAGAATCAGATATTATAATAAAAAAAGATGAAGAAATTATAAAGATGCTGTTGCCATGTATACCTAAAGAAATAGATCAGTATTGGGGAAAATGGACTGGAAGGCATAAATATAGTTTAGGAATAGAAAGAGCAGCAATAAATATTATAAAGAAAGCTAATCATAATCTAATCAAAAATTTCCCTGAAAAGTTTTGGAATATGTATAAGGAATATATGGGGAAAGGATATCCATTGTTTAATGAATTTGTATTAGAAGGATTGGGCAAAATGCCAATTAGCTATAGTGATAGAATTATTGAATATTTGTGTGAAGATTTTGAAAATAATATTTTCGATACTAGCAGTGGTAATGGAGATAGTCTGTTGTTAACAAAGAAAATATTATGCACGCATACAGATTATTGTAGTGAAAGCAATTTCAAACGAATAGAAAATAAAATATATTATTTTTGTATAAAAGATGCTAAAGAATCATACAAGCATATAAGAAAGTATAAAATGAATTATACTTGTATAAGAATGCCATGGGATTGGTGGGGAAATTTACAAGTAGAATTAATTCCATTTTTGTCTGAAGAAAGAGTGAGTAAAAAAACAAAAGAATTATTGAATGTATTAAAAAGAAGATTTGTAGATGGAAGTAATTATTATAAATATTCTGATGGACATAGTGGAACCGTTAATTCGCCGATAGCTGGAAAATCCCTAAGTGACAAGGAGTGGATAAAGTTATTATCAAATACAGATTTAAAAACTAGAGAAAGACATAATTGGAAAGAGGTTGAAGGAGGTTTTATAGAAAGTAGTTTAAGGGAATTTTCAAATAGTTTTAGCAATGCTGTTTCTAAAGAACCAATTCGAATGATAGAATTAATTTTAGAAAAAGGGAATAACATATTAGAAGAATATATTTTATCCATATATAGTGGAATTCATAGTAGTGAAAAAATAGATGATATTCCAAATGAGTTAATAGAGAAAATATTTGAAAAATATCCTTGTGATAATATATCTCAAAAAGCACTATATGCGTGCTGGATTATTGAAAAGAAGAAGGATGTTAATTGGTCAGATAAAACGATGCAAATGTTAAAAGATATAGCTATAAATCATACTGATCCAATATTAGGAAAACCAAATATTACAGATAATAAAGATAAAGAAATAAAAAGTGTAGAAATGCTTCAGAGTAATGCGCTTAATTGTACTAGAGGTTCTGCTTCAAGAACAATTTCTCATATATTATGGGATAAAAATGAACTATTAGAGGAATTCAAAGATACAATTAATAAATTATCACATGACGAAAATTCTGTGGTTAGATTTGCTAGTTTATATTGTTTGTATACGTCATATTATATTAACGAAGATTGGACTATTCCTATAATTCTTGAACTGTTTGAAGAAGATGAACGCTTTTTGAGTTTTTGGGGAACAAGAAGATTATTGTTCGGCATGTATAGTAAAGAGAAAGAAAAAATATTAAGTATAATAAAAAGAGCATATTATTCAGAGATTGAAGAAATAAAAGAAATTGGAGCTCTTTGTGTGGCTGAAATGTACATTGTCAAAGATGAATTTTCTGATTTGATAAAAGATATTGAAAAATTGGATGAAACACAACAAGAGTATATAATTAGAATGATAGAAAATTATTTTAATACGATAGAATATAATGAAAAATGTAAAAATATTATATTAGAAATGAATAAATATAATTGTAATTTAGAAAGATTTATTAGTAGAATTTTTTATGATAATGATATTGATTTAGAAAGAGATAAAGAATTCTTAATAGAGATTACAAAAAGTAATTCCGGAAGAAAATCAATGCATGCAATACTAGAGCATATAGAGAAAAATGCTTTGTCTATATTGGATTTCTCTGAAATAATTTTAGGTGTTTTAAAATCATTTGTTAATGGTGAGAGGGATTCAGAAAGTTTATACTTTTATGGAGATGAATTATCTAAGTTGGTTGTAGGACTATATGATGAAACAGAAGGAAAATTAGATGAAGATATGCGAAAAATTGCAAATGAATGTTTAGATATTTGGGATAAAATGTTTGAAAATCAGTTTGGTAGTATTAGAATATTGAGTAAGGAAATATTAGATAGATAAATATTTTAAAGAAAAAGAAGGAAGAATATAAAAGTATAAATAATGGAAAAAATAATAGAAAAACAAAGAAAATCAAATATTGAATTATTAAGAATATTTGCAATGGTGCTAATTATATTGCATCATTATGCTTTGCATGGTGGATTATCTAGTATTGATGGATTTGGAGTAAACAAATATATAGGAACAATATGTTTGATAGGTGGGAAACTAGCAGTTAATCTATTTGTGCTAATAAGTGGATACTTTTTAATTGAATCAGAATTTAAGTTTAAAAAAGTTTTAAAATTAATAATACAAGTATACTGCTATTCTATTGCATTTTTTATAGGATATGTAGTACTTAAAGGAATGCCTACAGGGGAGATAATAAAGCTTACTGTATTTCCGTTTACATCAAAAGCATATTGGTTTATGTTTCCATATTTATGTGTTTATATTTTAAGTCCATTTATTAATAAACTTATAAAAAGTATTTCACAAAAACAATTACTTAAGCTTATTGGTATATTGATATTTTTATTTTCTGGACTTGGATTCCTTATATCAGATTTAGGACTTATGAATAATTTGTCTTGGTTTGTTTTAATTTATTTAATTGGTGCTTATATTAGATTATATGATTTTAATGCTTTTAGTAAAAATACTATAAAATGGTTTAGCATTATTGGATACATTGTTTTTATAATACTTTCTTGTGGTATTACATATATGAGTCAATATAATTCTAGCATATTTAGATTTGTTAATAAGATTAGTAGTATGAATTCTATTATTGTACTTGTGGAAGCTATATTAATTTTTATAGTATTTAAGGATCTTGAGATTAAAAATAACAAATTTATTAATATTCTAGGTAAGTCTAGTATAGGAGTCTACTTACTTCATGACAGTATCTTTAGATCTGAGTTTTGGAAAGAGATTTGTTTTGTTGAGAATTTTTATTTTGCAAGTCCTTGGTTACTTGTTTTCCACATTATTGTGTGTATATTGGGGATTTATATGCTTGGAGTAATCGTTGAATTGATTAGATCGAAGATTATAGATAGAATATTTTTTTCAGTGGGGGCGAAAAGTGGTGTAAAAAATAAATTTTTTGATGAAATTTAATACTAAAATAAAGGCTAGCAGTAATCTTGCGACTACTGCTAGCCTTTATTTTTATACTAAATCTGGAAAAATTTATAAGAGCGATGTATAATGAAGAAAAAATAGAAAAGAAAATAATGGGGATAAAAAATGAATGTTAAAGATAAAGTAATTGATATTATAGAAAGAGGAAATAAAAATTTAGAATATATTGAAAAAGGACTAAAAAGTGGGAAAGATGTATATGAAGTTACACAATTAATTGCTAATTTTATAACAACATTAATATTATGCAAAGAAAATTTAGAAGAAGATCATTCTCCAATTTCTGAATATGAATTTGAATGCGAAATTATAGGAGAAGATACATACCCAAAAGATTTTAGAAAAGATACTAGTTTATATATAAGACATTTAAGAAATGCTTGCTGTCATGATGGCATTGAAATAGATGAACACACAGAAGAGATTGAATACATTACATTTACAGATAAAGCGTGGTTATACAAAAAAGGGAAAAAAGTTGGAATAAAATCTAAAGTGAGTATAAAATTAAAAGTAAAAGATATTAGAATGGTATATGATTATTTAGTAAATAAATGTAATTAAATAAAATGATTAAAACCAATAATTAGGATAGAAAAAAAAACAATATGGTTGTATAATAAATATAAAATTCATAACTATAAAAAAGAATGTAAAAGAAAATAGAAAGGAGTTAATTATGTTTAAACATTTATATAGTTCAAGAGCCGTTAGATATTTATTAGATAGTCGACTTCAAAGTTATATATTGAATAATATAAATAATTTTATGAAAAAAATAGAATGTTCTTTGTTAAATAATGCATATCCATCAACTAATGATATAGATGAAATGAAAGCGTATGCTAATAATATAGAAATGTTAAGCGAGAAATATAAAATAAGATTAATAAAAGAGAGAAAGAAAAGGTTGTGTACTACTGATGAGGAAAATATTCTAAATTTAGATGAGATAACTAGTAAGAAATTATTAATTGGATTATACGAATATTATTTAAGAGAAGAAATGATTGAATATACAAGCTTTGAGAGATTAAATGACCTTAAAGAAGAAAAAGAAAAGAAAGAAGAGAATTTTAGAACTTATTTAGAAAAAAATAATAAAACAGATTTTATTATTGATTTTGAATCCGAAATAAAAGAATTATTAAAAGATGAAACTTTATTGGAAAAGGTATATATAAAAAGACCGACTTATTTTTTACTATATCGAATAAGAAATAATATTTTAAAAGATGTAAGAGAAACTAATTGTTCAAAAAAACATATAGAAAATGTTATAAAAGGAATAAATAAAAAATATTCTGAATTATATTTAATAGAGTTTAATAGAAGACTTTTTAAAGAAATAAATGATTTTAATAAATTGAAAGAAAATATTATTTTTCATATAGAGGAAGAATTAAGAGAAATTATAAGAAGTGGAAAAGTTGTTAAAATAGGTAATGAGTTGGCTGATAAGTTTAAAGAAAATATTGAAAGAGATACAGATTATAAATTATTGAGTGAAAAATATAATCAAATATCATTAGAAAATAAAACCTATGATGAAATAAAAAATATATTTTTTGAATATCAAGAAGAATATATATTACTTTCCAAAAAATATTTAGACGAAGAAACCAAAATAAATATGTTTTGGATAAAAGATGATTTAAATAATTTTTTATTATATACAGTGTCTGAATTTATAGTTGATTCACTTGAGGCTTCTAGATATGAGATGGATAATAAATTATTGTCTAGAATAGAGAATGAAGTAATATCGTATATAAAAAGTGAATATTTTAAAAAAGTAAATTATGATACATTTATACAAGTTCAAAATGTAGAATTAGAAGATGATAAAGAAATTAAATATGGAAATATAACTTTCAATAAAGCTCAAAAAATTAAAGAAAATTTGGATACATATTTAGGATATAAAGCTTCAAAATTTGAGCAAGAATTTTTTGATAATATAAAGGATACAGACATAATAATTAAAATGAATGAAATTGAAGCATATCAAAAAGACTCAGACATTGTGGAACAAAGGATGTTAAATGAAATTAATGATGTAATGAATGTACTTTATTTTTGTACAGCTAGAGAAAAAAGTAAAATATATACATTAGGAAGGCAAACTCTTATAATAGATAAAAATTCATCTTTTAAAATGGTAAAATATTCTTCTAATAGAGATGGAATATTTGATTTTGAAATAGTTGAAAGTAAATGGTTGGATAATATTCTTCAATGTAATAGTAGTCAAGATACGAAGTTAATTATAGAGTCAATTAAAGAATTTAATAAAATAAATAATCAAAAGGAGAACAAAAGACTAATTGATGCAATTAATAAATTAATAAATATGAACGATTTATATGATACCTCAAGAGTAATGACTATTTTGATAGCAGGAACGAATATTTTTAAATATTCAGTAAACGGATTAGAATTAAGATTATGGTTGTTAGAAGATTATATAGAATTTTTGAATAATCAATTACCATATGACGAATTTATAAATGAAAGATTTTTGAACTTTTACAAAAGAGTTATAAATATAATTTTCTCTTATAATGATATAAATGATGAAAATTTACTTTATGATTTGCAAAATTGGATATTAAATGTATTTCCTAATAATTATGAGTATAACGAGGGTAAAGATAATGGAGAGACTTAATGGAGCAAGTTGCTATACTTATTCTAAAGATGGAAGATATATAGGGAAATATAGATGTGCGATAAATATAGAAGAGGATATAAGCACAGGAAATATCATTGATAATATTGTATTACAAACAAAAAAACAAGTAAAAATCGTTATAAAGGAAATGAGAGAAAATTTAAAGTATTGTAGTTTGAAAATTGTTAATCATATAAATGGAAAATATTATATACTAGAACTTGATGAAGTTAAAGATGAAGAATTTGATGGAGAAGATAGATGGTTTTGGGCTTATTCTGAAGATATCACTTCAAAGATAGAAGATATTACAAAAGAAAATTATGAACAATTAAAAAACACAGGACAAGCATTAATAGAATGGGATAAAATAAGGACAAGTTTTGGTAGTGAAAATATGACTAAAGATAAAGCTTTTGAAGAATTATGTGTTGATATAATTAATGAAATAAAAATGACAACAGAAGGAAATTTTCACTCAAGAGGTGGAACAGATGGTGGAAGAGATTATATTTGGGAATGGTCAGAAATTGAAAATACAAATCTTGATTTTTTAGACTTACCAAAATCAAAATGGATTATGCAATGTAAATATTCAAGTGATATCGAACAAAAGCTACAAAAACCAGAAGTGTGGGATGAAATTGTTAAAGTAATACCATATACTCCTAATCATTATATTATTTTTACCAACAGAAAAAGAACTTCAAACTTTGATGATTGGTGGAAAGAAATTATAGAATTAAGTGGCAGAAAAAAATATCTAATACCGTTTTCATTACATATGGTGGGAAGAGAAGACCTTGAACGATTGTTGAATTTATATCCAGAGGTAAAAGAGAAATATTTTGGGATAAAGTAGAGATTTAAGTAATAACATAAAATTATATATTGACAAAGATAACTTGCAGTATTATAATCCACTGCAAGTTATTTTTATTGAAGTAGTAATCTTCTTTGGCAGATGCATTAATTAGCAGGTAGCGAATTAATGCTATTTGTTAATTGATGCATCTGCTATCTTTATGACAGTAGATGTAAATACATAGGAAAGGAGATTACAAAAGAAAATGGAGAAGGCTAACCAAACAATGGTATTTTCTTTAACTATAGTTGCAGTTGTTGCAATACTATCCATGATGGTATGTTCATTAGCTGCTCTTGGATATAATTCAAGAATATCTATGGAAAAAGAAAAGATTGAAGTCGACACCCAATCTAACTTCAATCAAAAATAACCATAAGGCAAAGAGTTTATCTCTTTGCTTTTTTATTATAATTATTATATATAGTATATTCTTAAAAGTCAATAAGATGATAAAAATAGAAAGAAAGCCAAGACTTTATGTAGAAAATACAAAAGACTTAGCTTTCGAGGACAAACCCAATATATGGTTTGCAAAGAAATAATAATAAATAATTGGAAAAATTTAACATACAGAAGTTGCGAAAAGGTGTGATAATGTTTTCGACAAATTTTTCTTAAAATTCTTGAAATCATTGAAAAAAGTAACAAAATATGATATATTATCTGCGAGGACAAACCAGACCCAATATAGGGTCTGGTTTTGTTGCGTTTTATCAAAGAAACTTTAATATATCATAGGGGCAAAACATGATATATTGGTCTGATAAGACATAGTCTAATACAAAGAAACATTTTTTTTGATACATATATAATATGTATGGATTTTTATTTTAGTAAAGTTTCTTTGATAAAAATAAAAAGGAAGTAATGCAATGGAGTATAGTTGGGAAATAGACGAAGAAGAGAAAAATATAAAAAAATATTTTTCAAAGGAAAATTTAGAGTTAATTTTAAAAAGTGAAAATATTGATAAAAGTAAAACCTGTGGTATTGATAAAATAAGTTCTAAAAAACTAATTGAAAATAAAGATAAAATTCTAGGAGATATAAACAAATCTATAATAAATGGAACTTATAAATTTACACCATATAAGATTAAATTAATTTCAAAAGGACCTGATAAAGCTCCAAGAGTAACATGTATACCAACTATTAAAGATAGAATTGTAATTGCAACTATAAAGCAGTTTTTATATGATTCTTATCCCAATATTAAATTTAACATTTCTGCCAATACAATTGTTAGAAATACGATAGAAATAAAAGAAAAGGGGCAATTTAATTGTTTTATAAAACTGGATTTGACGAATTTTTTTGGTAGTATAGATCAAGAATTGTTAATTGAAATTTTAAGAAAGCAAATAAAAAATGAAGGAATAGTTAAATTAATAAAAGATATAATTACAAATCCTAGAAAGTATACAGAATTTGATGAGAGAAAAAAAGTCTATACAGGGATTCCACAGGGGCTATCTATTTCTGTTCTTTTGGCTAATATTTATTTACACGAGTTGGATGAAAAATTTGAAAAAAGTAAAAAAATGAAAATTTTTCGATATGTTGATGATATATTAATATTTTGCAATGAAGAAGATGCAGAAGAAATAAAAAGCAAATTAATTGTTGAATTGAAAATGAAATATAGCTTACAAGTTAATAAAGATAAATATTCTTTTGGTAAGTTGATAGATGAATTTGAATTTTTGGGATACAGATTTTTTGATGATGTTATATCAGTAAGAAAATCTTCAAAAATAAAATTTGAACAATCATTGGAAACGATGTTTAAAAAATTTAGTAGAATAAAAGATAAAAATGAAAAAGAAGTAGAACGATTTATCTGGATGCTAAATTATAAAATATGTGGAATTGTTAATGAAAATAAAAGATACGGGTGGTTATATTATTATTCTTGCATAACAGATGAAAAAATTTTATATGAACTTGACGGTTTTATTATAAAACTTATAAAAAGATTTAAACTAGAAGGACTGATTGATTTAAGAAGGATAAAGAAATTTGTGAAAGCTTACCATGAAATAAAAGACAGATTTTCAATTTCTAATTATTTATTAAAATACAATAATATTACTTTTGAAGAAATGTGTGATTTTATAGAGAAAGTTTGTGGAGTGGACCTAGATAGAACTAGTGTAAATGGTCTAGAATTAGAAAGAAAATTTAAATATTGTTTTTTTAATATGGTTGTAAAAAATTTAGAAAGAGATTTAGATGATATATCAAGATAATTTAGGAGGTAATGTATGGAAGAAAATGATGCACAACAAGAGGTAATTACTGAAGAAAAAGATTTCAAAAAAATATTTGAAGAATTTAGAGACAGATTATGGAAGACCTATAAAATAAGAATAAATACAGCAGAAAGACTAAAACTGGATAATTCTATTGTTGCATGGTTATCAATTTACTATTCAGCAATGCTATCTGCTATTTCAATATTAAATTTTAGTAATGGTTCAAAAGAGATGGATTTAATAACTATAGTATTATCAGTAATTGTTACGATATTATTTCTATTTTTTGAAGGAAAAGGATTTAAAGATAGACATAGAGATATGAAAATAAACTATAATAATTTATCATTGTTATATTATGAAGTTGAACTGTATTGTAGTAATAATACTGAATATGAAGAAGAAAAATTCGAAGAATTTACTAAAAGATATGTGAAATTATTAAATGATGTAGAAAATCATTCGAATGAAGATTATTACTTATATATGTTAAATAAATCAGAAGCTAATTGGTGGATGATAATAAAGTATTATGCATATAAAGGTTTGTTTTGGATTTTTATAATTTTATTAATCTTGATCCCAATAGCTTGTTTTGCAATGTCTCTATGTGAACTAATATGGAAAATAAAAGTTATATAAAATAAATTATTGCAAAACAAAAATACGTTAAATTAATTGTATAAAAAATAAGAGGAAATAAGCAATGAGAAAAAGTATATTTGAAATATTAAATAATGAAGAAAATATTAATTTAGAAAAAGAACTTGAAAATATAGCAACTCTTTTTGGCGATATTTATGTAAGACATTACAATTATCTTAATAGTTTTATAAATACTTATATAATAAAAGATTGGAAGTACGCAAAAAGATGTTTAAGTATTGGAGCTTTACGTGACAAATTAGAAATTTCTGTAGAAGCTTTGCATTATTATAAATATGATATAGATCACTCTTTAAGATATCTAGAATTTACGTATAATTTAGCTATGCTTGCAAATGATTTTATAAATAAAAACTTCTTGAATTTTCAAAATCCCGAAGATTTTGAAAGATTAATAAGAAATATAAAAAGTTTACTAGAAGAATTAAATTATGAAATTGTAGAAGTATAAGATAGATATGAAATTATAGAAAAAGATTCCAAAGCTACATATGTTGCAGAATCAAATGCTGAAATAGCAACGGATATAATAGAATATAGAAAATATGATTTAAAAGGCGATTTAGAGTCCAAAAGAGAGATTTTGCAAAAATTAGCTCCACAAGTAGAAGTTTTAAGAAAACAATTTAATCAAACAACTTATAAATCTTTAATGGAAGATACACATTATTTACTTAATAATTTTCATATTAGACATAACAATAAAGATGGACAATATAGGATTGAAGCGATTTGTAATATGAAAGATGAAGAATTAGAACAATGGTATGATGTTACATATAATAATATATTGTCAGTATTTATTATAAAAGATTATTTGGAAAATAAATTAAGTATAGATGAAATAAAAAAGATTGTGAATTAGTAGAAAAATAAATAAAATTTTGGGGGCAAATATGAAAAAAAGAAACGTATCAAAAAAAGTAGTAGCTATTGTAGTATTATTAGTAGCATTATTATGTATGCCAATAGTAAATATGGCGCACAGTGGAAGAACAGACGCAAATGGTGGACATAAAGATAATAAGAATGCAAGTGGACTAGGATCTTATCACTATCATTGTGGAGGATATCCAGCACACTTACATGATGGTGGAGTATGTCCATACACAAGTTCAGCACCAGCAACAACATCAGCTCAGACGACAAGTACACCAAAAACAACAACACCATCAAAAGTAAATCCAACTAAAGTAGAAATAGATGTGGCTAATCTAGAAATATTAATTGGAGAATCAAAATTATTAACAGCAACAGTATCGCCATCAAATGCAACAGATAAAACTGTTACTTGGACAAGTAGTAATAAAGATATAGTAATGGTAGATTCTGAAGGAGAAATATTAGCTTTAGGAATAGGAGAAGCAGTGGTAACTGCTAAGACTTCAAATGGAAAAGAAGCAATTGTAAATGTAACAGTAAAACCAATACCAGTTACTGAAATAAAATTAAGTGAATCTGAAATTAATTTAAAAGTAGATGAAACAGCTACATTAGCAGCAACTGTACTTCCAGAAGAAGCAACAGATAAAACTGTAGAATGGACTTCAGAAAATACAGAAATAGTAACAGTAGAAAATGGAGTAATTACAGCAATAGCACCAGGAAGTGCCAAAGTTATTTGTTCTTCTAAAGATGGAATAAAAACAGAAGTAAATGTTGTTGTAGAAGAACCAGAAACAGTAGAAGTTTCTGCAAGTGCTAATGAAGCAGGAGATACAACTACAACATCAGATTCTGATGCTGTACTTGGATTAGCAACTATTGGAGCAATGGTTGGAATACCAGTATATATTCATAATAAAAAGAAAAAATAAAAGTTGTACTATTTTATTTAATTGTGTTATAATCGTTTTGTAAGAAATAAGTATAAAGCACAAAAGACAAGAAAGTTATAAATTTTCTTGTCTTTTTTTATAAAAATATATGGAGAATGTAACATGAAAATAGACGAATTTAAAAAAGAATTAGGAAATAAAAACTTTTACAAACTTTGTGTTTATGGAAGTTTAGTTTTATTAACAATAATTGCATATTTTATTAAAGGTTCTAATATAGAGATAAATATTAATTGGGAACTTCTTGGCTTTATAGGCGTTATTATAACGATTATATATACGGAAAAATCTCGAATAAAACAAAATCAATATGGTTATAAAAAAGAAAAAATTACTGATGATCAAATTGAATTTAAGCATGTTGTAAAAGAGTGTGTTGATATATTGGATTTTTCTAAAGTGATGGTTCATTTATTTAACGTCAGTACAAATAATTATAAAAATATGTCTTTTGAAGTTAATGCTTATAGAGGAAAAGTAGTAACGATAAAAAATGATATTAAATGGTATTATGAAAATGGAGTTATTCCTGAAAATTCAGAAGTAGAAAAGTTTTTTGATTTGCTTGATGAATATATAGATTACTATGATGAAAGATTAGAAAAATATAGTAATATAATACTGAAATATGGAAAAATAAAGGTTTTAGAGGAAAATTTTGATATGTTGCCACGCGAAGAAATTACCAAACTAAATCCAGAAAACAAAACATTTAAAGAATTATATGAAGATGTTATAGAAGAACAATATAACATTTTTAGTGACATTGTGGAATTTAGAGGAAAGAATATTTCTAATTTGTATAAACAAGCTCATTTAGTAATAGAAGAAAGAGATAATCTAATGAAAGAAAAGTTAAAAGAGATTAAATAATCAAAAAGAGTTCAATTATGAACTCTTTTTAAATTTTTATTGCAATTTTTATTAAATCATGTTAATATCCTATAAATTTAATATTCTAATAAATTAATTCTGGCAATTCCGCCGAAAAATCCAAAAAATAAAACTTAATATAAGGAAGTGATGAAAAGTAAAAAATACAAAAAGACTGTCTTATATTTGACAAATGATATTAAATATAGTATCATAAAAATATAGACAGTTTATTTATCATATTCAAAAAAGAGGTGAACAAATGAGTAATATAAATAAGCTGATTCAAAAAATGAAACAACAACCGAATGGAATTAGATTTCAAGAATTAAAGAGAATTTTAGAATTTTATCGGATATACAATGAAAACAAAAACAGGAACATCTCACAGAAATTTTATAAATTCCAAAGGTGAAGTAATAACAATTAAAGAAGAAAATCCTTTAAAAGCAGTATATGTAAAAGATGTTTTAAAAAGGATTGGAGAATAAATTAAATTTTAAATAAGTATAATAAAGATAATAGGAGGTAGAATATGAAATGTGTAAAAGAATATATGGATTTACCTTACAATTATATAATTCAACCAATAAAAGATGAAAGTGGATCATATTACCATGCTAAAGTTTTAGAATTAGATGGATGTCAAAGTACGGGAGACACTTTTGAAGAAGCTTATGAGAGTTTAAAAGAAGCAATGGAATTTTGGATTGAAACTAAATTAGAAGCAGGATTTGAAATTCCATTACCAGTTGGTTATGAGAATTATAGTGGAAAATTTATTGTAAGAATTCCAAAAAGTTTACATTATAAATTAGCTGTAGAAGCAGCACAAGAAGGGATATCTTTAAATCAATATGCTTTATATAAATTAAGTAAATAATAATATTTATAAGAAAGAGATTTTTGAAGAGTTGCACAAAATCATTGAAGTAAGCGTGATTATGTATAAATATGAAATATAAGAAACCATTTTCTTGAGGTCAGGAAAATGGTTTTAAATTTCTCTTGCAATTTTTATTAAACCGTGTTAATATCCTATAAATTTAATATTCTAGTAAATTAATTCTGGCGATTCTGCCGAAAAAAATCCAAACAAAATAAAATTTAATATAAGGAAGTGATGTACATAAGAGAATTATTGAAGCCTACAAACGATTACGTATTTAAAAGATTATTTGGTTATGTAGGAAATGAAGAAATAACAAAAGGACTATTAAGCTCAATTATAGAAGATGTTGAAATTAATAGTGTAAAACTAGATTGTAAAGAAATATTAGAACAAGATTTATCATCTGATAAATTTGGAATTTTAGACATTAGAGCTGTATTGAATAATAATGTTCAATGCAATATTGAAATGCAAATTATTGACAAGAAAGACATTGAAAATAGATTATTATTCTATTGGAGTAAGCTATATTCAAAATCAATTAATTTGGGTTCGAACTATATTGAAGCACAAAGAACTATAATAATATTATTTGCAGATTATTGTATTAAGAATTTAGAATCAATAGAAAAGTATTTTAGCAAATGGCATATTTGTGAAGATGACTATAAAAATGTTGTATTGACAAAGAATTTTGAAATTTATATAATTGAATTACCAAAGTATGAACAATATGCAAATGGTGATTCTATAAATGCTTGGGTGAAATTTTTAAGATATCCAGAGGTGATAAAAATGAGTGAAATTGAAAATAATGAAGCATTAAAAAATGCAAAAAAATTATTAGAAGAAATCAGCCAAAGTGAATATGAACAAGAATTAGCTTTTAAAAGAGATTTATACTTGATGGATAAAGAAGCAATAAAAGCTGCTGGATATGATAAAGGAATTGAAGTAGGAGAGAAAAAAGAAAAGGAAAAAATAGCAAAGAAATTATTAAAAGAAAATATAGATATTTCTGTAATTATGAAAGTTACAGAATTAACGGAAGAAGAAATAAAAAATCTTAAATAAATTAAAAAATTAGAATATTAAATTTCAAAAGAAGGCTTAAAACAAGTCTTCTTTTTTGTATAAATTTCCCAAACTTTGTAAATACTATGAAAAAGAAAATTTTGGAGGTATTTATGCAAAGCATGGAAGATAAATTATATGAAAAATTGGTAGAATATGAAGTGGCAGAACCGATGTTAGATGATATTGACGAGATAGATGACTTGATATTAGAAAATGACTACAACAAGAAAAAAGTAATAGAAATAGAAACAAAATATTCAATAGAAACAAAATTTTTATTAGGATTTGAAAATTTAAATAATTTAGGATTTGAAAAAAACTATGAAGAGCCAAGCAAACAAGTTTTAGAAAATTTAAGAACTAGATTATACTATATAGCAGTATTGAAAATATTAGAAGAGAAAGAGATAGAGATTCCTAAAGATTTCTTAAAAAAAGACTTTGATGAGCTAGTAATGTTACTTGAAAATTAACAAAATAGCCACAAATTTCACAATTAAAACATTTGCTAGTTACGAGAAATTATCAAAATTTTCATACAAAAAACACTCAAAAAAATTTAGTTAATGCTATAATAAATTCAAGTTCAAATTGAAACTATTTTTTGTTTCAGTTTGAATATATAAGAAGCGCATTTTATATTGAAAAACAAAAGACTCGGGGGCGATGCACGAGTCTATTTTTCATTTCATATTGACACACGTATTAATACGTAGTATAATTAAACAAAAGGAGGTTGATATGTGCGCGCAAAAGAGCTAATAAAATTACTGAGGCAAAATGGTTGGCGCGAAATTTCACAAAAAGGTTCTCATTTAAAAATGAAAAAGGGAGAGCAAATAGAAATTATACCAATACATATCCGGAGATATTCCATTAGGAACAGCAAATGCAATTTTGAAAAGAACGGGGGTAAAATAATTTCGTATTAAAGGGGCGCATATTATTAATAATAGAGGTGATAAAATGGAAAGAGTAAAAATATATCCAGCAATTTTTTCTTATGATAAAAAAGAAAATTGCTATTTAGTTAATTTTATAGATTTAAAAGGATGTTCTACTTTTGGAAAAACATTAGTAGAAGCTTTTGAAATGGCACAAGATGCAATGGGATTATATTTAGATGATTTAGATAAAATGCCAGAAGCAACATCAGATTTTTCAAATATAAAATTAAAGAAAAATGAATTTATAAATTATGTTAGTATAGATTTGAATGAATATAGAAGAAAAAACAACAATAAAGCAATAAAGAAAACATTAACAATACCATGTTGGTTAAATAATTTATCTGAAAGAAATAATATTAATTTTTCACAAGTCTTACAAGAAGCTTTAAAAGAACGTTTGGGGATTTCAGAGTAAATGACAAATTGAGATAAAATTCACTTTTCTTTCATAATTATGACCAATTTGGTCATAATAAATTGCCGTAAAATTCACAAAAAAAACACCAAGCAAAACAACCTTAGTGATATAATCCAAACAAGTTAAGTTAGTTTTGATTGAAGAAAGGATTAATTGGTGAGTGTTATGGATGAAAATAATAAAGAAAATGTAATGAATAATATTTATCAAAATGCAGAAGCTAGTAACTTTTACAATCCAAATGTAAGCTATCACAGTGATTCTTATTTTGATAATTAATAAAATAGTAGTTTAATATATTGATGATGTAAAGAGCTTTGGAAGTTAAGTAGACGAGAAATGTTTGCTAATGAAACCAGAGTTCTTTTTTGTATTTAATACATATTTCCTAATTTTATTTAATAAACTTAAATTAAATAAAATTAGGAGGGGAATATGATTAAAATGATACCACTTCCATATACTTTAAAAGCGCTAGAGCCATACTATTCAAAAGAAACTTTGGATTTACATTATAATGTTTTATATAAGGGGTATGTGGAGAAAACAAATAATGTTCTAAGAAAATTAGAGCAAGCAAGACAAAATAATGACTATAGTAATATAAAATGCTTAGAAAAAGAATTATCTTTTCAGGGTTCAGGCGCGATACTTCATAAATTATTTTTTGAAAATATGAGTCCACCAAATCAGCAAAATACATCTGATTTTAGATTAATGCAAAGAATAATACAAGACTTTGGTAGTGTTAATAATTTTAAAAGACAATTTTCAGAGGCGGCCAGTGTAGTAGAAGCTTCTGGTTGGTGTATTCTAGCTTGGGTTCCAGAATTTGATAAACTGGTAATATTACAATGTGAAAAGCATCAAGATTTAACATTATGGGGATGTAAGCCACTTCTTGTTTTAGATATGTGGGAACATTCTTACTACTTGCAATATAAAACTAACAGACCTGAATACATATCTGCATTTTGGAACATAATTAATTGGAGAGAAGTAAATAAAAGATTTTTAGAAATATGAAATAGGAAATCCCGCCGGCAGAGCCAGGCGGGATCCTTTATGGAATGAGATTGTAAGCTTAGAAACTGATAGAGGACATCCAGTTCCAAAGTGCTCTGAGCATTTCGCCGAATTCAGTCCATACGGACTTGTTGAACTCGATGAAGTTCCCGTTGAAGATGGAAGCGATTACACCAAAGGCGACCTTGTAGATGAATTCCGTGAATGTAACGAATCCGTTAAAGAATCCGAAAATCGTAGGAATAGTTTCGCTAAGGTCAGGCCAGAAGTAGTTATCGATGACGTTAAGTGCGAGACCGATGATGAATCCGGTTACGATGCCTCTTGCGAGACGTTTGATCCACTTAGGGATCTTAATCTTCGGCATTTTAGGCTTCGCGATGGGGATCAACTTCTTGATGGTGAATTTTGCTTTCGCATTCTCCTTGGGGGCGCCAGTCGCAGTGGAGGTAGACTCCTTGTTGTCAGCTGCTTCGAGCTTAATGTTCTTGTTTTCCATTTTCATTCTCCTTTAATCCTAAAAAATGTATTGGTTGGGTTATGTCATGGCCTCAATTGAGACTCTTAAAAGGGGGTAGATTTATGATAAAATAGGTTGCCCTATGTACTTTAATTATACCACTTTACATAAAAAATATCAAATTTCGGTAACAAAACAGATGGATTTTTATTTATATTATTTGCTCTAATATAGATTTTCTTCTGTTATAGTGATATAATTATCAAGTAAAAAATTAAACGGAGAATAACAAATGTACAATATAGGAATTATAGGACTTGGATTTTTAGGTGGTTCACTTATTAAATCACTTTCAAAATCTGAAAAGATAGATAAAATAATAGCATGTGATATAAATGAAGAAAGTTTAAAATTAGCTCTAGAAGATGGAGTAATAACAGATTATACATTAACTGTAGATGAAAAATTTGGAGTTTGTGATGTTGTTTTTATAAGTACTCCTGTAAGTTATATAGCAGATTATGCATATAAACTTCAAACGGTTATAAAACCAACTTGTATAATAACAGATACTGGTAGTACTAAAAAAACAATTTTAGAAGCATCTAAAAACTTGGAAGTTGAATTTATTGGAGGACATCCAATGGTTGGTTCAGAACGTTCTGGATATGTGACTTCAAAAGATTTATTATTTGAAAATTCATATTATATAATTACAAAATCTGAAAGAAATAAACCAGAATCAGTAGCGCTTCTAAAAGAAATTATTTTAGAATTAAAAGCAATTCCAATTATAATTGATAGCACAAAACATGATTATATAACTGCAAGTATAAGCCATGTGCCACATGTTGTTGCAGCAGCATTAGTAAACATGGTAAAAGACTTAGATGATGAAAATGAAACAATGAAAACATTAGCAGCAGGTGGATTTAAAGATATAACAAGAATAGCATCTTCAGATCCAACAATGTGGGAAAATATTTGCAGAGAAAATAAAGAAGAAGTGCTAAAAGTTTTAAGAAGATTAATTGAAATTCTTCAAGGATTTGAAAATGACATAGAAAAAAGAGATGTAATTTACAACTTTTTTGATTCATCAAAAAAATATAGAGATAGTTTCATCAATAGAAAAATTAATGGTAATACAATGCCAGAATTAAATATTTCTGTAAAAGACGAAAATGGTGCTATTGCTAAGATTACAACACTTCTAAGTGCAAATGGAATTGGAATAAAAAATATTGAAGTTCTAAATAATAGAGAAAACAATTTTGGTGCGTTAAGAGTTGTTGTAAGAACTTATGAAGAAAGAGATAAAGGATTTGATGTTTTAACACAAGAAGGATTTGAAGTTAAGAAGGTAAATTAGAGTGGAGAAAAAAAGATTTAAAAAAATATATGTTGAAATAACAAATAGTTGTAATTTAAAATGTTCTTTTTGTCCAGAATCAAAAAGAGAAAAAGAATTTATGACTATTGATAATTTTGAACATATAATTAATGAAGTAAAAGAATATACTAATTTAGTAGCACTTCATGTAAAAGGTGAGCCTTTATTACACCCGAATTTAAAAGAAATTTTAGAAGTTTGTAAGAAAAATAATATTTTAGTAAACATTACAACAAATGCAACATTGTTAGAAAAAAATAAAGACATAATCATTGAAAGTGGTGCTGTAAGACAATTGAATTTATCTTTGCATAGCATAACCAAAAATGAAAATACTGATGCTTATAATTTTGAAAATTACATTAATTCAGTATTAAATTCTTCAAAACAAATTTTAGAAAAAACAAATATTATTATTTCTTATAGACTTTGGAATTTAGAAAACATAGAAGAAAATAGTGAAAATTATCATATATTAAATTCACTTGGATCTGCATTTTATGTGGAAAACTTGAGAGAAATTGCTAAAAAAGAAAAGTTTGTAAAACTCGGGGAAAATGCATTTTTAAATCAAGATTTAGAATTCATTTGGCCGAGTTTAGAAAATGAAATTATATCAGAAGTTGGAACTTGTTGGGGATTAAGAAATCAAGTCGCTATTCTATCAAATGGAGATGTAGTACCTTGTTGCTTGGATGGTGAAGGATGCATAATACTTGGGAATATTTTTGAAGAAAGCTTTAGCAAAATACTAAATTCTGAATATTCAAAAGAATTTATAAAAGCATTTGAAGAAAATAAAGTAATTCACAATTTATGTAAAAGATGTGGATTTAGAAATAAATTTGAAAAATAAAAAATACTTGAATAGAAGAAAAACATATAGTATAATACACTCAGATAAGGGAGTAGTTAGCATATAAAATATGTAATATTGCCAACATACTGGTAGAAATATCTGGCTTTATTTTAAATAATGAGACTTATCTGCAAAGGAATCATTTTGCAGATAAAGTCTTTTTTGTTTGTTTAAAGATATTTGCAAATGATAAAAATATTATATTTTATAAGGAGATAAAAATGGGACTAGTTGAAATTATTTTAATAGCAGTAAGTTTAGCAATGGATGCTTTTGCAGTATCTATTTGCAAAGGTTTATCAATGAAAAAAATGGATTGGAAAAAAGCAATTATAATTGGATTATATTTTGGACTTTTCCAAGGAGGTATGCCTTTAATAGGTTATATTTTAGGAGTAGGGTTTGAAGAAAGTATTAAATTCATAGACCACTGGATTGCATTTGGATTATTAGCATTTATTGGTGGAAATATGATAAAAGAAGCTTTATCTAAAAAAGAAGATGATGAAGTTGATGATAAAGTTGATTTCAAAACAATGGTAGTTTTAGCGATAGCAACAAGTATAGATGCGTTAGCTGTAGGAGTAACATTTGCATTCTTAAATGTAAACATTATTTTAGCAGTTTCTTTAATTGCAATTATTACTTTCATAATTTCATGTATAGGTGTAAAACTTGGAAATGTATTTGGTGACAAATATGAGAAAAAAGCAGAACTTGCAGGTGGTATAGTTTTAATTTTAATTGGTCTTAAAATATTATTAGAACATCTTGGAATTTTAATTTTATAATAAAAATCCACTAAAAAAAATACAATAAAGTGGTGGGGGATTTATGGCTAAGATATTTAAATATCTTATAATCATAATTATACTAATTATGATTATAAAGACTATTAGTTGGATAATAAATAAAAACGATACTGAATTAGTAAATGCAGATGACTTAGAAACAGAAGAATCTATAGAACAAGGCATGAAAGTTACACTTCTTGGTGGAAGCAACATGGAGAATAAGGGGAATATTAATTCTATGGGATATTTTATTATTACTGGAAATGACGAATTAATATTTATTGATGGTGGGAGAGACGTAGATAGTGAACTTGTTATGTCTTACATAGATAAATATGGAAATGGCACTGTTAACCATTGGTTTATAACTCATCCACATACAGACCATGTTGGAGCACTTTTAAAGTTATTAGATGAAGAAAATAATTTGGAAATTGAAAATATTTATTATTCTCTTTTAGAAGATGAATGGTACAAAGAAAACGATACAAGAGGATATGAAAGTTCTCATGCGATGCTTGAAAAACTAAATAGTTCTAAAATAAAAAATAGAGTAGAATGCGAAGAAGAACAAGTTATAGAAATTGACAACACAAAAGTAGATATTATAAGAACTCCAAATTCTGAAATAACTAATTCAGATAATGGGAATGATGCTAGTATGACATTTAAAATTACTGCTATTGATGTTGATAAAAGTATTATATTTTTAGGAGATAGCTATGTTTATGCAAGTAAAGAGTTGCTAGAAGGAAATACTGACATTTTAAAATCAGATAGTGTTCAAATGTCACATCATGGACAATATGGTGTAACAAAAGAAGTATATGAAGCGATAGATCCGGATGTTTGTTTCTTTAATTGCCCAAAGTATTTATATGATAATGACAATGGTACAGGATATAACACTGGAAAATGGCAAACTGTTGAAGTTAGACGTTGGATGGATGATTTAGAGACAGTAAATTATAAAGCATTTAATGGAGACCAAACTTTTAAATTTTCAAAAGATGGTATTATAAAAATAGAAAATTAAAAATACAATTAATAAACGGCCAGTAGCTTGAAACTACTGGCTTTTTGTGGTATAATAGCAAAGCTAAAAGTTTAGCGAAATCATTTCAAAAAACGAGGAGGAAAACAACATGGACTATGCTACACCAAGATTTGACATGGGTGTAACTATCGGTCGGTTTGGGCATGTACAGCTAGGTCACAATTCTTTGTTTGACATGAGCATGTCGCTTTGCCGGCGCACCTATATCATTGTAGGGTCTGCCCAGGAGAGAGGTACTCTCCGAAATCCGTTTACTGTCGAAACCAGAATTAAAGCTATTCGCGAATGCTATCCTGGTGTTCCCGAAAGCAAGCTCATTATCGGTGGTTTGAACGATATGACTAATGAGCTTGACATCAACACAGAGTGGGGTAAATATTTAAAGTCTCACATCATTGCTAAGATGCACAAGTTCGCAAGCCTTATGGTTTATGGCAACGATGAGTTCAGAAGCCAGTGGTTCGCTGCTGAAGATTTGGTCAATACGGCTGAAATCGTTATCCCGAGAAGTACAATTCCGATTTCCGGAACTCAGGTACGAGGTCTGCTTTTGATCGATGATGAAGCGGCGTGGCAGAAGTGCACCAATGAGATGATTCACTACATGTATCCTGAACTGCGTGCAGAACTGATGTCTGTTCCTGTTTATAAGGAAATTTACGATATCGTAAGACGCGGAGAGATGGATTTGGATTCTTTCATGAAGGTGTATAAGCAGTACGAAGAAGCAGATCGGCAGCGCAAGCTTGCAGAATTGCAGAAATGAGAAGTTATTCCAAGTAGAATATAAAGCGTTGGAATGGGAGATAGGACTAGCAAACCAGCTGGTCCTATTTTTCTTTTAAAATACAACAAAAAAGGAAGTATATAAATACTTCCTTTGATTTTGTGTATTTTTGAAAGATTATCTTTTTGAGAATTGTGGAGCTTTTCTAGCTTTTTTCATTCCGTATTTTTTTCTTTCTTTCATTCTTGGATCTCTAGTTAATAATCCAGCAGCTTTTAAAGCTGGTCTGAATTCTGAGTTAGCTTCGTTTAATGCTCTAGCGATACCATGTCTAATAGCACCAGCTTGTCCTGTTAAACCTCCACCAACAACTTTAACTATAACATCATATTTTCCAACTGTGTTTGTAACAGCGAATGGTTGGTTAACGATAACTTTTAATATATCAGATCCGAAATATTCATCTAATTTTTTTCCGTTAACTGTAACTTCACCTTTACCAGCCATTACTCTAACTCTAGCGATTGATTCTTTTCTTCTTCCAGTTCCTTGGAATACTATATTTTCTGTTTTCTTTGCCATAATTATTTAACCTCCCAAACTTCAGGTTTTTGAGCTGCATTATTGTGTTCTGCACCTGCATATACTCTTAATTTTTTAATCATTTGTCTTCCTAATTTTGTATGAGGAAGCATACCTTTAACTGCTAAATACATAGCTTTTTCAGGAGTTTTATCCATCATTACTCTAGCTGGAGTTTCTTTCATTCCTCCAATGAATCCTGAGTGATGTCTATACATTTTTTGATCTAATTTGTGTCCTGTTAAAACAGCATCTTTACAATTTATTACTATTACATGATCTCCAACATCTTGGTTTGGTGTATATGTTGGTTTGTGTTTTCCTCTTAAAAGTCTTGCAACTTCAGTAGCTACTCTACCTAATGATTTATCTGTTGCATCGATTACATACCATTTTCTTTCAATTTCCCCAGCTTTTGGGCTATATGTAGTATTATTCATGGTACTAATACCCTCCATTTCAATTTTTAAATTTTATTTTCCGATTGTATATAAAAATACATGCATTTCCTAGACTACCGGGGAGAAGTCAAGTAAAAATTACGTACTTTTACATATAATGCTTAGTTATTTTAATACAAATGAGATGAAAAGTCAAGTGTTTTCTTAGAAAATGTTGGAAAATTTGAAGTTTTGTGCTATAATTAGAAGCGCAATTGGTTGTAGCGACATTGTTGCACAGTTGTAATTTTATTACAAGAAGGAGTGGTTGAAGTTGGATAAGGCAAGACGGGATGCGCTGAGACGTATTCGAGTGGCCTTCCACAAGTACACAGAGTGCGTTTATGTGAAGGGATTGGATACCTTAACTCGTGCAGAGATGGAAGATACCTATTCCGCAAACAAAAACCAGCCTGTACCGACGTACGAGGAAATGAAGGAACGAATTTTTACTAAGCTCATTGAGGAAAAATTCCGTTTCGTCCAGGTTGCTCCCTGTAGGGCAAATTGTGCTATTCGCATCTACAGAAAAGAAATGGATGTTAATGGCAAACCGGGTGGTGTATGCGGGGCTGTGTGCTTTGCAAGAAATCTGCTCGGTGAGTGGACTACCGTTGACAAAGACGGTAACCAGACCAAGATGAACTTTGATGATGCCTATGTGGTTGAATATTGGACATCTCTGGTTACCCAGTATCCGGAGCCGGTGAGAGCTGCTTACTACGACGTGTATCTTAAAGTAACTAGCTTCTAACCCTCTAAGGGCGAATAGACGATGGCGATGAATTTCGCTATCGTCTTTCGCTTTTTTAAAATTTAAAATTGTTAATTTAGTATATAAGAAAAATAATCTATAAAAATTCTATAAAACTATTGGTAAAACTGGAAAAATTGTATGTTAAATGTAAAGTAAATGTAATCAAATTATAATAGTAATTTTTTTTCTTTAAAGGTATAATTTAATGTGAAATACTAGATTATAAAGATGGGTGTAAACAAATGAAAAAAGAAGAATTAATTTTAATAAAAAAAGCGTATAATTCATACAATTTAAATAGTGATGAACAAATTTTAAAAAAAGTTTTGAAGTTTGTTTTATCAAGATTTAAAGAAAACAAAGAAGATATAGAAAAATTAATAGAAGTTTTCAAAGAAAAAATTACATTTGATGATTTGATTTCTTGTTTTGAAAAAGAAATGAATGAAACAGAGCTTTATAAAAAAGAAAAAGTAATGAAAAAAGTAGGAAATGAATTTTATTATGGAATATATACTGTGTCAGTAGGAAATATTTTAATTGAAACATCAAATACAATAAGCTGTTTAAAATATTTTGTAAAAGGAATTAAATCTAGAAATTCAATTACAATTTCTGATATTGAATATCATGAAAATGATTTAAAAAATGCAATTTTATTAATTTTCAAAAATGCTTTGGAAAAATATGAAATTGATTCTAATTTATTAAACATTATTCCTTATGAAGAATGCAAAAATGAATGGTTTGATAAAGTAATTTTAGAAGATGAAAATAAAGTTATAAGTAATAAACAATTCGCAGGACAATCTTACATATATCTTGAGAATGAAACATTTGCAAGTATGGCAGTAAATGATTTAAGTCGATTAAGCAATAGTGGAAAACAAGTTGAGATTATAAAAGGATCATTTGAAGATGTTCTAAATAAAATTAATAGTGAAGAAATATTTTCAACTTGTATATATACAGAAAACAGAGAACTAGCATATAACTTCATAAATTTGGCTAAAGCATCAAATGTTTTTGTAAATACTAGTTTAGAAGAAGCTGAAGAATTAGAGAATATAGAAGATGAGTTCTATATGAAGAAAAAAATAATGTATCCAATAAAATAATTTTAAGAGGAATAGAGAATGGAAAAATTATCAATAGAAAAATTTAGAGAGTTTTGTGATTTAACGCAAAAGGCATATGAAATTTTTGTAGATGAAGAAAAACAAAAATTAATGTCTGAAGAAGAATTAGATAGACTACAACAACAAATAGAACAAATAATGGAAACACTAAAAACGAGTGATTTGAGTGAGATTCCTTATGAAGAATGGGGAAATTTTACTCTTATTACTCAAGAACTAAATTTAGAAAATACAGGTGCTAATATTGATTTTAATTTAATACGTATACCAGAAGAAGTAAAAAGTTATGGTATCGAGCTTAGTTTAAAAGGTTGTAATGTAAGAAATTTTGATTTTGATAAAAGTACTTTTAGATATACAGAAGCTAGTTTTGATGAAGAATTTGTTACTAAAGCTATAGAAGAAAATGGAAACCTATTTCCAGAAAGAAGAATTCAAAATCAAGATGTAAAAGAAAGATTTAAAGCAAGAAGGCTTACATTAGTAGATGTAAAAGAACATTCTTTACTAGACATTATAACTGTTGAAGATTTAGATTATTCAGCACGAAGTTTAGTACAAAGTATTGGTGGATTAGAAAAAGCTCTTGAAATTGATAATGAAATATTAGCTGATGAAGATTTATTAGATAAATTTTCAAGATCAATAAGATATGATATAAACGGAAATAGAGTTGAAGGTGAATATAGTTTTGAAGATACAAAAGCTAGAATGTTTGAAAGGATAGAAGAAGAGTGTTTGGGTTATAGTTCTGAAAGAGCATATGAAAGATATTCTAATAATCCTTATGTTACATCTAAACTTCCAGAACATTTTGTGGAATTTTCAGAAGAACAAGAAGATTTAAAAAAAGCATTTGCAACAAAAAAATTAACCTTAAACCAAGTTATAGACAACTATGAAATGTTTAAAGGGAAAAAATTTATTTTAAGATTAGAAGATAATGGATATGATAAATTAACTGATATTTATGAAGATTTAACAGAAGAAAAATTAGGATATTTAATTGAAAAATTTCCAGATGTTATTAAATCTCTTGCTGAAGTTCAAAGATATGCTCCATATAGTATTGCCTCAAAAATAGATCTTTCTAAAACAGAAGATGAAATAAGACAAGATGTAATAGAACAAGTCAAATTGTGTACTTCTAAAGACAAAGAGTTATTAGAATATGATTCAATTATGGATTTATTACCATATAAAGATATGGCGATAGATGCTTTGGAAAAAGATAATTATAGAGCAGAAGCAATGCTTGAACTTTTAGAACAAGAAGATGTAATAGAAGCATTAAAAGAAAGAAAAATTTCACCAACTTTATTTGGAAATTATAATTTTACAAGTGCACTATATACTTATGGTGCTAGAACAATACTTGAATTTGATGCTAGAAATGGTGGATTTTTTACTAAAAACAATTGTCAAGAATTACTTAGTTTGAATGATAAATTCTTTCATTATGGTGGAAATATTCGTGAAGGTTCAAGAACTATTTATACAAAAGGATGGGATTTAAAAACATTAGAATATGTTGGTTCTAATTCTAAAGAATATACAAAAGAAGAATTTGAAGAATCTATTAGAAGAATGATAATATATGGACCAACAGATGGAACAATGGGAGATAGACCACTTCCATTCTGGGAAATACAAGGTGAGTTTAGGGAAAAAAATCCAGATTTATATCTTAGTGAAAATATTCCAGAAGATTTAGCTACAAGATTTTATCAAGGTACTTTAAGTTTAGATGATATAAAATTTTCAAGAGTTGAAGAAGAACCAGCTATAAGAGAAATTTTGAGCAAAAATATTGAATTAATGTTTAGAAGGTCTGGAATTAAATTTGATATAGAAAAAATGGATCCAGATATAATATTTGCTATAGCTAAAGAAAATGGTAGTTACTTAAATTTACTGGAAAATCCAAGTGAACGTTATTATAGAACTTTTGATGCAGGAGAATTTGATTTTGAAGGAAAATCTTTAGAAGAAGTTCAAAGTTTAGCAAGAGAACTTATAGAAAATGGAATTTTAGCAGGTAAGATTCCTTATGGGGAAAAAGCACCAGACTATGTTAAAGAAAGAAATCCAAATTTATTTTTAAGTCCTGATGCTCCAGAAGCATTAAAAAGATTATTCTATAAGAAAAATGATGAAGAATTATATAGAGAAAAAGAAAGCAAAAATATAAATGAAAAAGTAAGCGAATTAACAATTGATACCCTTATTAAAAATCCAGAATATGTTAAATTTTTAAAGGGAAAAAATTTAAGTTTTGCTAAACTTGATTCAAAATTGAAAAAATTTATAACAGAATTTGGAGAAGAAGAATTCTTCAAATTGATTGAACAAGATGCTGAATCTATTAAAATTATTGCAGAAGCAGGAAATGCTTCTGTTGAAAGATTTAGAATCCTTTTAGAGACAAGACCAGACTTCTATGCACAAAAAGAATTAAGAGAAAATGATGGATATACAGAAGATGAATTAAGCTTAATTTTATCAGGAGAAGAAACTGGAAACGAAAGAATTCTTCAAGGAAGAAGATTATTAGAAAGTAAAAAAGAAAAATTTAGAGATTTTATAATTACTTCACCAGGATATGTTATCCATTGTCCAGAAGAAAAATTAGATGAATTTAATTTTACTGAATATAAAGATTTAGAAAGATTGAGTAAATTCGATATTTCAGACAATTATAGAAGAGATACTGCTGAACAAATAATTACATCTATGTATTGCTTCTTGGGATATGGTTCTTCAAGAGAAGTTATGAAACTTCCAGAAGTAAGTGAAGAAGAACTAGAAGAAGCAATAAGAAATACAGGAGTTGCTGTTTCTGGAATTTACGAAAATGTTTATTCTGTTCAAGGTAATTTAAAAACAATAAGTACTTTATTTGACAAGTTTGGTTCAATGCTTCCAGGTGGTAAAAAGAATTTTGCAGTATACAAATCATTAAATGATAAATTAGAACAAGGTTATGATGGACCTATAGAAGAACTTTTAAGAACTTGTTTAATAGAAAATGAAATTGATTTTGATGATAGAAGATTAGAAACAATTGTGAAAAATGCTGTTGATGTAAATACAGCAGGAAAAATGAATCTTATTAAAGATGATATAAGTTCATATTTAAGAGATCATATTCAAGAGACACCAGAAAATATCAAAATACTAAATGATATTTTAAATACAGCATTAAAAAGATCATTTGCTCAAAAAGAAGAAATAAATTTTGTTACAATTCAAGAATACATACAAAAAGAATTTTCTAGAACAAGACCAGATGGAACAAGCTTTTATTCACCTCATGTAACAGATCATATGCAAGAATTATTAGATGCAGTATCAAGCATTCAAAATAACCCAGAACTTGCAGCAAAATTAAACTTATCTGTTACAGATATATTAAAAGAAGAAAAAGAAAAAATAGGTAAGGGGTGGATTAGAAAATTATTAGACATAAAAACAAGACTTACCGAAAAAGAAAAAACAGATTTAGAAGCAAGATTATATGGTGAAGATAGTAGCCATAAAATTGAAGCAACAAAATCACTTGAATTAAAAGATAAATCAGAAGAAGGAATTGAAGAAGCGTATACATTGTTAAAAGAAATGCAACTTCCAGGAGTATTTACTTTTGAAAAAGGTGAGATTATGTTTGCTGGTCTTACACCACCATATTCAGAAAACTTTAAAAATTTCTTTTTAGCAAATATGACAGAAATATTGTCAAAACCAGAATATTATACAGAATTCCAAAAGATGCATGGTAGAATGGATGCTGTTGTAAAAGATCCTAATATTATGGCAAGATTCCATTCTGGAAGATATACAATAAAAGAATTGTTAGATGATATTCAAAATATTTCTTATGATAATATTGAGCCAGGAGAACATGAACTAGCTTATAGGGCAAAAAAGGCAGGTTTATCTCAAGAAGAATTCAATATTGCAAAAAATGTTCATGCCAAGATGTTAGAAAGAGAAAAACAAACAGTTCCACCTGTTGAATATAAAGGAAAAAGATATGTTGGTAGAATTTTAAGAATTGATGATCCACTTCATTTTACTATTGGAAATATAACTACTTGCTGTCAAAGATTTGGAGCAGGTCAACCAGGGGAATCCTCAATGCTACATTCTGCAACAGAAGAAAATGGTTCTGTATTTGTTGTAGAAGAGGTTGATGAATATGGAAATATTATAAAACCTGTTGCTCAAAGCTGGACTTGGAGAAATGGAGATAGAGTTTGTTTTGATAATGTTGAAATTCCAAATACAGTAATGGGAGAATTGGCTTCAAATGGTGGATATGACGAAATTTTCGGAATATATTGCAGTGTTGCAAAAAAAATGATTGACATAGATAAAAAGGCTTTAGGAAAACTTTTAGATGAAGGGAAAATTACAAAAGAACAATATGAAGCTTTAGTAATAAAACAAGTTACAGTTGGAGGAGGGTGCGATGATTTACTAAAAAGTATTTCTCCTGAAACAAGAAGAACATTAAGAAGAGCTACAAGTTTATTACCAGCAGAGAAAGGAAAAACCTATTCTGGTGTTAATAAAGATAGAGGTTTGTATGTAGATTCAAATGTTCAATATATACTTGCTGAAAATGATGAAATAGAAAAAGGAAAAACAGAACTTTCAACAGGAGAAATATCTTTTGGATATACTAGAAAAAGAGATGTAATTAGAAAAAAAGATGTTGAAATTCACCCAGATTTAATTTCAAGATGTAAGGCTATAAATGAAAGAGCAGGAGAAGAAACAAAAGCACAAAGTATAATTTCAAGATTACAATCTACAAATATAACAACATTGACAAGGGATTATTATTCTGAACTAAGTGGAAGAAGTTTAACATTAGATTTTAGTGAAAATGATGATTGGTATATATTAACATCTGAAGGAGAAAAAGATATTCAAATTAATGATTCTATATTACTTCCAAAAGATGGATCATCTCCAGAAGATGCAAAACTTGCAAAAATGGAATATGCAAAACAAATTTTATTAATTGCAAAACTTGCTATGGAAAAACAAAAAACTTTAGTTGTAAATTTAGAAAGAGAAGGAAAATTTATTGATTTTGCAAAATTTGCAGAAAGAGATATTATAGTTCAAAAACCTGATGGAACAATTGAAGTTAAAAATCCAGAAAAATTAGAAGAATTATTAAAATCATTAGATGAAAGACTAAGTGAAGGTAAAGATCAAAGAATTGTTGATACTGCAGTAGCAGGTGAAAAACCTGAAAGTGGTGAAAACGGAGAGATTGATGATAGATAATATTTACCTCCATAATTAAATTATAACAAAAAAATAAATGTAAACACGTTTTTTCGTGTCTACATTTATTTTATCACTTCAGAAATCTTAAGTCGTTTTATTTTTTTCTTTACGAAAGATTAAATTTGTGTTAAAATATTAGCTGTAATTATTCGAATTGGCCAATATGGTCAAACTCTTAGGACTTGTTCTAAGAAATGGATAATGAATTCTTTAGCTTTAAATGACGAACTAGATTCAAAATTATGGAGGTATGCATATGTCATTGTCTATTAAGGAAAAGGTTGGGATTCGGCAAGTAAGAAAAGGGTGGTTTTATGCCATCGATGAAAACGGAAAACCGAAGTATCCGAGTAGTAGCGAAGAAAAGCCCAATTATGAAATTGGAGAGCTCAGAAAGCAAATTATCAAGACTCTCGAGCAAAAGGGATATACTGTTTACTTCGGTAACCCCAGATCTGCTAACTGTATCATCCGCGTGTACAAGAGTGAAGAGGAATATGATGGTGAAAAATATCGTATTCTTGGAGCTCATTGCTACACCAAAGACAAGGATGGCAAATGGAAGAGCATCGACAGACTGGGAGAGGAGTATGGTATTGATCTTACCAAGCATGTTATCCGTACATGGTTTTTCCAAGATGACTCGTGGGATGTTTCGGTAGACTTTTTCGACACGTATGTCAAGCTGGTTAAAGAAAATTAAATAATCCAAAGTCAAAATGCAGTCAGGAAAACTTCCGGCTGCTTTTTGCATTAGATAGAAATTTTATTTTTTATAAAAATCTCTTGAAAATTAAAATAAATATGATAGAATATAGCAAAAAGATGTTTGGATAAAACAAAGGAGAAAATCAAAAAATGTATGCATATATAAAAGGAAGCCTTGAAGAAAAAGGTACAAATTATGTTGTAATAGAAAATGGAAATATTGGATATAAAATTTTTATGTCTAATATGTCAATAAATGAAATTGGTGATTTAGGAACAAAAGTAAAAGTTTATACACATTATTATGTAAGAGAAGATAATATTAATTTATATGGATTTTTGTCTCATGAAGAATTAAAAATGTTCGAATTATTACTTTCTGTAAGTGGAATTGGAGCAAAGTCAGCAATATCAATGCTTTCTAATATTACTCCAGCAGGATTTGCAGTAGCAATAATTTCAAATAATGTTGCTCTTTTAAAAAAGATTCCAGGAATTGGACCAAAAACTGCTCAAAGAATTATTTTAGAATTGCAAGATAAATTAAAAACAGAACAAGAACTTACAAAACAAGATGAACAAACAGAAATTAAAATAGTAAACAATACCGAAAATGTAGAAGAAGCTATGCAAGCACTTCAAATTTTAGGATATAACAAAAAGGAAATCGAAAAAGCTTTTGAAAAAATTGCAAATACTGATGTATCTGTTGAAGAATTAATAAAGAAAGGCTTATCTATTTTAGCAAGATAAGATAAAAAATATGCCAGATATCGAATATCAAAAAATAGAATTGCATTCAACACATAACTTGGTAAAAGACCAAGAAAGAATTGAATACGAAAGAGAATCTGCTCAAAGGTTAATGATGGAGAACCAAATTCAATTTGCTATGGAAATAGATCAAAAAGAAGAAAAATCTCCAACTGGAAAAAGTACAGTTATGTATGTTCTAAATCTTATTGTAAGAAAAGATGATGTTGATAAAGTAATAGAATTATTAGATAAAGAAGGAAATTTTGGTTACTATGTTGATTTAGATGAAACTTTTGATCCTATGGAAGAAGAAAAAGATGAAAAGCAAGAAGTTTTTGAAGAAATTCCAGAAGAATTAAAAGAAGAAACAGAAAGCGTAGATGAAGATCCAATTAAAATTTACGGAGAAAAAAATGGAAATATAACTATCGAATTTAAAAAACCAGATATGCAAAACTTGGCTAGAATTATGCTTAGTGCATGTTTTATTATTTCAGCATTGCTTATATTTATAATGGAAATTGGATTATTTATAAATTTTTTAGAAACAGATGATTTTAATGGTGTTTGTTCTATTATTGTAGCACTGATACTAGAAACACCTTTAGTTATATGGTTATATGAGTTATTAAATAAAAAGAAAGGCGAATAATATGGATCTTAGTAAACCACTTGCCTACAGAGTAAGACCTAAATCTTTAGAAGAATTTGTAGGTCAAGAACATGTTGTAGGAAAAGACAAATTATTATATAGAACAATAAAAGCAGATAGATTGTCAAGCTTAATTTTGTGGGGACCACCAGGATGTGGAAAAACATCTCTTGCTAAAGTTATAAGTGAAACAACAAAATATAAATTTACTAAACTTAATGCTGTAACTTCTGGTGTTGGTGATATAAAAAAAGCAATAGAAGAAGCTGATAATCCACTTTTAAATCCTAGTGGAAAATGTATTTTGTTTATAGATGAGATTCATAGATTTAATAAACTTCAACAAGATGCACTTTTACCTTATGTAGAAGATGGAACAGTAATTTTAATTGGCGCAACTACAGAAAACCCTTATTTTGAAGTAAATAAAGCTTTAATTTCAAGATCTATGGTTATAAAATTAGAGCCTTTAACTAAGGATGATATTTTTAAAGTCTTAAAAAATGCTTTAAGCAATAAAGAAGGTTTAGGAACATTTAATATAAAAGTATCTGATGAAACTTTAGAAACAATTGCAGAAGTATCTGGTGGTGATGTTAGAACAGCATTAAATGGATTAGAAGTTGCAGTTTTAACAACAAAGATGAATGCTGATGGAGTAATAGAAATAACAAATGAAATAGCAAGCCAAAGTCTAAATAAAAGAAAAGCAATGTTTGATAAATCAGGAGATAGTCACTATGATAATATAAGTGCTTTTATAAAATCAATGAGAGGCTCTGATCCAGATGCAACAGTATTTTATTTAGCAAGAGCTTTAAATGGTGGAGAAGATCCAGTATTTTTAGCAAGAAGAATAGTAATAGCTGCAGCAGAAGATGTAGGCTTAGCAAATCCTATGGCACTTCAGATTGCTACATCAGCAATGCAAGCAGTAACAATGGTTGGTATGCCAGAGGCTAGAATTATTTTGTCAGAAGCAGCAATTTATGTTGCAAATTCTAAAAAATCAAATGCTGCATATAATGCAATAAATATGGCTTTAGAAGATGTTGCAAGTAAAGATACTGGAAGTATACCAATGCATATTAGAAATGCACCAGCGGAAGGAATGGAACAATTTGGATATGGAGATGGATATAAATACCCTCATAATTATCCAGGACACTGGGTTGAACAACAATATTTGCCAGATAAAATGCTTGGAACAAAATATTTTATTAAAGATGAAAATATAGAATAAAATAAATAAAATGTCAAAAAATACTCTTATGAATAAGAGTATTTTTTTGTATTTATTAGCTGGTTTACTTGCAGGGATTGTAAGTGGATTTTTTGGAGCAGGTGGTGGAATGATTTTAGTTCCATTTATGACATTAGTAATGAAAGATGAAGAGGTAAAATCTAGAGCTACAACAATTCTTTGCATATTTTTTATGGTGCTTGTTAGTAGCTTTTTTTATTATAAACAAGATTCTGTTGATTGGAGCGTAGCTATTAAATGTTCTATTGGAGGAATAATAGGTGGATTTATAGGTTCCAAACTTTTAATAAAATTAGATAAAAAAGTATTAAAAATGTTTTTTGTTATACTTTTAATTTACTCAGGAGCAAAAATGATAATATGAAAGAAATTTTAATTGGAATTGTATCAGGTACTGTTGCAGCACTTGGAATGGGAGGAGGGACTGTCCTTATTTTACTACTGGGAATATTTTCTAATATGAATCAGCATTTAATTCAAGGGACTAATCTAATATTTTTTATTCCAACATCAATAACAGCGATTTATATGAATATAAAAAATAAAACTATTGATTATAAAAAATCTATAGCAATAATTTTTTCAGGAATAGTTGGTGCTTATATTGGAAGTAAATTATCTTTTAAATTTGAAAGTGATTCTTTAAAAAAATATTTTGGTATTTTTTTACTTTTTATAGCCTTTTTTGAAATATATTCACTAATAAAACAGTATAAAGTAGATAAAAAAGAAAATAATAAATAATATTAATTTGTATTTTGATTTTTTTTATTATTTAAAAATTATAAAAATACATGTGAAAAATTATAGAAAGGGGTAATGTGTTATGAGTTTTATGAAAGGTGTTATGATAGGAAGTTTAATAACAGCAGGAACAATGATGATGTATTCAGAAGGGTTAGATGAAAGTAAAAAGAAAATGATGAAAAAAGGAAAACAAATAGCTAGAAAAATGAAAATGTCAATGTAAATAATATATTGAAACAAGCAAAATTATATAGTAAAATTTTTATATAGAACTAATATATTTAGATAAAACGGAGTAATATATGAATGAAGCTGAAAGAATAAAATTGAAGTTAAAAAAAGAAAGAACTAATGATTTAATGCTTTATATTTGTATAATAATGTTTGTGGCTTTATCAATTTGTTTAGGAATAGTAATATTTGCAAATAGATATAAACCAGATCCAAGTTTATATGTTGAATATGATTTAAGTAAAGATCTTATTCCAGAACCGGTACAAACCAAAATAGAAAAAGAATCTTTTATAATTCAAAAGTTTGGTGTAGACATAAAAATAACAAAACTTGCTAGCTACGATATAACAGGAAAAGTTGAGGCTATAAAAGATTATAGTTCAAACTTTTTTTCTAATTTTCTAAACTTTGAAGCAGCGGATATGACAAATTATATTTCACCAAGAGATCTGACTTTGTCATGGGGACCTATAGCACTAGACGAAAATTCTAATTCTATAAAAGCTGATCAAAATTATTTAAATAGTGAAAGAGTAGTTTGGTACACGTATACAGATAGTTTAAAGAAAAAATATGGTGAAGACTATATTTTTAGTCATATCTCTAATAATCATGTTGTTACATTAAGTAGAGATTTAAAGCGAGAATTATTGAAAATAAAACAAGCTGATATTGTAAGAATAAAAGGATATTTAATAGAAGTAAATTGCAGTAATGGTATTAACTGGGGACCATCTAGTTTGTTAAGAGATGACCATGGACTTCATAGCTGTGAGATTTTATACGCAGAAGATATTGTAATTTTAAATAAAAAATAATTATTAAAAATATAAAAATATAATAAAAACTCCCCAAAATGGGGAGCTTTTTGTTATCTATATTTTTTATCATTATCACATTTATTGCATGTTTCAATTTCAAATTTTTCATCACATTCATCATCTTTTTTGTCTTCATAATCTTTTTCATATTCATGTGATTTATCTATAAAATCAGGTTCACAATTTAAATCAATTCCCTTTAAACATTTTCCTTCGTGTTCACAAATTTTACAAATTTTTACGTGTTTTACTCTGTTAACCCAGATTTCAATTGAATAAGATTTGTGAGGGCAAAGAGGACCAAAAACAAATTCTCCTTCTTTGTCTGTAAAAGTATGAGATACAGGTTTTCTTTCATCTTTGCAAACTTCAACGAGTTTCACAACTGCATCTTCTATTGGTTTTCCTTTGTGGTCTTTAATTATTCCATAAACAACATTTCTGTCATCTTCTGGTAATTTTAAATCCAAATCAAATTGTTTTCCAGTTTCTATAAAACCATCAACATCAACTATAACTTTTTTATCAAATTCCATAATATTATTTCCTTTCATATTTATTGTGGCGTATGCCTCTATGAGTAGTGTATGAAATAAATTTAAATTTTGTTAATAAGTTGAATGATAAAGCTTTAAGTGATATACTGTTAACTGAAAAAAATAAAAAGAGGTTTTTTATGAAAAATAACAATTCCCCAAAATTTGGAAAGAAAATAAATGTTATAAAAGCGATTTTTTTTATACTTTTAACATATGCTTTAATTAGTAGTTGGATTAGATTTTTTGATGATATAAACATTATTACTGAAGAACAAAAAGCTGAAAAAGAGATGTTAGAATTAGTTGAACAAAAAAATAGTCAAGTTGATTTATTGACCCCAATAGATAATTCATTTTTTTCTAAAAAATTTGAATATCTCGAATTTGAACAGGATATAAATATTCCATTGCCTAATTCTTTTATGGAAGAAGAAAATATCGTTTCTTGCAAAAAAGGAGTAGAAACAAATTATATTGCAAATAATTCTCCTGTTGTAAAGATAACTTATGGAATCGAAAAAGCAAATACTGGTATGATTTTGGATATTTTTTGTGAAAGACTTCCGGAAGATTACAATTATGAAAGTGTACTTTATTATTTTGATGATGGAACAAAGATTTATACAAGGGCTGAAAATGCTGGATATTTTTCATATATTATTTATAAAGGTGCAGAACTTACTTGTGGGATATGCTATGGAGAACCAGAATTAAATCTCGATTTATAAATTTAATATAGTTTTATGAAATGTAGAGGAGAGAAATGTATGTTTGAAACTTTAAGAAAAGAGTACCCCAAATTTATATATAATGATTATAAAATTATGGATGAAGATGGCAAAATTTGTATAGAATATGATTTCGAGATAGAAGGTTTAACAAAATTTAATCCCAAAGTAGAAATTTTGAAAAAAGAATTTTGCTTTAAAGATATTAATTCAAATAAAGTAAAAAATATTGTATTTAATCTTGGAATGGTTGAAGCAATAAGCTATTTTAAAGCAACTTGTAGTCCACAGTTTATTATAAAATGTGGAAAACTAGAAGCTTTTCAAGAAAAATGGTTTAAAAAATTATTTTATCTAGGTTTAGGTGAATTTAGATTTGTAAATAATATAAATGTAACAGAAGAAGACTTTTTTGAATTTATATCATGTGGAGAAAGTTTAGTTGTAGAATCAGAAGCTGATGATTTAGATGGAATTATAATTCCTGTTGGTGGAGGAAAAGATTCTAATGTTACTTTAGATTTATTAAAAGATTATAAAGATAAATCTTTAGCTTTTAGAATAGGAAAAAATACTGTGTCTACAGAATGTGCAAAAGTTGCAGGTTTTGAAGATAGTAAAGTAATAGAAGTAAAAAGAACAATTGATAAAAATTTAATTGAATTAAATTCAAAAGGATTTTTAAATGGTCATACTCCATTTTCAGCAATGGTAGCATTTTTAACATATTTATGTTCATATCTTTTAGGGAAAAAATATGTTGCTCTTTCAAATGAAGCAAGTGCAAATGAATCAAATGTTGATGGAGAAAATATTAATCATCAATATTCAAAAACAATAGAATTTGAAAATGATTTTAGAGAATACGCTGAAAAATATTTAAAAGGAAATGTTGAATATTTTAGTTTATTAAGACCAATAAGTGAACTTCAAATAGCAAAGTTATTTTCAGAACTTGATGAATATCATAATATTTTTAAAAGTTGTAATGTGGGAAGTAAACAAGAGCCTTGGAAATGGTGCTGTGACTGCCCAAAATGTTTATTTGTATACACAATTCTAAGTCCATTTTTATATAAAGAAAAATTAATAAATATTTTTGGTGAAGATTTATTTGAAAGAGAAGATTTATTAAAAACATTTATAGAATTATGTGGATTTGGAGAAACAAAACCGTTTGAATGTGTTGGAACTTATAGTGAAATAAGATATTCAATTTCAAGTGTTATAAGAAAATTAGAAAGTGAAGGAATCAAGCTTCCATATTTATTAAATTATTATAAAGAAAATTATGAACTTTCTAATGAAGATTTATTAACGTTTTATAATAATGAACACAATGTACCAGAAGAATTTGAGAAAATATTAAAAGAAAGATTAAAATAAATTATGGAAAAATTTAGAATAATTACGTGGAATGTTGGAGAAGATGAAAGAAATAGTGATGGCAAATTAACAATAGATTCTTATGATTATATTGTTGATACAATAAATAATGAGAACGCAGATATTATTTGCCTGCAAGAAGCAATAGTAAAATCAGCTTATCTGCCAAGCATATCAGAATATATAACTAAAAACACTGATTTAAAATATTCGGTGGAATATGAACTTTCAGATTCTCATATTAATATTGGATGCAAAATGGGAGTAGTTATTTGTTCTAAATATAAATTAGATAATGTTGGAAAAATATTACTTGATAATCCAGATTTGGTTTATCAAGTGAATGAAAATACTACATATTATTCTCATGATAAAGGATTTATTGTAGCTAAAGTAGAAGGAGTAACTCTAATTGCTGGACATTTATTACCATTTCATATATTTAAAGAAACACCATTAAATTATTTAAATATATTTGAAAAAGTAGATGATAAATTTATAAACATATATAATGAGAATGAAAAAATTATTTTATGTGGAGATTTTAATTTTGGTGATGCAAAAAGCTTATTTCCAAAGATAATGGAAATATGTAAAGAAACAAATGAGGAACCAACCAAAAATAATAAACAATCAGATCATTTGATTATAAGTAATTGTTTAGAATGTACTTATAGTGAAGTAAAGAATAATATATTTGACCATAAATTTATTATTAGTGAAATAAAAAAATAGATTAAAACATTTTTAAGAAATGGAGACAATATGATTGAAAAATTATTAAATTACTTAGAAGACAAAAAAATATTAATATTAGGATTTGGAAAAGAAGGAGAATCAACATATAAATTATTAAGAAAATATTTCTTTGAAAAAAATCTATTTATTGCAGACAAAAATATGAACTTATTAAATGAAAAAATAGATTTAATGGAAGATCCTTATTTAGAAGTATCTTTAGGAGAAAATTATTTAAATGGAATTGAAGAATATGATTTGATAATAAAAGCTCCAGGAATTTCTTTAAAAGATGTTGATTTAAGTTTGATTAAAGATAAAATTACTAGCCAATTAGAACTATTCTTAGAATTTGTAAATGTATATACAATAGGTATTACAGGAACAAAAGGAAAAAGCACAACAAGCTCTTTAATGTATAAAGTATTGATAGATCAAGATAAAGATTCATTCTTGCTTGGAAATATTGGTGAGCCAATTTTTAATTATATAGAAGAAATAAAAAGTAACAGTATAGTAGTTTTAGAACTTTCTTCACATGCTTTAGAGTTTGTACAAAAATCGCCTAATATAGCAATTTTATTAGATATATATGAAGAGCATTTAGATCATTATAAATCTTTTGAAAAGTATGTTGAAGCAAAATTTAATGTAGCCAAATTTCAAAATGACTTTTTAATTTACAATTATGATAATGAAAATATGAAAAAATATGGATTTGAATATAAAGAAAATGATTATGCAGTTTCTATGCAAGATATTCCAGATACAAAAAATAAAGCATATTTAGAAAATGGTTTAATATATTGTAATGGAAAAGAATTGATGAACATTCATGAAGAAATAAATTTAAAAGGAACTCATAATTTAAATAATATAATGTTTATATTATCAGCATGTGAGATTTTAAATTTAGATATAGAAAAAGCGGTAAGTTCAATAAAGGAATTTAAACCTTTAGAACATAGAATGGAATTTGTATCTACAATAAATAATGTTTCATATTATAATGATTCTATTGCTACAATACCAGCGTCTACAATTAATGCAGTAAATGCACTAGAAAAAGTAAACACAATATTAGTTGGAGGAAACGATAGAGGAGTAGATTTAGTAGAGTTAATAGAATTTTTGAGAAACCATGAAACAATAGAAAATATTATTTGTCTTCCAAAAACAGGAGAATATATAAAAGATAGATTAAAAAACTCTAGTAAAAATATAAATTATTTTGAAGATTTAAAAGATGCAGTTGCTTTTGCAAAAAAAGTTACAAAAGAAAATACAATTTGCCTGTTATCACCAGCAGCTTCAAGTTATGGATATTTTAAAAACTTTGAAGAAAGAGGAAAATTATTTAAACAATATGTTTTAGATGGAAATGTATAAATAAATTAGATTTTGTTTTAGAGTAGAGCTGCAAAAAGTTCTACTCTTAAATTTTAAAACCAAAATAGAATTTAAAATAAACACATACAATTAACATAAAATAGAACTGGTTTGCAAATAATAGGTTTACACAGTTATTGCTGATAAAACGAGGGAAAAAGCATTTAAAAAACAAAAATAATCGGCAAAATATGGAAAAGTTTACAATTTTATGTAGACAAAAGATGAAAAATATGTTATACTGTAATTGTTTTTATGGAAAAAACGAAGAAAAGGTACACATTATATGAAGAATACAGTAGATAAATTTTAAGGAGGATTTAAAATTGAATACAAATTATTCAGAAAACAATCACTTAGTTTTAAGAGGAAAAATTGTAAGTGATAAAAGTTACAGCCATGAGATATACGGAGAAAAATTTTATGTATTTAATCTAGAAGTAATTAGATTAAGTTCAACAGTAGACATTATACCAATTACAATTTCAGAAAGATTATTAACAGGATTAGATTTAGAAATTGGTAAAAAAGTTGTAGTTGAAGGGCAATTCAGATCTTACAATAACTACGAAAATGAAAGAAACAGATTAATCTTAACTGTTTTCGCAAAAGAAATTAACGAAGTAGAAGGCGAAGATGACAAAGAAGAAGTTACAAACGAAGTTACATTAGTTGGTTATGTTTGTAAAAAACCAATTTACAGACAAACACCATTTGGAAGAGAAATCGCTGACGTGTTATTAGCTGTAAATAGAGCTTATAACAAATCAGATTACATACCAAGTATTGCTTGGGGAAGAAATGCTAGATTCTGCCAAAACATGGAAGTTGGAACAGAAGTAAAAATTACAGGTAGAGTTCAATCTAGAACATACGAGAAAAAATATGAAGATGGAAGAACTGAAACAAGAGTTGCTTATGAAGTTTCAATTGCAAGTATGGAAGTTGTAAATGAAGAAGAAACTGAAAAGCAAGAAGAGGAAGTTGTTTAATAAATTAATAGTATATAAAATTATTTTATATAGATTTTAGCAAATTATATAACGTTCACGTGCTAACAGAGGTTGGTATGTGGACGTTTTCTTTTTGTTTGAATTTTATATGAAAAATTTGATTAAACTATATATTTTTTTTTAGTTATTTGATATAATTCTATAAATATTAAAATCTGTGAGGAACGTATGAAAATTGATAAAGAAGAAAACGATGAGTTAGTAACAAATAATGAAAAAATAGACAATGAAGAGATGATTTCAAATGAAGAAATTCTTGAAAAAAGAGAAGATGATCAAGACCCTAAGGAAAATGAAATAAGAAAAACTCAAAATAATGAAAGTGATTATAATAAAGATAGTCAAGTAAAAGAAGAAACTGAAAAAAAAGAAGAAGTAGAAAAAGAAAGCAAGGTAGTAGAAGAAACAAAAAAACATGGTTTTTTATTCCATGTAATTGCAATTATCTGTATTGCAATTTTTTCTATGGCAATTTCACCAAAATCATTACAAAATGATACTTTCTATACAATAACAATTGGAGAATATATTTATAATAATGGAATATCAAATTTAACAGAAGATATTTATTCAATACATGATCTTCCATATACTTATCCACATTGGCTTTATGATTTGGGACTTTTCTTGGTTTATAATACATTTGGACATCCTGGTATATATGTTTCAACAATGATACTAACAGCAATTTTGGGATTTTCTGTATATGGACTATGTAACAAAAAATCAAGAAATAAAGTTGTATCCCTATTAATCACTTTGGGATCATTATATGTTGTAAAAGGATTTATAGCAGCAAGAGCACAACTTGTAACTTTTATCTTGTTTGTATGGACAGTATTTGCAATTGAAAAATTCTTAGAAACAAAAAAATTAAGATATGCATTTTTACTTATCTTAATTCCACTTTTGATTACAAACTTGCATTGTGCTGTATTTCCATTCTACTTTATATTATTTTTGCCATATATAGGCGAATATCTATTACTAGTTATAGAAGATGCTGATTTAGATTTAAGATTGTTTAAAAGAATTTTTAAATTAAAAAAGAAATTAACTAAAGATGAAGAAAAGAAAGCTGCTTCAGATAGAAAAATTGCTAGAGTAGAAAATGACATTGCAGAAAGAAAAAGAAAAAGAGGTATTATAAGACAAAAACCTTATAGAATAAAAGTTGAAAAAAACCACGTAGTATTATTACTTATTGCAGTAATGGGTATAGCTGCATTAACAGGATTCTTAAATCCAGCTGGAACAGGTGCTTATACTTATCTTGTAAAAACACTTCAAGGTAATACTACTGGATCAATCAATGAACATTTACCATTAACTTTAATTGAAAATAAAGAATTTATGGTAGCAATTATTATTTATTTATTAGTGTTGATCTTTACAGATGTAAAAATTCGTTTATCAGATTTATTTATGCTTGGAGGAATTACATTCTTATCATTTAACTCAAGAAGACAAGTTTCAATGTTTGCAATTTTCTGTGGACCAATTCTTGCAAATTTAGTATCGTATTTAGTTACTAAGTATGATAAAGAAACATTTAAGAAAGTTGAAAATTGGGTTGCAGGTTGGTTTGGTGCAACTGTTGTAATTTGTTTAACTATAATAGGATGTACAAATATAATAAAACCAACAATAAGAGAAGATTATGTAGATACTTCAGCATACCCTGTAGAAGCCGCAGATTGGATTTTAGAGAATTTAGATTTAGAAAATGTTAGATTATATAACGAATATAATTATGGGGCTTATTTATTACACAGAGGAATTCCTGTATTTATAGATTCAAGATGTGACTTATATACACCAGAATTTAATGGTGAATATAACAAACATACAAAAAAATATGAAAATGGAAGAGATATATTCTCAGATGCATTAAATATTGCAGGAGTAAGCGCTGATTATAGAGTAAAATTTGAACATTATGATATAACACATATTATTCTATACCAAGATTCAAAATTAGCTATGGTATTAGAAAATGATTTTGATTATCAAAGAATTTATTATGAAGGAAACTTTAAAATATTTAAAAAATTAACAGAAGAAGAGCTTGCTGAGAAAAAAGAAAAAGGATTTGTTATAGTAAACAAATAAAATATCCTGTTTTGGGAGGGGAATTTTGAAAAATAAAACTGTAAGATTAATGGTTATTTTAGTAACTATATTTATAATAATAGATCAAGCAAGTAAGTTGTTAGTTAGTAATTTAATTGAAGGTTCAGTTGGAAATGATATTTTTGCATTTGAAATTGCTAACAATACTGGAATGGCTTTTGGATTTAATGACGGAAGCAATGTGAAAAACATTTTTATAATGACATTTGTTTTGATTATAGTAATTAGATTTGTGAAAAATCAAATTGAATTGATAGACACAAAAACGGCAGTTGCTCTTTCAATGGTTTTAGCTGGTGGTTTAGGTAATCTAATAGATAGAATTTTTAGAGGAGCTGTTTTAGATTTTATAAAAATTTATAAATTTCCAATATTTAATTTAGCGGATGTGTTTGTATTTATTGGAGCAATTTTATTAGTAATATTTTTAGTAATATTTACAAGAAAAATAGAGGTGTAGTTTTGCGTAACAAGGTTAGAATTCTAGGTATTGATGTTGATAATATTAATGTTGAAGAAGCTGGTGAAATAACAAAACAATTAGTTGAAAGTAGCAATAAATCTTGCAAAGTAATTGTTGCTCCTAACACAGAATTTATTATGATGGCTCAAAAGGATGAAGAGTTTTATAATATTCTAAGAGGAGCTGACTTAGCAACTCCAGATAGTGTTGGAGTTATGATTGGTGGAAAACTTCAAAAGAAACCATTAAAACAAAGAATACCTGGACAAATGTATTTTAGAAAAGTATTAGAAGTTGGAGAAAAAGAAGGATGGACATTTTATCTTTTAGGTGGTAAAGATGATGTCCCAGCTTTAGCGACTGAAAATTTAAAGAAAATATATCCAAATATAAAAATTGTTGGATATCATGAAGGATTTTTTGATAAAGATTCTGAAGAAAAAGTAATTGCTGAAATAAACGAGTTAAAACCTAATGTATTGTTTGTTGCAATGGGGGCTCCAATTCAAGAAAAATGGATAAATGCTCATAAACATGAATTAAAAGTTGATGTTGCAGCTGGACAAGGTGGAACTTTTGATTATGAAGCTGGAAAAATAAAAAGAGCTCCAGTTATATTCCAAAAATTAGGAATAGAATGGCTTTGGAGACTTATACTTCAACCTTCAAGATTTTTTAGAATGATTGTACTGCCAATTTATTTAATGAAAATCGTATTTACAAAAGATATAACAAAAGGAAAATTCGATAAATAGGAGAACCTCATGGATAAAAAAGAATATAAAATTTCAGAAGAATTTGTTGGATTAAGACTTGATAAAGCGATTAGTATGAAAGATGAATCTTTATCTAGAGTCGCAGTTCAAAGAATGATAGATGAAGAAAATATTTTAGTAAACAATAAAACAACAAAAACTTCATATAAATTAAAATTAAATGATATTGTTACTATAATTAAAGAAGAACCAAAGGAAGTTGAAATAAAAGCTGAAGACATACCATTAGATGTTGTTTACGAAGATAATGATATTTTAGTTGTAAATAAACAAAAAGGATTAGTAGTTCATCCAGGAAATGGAAATCCAGATGGTACTTTAGTAAATGCTATAATGGCTAGATGTAAAGATAGTTTATCTGGAATAGGTGGAGAAATAAGGCCTGGTATAGTTCATAGAATTGATAAAGATACATCTGGACTTTTGATAATTGCAAAAAATGATGTAGCTCATATAAATGTAAGTGAGCAAATAAAAAATCATGAAGTTAAAAAAACATATATTGCTTTAGTAAGAGGTGTAGTTAAAGAAAATCAAGCAACAATAAATATGCCAATTGCTAGAAGCGAAAAAGATAGAACAAAAATGGCTGTTTCAAAAAAGGGAAAAGAAGCAATAACACATATAACTGTTTTAGAAAGATTTGATGGTTTTACTCTTTTAGAAGTAAATATTGAAACAGGAAGAACTCATCAAATAAGAGTTCATTTAGCCCAAATTGGTTATCCAATTGTTGGAGATTTTGTTTATTCAAATGGAAAAAATCCATTTGGAGTAGAAGGACAAATGCTTCATAGTTCTAAATTAGAATTTGTTCATCCTACAACTGGAGAAAAAATGAATTTAGAAGCAAAACTTCCAGAATATTTTGAAGAAGTTTTAAATAAATTACAAAATAATATATAAAAGAGGAATAAATGGAACCTATAAGATTACAAAAATTTCTAGCAGATTGTGGAATTGCATCAAGAAGGAAATGCGAAGAGTTTATACAAGCTGGAAGAGTTAAAGTAAATGGAAAAACTGTAGAACTAGGGTTTAAAGTAGATCCTGAAAAAGATAAAGTTGAATTTGATGGAAAAGTGGTTTCTAATAATAAAAAAGAATTTACATATATTTTGCTTAATAAACCAATTGGAGTTGTTACTACTGCGGATGATCAATTTGATAGAGAAACAGTTCTTGATTTAGTAAAAGTAAAAACAAGAGTTGTTCCAGTTGGAAGATTAGATATGTATACGTCAGGTGCATTGATTTTAACTGATGATGGAGATTTCATATATAAAGTAACACATCCAAAACATGAAATAAATAAAACTTATACAGTGACTTTAGTTGGGATTGTATCAAATGATGATATCGAAAAATTAAGACAAGGTGTAGTAATAGACGGGGATTATACAACAAAACCTGCTAAAGCAAGAATAATGAAAATAGATGAACAAAAAAATATTTCAAGAGTAGAAATAACAATACATGAAGGAAAAAATCGTCAAGTAAGAAAAATGTGTGAAGCAATAGGAAAAAAAGTGTTAGCACTTCACAGAGCAAAAATTGGAAATCTTGGAGTAAAAGATTTAAAACTTGGTACTTGGAGATATATGACAAAAAGAGAAGTTGAAGATATATTGAAATAATTTAAATTTACAAAAGAGGAGAAATTTATGGAATATCAAAAATTTATTCCAGAAGGTTGGGAAGAAACAAAAGATGAAATGAGTAAGTCTTTTATTCAAGAAGCATTTGATTCTGGAAAAACACTTCAAGGATATGTAAATAAGTGTGATTCAAATTATAATCTACATTTAAACCTGGGAAATAATATAAATGGGATAATACCAAGAAACGAACTAGAGGGAATAAATGTAGATGACTTTGGTTTCTGCAATCCTAACATTTGTAAAAATAAAGTAAATCAATTCGTTCAATTTAAAGTAAAAGAAATTTATGATGATAACAATGTATTATTGTCGCGAAAAAGTGTACAAAAAGAAGCTCTTGAGTGGGCTAGTAACTTACAGCCGGGAATGATTGTTAATGGTATCGTAAAGAACATGAGAAAATTTGGAGTCTTCGTAGAGATTGGTGGAGGCGTTGTCGGACTTCTTCATGTTGAAGATATTTCGGTCTCGAGAATAAAATCACCAGAAGAAAGATTTTTTAATGGACAAAAAATTAATGTTATGATAAAATCAATTGACAAAGATAATAACAAAATTGTTTTATCGTATAAAGAATTACTTGGGAATTGGGATGAAAATATAAAAGAGTACTCTGAAAAGACTGTTGTAGAAGGAATTGTTAAAGAAGCAGATAAATTCAAAAACGGAATTTTCATAGAACTAAAACCTAATTTGGTTGGTCTTGCTGAATACAAAGAAGGCGTTGAGTATGGCCAGAAAGTAAATGTTTATATTAAAAAAATTATTAAAGAAAGAAAAAAGATTAAACTTTTAATCATTTAAGGAGGGTTTTTTAAAATGGTAGAAGATCAAGAAATTAAAACTACCGTTTCTCCATTCGCTATTAGAGAAGGAGAAATAAAGACATTTGATGGAAAGGATGGATATGTGTCTATAAATCAAATTATCCATAAAATTAACCTTGGCCATATATCAGATGTGCATTTCAAAATACTAGATTTAGTAAATGAATTTGAATTTTTAACATCAAGACAAATATTCCAAATGTTAACACATAAAGGTGTTGAAATTAAATCACAAGACAAGCTTAATACAAAATTAGAACAACTTGTAAAAACAAAAATATTAACAAGATATTATTTTACTTCAGAAGAGGGAAAAGGTATTTACAGAGTTTATTGTATGGAAAAAATGGGTAAATATTTACTTAACTCAAAAGAAGTTGAATGTAAATGGCAACCAACAGATAACACAAAACCAGTTGCATTAATGAAAAAAAGATTAGCTGGAAACCAAGTTATCGTAGCATATATGAGAAAATCTAAAAACTTTAATAGTTTTAAAGTAAAACCTCAAATAACAGCAAAAATGAATGGAAAAACATTTAAAGCTCATGGAGAAGTTAAAATTGCAAAAGCAGGAAAATCTTTAAGCTTAGTTTTTGAAGCTGTTAGAAGAGAAGATGATTGGGAAAATAAATTTGTTGATAGAATGAGATTATACAAAGATTTCTTAGAGAACTTTGTTCCATTTGATTCTGGATATGAAGCTAGACCACAATTAATTTTAGTTTGTGAAGATGAAAAACATATGGTTGAAACTTTTAAAGAAATAGTTAAAAACAGTTTAGAAATGGCTGGAATAAAAGTTTACTTTACAACAGATTTAAAACAAAATTCAGAAAGTTTAAATCAATCATTAACAGAATTTGTAAAAAATGAAGAAACAGGAAAATTCTCAGCAAAAAATGTTGAATTTAAAATATTAGAATAAAAAATTTTATATTTAAAATTATAAATAGATATAAGATAGAGGTTTATTATGAAAAGTGAAAAAGAAAGATTACAAGCGCTAGAGAGTGAACTATTTTATTTTAAATTTTTTAGTGGAACTAAAATGCCAACTTGTCCAAGTTATATTCAAATAGTAATGTTTAATGATGTATTTTCTATTGAAACTGAAGAAGGTAGAAAAGAAAATATAGATGATATTGGAACAATTAAATTAGTAAAAGAATTAATATGGGCTAATATAGAAAATTTTGAACTTATGGAAAAATCTATTGGAGAAGCTGTAAGATCTTCACATAATCATAATATATCTTTTAAGATAAATTATGTTAGCTTTTCAATAAACAGAAACACATTAAATGAAGATGCTCAAAAATTATATAATGTTTTTGAAAATGAATTAATGGAAATTATCGATGTAGATAAATATATTTAAAAAATAAATTATGCTAGAAAACCAGTATAAACTTGATTTATACTGGCTTTTTATTTTTGCCTATTGATATTTAATATAGAAATATGTAAAATTGTTATGTAAAATAAATAAAAGAGGTAGAAAGATATGAGATTTCATTATATGGGAAAATTTGATGGAAATATGGATAGTCTTCCCAAAAGAGAACATGAGCCTAATGCTGTAATGTTTAAAGAACCAGATGATATAAAAAAATTCTCAAACTTAATGTCAATTTTTAGCTTAATTGTTTTAGTTTTATTGTTAACAATTTCTTATTTTATTGCAAAAACAATAGTATTTGATACTTGGGGATGGATTTTATTTATGCTTTGTCTAGTTGTACATGAATTTTTACACGCAATATGTTTTAAAGAAGATGTTTATATGTATAACAATTTAAAACAGGGAAATTTATTTGTTGTAGGAAATGAATCAATGACAAAATTTAGATTTTGTTTTATGAGTTTGCTTCCATGTATGATTTTAGGTGTTATACCATATATTTTATTTTTAATAAACAATAATTTTATCACACTTGGAACTTTAGGTATTTTATCTTTAAGTAGTTGCGTAGGGGATTGGTATAATGTTTTTAATGCTTTAACACAAATGCCAAAAGGGGCAAAGACATATTTATGTGGATTTAATTCATATTGGTATATGCCAAAAAAAGAAGAAAGCGTTTAAAAAACAAAATATATTTAAATAAATAAAAAAACTAACTATTAAAATTTAATAGTTAGTTTTTTGTTATTATAAATTATTTTTTATCATCATTATTGTTATTACCTGTATAAGAAGTAATAGCATTTTCGTTATCAAATTTATAATTTAAATCACTTGTGTTTGTTTGAATTGGATCCATATCATTTGGATTGTTTTCAGTTCCACCGAAGTTAATATTTTTTAAATCGAATTTTGGTTTAGCATGTGACTCATCATGTTCATGTGAAGTTTGACTAATTCCGCCAGCAAATTTAGTAAAGTTAAATGATTTGATTTTTTGTGGTTCTTTATATCTTGATTCAAGGAAATCAACTTTTGCTTGACCAACAAGGTTTGCACCTTTCAAATCTTTTGTTTTATAAATAATGTATTTGAATTTTAATGATTGAACCTTACCAGCTTTGTAGTTTGGAATCCATTGCCACTTAATAGATTTATAAGTAGAATCATATTCACCCTTATCTGTTTTGTAATCATGAGTAAACATCCAACGTCTCTTGTCTCCAAGTTCTTTTTCCCACCATTCGTTATCTTCAGGAGTGTTGTTACCAAAGATAATTTTTGTAGAACAGTTGGCAAGTAATGTTTGTCTAAAGTTGTAATCATTTTTAATACCAAATTGAGATAAGTTTTGTGATGAAATAATTGTTCCAACTCTGTATTTTCTGTATAAAGTGAAGATATCTTCAGTTGCTTTACATACAAATGGAGGAAATTCGTCAATGTATAAGAAGTGAGGGATTCTAGTTTTTTCATTTCCAGGTCTAGATAAAACTGATTGTTGCATTAATAAAATAAAGAATAGACCGAATGCTTTGTGAATACTAGCTCCTAAATCACCACGACGAGTACATACTAATGTAATGTCTCCATTTGCTAAAGCATTATCATAATTTAAGTTATTTGTTCTATTACATAAAATTGTTCTAACACCAGGATATCTAAGTAGATTTTCAAGTTGTGCAGCAGATGCTTGTAAATATCTAGCTGTTTCTTCACGTCCTTGAGCATCTTTGTAAAATGTTTTCTTAAAGTATCCAAGTTGTATTTTATAATTTTGAGCAAGATCAGGGAACTGTTTCATTTGCTCAGCTGTTTGTTCTATCAAATCAAAATCGTTAAGTAAATCAAGTAAATCTTCTAAGTTAGGTAATTGACCTTCATGAAGTCTTGGATAAAGTTCTTTTAACATTAACACTAAATTTTCGATTGCTTGAGTTACAATATTTTGCATAAAGGCTTCATCATGATTTCCAAAGTTTGGTACTTCTTCAGAAGCATACATTCTTTTTAAAATAGAAGATATTGCAATTGATGTTTTTATCGGATCCTCATATGTGAATGGATTTAATCCAATTGAATCTGCATCGTTTGGATCTATTATGTGATATTTCATACCAAAGTTTTTAGCAACATCTTTCATATGAGAAATTGACTCATAATCTGGAGCCATATATGTAATACCTAAATTTTTATAAACTGTTTTATCACCATCATAATTGTAAATTAATTTTGAGAAATATGATTTAAATATTTTTTCTTTGTTAGATGCTGGTGAAATCATATTTAATGAGAAGTTTTCATTAATATAATCATTTGAGTAAGGACTATTTAATGTAGCAATATTTGTTTTTAATGCTGTATAAGCTAATTCTTTAGATGTTTCTCTAAAGAAGAATTTCTTTTCAATATCTCTTGCTATCATAGGTTCGAACATCATAGATGTTTTTCCTGAACCAGAAACACCAACGATTAATGTTGATTCAAATCTTCTAGATTCTGGTGTTTTAATTGATTTACCTGTTTCATTATCTTTACTTAAGAACATTTCACAAGTATAAGGTCCTGTTCCAGCTGATTTGTCTGATAAGTCAATTCCTTTGTAATCCCAAATAGATTCTTTGATATATAATGTATCATCAACTGTAGTATATAACCATTTAAATAATGGAAATACTGTACATACTGGAATATACCAAGCAAATGCTGAAAATGCAGGTCTTATTAAATCCATAAATGTTGTTATGATATATGAATAATTTGGAACAGAGAATAATAATAGCCAACCTACTTGATTAACCCATTGTATTAACATTGATAATGCTACTATATAAAGTGCTACAGCATAGGTATAAAAGAAGTATGTCTTTGTATATTTATCTGTCGCAAATTTTGATGTTGGAGAAAAATAAAATGCAAAAATTGGACATGCTAAAGCAAAGGTGTATTTTATAGGTCCCCAATAATCAACAGAAAGACCAGAAAACATTATAAGCATTATTTCTGTGACTCTATCTAAAACGATGTAGATAGAAATCAAAGTTAATACGTATGTTGCAAATGTGTTTCTGTCTGTTTTTAATTTCTTTAAAAATTTATCAATATATTTTAATATCATAACTAACAATTCCTTTTAACATAAAATCATACATATATATTATCTAACAAAATGCGAAAAAAATCAAGCTTTTTTGCCAAAAAAACCCGATTTCCGTAAGAAAATTGAAACTTTTTTGATAAAATTTATCTTTTTATTAATAAGAAGTTTTTATTAGTATAAAATCTTAATTTTAAATTATTAATATAAAAATATAAATTTAATACAATTATATT
>CAZPAF010000001.1:0-103728 GCA_964584475.1 uncultured Lachnospiraceae bacterium | reverse complement strand
TAAAAATGAAAATTGAATTAATCGGTGGATGTACTAAAGAAGAACTAGAAACAAGAATTCAAAATGTTGCAGCAGCAGGAAAATTATCAAGATTTCCAGGAAACGTTTCAGAAGTTTTAGAAAGCTGTAATGATTATGAAAGTAATTTAAAATTAATTAAAAGAATTATAAAAATGGGACACAAATCAATAATTGAACATGATTATTTATTATTCGCATTAAATGATGTTACACCAATTGTTGAACAAACAATTATTGGATATAGATTGACTTCTTTTACAATAAAATCAAGAAGAGAAGTAGACTTTAGAACAGTAGGATTCTACACACCAGAATTTAGAAATAAAGATGGTGAGCTTCATGAGAAAAATGAAGAATTAAAAGAAGAATATAATAAACATATGAAATACTTATTTGATACATATGGTCAAATTGTAGATAGTGGAGTAAAAGTAGAAGATGCAAGATTTATTCTTCCATATTCATATCATAGCAATATCATAATGGGATTAGATGGAAGAGAACTTGAAAAAATGATTATTGCATTAAGAAATGGATATTTAAGCAATATTCCTGATTTAAAAGAATTAGGAAATGAATTATACAAAATTGCAAAAGAACATGCTCCATATTTAGTTGCAGGATTAAAATCTCAAGAAGATGATTTAAAAACAGGATTCGAATATTTAGAAAGTATGGTAAAAAGACCAGAAATAAAAATTGCTGATAAAGCAAAAATGATAAGCTACACACCAGATGCAGATGATGTTGTTTTAGAAAGTTCAATAATGTATCATTACCAATGCTCAAAAGAAGATGCTAAAGAAATATTAGCAAACATGGTAAAAAAAGATAAAGATGCTAAAGCAAAAATGATGAGTGAAATTATGCATAAAAATGAGAGAAGAGAACTTGAACAAGCAAGCTTTACTTTCCAAATTCCAATTTCACTTTCTATATTAACTCACCTTACACGTCATAGAATGCATTCATTATTAATTCCAGAATTTACACCAATGTGGAATATGAATAATTTTGTAATTCCTGAAAGTGTAAAAGCAAATGCAAATGATATTTATGTAGAAGCTACAAAGAAAAATATAGAAATGGTAGAAAAATTTAAAAGTCTTGGAGTTAACGAAGGAGATTTAGTATACTTCTATTTAGGAAATCAAATGCTAAATGTTGTTACAACTATGAATGCAAGAAATACACAATGGGTTTGTAGATTACGTTGTTGTAATAAAGCTCAATGGCAAATTAGATTTATTGCAAAAGAGATTGCAAAACAAGTTTCAGAAGTTGCACCATTAATTGGAAAAGGATTAGGACCAACATGTGTTACAGATAGATATTGTGGTGAAGGTAGAGAATGTTGTGGATTAATAGATTCATTATTAGCTGCTGATGAAAAAAATAAATAAAAATGTAAAAGAACTACTAAAATGTAGTTCTTTTTTATAATGTTAGCAAAGGCTTGCTACTAGTACTTTATCAAGATTTGTTGTATAAATTGTGGAAAAAGAATATAAAAAAAGAAAGTAATTGTGGAAAACTACTTTCTTTTTTGGCTCCTCTTGTTGGACTCGAACCAACGACCTATCGGTTAACAGCCGAGCGCTCTACCAACTGAGCTAAAGAGGAATATGTTAATTTTTTCAACAAATGAATTATATAGTATTATATTCACAGAATCAAGTTTTTATTCATAAAAAAATATATCTTTTTTGTTACAAATTTTAATTAGTATGATATAATAATGAAAGTTCAAATGAGGAGGAAACAAAATGCCTAGTTTTAATATACATTTAGCAGTTGCAGTAAAATATTGTGAAAATAATAAAATAGATGATAAAGAACGTTTTTTTAGAGGAAGTATTGATCCTGATTTAGTAAAAGACAAATCTATTAGCCATTATACAGGAATGAGAGATGAAAGATTTTTAAGACAATATGTTTTTGAAAAAGTTAGATTAAATGAATTTTTAAAAGAAAACAAAGTAGAAACAGATTATGAAAAAGGTATATTCTTACATTTAGCTACAGATTTTATTTTTTATCAAGAATTTTTAAGTGATGAATATTTAGCAGGCGTTGATTATGATGGAATGATACAAGATTTATATTATAGCTATAGAATTTCAAATCCATATCTAGAAGAAAAATATAATATTCATTCATTAAATTTAGATGATGTTATGAACCAAAATATAAAACAAACATTAAAAAGAATGAATGTAGATAATTCAAATGGATATAATTTATTACCAGAAGAAAAAATGGATAATTTTATAGATAAAATGTCAAAATTAGATTTAGAGTCTTATATTGAAAAAATAAAAAATGAAGACAAAAATGTTTTCCCTGATAATTATGTATTTTAAATGTAAAAAATTAAAATTATAAAAATCGTCATAAAGAGATGACGATTTTTAATTTTTTTGAACAATTATATTTGAAACATTCAATACATTAATTCATTTTTTCTTTAAATTTCTTCGAATTTCTTTAAAAATCTCTTTATTTCTAAAAAAACGTGTGATATAATATAGAAATCAATGATTAGGAGAAAATAGGTTTTGAGTAAATTTTTTGTAAGAGAAAATCAAATATCAAATAATATAATAGAAATTTTAGATGATGATGTAAATCATATAAAAAATGTTTTAAGATTAAATGTTAGTGAAGAAATAAAAATTTGTAATCAAGATTCATCAAAAAATTATAATTGTAAAATTTTAGAGATTTCTCCTAAAAAAGTAATATGTGAAATTTTAGAAGAATTAGAAAATGAAGCAGAAGGAAATGTTGAACTTTATATTTTTCAAGGTCTTCCTAAAGCAGATAAAATGGAACTTATTATTCAAAAAGGAACAGAACTTGGAGTAACAGAGTTTATTCCAGTAAATATGAAAAGATGTATTGTAAAGATTGATGGAAATGATGAAGTAAAGAAAATAGATAGATGGAATAAAATATCAGAAGTTGCTGCAAAACAATCTGGAAGAGATATAATTCCTAAAGTAAGAAGTTTAGAAACAGTAAAACAATTAGAAAAAGAGGTAAAAGATTTTGATTTGTTTTTAGTAGCTTATGAAATGGAAAAAGAAAATTATATAAAAAATGAACTACAAAAGTTAAAATCTACTAAAGAAAATTATAAAATTGCTGTTTTAATAGGGCCAGAAGGTGGATTAGAACCAATGGAAGTTGAATTATTAAAAGCAGCAGGAGCAAAAGTAATTAGTTTGGGGAGTAGAATTTTAAGAACAGAAACTGTTGCACTTCAAGTTTCTTCAATAATAATGTATGAATTAGAAAATGGAGGAAAATAGTCTTTGGAAAAAGCTAAATTAATGCAGCTAGAAATTGAGGAAAAAAGAAAACTTCCTCAAGATGTAAAAGAAAATATAAAAACTAATATATTTCATAATTTAATTGCTGCTGCAATAATACTTGCATATCTGGCTGCTATAAATATATTATATTATAGTTTTGAACAAAAAATATTTGAACATTATATGAAATATTTTGCGCTTGGAATTATTATTGTAACAGTTATAGATATTGAACTTGCATATAGAAAAGATAGTAAAAAGCTTTGGCTTATTGGAGTTGAACTATTAGCATGCGGAATACTTTCTTTATATATTCCTTATATATATATTCACACAACTGCATATTTGAGAAATTGTGTGATGTTACTTCCTGCGGTACTTCTAATCTATTATGCTTTTAAATCAATGGTAATTTTTAAACAAAATCAATTTAAACATAGAAACAATTTAAGTGATGTTAAAGAATTATTGAATAATGATGAAAGAAAAAGTTATTTAGATGAACAAAGTACCAAATCTTATAGAGCAAAAATGGAAGAAGAAGAGGAAATAAGAAAAGTAATTATAAAAAGACAAAAAATGAGAACTATTCAAAAAGAACAAGAAAATAAAAAATCAAAAACTAAAGAAGAAAATAAAAAGAAAAATAGTAAACCAAAGAGAAAAAATAATAAATGAAAAGAGGTATAAAAAGTTGATAAAAAGTATGACAGGCTTTGGCCGTGGAAAGTATGAAAATGAAGGAAGAACATATACTGTAGAAATAAAATCAGTAAATCACAAATATAGTGATATAAATGTTAGACTTCCAAGATTCTTAAATAGTGTTGAAGACAAAATTAGAAAAAGAGTAGCAGAAGTAATTTCAAGAGGAAAAATTGATATATTTGTTTCTTTTGAAAATTATAGTAATAAAGGAACTACTATTAGAATAAATAAAGATTTAGCAAATGAATATATTAAAGAATTAAAATCATTAGCAGAAGAAGCAGATTTAAGATTTGATTTAAACGTTATAGATGTTTCAAAATTCCCAGAAATATTGAAACTTGAAGATGAAGATAATGATGAATTAATTGGACAAGAAGTAATGATTGCTTTAGATGATGCACTTGAAAAATTTGTTTCTATGAGAGAAATAGAAGGCAAAAAGTTAGTAGAAGATATTGAAAGAAGAATTTATTTAATTCAAGAAAAAGTAAATGAAGTAACTAAATTCTCAAGTACATTAGTAGAAGATTATATGGCAAGACTTCAAACAAGAGTAAATGAATTATTAGCACCAGGAGTTGTTGATGAAGCAAGATTAATGCAAGAAATTGTTATATTCTCAGATAAATCTTCAATAGAAGAAGAATTAACAAGACTAAAAAGTCATATTTCTCAATTCTTAGAATTGATTAAACAAAGTTCACCTATAGGAAAGAAAATTGATTTTCTTATCCAAGAAATAAATAGAGAAGTAAATACTATAGGATCTAAAGCAAATTCTTTAGATATAACTAATAAAGTTATTGAAATAAAAACAGAAGTTGAAAACATAAGAGAACAAATTCAAAATATTGAATAAAGTTTATAGAAACTGAAAATCTAAATTTTAAAAAAGGTGGGGAAAAATTATGCAACTTATTAATATCGGTTTTGGTAACATAGTTTCAGCAGAAAGAATCATTTCAATAGTTAGTCCAGATTCAGCTCCAATTAAAAGAATTGTTCAAGAGGCTAAAGATGGAAAAAATGCTATTGATGCAACTTATGGAAGAAGAACAAGATCTGTTATTATAATGGATTCAGGACATATAATCTTATCAGCTGTCCAACCAGAAACAATCGCAGGAAGAGTTGATACAGGATTAGATAATGATGATGAAAACAAATAAATTTAAGGGGGAAATTTTAAAATGATAGTTAAACCAACAGTATCTGAATTATTAGAAAAAGTAGGAGACAATAGATACTCTCTAGTAATTATGACTGCAAGAAGAGCAAGACAAATTGCAAATGGTGATCCAGTACAAACAAAAGCTAAAGATAGATCAGTTGTAACTTTAGCTGCTACAGAAATTGCAGAAGGAAAAGTTGAAAAATTAGAAGAAACAGAAGAATAATATTTAATTAAATTAATCAAGAGGGGTAAAATTTATGTTAGTTATATTATCTGGTGTAGCAGGAGCTGGAAAAGATACAATAAAAAAAGAAATAATTAAAAGAATGGATAATGTAAAATCAATACCATCTTTTACATCAAGGCCACCTAGAGAAGGTGACGTTCCAGGTCAAACATACATCTTCTTATCAAAAGAAGAATTTGAAGAAAAAATAAAAAATGATGAAATCTATGAATACGATATTCATCACAATAATTATTATGGAACTTCAAAGAAAATACTTAACGAAGAATCAAAATCAGGAATTATCATTAAAGATATTGATGTTAATGGAACTGAAAAATTAAAAGAAACTTTAAAAGATATAAAAATAGTAACAATCTTTTTAAGAGTTCCAAAAGAAGAGTTAAGACGTAGATTAGAAAACAGAATTGATAAACCTTCTGAAGGAGAAATAATTTTAAGATTAAACAGATTTGATTATGAAGAATCAAAAATTGGAATGTATGATTATGTTCTAAAAAATGATAATTTAGAAAAAACTGTTAATGTAATTGAAGAAATTATTAGACAAGAAATGAAAACTGAAAATAAATAAATAAAAACAGCAGTATAATTTTGATTATGCTGCTGTTTTTATTTTCTGAAAATCTCAAAAAAAGTTACACAAATCAAGAGTTTCATGATATAATAACCCAAGAAAAATATATCAAAATAAGGATAAAAATGTACGCAGAAGTAATAATTAATAGCAATGCTAAAGCATTAAATAAAATATTTGATTATGTAGTTCCAAATGATATGGAAGATACCATAAAAGTTGGAGCTAGAGTTTTGGTGCCTTTTGGAAGAGGAAAAAAATTAGAAGATGGTTTTGTTATTAATTTAAAAGAAGAGTCTGAAATTGCAAAAAATGAAGAGATTGTTTTGAAAGAAATAGCAAAGATTGAAATAGAAGAATCTTTAACAGAAAACAATATTACTCTTGCAAAACTTATGGCTAGAAAATATTTTTGCAATATTTCTGATTGTATAAAATTAATGCTTCCACCTGGAACTGGAGGAAAAGAATTAGCCAATAGAGCTAAAGAAAAAGTTGGTAATTTTGTTTTCTTAAAAAAAGATATTGATGAAATAAATTTTGATATAGAAAATGGAAAAATAAAAAGTGATAAACATATTAGAGTTTTAAGATTTTTAATGGAAAATGACGGAATGTATATTTCAGATTTAGAAATCTTAACAGAAGTAAATAGAAGTATATTTAAAACAATAGAGAAAAACGGATATATAGAAATTATTGAAAAGCAAATCGAAAGAAATCCATTTGTACATAAAAATATAGAAAAGGACGAGCCCAAAGTTTTAAATGAAGAGCAAAAAAAATGCTTTGATTCTATAAGTTTTTGCGTTGAGAACAGTGAATTTTCTAAACATTTAATTTATGGAATTACAGGATCTGGAAAAACAGAAATTTACCTTCAATTAATTCAAAAAGTTTTAGAACAAGGAAAAGAAGCTATTGTTCTTGTTCCTGAAATTTCTTTAACACCTCAAATGGTTGACAGATTTTTAGCAAGATTTGGAGATACAGTAGCAGTTCTTCACAGTAAACTTTCAATTGGTGAAAGATATGATGAATGGCAAAAAATTGCAAAAGATGAAGCAAAAATTGTAATAGGAGCAAGATCTGCAATATTTGCACCACTTACAAATATTGGAATTATAATTATAGATGAAGAACATGATATGTCATATAAATCTGATTCTACACCTAGATATAATGCTAAAGATTTAGCAAAATATATTGCAGAGAAAAATAACTGTCCTTTAGTTTTAGGAAGTGCAACTCCAGATATTGTTACAATGAAACAAGCAGAAGATAAAGATATTCAAATATATAAATTAACAAAAAGAGCAACAAATTCTACACTTCCAGAGGTTGAAATTGTAGACTTAAGAAATGAACTAGCGATTGGCAATAGATCAATGCTTAGTTTTAAATTACAAAATGAAATAGAAAAAAATCTAAAAAATAAAAAACAAACAATTTTATTTTTAAATAGAAGAGGGTATTCAACATTTGTAATGTGTCGTGAATGTGGATATGTTGCTAAATGTAAAAATTGTAATATCAGTTTAACTTATCATAGTAGTGGAAATAGATTAAAATGTCATTATTGTGGTTTTGAAACGCCTGTTATAAAAGAGTGTCCAGAATGTAATAGTAAAAAAGTAAAATATTTTGGAACAGGAACTCAAAAATTAGAAGAAGAGATAAAGAAATTATATCCAGAAGCTTCTACAATAAGAATGGATATAGATACAGTAAGCAAGAAAAATTCTCATGAAGAAATTTTAAATACATTTAAAAATGAAAATATAGATATTTTAATTGGAACACAGATGGTTGTAAAAGGGCATCATTTTCCAAATGTGACTTTAGTAGGGGTAATTACAGCTGATGGAAGTTTGAATTTAGAAGATTATAGAGCAGTTGAAAGAACATTTCAAACTTTAGTACAAGTATCTGGAAGAAGTGGAAGAGAAGAAAAAGGAAAAGTTATTATTCAAACTTATAATCCAGATCATTATGCAATTATAGATAGTCAAAAACAAGATTATGATTTATTCTATAATCAAGAACTGAATTTGAGAAAAATGTTGAATTATCCGCCATTTTGCGATATAATACTTATCAGGTTTACAGGGAAAAACTTATCAGAAATACAAAAAATTTCAGAATTAGTTTATAAAAAAATAAATTCAGTAAAAAATGATAATATACAAATCTATAAACCAGTTCCTTCACCAATAGATAAAATAAAAAATAAATATAGGTGGAGAATAATAATGAAATGCAAAGTAACATCTAGAGTTTTAGATATAATAAATTTTGCAATTAATGATGAAAATATCAAAAAAGCTAAAGATACAAGTATTGTGGTAGATATAAATCCAAGCACAATGAATTAGTATATAGAATAAAATATAAAAGTAGAGGGGTAATAAAAATGGCAATTAGAAATTTAAGATACGAAGGAGACGAAATCTTAAGTAAACGTGCAAGAGAAATTGATGTAATAGATGATAAAATCAAAGAGCTTGCTCAAGATATGATTGAGACTATGCACAAATGGGATGGAGTTGGACTAGCAGGACCTCAAGTAGGTGTTTTAAAAAGAATAATTGTTATAGATTTATATGAAGAAGGAATGCAATTTGTTTTAATAAATCCAGTTTTAGTAAAAACAAAAGGTGTTCAAGAAGTTGATGAAGGATGTTTAAGTTTTCCAAATAAATTCGGAAGAGTTGAAAGACCAAAAGAAGTTGTTGTTGAAGCTCTAGATTTAGATGGGAATAAAGTAAAATTAAAAGCAAAAGATCTTTTAGCTCAAGCTTTATGTCATGAAATAGATCACTTAGATGGACACGTTTTTGTTGAAATAGTAAAACCAGGAACTTTAGAGACTGTTCAACCAAAAGAAAAAGAATAATTTTGAAAGGAATTAATTAATGAAAATACTTTTTATGGGAACACCAGACTTCGCAAGAGAGTCTTTAGATAATTTATATAACGCAGGATTTGAAATTTGTGGAGTAGTTACACAACCAGATAGACCTTCTGGAAGAGGAATGAAACTTGTAGCATCTCCTGTAAAAGAATATGCTATAGAAAAAGGTTTAAAATTATTCCAACCAGAGAAAATTTCAAATAATGATGAGTTTAAAAATGAAATAAAAGAATTAACACCAGACTTAGTTTGTGTTGTATCTTATGGAGTGATTCTTCCAAAATCATTTTTAAAAATACCAGCTCTTGGATGTATAAATGTTCACCCATCTATGCTTCCAAAATATAGAGGACCAGCACCAATTCAATGGGCTATTTTAAATGGAGATAAAGAAACTGGTGTATCTATAATGTATTTAGATGCAGGAATGGATTCAGGAGATATTATTCTTCAAGAAAAAGTTGAAATTGGTAATGATGAAACAACAGGAGAATTATGGAATAGATTATCTGGAATAGGAGCTAGACTTTTAACAAAAGTCGTAACTGATATTTCAAATGGAATAATAGAAAGAACTCCTCAACCAGAAGAATTTGTTTTAGCACCTATGCTAGATAAAGAAATGTCAAAAATAAATTGGCAAGAAAAAACATCAAATGAAATTAAAAATCTTGTAAGAGGATTAAATCCAATAATGGGAACATATACATTTTTAAATGGTAAAAAAGTAAAAATGTGGAAAGTTCAAATTGTTTCTATTGAAGAATTACAAGAGAAAAATAGCATAGAAAATATAAATGATTTAAAACCAGGAACTGTAGTTTTAGCAAATGAAAAACAAGGGTTATTCATAAAGACTATAGATGGAGTTATATCTATTTTAGAAATACAAGGCGAAAATGCTAAAAGAATGCCTATTGGAGATTTCTTAAGAGGTAACAAAATAGAAGCAGGAGAAATTTTTGAATAAGCTTGTAAAAAAATAATTATATTGATATACTTATAAAGTAAATTCATCAAAATGAAGGAGGTCATGTGATGGAAGAAAATAATCAAGAAGTAGAAAACTTAGAAGAAATTCCAGTAGTAGAAGGAAGCGATACTATTAAAATAGCAAATGAAGCAGTTGCAACATATGCAGGTATTGCAATTTCTGATGTTCCAGGAGTGTATGGAATGGCAGGAAGTTTTGCTGGAGGAATTACAGAAGCTTTAAGTGGAAAGAAAAATCTAACAAAAGGTATTAAAGTTGATGTTGGAGAAAAAGACGCAAAAATAGATGTAAATATAATTGTAGAATATGGTGCAAGAATTCCAGAAGTAGCATTTGAAATTCAATCAAGAGTTAAAAAAGCTGTTGAAAATATGACAGGATTAAAAGTATTAGAAGTTAATGTTCATGTTCAAGGTGTTCATGCAATAACTGAAAAAGAAGTAAAAGAAGAAGTTACAGAAAACGTTGAAAATACGGAGAATGTAGAAAATAACGAAGGAAATGTTTAAGAATAAAGAAAGGAAAAAGATATGAAATTTTTGGATAAATTAGTTTTAAAAATATTTTCATTAATAATTTTAGTATTAGCAGTAGGACTTATTCTTATAATGACAGGAATAATACCAATGGGAATAATAGAAGATTATTTAGCGTTACTTGTAGACTATGAAAATGGAATAAAGATTGCAATAGGAGTTTTAGCTGTTTTAATGTTACTTGCAATTAAAGGAATATTCTTTACAAGTAAAAAAGAAAACAACGGAAAAGATGGAATAATTTTAGAAAATGCTAATGGAAAATTAGTTATTTCTAAAGAAAGCTTAGAAAACTTAATAGCAAGTGTTATAAAAGATATTCCAGGAGCTGATACAGTTTCAAGTAAAACAATTTTAGATAAAGATAAGAATTTAATTGTTTATGTAACAGCTGTTGTAAGCAAAGATGTAATGATTAAAGATATATCAAATGAATTACAAGAAAAAATTAAAGTTGCTATGAAACGTACAGCTGATTTAGATGTTAAAGAAGTTAATATAAAAATCAAAAATATAACATCAAAAAAAGTAAAAGGATTACCTTCTCCAACAGAAGATGAAAATAAGGAAAAAGAAGTTGAAACAGAAAATACAAATTCTGAAGAAAAAAACGAGGAGGAATAATAAAATGGAAGAAAATAACGAAAACAATGAAAACAAAATAAATTTATTTATTAAACAATACGGTGGAGCTGTAATAGGAGGATTAATTGCTTTAATATTATGCTTTACAGGAATATATGAATTATTAATCTATGTAGTAATTGTTTTAGCTGGAGCAGTTTTAGGAAATTATGTACAAAAGAACAAACCAAATGTAAAAGAAAAATTAAAAGCATTTATTGATAAATTTTAGGAGGATATCATGCAAAGATCTGCAATGAGAGAACTAGCATTTAAACTAGTATATGAAATAGAAGTTCAAAAAGAATCAGAAGAAGAACAATTTGAAATATTTATTGAAAATAATGAAATAACAAAAGAAATTGTTATCGATTATTTAAGAGATATTAAAGACGGAATAAAAGCTAATATTGAAGAAATAAATTCTTTAATTTCAAATAATTTAAAAGATAATTGGAGTTTAAACAGAATTTCAAAAATTAATTTAAGTTTAATAAAACTTGCAATTTATGAAATGGTTTACAAAGGACTACCTTATAAAGTTGCTATAAATGAAGTTGTAGAGCTTGCAAAAAAATATGCTGATGAATCAGCGCCTGTATTTATTAATGGAATTTTAGCAAGTGTTGTTAAAGAAAAAAATTTAAACGGAGAACTTAATGAAAATTAATCCAATTTCTGTAACAGAATTAAATAAGTATGTTAAAGATAGAGTAGCAGAAGACGAATTTTTAAATAATGTATATGTAAAGGGGGAAATTTCAAATTTTAAGCACCATTACACTGGTCATATGTATTTTACATTAAAAGATGAAAACTCACTTATCAAATGCGTTATGTTTAAAACGTCAACTGCTACTTTAAATTTTGTTCCAAAAGATGGAATGAAAGTTTTAGTGCTTGGAACAGTATCTGTATTTGAAAGAGATGGCATTTATCAAATTTATTGCAAAGCTATGCAAGAAGATGGTATGGGAAGCTTACATATTGCTTACGAAAAATTAAAAGCCAAACTTGAAGAAGAAGGCTTATTTGATCAAGCTCATAAAAAGCCAATTCCATTTATGCCGAAAATAATTGGTGTATTAACCTCAAATACTGGAGCTGTAATAAGAGATATAATAAATGTTTCTACAAGAAGAAATCCAAATGTATATATAAGATTATTACCAGTTCCTGTTCAAGGAGAAGGCGCTGGAATAAAAATTGCAAATGCTATCAGATTAATGAATAAGAAAAAATTAGCAGATGTAATAATAGTTGCAAGAGGTGGAGGATCTCTTGAAGACTTATGGCCATTTAATGAAGAAGTTGTTGCAAGAGCAATTTATGAATCTGAGATTCCAGTAATATCTGCAGTCGGTCATGAAACTGATTTTACAATAGCAGATTTCGTAGCAGATTTAAGAGCACCAACTCCATCAGCTGCAGCAGAACTTGCAGTTGCGGATGTGGAAGATTTAAAATATTCTATAAATCTTTATCAAAGAAGATTAAAAATGTCTTTAAAAAGAAAGACTGAACTTATGAGATTAAGATTTGAAAAAGTAATGAATTCTAGAGCTTATAAAGAACCATTGTCAAGAATAAATGATTGTTATTTAAGAATTGATAGATGTATGAAAGCGATAGAAAATAGTAGTATAAAAAAATTAAAAGATTGTAAATTAGAAGCTGCAAAAGCTATAACAAAATTAGATACTTTAAGTCCTTTAAAAACATTAACAAGAGGTTATTGTTTAACTGAATGCGAAGGAAACGTTATTACAAAATCAAAAGATTTAAAAATTGGAATGGAAGTTGATTTAAGATTCCAAGATGGAAATGCAAAAGCTAAAGTAATTTAAAATATAGAAGAAAAGAGAGTGATTAAGATATGAGTAAAAATGCAAAAATAGTAATTGCAGTAGTTTTAGTAATATTAGTTGTAATTATATGTTGTTTTACTTTTGGAAAAAACAAAGAAAAAGTAAATAATGAAACTAGTGAAAATGTTATATCTAATGAAGAAGTAGAAAATGTAGCAAATATAGTAAATGAAATTGATTCAAATTCAGTAGAAAATGAAGTTGTAGAAGAAGAGATAATTGAAAATGTTACAGAAGTAAAACTACAAGGAACTGTATATGAGTCTAATTCCAATGCTGGAACTACAGATAAAAAACAAGATGCAATTGCTCTTGTAAAAGAAAAATGGGGAGAAGATCCAACAGTAACATTTAGATGTGACTCTGTAAGTAGTAATGGAGAGTACATAATTGCAGTAGTATCTAAAGAATCAGCTACTGTTAAAAATTATTTTAAAGTTAATTTAGAAACAAAAATAGTAGAAGTTGATTATTAAAATTAACGCTTTAATATTAAATAAAAATTATTGAAGCAAATGGGGATGGGAAAATGAGTAAAAAAGATGTGAATTTTGAAGAACTAATTGAAAAATTAGAAGAAATTACAAATAAATTAGAAAAAGAACAATTATCTTTAGATGAATCAGTAAAATTATTTGAAGAAGGAATGCAAATTTCAAAAGAATGTAATTCAAAATTAGAAGATGCAGAAAAAAGAATTACAATTTTAATAAATCAAAATGATGAAATAAAAGAAGAAAATTTTATTCCAGAAGAATAAATATAAATTAAATAAAACTAAATATATAAAGGAGGTTTTTGTATGACAGATATTGAAATTGCAAGAAATACAAAACTAGAAAAAATCGTAAAAATAGCAGAAAAATATGGAATTCAAGAAGACGATTTAGAAGTGTATGGTAAATACAAAGCTAAGCTTACAAAAGAATTTATAAAAAAACAAGAAAATAAAAAAAACGGGAAACTAATTTTAGTTACAGCAATAAATCCAACACCACTTGGAGAAGGAAAAACAACAGTTGCAATTGGACTTTCTGATGCTTTAAATAAAATTGGAAAAAATTCAGTTTTAGCTTTGAGAGAACCTTCTTTAGGACCAGTATTTGGTGTAAAAGGTGGGGCAACAGGTGGTGGATATGCCCAAGTAGCTCCAATGGAAGATATAAACTTACATTTTACTGGAGATATACATGCAATAACTTCAGCAAATAATTTGCTTGCTGCAATGATAGATAATCATATTTATTATGGAAATAATTTGAAATTTAAAAAAGTAATTTGGAAAAGATGTGTAGATTTAAATGATAGAGCTTTAAGAGAAGTTGAAATTGGATTATCAAAAGAAAAAAATATGTCTCCACGACCAGACGGATTTGATATTTCTGTAGCATCTGAAATTATGGCTATATTCTGTTTAGCAGAAGATGTAAAAGATTTGGAAAGAAGACTTGGAAATATTATAGTTGGATATAATGAAGAAGATAAACCAATTTTTGCAAAAGATTTAAATGCACAAGGCTCATTAACTGTTCTTTTAAAAGATGCAATAAATCCAAATATTGTACAAACTTTAGAACACAATTTAGCAGTAGTTCATGGTGGACCATTTGCTAATATTGCTCATGGATGCAATAGTGTTATTGCTACAAAACTTGCTTTAAAACTTGGAGATTATGTTGTTACAGAAGCGGGATTTGGAGCGGATCTTGGAGCAGAAAAATTTGTTGATATTAAATGTAGAAAAGCAGGTTTAAATCCATCTGCAGCAGTTTGTGTTGCAACACTTAAAGCTTTAAAATATCATGGTGGAGCTAAAGTAGATGAATGTCAAAATGAGAATTTAGAAGCTTTAGAAAAAGGAATCGACAATTTAAAGAAACATATTGATAATATAAAAAATAAATTTGGATTAAATGCAATTGTTGCAATTAATAAATATCAAAATGATAGTCAAAAAGAAATTGATTTTTTACAAGCAGAGCTTGAAAAAATTGGTGTTAATTTAAGTTTAGCTGAAGTTTGGGCAAAAGGTGGAGAAGGAGCTATAGATTTAGCTGAAAAGATAGTTGAATTGACAAACAAGAAAAATCAAGTAACTTTTGTATATAAAGATGAAATGTCAATAAAAGAAAAAATAGAACAAGTAGCAAAAGAAGTTTATGGAGCAGAAGGTGTTGATTATACAGATTCGGCTTTAGAAGAAATAGAGCAAATTGAAAAACTAGGATATGGAAATTATCCAGTTTGTATTGCTAAAACACAATACTCATTATCAGACAATGCTAAAAATTTACTTTGTGATGAACCATTTAGAATTACAATAAAAGAAGCTATTGTAAAAAATGGAGCTGAGTTTGTGGTTATTAAAACAGGAAAAATATTTACAATGCCAGGACTTCCAAGAGTACCATCTGCAGAAAGTATAAAATTAGATAATGATGGAGAAATTGTTGGAATATTCTAATTAATAGATAAATTTAAATATAAAATGAAAGAAAGTAGAAATAAAGCTACTTTCTTTTTTATTTTAATATTTTATAATTGTATATTTTTGATAAAAAAATTCCCCTCTAATATTTTGAGGGGATATGTATTAGTTATTTTCTGTATCAAATCCTTTTGAAAGCATTTTTGGAATTGTTACAAATAATTTTGAAAATGCTAATTTTATTTTTTTCTTTAACATATAGAATTTTCCAAGAGCTCTTGGGCTAACAACAAAACCATTTTCTGTACCAACTTCGATTAATGCTGTTTCTTCTTTTGATTCTACTGAATCTGTTTCTTCTAATGTTTCGATAAGTGATTCTTCTTCATCTTCAATTATTGTAAAGTCTGGAACTTTTTTTGAAACTTCTTCTTGAACTACTTGTTCTACTGTATCTATAACAGTTTCTTGTGGTTCTTCTATTGTTGCTTCTTCTACAATTACTGGAGTTTCTGAAAGAATTTCATCAATTCTTTTATCTATTACTTTATCAATTTCAACTTCATTAATATTTTCTTGTTCTATTTTTTTGCTTTCAGCAAATGCTTTCGTATTGTTAAATAAATTTGTAATTAAACTATCAATTTTATTATCAAGATTTGCATCTTCATCTAAATCATCTAAATCTTCAAAGAAATTAGAATGAACATTTTCAGAAACTGTGTTTTCAGAAGGATCTTCTTCGAAAATGTCTGATTTAACAACAGGAGATAGGATTTCATCTATTAAATTATTCATATCAAATACATTTTCAGCAGGAGATTGAGTATCAGCTGTTGCTTCTTGATAAATATCTGTGAATAATTTTTCAATATCTTGATCTAAACCTTCTGCTTCAGTAATATTCACTAAAGAATCTTCTATATCAACAGGAGTATTTGTTTCAATTTCTATTTCGAAAGGAGCACTTTCAGCCATTGTGACTGGTTCAATAACATCCATTGGTTCTAATTCTTTTGTTTCTACAGCTGAAACATCAATTTCACATAAATTATTCATAATATTTGTAATTACTGAATCATCATTTAAAATGAAATTTACTTCTTCTTCAACTTCTTCTGTGATAGGAGATGTGTAATTTTGATTATTGTTGTTATCCCATTCGTAAACAGAATTTCTAAAGCAGAAATTAAATGTATCGAAATCTAACATTTTTACATTTACAACAAATCCTTCATCTGTTCTTTCCATTTCTTGTTCTTTTGTGTGATGCCATTCATTTCCAAAACCATAAACTATATTTACAAATTCTGAACCATTTTGGAATAAGTGGCCTGAATAAGTAATTTTGCAAGCTTTGTTTTTCATTAAATTATCACCAAATTTTATATTAGAATAGCTCATTTTTGAAACACTCCCTAATTTTCTATTTTTATATATGTATTATAATAATAATTAATATTATTTTCAAGCAAATATCAATAAATAAATGTTACAATTTGATTACAAAAAGATGAATAAAAAATAAAAGTTAGGTAAATACTAGAAATAAATTATGCAGGAGGTTGTAATGAAAAAGAAATATCTGTTTTGGGTAATAGTATTATTAATATCTTGCTTTTTAGTACCAGTATGTTTGGGGATTTCAAGGTATGGTTCTTCAGGAGAAGAAGTAAAACAAATTCAAAAAAAATTAAAAGAATGGGGATATTATGATGGAGATGTAGATGGAATTTATGGTTCTAAAACTTTTTCTGCTGTTAAGAAATTTCAGGCAAAAAATGGATTGGATGTAGATGGAATAGCAGGAGAAAAAACTCTGCAAGCTTTAGGTATTAATAATTCAAGTTCTTCTAATTCTGGAAATAATGTAAATAATACTGATTTAAATTTACTTAGTAAATTAGTTTATGGAGAAGCAAGAGGAGAACCTTATAAAGGAATGGTTGCTGTAGCAGCTACTGTTTTAAATAGAGTTGCTGACTCGAGATTTCCCAATACTATAGCAGGAGTAATTTATCAATCTGGAGCATATACTTGTGTTTCTGATGGACAAATAAATTTAGAAGCCAGTTCCCAAGCTAGAAAAGCAGCACAAGATGCAATAAATGGATGGGATCCGACTTCTGGTTGTATTTATTATTTTAATCCTGATACAGCAACTTCAGGATGGATTTGGTCTAGGCCACAAGTTATGACTATAGGTAAACATATTTTTTGCAAATAATTATTTTGTTAAACAAACGTCTTTTTCTGAATATTCTTCTGGTTTTAGGCCAACTCGTGTAGACATATATTTTATTAAGAAAATCATTAATACAAATGAAATTATTCCAACAATTAATGCAGCGTAAGAACTTGAGAAATAATTTAGCAGTCCTGATGTTATCATAGAGATTGTTGCTGTGCAAATATATTCAAAGAAAAGATTTGCAGAATATATTTTTATTCTCATATTGCTATCACAAAAACTATTTAAGTATTGTTTTATCAAAACATAATGCGGTCCTTTTACCATATAAGATATAGAAATCATTAAAAGTAAAACAAAATACATTAATACTTTTGGTAAATTTATTATTGTGCATAATCCAGTTATAATAATTGAAATTGTTAGTAAAATTCCTAAAATAGATAGTGTTTTGTTATGATATTTTTTATGTATATGTATACTTCTACTAGAAGAGAAACTAATTACAATTCCCATAATAGCAAATATAATTCCAAAATATTCAGAAGTAACTCCAACAGAATCTAAAATACTTCGATGTAATGTAACCATTAAAATTAGTAAACTAACAAGTAAAGCATTGAAAAAAATTAAAGCTCTAAGTCTTGTTGATTTTAAAATATATTTGAATCCAGTAAAAGTATCTGAAATTTGAGTTTTAATTTGTTTTGTGAATTTTGTTTTTATTTTTTCTTGATTTTGAGAAGTAGGTATTTCACGGAAGAAGCAAGCTATTAGAATTGCTAAAATCATACAAATACAAGATAATATCATAGGAATATAAGGATTTATTAAATATAAAAATCCTGTAGCCAAAGCTGTTATTGCATCTATAAAAAAGAATCCGGCAGAAGCTTTTCCTTCTAATTTTGAGAAATTTTCTTTTTTGTTTTCTGTATCTTCAAGAGAATCAAATAAGAAATTTGATTCAGTAATTCCTTTTATAACAAAACCGATTGCACAAAAGATATTGGCTAAAATCAATTCAAATGTAGTATTTAATATAAGAACTAAAAATAGATAAATACTAACACATAAATTAGCAAATAGCAAAGACCTTTTTTTACCAAATTTTTGAATTCCAATTGTACATGGAAATTGAAAAATTAATTTAAAAATAGGATAAAATGATTCAGCAAAAACAATTTGTGCAGTAGATAATCCTTTTACGTTTGATAAAAACAAGAATGATATTGTATAATAAAAAAGTAAATCGTTGGCTAAAAATTTATATAAAACAAAAAGCCTACGATTTCTTTTTTTATAAAATTTTATATTAGAGTCAGATATATTTTCCATAAATTTACTCCTAAATAATCTAAATATTGGCAAAATTATTATATATTTAAAAAAATAAAATGTAAATGAGTAAAATAAAAAGTAATACAGATAGAATAAATTATAAATGAAATTGACAAAAACGTAACATATTGGTAATATATATATGAATAAAATGGAGGAATATCAATGAAAATTTATCCTAGATTATATTGTAAAAATATATTAGAAGTAACACCAGAAATTTTGAAAGAAAATAATATAAAAGCATTAATATTAGATGTAGATAATACACTTTTAGATTTTGATTTAAAAATTATTGACGGTTTAGAAAACTGGGGAAAAGTAATGAAAGAAAATAAGATAAAATGCATAATTTTATCTAATTCAAATAAAGAAACAAAAGTAAAAATGGTTGCAGATTTACTTGGAATCGAATATATAAAATTTGCTATGAAACCTTTAAAAAGAGGTTTTAAAATGGCGCAAAAAAAATTAGAAATTCCAAATGAAAATATCGCTGCAATTGGAGATCAAATATTTACAGATGTTATTGGAGCTAATAGAATGAAAATGTTTTCAATTTTAGTAAAACCATTAGCTGAAAAAGATTTGTGGATGACAAGGTTTAAAAGACCAATAGAAGAATTAGTTATTAAAAATTATTTGAAAAAAATAGGTGGTTAAAATGTATTTTAACAATGTACATATATTAATCTATGTTGCAATTTTTATAGTAGGTTTAATTGTTGGAAAATTTGTTGCATGGTGTAATATAAGACTTCCTGAAAAAAAGAAAATTTTTTCAAAAGAATTTTTTGAAGAAAATAAAAAGGGGATAAAAGCCAATTATATTTTTATGATAATTACTGGAACAATTTATATTGCATTATTATATAGATTTGGATTAAACGAAGAGGGAATAATTAAAAATTTAGAGTTAATTAAATTTTTAATTTTATCTCCAATGCTAGTTTTAGCGCTAGCTATAGATATGAAACATAGAATAATTCCAAATAGATTAAATTTAACTATTTTAGAAGTAGGACTTATAATTTGTTTTATTTATGGAATAACAAATGTTAATATGGCTAAAGATTATATATTAGGAATGCTTGCAGGTGGAGTAATATTTGGCGTAATTACTTTACTTGGAGGTATTATCTTTGGAAAAGAAGCAATGGGAATGGGTGATATAAAATTTACAGCTGCTATAGGACTTTATTTTGGAATATATTCAATTTCTGAAATTTCACTTTTATCATTTTTAATTGCTGCAATGTTTTCTATTTTAATATTAACATTTAGATTAATAACAAAAAATAAAGATGAATACATACCATTTGGACCGTTTTTAGCAATATCAGCTATGGTTTGTGTTTTTATACCAGTTGGGATGGTTTTTGATAAATTTTTATTAATATGTAAAATAATTAGTGAGAAAATACCATTAATATAGGAGGGATGTATATGAACCCAAGAATTAAATGGCTTAGAAATCAATTAATTCCATTAAAATTAGATGGAATTATAGTTTCAAATCCAATAAACATAAGGTATTTAACAGGACTTTCAGAAGAAGGATCTTTAATTTTAGCTCAAAGAGAAAATGTATTTATTACTGACAGTAGATATATTGAAAGTGTAAATCACAAATTAACATTAGATGATGAAATAATAGCTTATGATTCAAGAAATCTTAGTAAATATGATTATGAAGGATTTTTTATGCTTGATGAAAATGTTGGATTTGAGGAAAGTTATCTTACTTATGAAAAATACAAAAAATATTTGCATACATATCAAGTAAATTTAATTGAAACAGAAAATCTTTTAGAAAATCAAAGAATTGTTAAAGATGAGGAAGAATATAATTCAATAAAAAAAGCCTGTGAAATAACAGACAAAGCATTTGAATATATTATTAGAAACATAAAAAAAGGTATGACAGAAAAAGAAGTTACATTTGAAATTGAAAGATTTATGATTTCAAATGGAGCAGATGATAGAGCTTTTGAAACAATAGTTGCTTTTGGAGAAAATTCATCAATGCCACATGCAGTTCCAACTGATAGAGTAGTACAAAAAGGTGATATAATTCAATTCGATTTTGGGGCTAAAGTAAATGGTTATTGTTCCGATTTTTCAAGAGTTGTTTTTGTTGAAGAAATGAAAGAAGAATATAAAGAAGTTTATGATTTTGTTTTAGATGAACAAAAAAGATTAAAAGAATGCTTAAAAGACGGAGCAAATATTAAAACAGTTATAAAAGATAGAGAAACTGAATATAAACTTAAAAATTATCAAATAATGCATGCTTTTGGACATGGTGTAGGTTTAGAAATACACGAATTACCAGTGTTGCGTTCTAATCAAGATAATATCTTAAAAGAAAACTCAATAATAGCAATAGAACCAGGCGTTTATATTCCAGGAAAATTTGGAGTTAGAATAGAAGATACTTGTAGAGTAACAAAATTAGATTCTGAAAGTATGACAAAAAGTAAAAGAAATTATACTATAATTAAATTAGCCTAAAAATACTTGATTAAATAATAAAATTATTGTATAATATAAAATAGTTGAAATAAAAGGAAAAGGGGAGAATTAAAATGGCTGACGTATACATGGCAGGAGATTTAAGAAATAACAATACATTCGAATTAGATGGAAATGTTTTTAAAGTTGTTGAATTCCAACACGTAAAACCTGGTAAAGGAGCTGCTTTCGTTAGAGTTAAAATGAAAAATGTTATAACAGGAGCTGTTATAGAAAGAACATTTAACCCATCAGAAAAATTACAAGGTGCAGAAATCGAAAAAAGAGAAATGCAATACTTATATAATGATGGTGGATTATATTATTTAATGGATAACAACACATATGAACAAATTCCATTAAATGAAGAACAATTAGGAGATGCATTAAAATACATAAAAGAAAATATGAATGTAACAGTATTATCTTTTAAAGGAAAAGTATTTAACGTAGAACCACCAATGTTCGTAGAATTAGAAGTAACATATACAGAACCAGGATTTAGTGGAAACACAACAACAACATCAGGAAAACCAGCTACATTAGAAAACGGATTAGAAATATCTGTACCTCTATTTGTAGAAATCGGAGATGTTGTAAGAATAGACACAAGAACAGGTTTATATATGGAAAGAATTTAATCTTTATTTAAAATATAATAAAGGATTGACGGCTATGCCGTCTTTTTTTATGCTTAAATGTAGATGTGGTCCTGTAGTTGCACCATTTGTGAATCTTCCTGATGAATCCGTATAAGAAGAGACTCCAGAATTTAAATATTTCGGACCAACGTATCCAATTATATTATTTTCATATATATAATCACCAATATGTACAATGTATGTGGGAGATACATGAGCATAAAGAAATTCTAAATTATTTTTTTCGATAATTATAGTGTGACCATAAGCACCTTTAAAACCAGTATGAGTTACAAAACCACTACAAACAGAATATATAGAAGTTCCTTCTTGCGCTGCAATATCAATTCCAGAATGATTTGAAGAAGCTCCATTTGTTGGTGAAGTTCTTGGTCCAAAATAAGAAGTTATTTGGTGATAACCAGGAAGAGGCCAAAAAAAGTTATCGCTAGAAAAATAATACAAAGAAGTAATAGAGTTTTGTGTATTTGAAAATTGATTTTTTAGTAAAAATAAATCAATAGAAGAGATAACAATAAATACAAATAAAGTGAAAAATATAATAAGAAATTTTTTTATAATAAAACCTCCTTGTGATAAAATTAGAAATTTTTTACATTATTAAATTGTTACATAATAGTAATTGTAATAAAAAAAAATATATGTTTTAATTAAATAAAGTATTTATTTTTATAGAGGGAAATTATGGGTTTAAAAGAAAGAATAATTAAAATGCTAGAGAAAGATGTTGAACCTTCTGCTGGTAGAATAGATTTAGAATTATTAGACGAAGAGACTAGAGAAAAATTATTTAATCAATTTGGTGAAGGTGATAAAAATTTAACTCTGTTTTTAAAAACAGCATATAAACACGGAGCACCAAGCCAATTTTGTTGTTCTGGTCACGGTAGTAGACCTGCATATGTTAATCTTAAAGTTACAGATGAAAACATAGAAATGATAAGACATTTAGGAAAAGTTTTATCAAATCGTAATGTTGTAACAACGTTTGCAGATGATCATATAAGAGGAACATATGTAGATTTTAGAGGAATTAATAATAATATTTCAACTGAGTGGTTAAATGTCGCATCAAAAATCCTTGAAAATCCAGAACTATATGATAGTTCTAATCCATCAATATATTATCACGAAGGAATATGTCCATCTTATAAACCATTTGGATTTGATTTAAAAAAGAAATTATTGCATCTTTTAAGAGGAGATAAAAAAAGACTTGCAGAAAGTAATGAACTTGCTACAAAAGATGATAAAAAGTGGTGGAGTTTGAAAGAAGAGGATAAAGAGAAAATTAACTCTATTGATCCAGAAAAACTTATAAGTCCTTCAAAAAGTGAAGTTGTAAATGAACATGGAGAACATGAAGAGCAAGAATAACAAAGAAATAAAATGGATTTTATACAAAGGAGATAAAAATGAAAGAAATTAAATTTAATATAATATCATTTATATTAATTATTTTTGCAGTTGTAGCAATAACGTCGTTGGTAGTAATAGAAATTGTAAAATATACAGGTTTTGAGACTAGTAATAATATTTCAAAAAATGAAGTAAGTATATTTGAAGGTGATAGATATATAAATTTTTTACTTAAAGAACCAACTGTGAAAATAGATGATCAAATTAATATAAAACCAACAGATTTGGTGGTAAAAGATAGTTCCGCAGAATTATTTATGATAATGGAAATTGATTTTGAACATTTTGAAGAAAAATTTCCTTTAAAATGTAAAATTCGTGATGTAAATAATAATATTATATATGAATCAGAAGATGTTGGAAAATTATATGAAGAATATAAAGAAGAAAAATATTATGAGTTAACAACAGGAATATCTTTCGAACTTGAAAATTATGAAAAAGATAATGCTAATTTAATATTTGAACTTTATAATAAAAATAACAAATTATTAGAGAGTATAGATATTAATACAACTTATAATAATTTTGAATGTGATTATGATGATGAATTTGAAGTTTTATCAGAAAAAGAATTAAAAAGATTTTTGAATGATGTTTCAAGAATGAAAACAACTTCAGATACAGAAGATTTAATAGATATAGCATTACTTTTGGATTATAATTATGAAGAATGGAAGTATAATTCTATAGAAACAGAAGAATTCTTATGGGGAGAAGATATATCAGCAGGATATAACACAGGATATTTAGTAGATTCTGTCGACAATGTAATAGAATCTTTTAATGGATGTTATATAGAAAATAAAAAAAGTGATGCATATGAGATTTTAGAAAAAGACGGAAAAAAATATTATGCACTGATAGATGCTGGATGTGGATATACCGGTGTTGATGTAATAGATATAAAAAATATAGAATATTCAAATGGTAAGTATAAAATTACTTATACATATTGGTTACAAGGAGAACAATCAGAATTAGAATTTTGTGATGAATATGGTCAAAAACCAGTATATGAAAGAACAATTGAATTAGTAAAAAATGAAGATAGAGCTCCTGCTGATTTTAAAATTTTATCTATAAGTAGTGAAAAAGAATGTTTTTAATAATAAAAAAGCTGTATCTAACTTAAGTTACGTACAGCTTTTTTGGCAGGGGTAGTAGGATTCGAACCCACACAAGCGGTTTTGGAGACCGATGTGCTACCATTAACACTATACCCCTAAGTAAATTGACAATAGTAATTTTAGCATATAATAATTTATAATTCAAGTGTAATTTAAAAAAATATTGAAAAGTTATTTTGTTATAGATATAATAATTAAGAAGAAATTGTTAAATAAAATACACATAGGAGAAAATAAATGAAAAAAGAAATTATTGTAAATGATGAAATTATAAAAATAATAGAATATAGAAATAAGTTTTTATCTTTTGAATTAAAGAAAAATGAGATAGAAATTCCTGTTCATTTGATTAAGCTTGTGCAAAAAGCATATACTGGAGAAGGAACTCAATCTATAGCAATTTTTTTAGAAACAGAAGATGAATTTTATATAACATATGATGAATTAGAAAACATTGACTTGGTATTTGAACAAATAGCAGATTTAAAAGAAAAAACAAATAAATTTAGAGTAGAGTTATATAATATCGAAACAGCAGAAACAACTGATAGATAATATATAAATTTAAAAATTAATATATTGTAAACAATAATATTAAAGGAAAAACTAAACTTATTAAAGAAAGTAAGATAAGAAACATTCCGACCAGGAATGTTTCTTTTTTCATTTAATTCAAAAATAGCATAATTAAAACTTTTTAAGAAAAGATAAATTATAAAAAATATACTAAAATATTTCATAAAACTCCTTTTAAAGATATTTATTTTTATTATTCTTTATTAAATAAATTACTTGAATTTATTTTTGTTTTTAAATTAATTTTAAAATATGAGTCTTGGAAAATTTCATCCCAATGAACTTTATCAAATTCTTCTTTTGTTGGAAAAGTAGATTGATAAATTCCTTTAAATCCCACAATATCTGAATTATATTTTTTTGAAATGGTATACAAATAATCTTTAAGAATTTTTTCAAGATAATTTGTTGTTGCATGTTCTACACTGGTAATATTGTTGTTATCAATGTAATTAAAAATACTACCAGAACTTCTAATAGTTCCTTCTGGATAAACTGTTAGAGAAATAAGTGGTGAGCCATTTATAACATCAATTTCTATTTCTGTATTTTTATATAAAGATACATCTAAATCCAGCTTTTGGTTTTCTTCGAAAGGATTTTCAATAGTTATTGTACAAGTGTCTAAGTCATTTGTGACGATTAAATGAGAGATTGAATTTGAAACATCAATATGTCCAATCATTATAGATTTATTAAAAAGAGCAATTCCGTTCGTTTGAACAGTATCATTGTTTACAGAAACATATATACAACTTGGATTATAATAATCATTATCTAAAGCTTGAAAGAAATCACCAAAAGTGGATTGAATAGTATATCCTGTATATTGAGAACTAGTTGATAAATAATCAAAAAGTCTTGCAGAAAAAATTTCACCAGAATTAGAAACTTTTTCTAAAACTTCTAATGCTGTACTACTGCTTATTATAATTTCACAACTATGTCTGAGTTCTGTATTATTAGTAAGTGTATTTATAAATGGTTCAATTCCTTTTTTGGCTATTTCTTCAGATAAAATAAGCGCAGAACAATGTGAAAAATTGATTTTTTTATTTAAATAATTATTAAGGATAGAAATACATTCATCAATTGTTTCTCCTTCAACAGAATATAATTGATAACTACTAGCTTGAGCAGAACCAGAACTTTCAGAGCCTCCAGAATTTGAAGATGGAATTTGAAGTGTGAATTTTATTAAATCATTTTCTATTAGATCAATTCCAAAAGATACAACAAAATATTGTCTATCAATACCTGTTGTATTATAACAACCTGTGAAAGAAAATAGAATGATAATTATTAATATTAGTAATATGATTTTTTTTCTAAACATAAAATACCTTTCGTTTATTTGATAGATTAATTTTTTTGTTTAATTTTTTTTAGATTCGCAAGTATAAGGATTATAATTCCAAAGATAAAAGCAAAACCTATAATTAGATATCTATACAATGTATCTTCTATAAAATGAATATGAGATATATTTATTGGTATTAAAGAAAAACCAAGTAATAGACTACAAGTAGAATAAGATAGCATTTTTTCATTAGAAATTGGTATTATTTTTTTTATAATTCTATTTATCATAAATATTATAAAGCTCAAATATGAAAATATAGCAAATATCCATAGAAATATAAACAATGCATCTATTCTTTGCAAAAATCTACCAAGTTCTATTTGTCTAGATAACAAGAACAAAGAATTTATAGGTTCACTATTAGAACTAGTATTAAATAATGTAAGCATTGGAACTATTGTTAATATAAGTAAAATAAAAGACATTAAATAAGAAGTTATGGATATTTTCTTAAATTCTCTAACATCTTTTAAAAGAGGTTTTAAAAAGTAGTATATGACAAGAATATACATGGCAAAGCAATTACTTAAACCAGTAATAAACGTAGCATTATAACTTTTTCCGAAAAAAGGAGTTAAGTCTTTTATATCTAAATTTTCAAAAGAAGTAAAAAATGTGATAATAACACTTATTATGGCAAAAGGAATAATAAAACAAATTGTTCTTGAAATTCCTTTTAAGCCAATAAGGTTTGCTATTAAGACTCCAAAAATAAAGAAAAATAAAATATATGCCATTGGAAAATTTGAAAAATATATAGTGTGCAGAACATTTGAAAAATCAATTAAAGTTATAAATGCAACTAAAAAGAAAAGACCTATACTTAAAAATCCAATTAGGTTCTTAAATGGTTTTCCACCAAGATATTCTGAGATATCTAATATATCAGCAGTTTCAAAATTTTTAAACAATCTAATAACTATTAAAAGTACTAAAAAATCAATTATACCAATATATAATAAATTTATAATTGCTCCACTACCAACAAGTTTTACTATATAATATGGAATATTTAAAATTAATTTATTTATCATAACAATTAATATTATGGCAATTGCTTCGATTTTTTCAAGTTTATAATTGTTTTCCATTTTTCCTCCATTTCATACTAATATGTTCTTCAAGATTTGGCTTTTTGGTGTTTAAAATTTTACTTCTTTTTTCTCTTTTCCAAACCGGATTCATAAATAAATTATCATTTTCAGAAATTGTATTATAAGGAATATAAGGATTAAAGAATGGCACACCAAAAGAACTTTGATTTGCGAGTATTAAAAAATGTATAAAAAATCCTAAAGCTATTCCTAAAAAACCAGAAATATATCCTAAAATAATATACATAAATCTAAACATTCTAATTGCAAATCTAAGAGTATTGTCTGGTATTGTAAAGGCGCAGATTCCCGAAAACGCAACTATTATTATTAAAATTGGACTAACAATATTTGCAGATATTGCTGCATCTCCCAAGATTAAAGCTCCAATTATACCGACAGTTGTACTAAAAGAAGAGGGGACACGAATACTTGCTTCTTGAATTAATTCAAAACAAATTTCCATAATAATTATTTCAAAAATAATTGGAAATGGAATTGCCTCGCGTGATGCAACAATAGCAAATAAAAGTTCAGAAGGAATAAGTTCATAATGAAACATTGTAATTGCAACATACATTCCTGGAACTAAAAGAGCACATACAAGAGCTATAGCTCTTAAAATTCTTAAAAAATTTGCATAATGATAATTTAAATTAAAATCTTCAGGAGAAGTTAAAAAATCAATTAAAGATGCAGGTAAAATAATTGAAAATGGTGAACCATTTATTAAAACAATAACTCTACCAAGCATTAGATAATTACAAGCTTTATCTGGTCTTTCAGTTGAAATACTTTGAGGAAATGCAGTTGTACTATTATCTTTAATAAATTGTTCTAATTGACCAGAAGATAATAAATAATCTATTTTTAAATTATTTAATCTATACTTTATTTCAGATACTAAATCATCATTTGTTATATGATTTAAATAACAAATTGCTATTTGTGTTTTGTTGAGTTCTCCTATTGTTAGTTCTTCTATAATAAGTCTTTCGTTATTAACAATTTTTCTAATCATAGAAGTATTTGTTCTTAAATTTTCCACAAACCCAACATGAGATCCTTTTACAACTTCTTCAGTAATTGGTTTACTTACGCTTCTTGTTGGATATCCTTTTGCTTCTATACATAAAGCGCAAGGGAGTGAATCTACAAAAAGTGCACAAAATCCAGAATTAACATTAGAAATTATTTCTTTAAATTCTGTTTCTTTGTTAACACTATTTTGAGGTATTAGACTAGAATACAAGAAATTTTCTAAATTAAATTTTGTAAATTTAGTTTTTTGAGAGTTTAATAATTCTTTTTGATCTTCTTTCATTTTTATAGAGTTTTTTAAAAGTAGTGGCTTAAGAACATAATCATTAATTTCTTTAGAACTTATCATTCCATCAATATATAAAATAAAAGCTGAAAGTTTTTTTCCTTGAATATTTAAAGAAAAATCTCTAATTTTAATATCACTATTTATAAGCATATTATATTTGACTTTTAAATACTCTAGATTTTCATTTAATTTTGAAGCGACAATTTCTGTATCTGTATTTTCAAATTCTTTTTCATCAATATTGTTGGAATTATTTGGAAGAATAAAATTATAATTCTCTTTTGGTTCATATTTAAAAAGTTTGTTGTAAAGATCTTTTATCATAAAATCTCCATTATTAATAAATTTGTTTAAAACTAGTATTAATAAATTTTAAAAAAATTATGCAATTAAATTTAAGTGTGATATAATAAATAAAATTTTAAAAATAAGGATTTGTTATGAAAAATGAAAAAGGTCTAATATCTTTATATGTACTGTTTGGAATGCTATTTTTATTAGTGTTTGTTTTAAGTATATATATTGGTATAAGAAATAAAATGCAATTAGAAGAATATAAGAATTTGGAATTGGAAGAGATATATTCGAAAAATATTGATACAGCTAAAGATATAGAATTCGCAGAGAATAATGAATTAATACCAATTTATAATATTAATCAATTTGATGTTGTTGGAACTGGAAGTTATTTAAAAATAAACAATAAAATATATCAATGTGGTATTGGTATGTCTTATGTTTTTAAAAATGATATTCTTGTAGATATTGATGAAGATTTAAAATATAAAAAAGTTGGATTTAATGATTACAAATTATATTCGTCTACATTTTATATAGATAATTTGGATTACCAGATATATTATTACAAAGACAATACTTATTGGAAATGTTTAGCACATCAAAAATTTTCAGAAGAAAATAAAGATATTGTAAAAAATAAAACTTATACTCAAAATAAATTTTCTATTATAGGAGAATCTAATTTAAATGGAAATAATGAGTATATGATGATTTGGAATGATGATGAAAGCAACTTGAGTAATTTCGATACTAAAGTTCAAAATTCTAATAATATAAACTCAATAAACCAAATCGATGTTTTCAAAAACAATATTCAAAATATAGATAAAACTTCTGGAGAATATTATTTGTTTGTTAATATAGGAAATAGTATTTAAAAAAATGTCATAAAATAAAAATACCCTAATATAAATTAGTAAAGCTGTACAATTTATAGGGGGTATTTTTTTATGGAAAGTTTTGGAATTTATCAAGATATAGCCAAAAGAACAGAAGGGGATATATACATAGGGGTTGTGGGTCCAGTTAGAACAGGGAAGTCAACATTTATAAAACGTTTTATGGAATTATTGGTTTTACCTAATATTGAAAATGAATATAAAAAAGAAAGAGCTGTAGATGAACTTCCGCAAAGTGCAAGTGGAAGAACAATTATGACAACAGAACCAAAGTTTATACCAAATGAAGCTGTAGAAATTAATTTAAATGGGAATGTAAAATTAAAAACTAGATTAGTAGATTGTGTTGGATATCTTGTAAATAATGCTATAGGTTATTTAGAAGATGATATGCCAAGAATGGTAAAGACGCCTTGGTCTGAAAATGAGATGCCATTTGAGACTGCTGCTGAACTAGGGACCAGAAAAGTTATTGTAGAGCATTCTACAGTAGGAATTATAATAACAACAGATGGAACAATTACAGATATTCCAAGAGAAGAATATATTTTAGCAGAAGAAAGAGTAGTTAAAGAATTAAAAGAACTTAATAAGCCATTCATAATGTTAATGAATTCACAAAATCCAAATGATGGATATACACAAGAAATGGCTAAAAGATTATCAGAAAAATATGGAGCTACGGTTCTTCCAATTAATTGTTTAGAATTAAATATAAATGATATAAATGTAATTTTTTCAAAATTATTATATGAATTTATGATAGAAAGAGTAGAAGTTAAATTTCCAAGATGGCTTGATGGACTTGAGGCAAATAATAGTTTAAAATTAAAACTATTTGAAAGTGTACAAAAAACTTTTTCAAATTCAATTAAACTAAGAGATGTAGAAGATAATTATTTAAGACTTGAAGAATGTGAAGAAATAAAAAGAGCTAGTGTTGAAGAAATAAATTTAGGAACAGGAATTGTAAGTGTAAGGGCAGAGTTAAATGATAATTTGTTTTATAATATTTTGACAGAAATAACTGGAGTTGATATAAAAAATGAAGGAGAGTTGTTTAGTTGTATTTCTTCATTTGCTAAAACAAAAAAAGATTATGATAAAATGGCTTATGCAATTCATGAAGTTAATCAAAAAGGATATGGAATTGTAACGCCAAGTATTGAAGATTTAATTTTAGACGAACCAGAAATTGTAAAACAAGGTTCTAGATATGGAGTAAAACTAAAAGCAAAAGCTCCTTCAATTCATATGATAAAAATAGATACTGAAACAGAAGTGTCTCCTATTGTAGGAAGTGAAAAGCAATCAGAAGAACTTGTAAAATATTTGCTTTCAGAATTTGAAAATGATCCTAAGAAAATTTGGAAATCAAATATTTTTGGGAAAAGTTTGCATGAGCTAGTAAATGAAGGTTTACAAAATAAACTTGCAAAAATGCCAGAAGAGGCACAAATGAAGCTACAAGAAACATTACAACGAATTGTAAATGAGGGTAGTGGTGGATTGATTTGTATTATATTATAAGGAAATAAAAATAGAATAAAACCTCCAATAATGGAGGTTTTTAAATTTTATTATATTGTTATTTTTTTAATGGATTTACTTCATATATTATGTCAAAAAATCTAAAGTTATTTAAATTGTTAGAATCCAGATAATAAATGTAGCTTTCTAATTCAAATTTGCTTTTACATGATGCTATAATTACTGGATTTAAATTTCTTTTTGCAGCAATTTTGAATGAATAAGAAACCGATTTTATAAAACCTAGACCATTTTTGTTTTTTAGAAGTTTGTATGTTTCTGAAAATCTTAATTTTGAAGATTGATTTCTGAAAAATTGGAAAGGTAAAGTAAATTCTTGTTTTACAACATCTTCTAAAGATTTATAAGCTTTAGGATTTTTTTCAATGTATGATAATAATTCTGATTTTTTATAAGGTAAATATATTTCACCTAAACGTTCAGAAATAATTAATGTTTTATTATCAGAAACTGCATTTTTTATATTTTCTACTTTTTCAATAAAAGCATCTTTTGTTAAATTTTCATTATTTGTCTTTTTAGATTTTTTGAATGTTAATTTTCTTTTTTCTTTAATTATAGTTGTTTCTGAAGGGGCTGTAGTATTAGAAGAACTTATTTCTTCTTTAGTCTCTTCAAGAACTTTTTGTACAGTTAATTCTTCAATATTTTTTACTTCTGGAATTAGTTCTTTATCTATAAGTTTATCAATTCTTCTAATTTCTTCAGCAAATTCTTCTTGAATTTCAATACATTCAATAACTTCGATATTTTCTTTAACTTCAATATTATTGTTTGACGAAGTATTTTCTGAAACAGAGTAAGTATCTGGTATATCTAAAGATAGGACTAAAACATCTCCAGAATTTAATTCATTAATTGTATTTAAAAGTTTATCAATTTCAAGTTCAGGATTAATTGTTGCTTCTGAAGTTTTTGGAGATAAATCTTCTGCTGTAAAAATAGGAGATGAAGTAAGGCTATGTTCAGACTCATTATAAGAAAGGTCTTCAACTTCAAAAGAGGTTGTATTTTGAATCATTTCTATAAAATCTTGTCCAATAGAATATTCAATATTTTCTATTACATCTTCTAAGTTTTTTTCAATTTTATTTTCTTTTTTTTCAATTGGTGTTACATAAGAATAATTTGCTTTATTTATAAATTCTGTAAAATAGATATTATCAAGATTTAATTTTGATTCTATTTCTTCAAAGTTTTTTGAGTAAGCTATTAAATTATCTTTTAAATCTGTACAAGTTTTTAAATATATTTTTTTACCTCTTGTTTTTGGAGGTTCAACTGCTACAATACTATTTAATTCGACATTTAGATTTTGAAGCTGAGAATTTAGGGATTCTATAGAAGAAATATTATTTGAAATTTTTTCTAAAACTTTATTGGCATCATCAACAAAATTTGCATAACATGAAGACTTGATATTTTTTGCTTCTTTAGAATCTAAATTAGCATTATTAATAATATCAAGTATACGTTCTTTATTATTATTATGAAGTTGTAATTGGTTTTCTAAGTAATTACAACTTTTTTCAAATTTTAAGTCTGGAAACTCAAACATTTGATTTTGCCCCCTAAAAGCATTTTATCTATTGTAATTTTATATTTCTTTTGTAGATATAATTAACAAATATATTATAACATATAGAATTAGTAAAAATATAACCAAAATATTAAAATAAAATTACAAAAATATTACATTGATTTTATTTTAAAATTATATCATTACATATAAAAAAATACAATCACTAAATTAATTAATTTATTTATCAATTATTGTGGTACAAAACTTAAAAATATGGTATAATTTTAACGAATTTTATTAATAGAGGGTAAAATGGAAAAAGAAAATAAAAAAATTGGTTTTACAATCGGAAAATTTGCACCACTTCATAAAGGACATCAATATTTAATTGAAACAGCATTAAATGAGATGGACAAAATGATTGTTGTTGTATATGATACTGATTTAATTGATATAGAAATAGAAAAAAGAGCTAAATGGATAAAAGAGTTATATCCAAATGTAGAAATTAAATTTGCTCATAATCCGCCATCACAATATGGATTAGATGAGGAAAGTGTAAAAATCCAAATGGAATATTTAACTAAAATTATGGAAAATGAAAAACCAACTCATTTTTATAGTAGTGAAAAATATGGAGCAAGTGTTGCTAAATATATGAACTTAGTAGATAGAAGAGTTGATAATGAAAGAATTAATGTTCCAATAAGAGCGACAACTATAAGAGATAATATAGAAGAGAACAAAAAATGGTTAGAAAATAATGTTTATGAAGATTATGTGAAAAAATAAAAAAGTGCTTTGTATTAAGCACTTTTTTTGATATAATAACAAAAGTAAAAATTATAATTATAATTTTGCCTAAAAAAAGTAAATGTGAGAAAAAAATGAATAATATATTTGGAATAATAGTATCAATTTTATATGTTGGAATAATAATAGCCTCAGCAAAAGTTTTTGAAAAGGCTGGAAAAGAAGCAAGTAGAAAATATATACATATAATGTTATCAAATTGGTGGATAATTGCTATGGTATTTTTTGACAATATGTTTTGGGCAGCTGCAACACCACTTTTATTTGTAGTTGTTAATTATTTGTCTTATAAAAAAGGCATTATAAAAGTAATGGAAAGAGATGATAAAGACGAAAATAAGGAAAGTTTAGGAACTGTTTATTATGCACTATCACTATTTATTTTGGCTATTTTAACTTTTGGTCCTTTAAATAATCCAATAATAGGTTTGTGTGGTATTTTTGTAATGGGATATGGAGATGGATTAGCAGCTGTAATAGGACAATCTGTTAAAAGTAAAGAATTTATTATAAAAGGAAATAAAAAAACAGTTGCAGGTTCTCTTGCAATGTTTTGTGTTACTTTAATAATATTTTTAGCATTTTTAACATATAGCAATGCAGAATATATTGCTATAAAATCAATTTTAGTTGCAATATTAATGACAATAATAGAAGCATATTCTATAAAAGGAACAGATAATATAACAGTACCATTAATAACTTCATTACTTGCTATATTAATGGTTTAAAAGGAAGTTTAAAATGATTTTAGAAAAAATTAATTATCCTGAGGATTTAAAACCTCTAAATTTAAAAGATAAAGAAATATTAGCAGAAGAAATAAGAGAAAAAATTTTAGATACAGTATCTGAAACTGGAGGACATCTTGCATCAAATTTAGGTGTTGTTGAACTTACAATTGCTCTTCATTCTGTTTTTAATACACCACTAGATAAAATTATTTGGGATGTTGGACATCAAAGTTATGTACATAAAATTTTAACTGGTAGAAAAAATAAATTATCAACATTAAGAAAGATGGATGGAATTGCAGGATTTCCAAAGGCTTGCGAAAGTGTATATGATAATTTTAATACTGGTCATAGTAGTACCTCAATATCAGTTGGGCTTGGAATGGCAAGAGCCAGAGACATAAAAGGTGAAAATAACAAAGTGATAGCAGTAATTGGCGATGGAGCTTTAACTGGAGGGATGGCATTAGAGGCTTTAAATGATGTTGGAAGTAGTAATACTAATATGATAGTAATACTTAATGATAATGAAATGAGTATTTCTAAAAATGTTGGTGGAATTTCTATGATGCTTTCTAAACTAAGAACTAAAAGTGTGTATGTAAATACAAGTGTTAAAGGAAAAAGAGTTATAGGAAAAATTCCTGTTGTTGGAAAGAAAATTGTAAAATTAGTTCAAAGGACTAAAAGAGGAATAAAACAATTAGTAATTCCAAAAATGTATTTTGAAGATATTGGGTTTAGATATTTAGGACCTGTTGATGGTCATGATTTAGAAAAATTAGAAGATATATTCAAAATTTGTAGAGAGCAAGAAGGACCAATATTAATACATGTTTTAACTAAAAAAGGAAAAGGATATAAGCCAGCAGAAAGTAATCCAGATAAGTTCCATAGTACTTCTAAATTTAATAAAGAAACTGGAGAAAAAGCATCAAAAGGTAAAAAAGATTATTCAAAAGTATTTGGAGATAAATTAGTAGAAATAGCAAAAGAAAATAAAAAAGTAGTAGCAATAACAGCTGCAATGGCTGACGGAACAGGACTTACAGAATTTGCAAAAAAATATCCGGATAGGTTTTTTGATGTAGGAATTGCAGAACAACATGCAGTTGGTATGGCTGCTGGACTTGCAAAAGCTGGATTAGTGCCGGTGGTACCTCTATATTCTTCTTTTATTCAAAGAGCATATGATCAATTGGTGCATGATGTTGCAATACAAAATTTGCCGGTAGTTATTTGTGCAGATAGAGCTGGAATTGTAGGAAATGATGGAGAAACACATCAAGGACTTTTAGACTTAGCTTTTACAAATACAATTCCAAATTTCAATATTATGGCACCTAAAGATTTTAATGAATTGGAAGAGATGCTAAGTTTTGCAATCGATTTGAAAAAACCAGTAATGATAAGATATCCTCGTGGTGGAGAACAAAAATCTTTTGAATCTTCAGAAAAGATTGTTTTAGGAAAAGCGGAAGTTTTAAGAGAAGGAAAGGATATTGCAATAATTGCAATTGGAAAAATGGTTGCAAGAGCAGTAGATGTTGCAGATGAAATGGCTAAATCTGGTGCTGATGTTACAGTTATAAATGCTAGATTCTTAAAACCATTTGATAAAGAGACTATTTTGCAAAATATTAAAGACAAAAAAACAGTTGTTACAATAGAAGATGGAACTGTTGTTGGTGGTTTGGGAAGTAAAGTAGAAGAACTAATTTTTGAAAATAGATTAGATATTAATTTTGAAAAATTTGCATATCCTGACGAATTTATAAAACACGGAAGTACAGATGAGATTGAAGAAAAATATGGATTAGATATAGGGAGCATAGTAGAATGTTTGAACTCTCAAGAGAAAAATATAAAAATAGTCAGTACAAGTTGTTAGTAGCAAAAGTAATTGATAAATATGAATTTTCTAAAACAAAAAATAAAATTACATATACAGATTTTCTAAATATTTCAGAAATTTCTGTTGTAAAAAATGTTTTAAAAGAAGAAAAGATTCAAAATTATATAATTTATGGTGGGAAAGAAGAATCTGATAGAAGTCTCGTTATATTTTATCCAGAGAAATTTTCTAAAGAGATGGTAGAGAAAAACTTTGAAAAAATATTTAAAGTAATAAGAATAAAACTGCCGAATAATATAAAATATGAACATAGAGAATTTTTAAGTGGAATAATGAAACTTGGAATTGTAAGAGAAAAATTTGGAGATATAATAGTCACTGATTTTGGAGCAGATATAATCGTTTTATCTGAAATTTCAAATATTCTATCAAATGACTTAAAGACTTTAACGAGATTTAGAAAATCAGAAATAACTGTTGAAAATATAAATGAATTATCTCAAATGGAAAATGAATTTGAAGATGTTAATATTATTGTTTCTTCAATAAGACTAGATAATTTTGTGGCAGAACTTGCAAATTGTTCTAGAAATAATAGTGAAGAAATAATAAATGAAGGAAGAGTATTTGTAAATTCAATAAATGAATTTAAAGCTTCAAAAAAAATAAACATTAATGATATAATTACAATTAGAGGAAAAGGAAAATTTATATTTGACGGAATTGAAAAAGAAACTAGAAGTGGTAGATATTTATTAAATATGAGAAAATATAAATAAAATGGGAGGATAATATGATTGATTTAACTGATGATATTAGATTAGCAAATAATGCTAGAAAAAGAGCGTATGTTCCATATACAGAATTTACAGTTGGTGCCGTTTTAATGGCAAAAAATGGAAAAAGATATACCGGATGTAATATTCAAAATCATGGAATTCAAAGTTATTGTGCAGAAAGAGTTGCTTTCTTAAAAGCGATTTCAGAAGGAGAGCATGAATTTGATAGAATTGTAATTATTGGTGGTCCAAAAGATAAAGATGCTGAAAGATGTTTGCCATGTGGTTATTGTAGACAATTTATGAGTGAATTTGTAGATAAAGATTTTAAAATATATACAGTGTATGGAAATAAGGTGGAAGAGTATACAATGGAAGAATTATTACCTTATGCGTTTGAGTTTTAATTTAAAAATAAAAAAATGAAAATATAAACAAACATTAAACAATAAAAGGAAAAAAGAACAAAAAGAAGGCTTGTAGCCTTCTTTTTGTTTTATATTAATTATCTATCATCATGTTCTGCTGAATCAATTATAGGAGTATTAGTTTCTGCATTTTGGATTTTTTCTGTAGCTACTAATCTAAACTCGCTTGGCTTAATATCATATTTAGAAAGTATTACTTTTAAACGTTGAACAATAGTTTCTTTGTCAACAACTTTGGCGTTATCATATTCTGCTTGAGGAATATCAATTGATCCTGCTACTCCAGCAAAATCTTTTGTGTCTTGTAATATTTCTTTAAATCTTGTAATAAGCTCTCCAACAGATTCTGTTCTTTCTTTGTATGGACCACTGGCTGTATCAGCAATTTCTCCAGGAATTACATGATCTAAATCATATTCATTATCAAATGATTGATCTGTTCTATTTTCACCTTGAGAAGTGAAATGAGTTACTGTATATTTATATTCTTTTCCATATTTATCTTGGCAAGTTATATAAATATAATTTCCATCTCTACCATCACGCTCGTCAGCATGTGATTTATCATAGTGAGTTTCAACTTCTTGAACTGATAAGTTTGGATATTTTTCTTCGAAACTTTCTCTGACTAAATCTTCAACAACTAAATCTATAGCTTCATCTAATTCATCTCTAATACCATATAATTGTTGAGTAGAAGGTATACTAGTTGAATTTTCAACTTCATCAATCATTAAATCAATATTGTTTAATCTATCTAAAGTATCTTGTGTTACAACAACGTGATAACCTTGTTCTGCATTTGTATCAGCTGATAATTGATTAAGAGTATGTGCATCAATTCCCGCTTGAATGCCTTTAGATAAAAAAACAACCACACCAAGTGTAGCAGTTATTTTTCCTGCTAGTTTTAATGCTTTTTTCAAAGTACCTTTGTGAGCAGTATATGTAGCTTTTGCTTTTTCTTTTACATTATGACCAACGCCATACATTCTAGCACCAAAATCTTCTAAATGAGAAACAGGTTGGCTATATTTTGAATGTTCACTATCTGTATAAGAATTCTTTATTTCATTTCTAAATTCTTGTCTTGGAGAAGTAAATTCTCTAATTGGAGTAATATTTCCTCTAGCTCCTGTAATTGTTGCACCAAAAGATTTTGGAGAAAGAGAAACGTTTTTGGTATTTAAAGATGAGATATGATTTGAATCAACTTCATTAATAACCTTTAAAGCATTTGTTGCTACTTTATAATACTTATGTCCAATCCATCTTTTTGGATTTTCAGCAATCATTTTACCAAAAGTTCTACCAGTCTCATCAAAAAAAATATTTTCTTTTTCTGAAAATAATTCTTTTGGTGGATTTAAAAATGCATCAAATTTATCCATCTTTTTTTCATTAATGGAAAAAGACACTGATCCATCTTTACCTTTTATATGTGTTGCACCAAATAATACTTCAGCTGCTTCTCTAAAATATTCTAATCTCATTGAATGTTTTGCAAAAGAAATGAAAGCATCTTGCTCTACTTTATTAAAAATTGGTCCATCTTCTTGTTCTATAAAAGATAAATCACCTTGCGCAGCTTGGGCAAGAAATGGTCCATAGTATTTTTGTACATGAGCTGCTAAAACTTCTGAAGATGCATTTTGCATATTGTCTTGTTTTATTTCTTCTGCAAGTGTTTTATAAACTTGACATAAATTTGCATAAGCAACTAATTGTTTTGCATATAATGCTTTTTGGCAAAGCAATACTTTTTGTTCATTATCTAATTTCATTTTATATATTCCTCCAATAATATACTTTTATTATAATATATAGGAAAATTAAAGTAGCAAAAGTAACTCAAAGATAATCAAAATGTAATTAAAATGTAATAATAGAAAGACGATAAAAAATATAAGAAAAAAACAATGTTTGTTACTTAAATTTAATCATTAAAACAATTGACAAAAAATATATTTTAATAGATAATTATTACTATGGAAAACTAAGGAAATAAATTAAAAAATACAAAGGAGGATATATAAATGTATATATTCAATAGAGTTACAGTAGTACCTCAATTACCACAAAGAATTAACAAATTATCTGAAATTGCAAATAATTTATGGTGGTCTTGGAATACAGAATACTTAAGATTATTTGAAGTTATGGATCCAGATTTATGGGAAGTTAGCGAAAAAAATCCAGTAAAATTTTTGAAAATGATTAGTCAAGAAAGAATTGAAAGAATCATTAATGATCAAGAATTTTTGAAAAAATATGATAGAGTAGTAGAAAACTACGAAAATTATATGAATAGCAAAAATACTTGGTTTACAAAAAATTATCCAAATAATTCAAAAGATTTAATAGCATATTTCTCAGCAGAATATGGATTAGATGAAATTGTTCCAATATATTCTGGAGGACTTGGAATATTATCTGGAGATCATTTAAAATCAGCAAGTGATTTAGGCTTACCATTTGTTGCTGTTGGTTTATTATATAAAAATGGATATTTCCATCAAAGAATTAATTCTCGTGGTGAACAATGTTCTGAGTATTATAATATAGATTTATATAATTTACCTATATTACCAGTAAAAGATAAAATAGGTGATGATGTAATAATTGATATACCACTAGAAGATAAAACATTATATTTAAAATTATGGCAAATTAATGTTGGAAGAATAAAACTATACTTAATGGATTCTGATATTGAACAAAACTGTGAAGAATTCAGAGGAATTACTCTTCGTCTATATGGTGGAGATAAAGAAATGAGAATCCGTCAAGAAATCGTTTTAGGTATGGCTGGAGTTAAAGCATTAAAAGCTTTAGATTATAATCCAACAGTATACCATATGAATGAAGGACACTCATCTTTCTTAACATTAGAATTAATTAAAAATATAATGGATGAAAAACAAATATCTTTTGAAATGGCTAGAGAAATAGCAACAGTTCAAACAGTATTTACAACACATACACCAGTACCAGCTGGAAATGATATATTTGATGTATCTTTAGTTGAAAAATATTTTGATGGATATTGGGATAAATTAGGAATTTCAAAAGAACAATTCTTAAAATTAGGTATGCCAGGAAATGAATTAGAACCAGGATTTAATATGGGAATTCTTGCGTTAAAAATTGCTGGTAAGAAAAATGGTGTAAGTAAATTACATGGTGAAGTTTCAAGAGAATTATTTGCAGAAGTATGGCCAAATATAGCTGAAGACGAATCTCCAATTACTCATGTAACAAACGGAATTCATACATGCACATGGCTTGCTCCAAATTTAAAAGAATTATTTAATGAATATTTGCCACCATACTGGCAAGATAATATTCAAGTAGATTCTACTTGGGAAAAAATTGATAATATTCCAGATCAAAAATTATGGAATGCACATATTGAAAGAAAAGAAAAATTAATAAAATTAATAAAACAAAATGTTACAAACAGATATGTAAATAGTGGAATTGGATACGATCAAATATCTGAAATAGTAAATAAATTAAATCCAAGAGCCTTAACAATAGGATTTGCAAGAAGATTTGCAACATATAAAAGAGCAACATTATTATTTAAAGATATTGCAAGATTAACTCAAATTCTAAATGATGAAAAAAGACCTGTTCAAATCGTATTTGCAGGAAAAGCTCACCCAGCAGACAAAGATGGTCAAGAATTAATTAAAACAATTCATGAAATATCTTTAATGCCACAATTTAAAGGAAAAATATTTATATTAGAAAACTATAATATTGGAATTTCAAGATATTTAATTAGTGGTGTTGATGTTTGGCTAAACAATCCAAGAAGACCAATGGAAGCTTCAGGAACATCAGGAGAGAAAGCATCAGTAAATGGTGTAGTAAACTTTAGTGTTCTAGATGGTTGGTGGTGCGAAGGATATAACGGAGTAAATGGTTGGACAATAGGAACTAATGCACAATATGATTCTTATGAGGAACAAGACAAAGCAGATAGCAATAGTTTATATCATACATTAGAAAATAAAATTATTCCTGCCTACTATAACCAAGATAAAGATGGAATTTCAAAAGAATGGATGTCATATATGAAAAATTCTATCAAATCTACTGGTGGAAAATATAGTACTTCAAGAATGGTTTCAGATTATGTAAATGATTTATATATGCCACTTTGTAATTTGAAAAAAGAATATTTTGATGAATTACAAAATGTTGCAGAATTTACAGAATGGAAGAAAAAAGTAAGAAACAATTGGTCAAAAATTAAATTAGTTCAAGATAGAAACGTTGATAATGCAAGATTAGTTGCTGGAACACAAATAACAGTAAACTGTGAAGTATATCTTCCAAATATAGAAGAAGAAAATGCAGATATTCAAGTTTATTTCGGACAATTCTTAAATAATGGAACTGTAAGAAATGTTTATACAATGACAATGAATAAGATTGCAGAAAATAAAGAAGAACATAAATATACTTATGAAGCAACATTAGATTTAAAATCTGGAGGAAACTTTGGATATACATTCAGAGCTATGCCAAAACATAAAATGTTAGTAGATTCTGAAAACTTAGATTTGATAAAATGGATAACTAAATAATGATTAGAGGTAGCGAAAAGGAGCGATTTTGCTACCTCGTTTTTTATTTTTAAAAAAAATTAAAAACGCTCAAAGTATTGAAAAATAAAGAAGAAACAACTATTTGTCGAAAAATGGAAAATAAAAAAATAGAAAAAGTATTTACAAACAAAAAAACTGGTTGTATAATCTCACCCAAGTTAAATATTTTTTGACTGTTAAATTTTTTAAGATTTAAAATTCTAAAATTAAGTATTGTTCTAATACTTAAATTTCCCAAATTTACAAAATTAAAAATCCCAAAGTTTGATTGCCCCCAAACTCGGAATATTTATAATAGTTAAACCTATTATAGTTTTTTGCTATGCTTTGAACTTGCCTACCCCTGGCAAAATCCAAATTCAAAGATTGCAATCTTTAAAAATCAAAATTTAATTCAAAAAATAGTTTATTTTATGCCCCTAAAATAATTATAGATAAAAATTATAGCAGCAAAAAATATTTAACTAAAAAATTAAAAAGGAGGGATTGAGTGAAAAATAAGAAAAAAATTGGTGGTGTATTACTTTTAATATCACTAATCTTAGTAATATTTTTAGCAGGATATACTTTTGCTAGATATTACAAATCAATTAATGCAGGAGGAACATCAGCGAGTATTGCAAGATGGTCATTTGGATCAAAAAATGAGAAAGCAATTATAAATCTTTCAGAAGAAAAGATAGCCCCTGGTTCAAGTGGTCAATTTGAAATAGAAGTAGATGCAACAAACTCAGAAGTTGATGTAGATTATGAAATTTTAGTATCAGAAGAAAAAAATATACCAACTAACATGAAATTTTATGCAGAAACAAAAGATGAAAAAGGAACTGTAATTTCTACAACAGAAGAAATTAGTTCTTTTACAGAATTAGCAACAAGCAATTTAAAAGGAACAATTCCAGTAGAAGCAAATAATCAAAAAAGAAGTGTTATCGTTTATTGGAATTGGGAATTTAATGAAAATGACACTACAACAGTAGATAGTGAAGATGCAACATTAAATTTTGATGAGAACGGAAATTCAAATTTAGAATGTGGATTCAATATTGAAATTGTTGGACGTCAGGCAAAAAAATAATTTAACATTTACCTTATACAAAAGAAAATAATATTACAAAATGTTGATACCTATGTACAGCATATTAATTACCTTTTATAAATATAGATTTTACAAAAGAAAATAAAATCCTAAAACTTTATATATTAAAAATTAAAAATTGCATTTAAATAAGTGGCATGTTTTAGCCACGTGCCACTTATTAGTTTAAATTTTTTAATAAGAACAAGATGAGATTGTTTTTATTAAAGAATTTAAAAAGACAGGAGGAAATTAAAATTTTAAAAGAAAACTTAAAAAATGTTTTAATATTATTACTTATTTTAATTTTATTAAAAGTGTCATATTCAAAATTTATTGAAAAAGAATATCCAGTTAAATTATTTGGATTTGCTTTTTTAGTTGTTACAACAGGAAGTATGGAGCCTGAGATTGATGCTGGTGAATTAGTTGTAATAAAGGAGAATGAAGAGTATAAAATTGGAGATATTGTAACTTTTGTAGATCAAGATGATTTTTTAGTTACTCATAGAATTGTTAATTTAAATGAAAAAAGTATGATTACAAAAGGAGATAATAATGACTTGTTAGATGAAGCTACTAATCTAAGAAATATTAAAGGAAAAGTAATTGCTCATTCAAAAGTTTTAGGATTCTTTGTTTTATATTTGTTAAAACCATTAGTTTTTATATATGTGATTTTTTTAATTATTCTTAATATAATAAGAATTTTTTTGAAGGAAGAAAGCGAGGACAATACAAATGAAGAAACTAAAATTGAAAATAATATTAATAATTAGTTTTTTGTTAATAACCTATTCAACACCAATTTTTGCTAGATATTATGAAAGTTTAGAATATTTTTGTGGAAGAGCAACGATTGCTGAGCCAATCATAAAAGTAGAATCTTTACAAGAAACAATAGATATGGAAATAAATAAAGAAACTGGAATAAAAGAATATAGATTTGTAGTGAAAAATTATGAAGTTAAAGAAAATGAAAAAAGAATAAATGAAGTAGATTTTTTATATGATATAGAAATTAAAAATAGTGATGAAAATTTTCCTGTAAAATGTGAATTGTTTGAATGTGAAAGTGGAAAAGAGTTGTTAAATGGTTCAAACAAAGTACAAGGATTAGCGATTCTAAAAAATGTTGAATATGAAAAAGAATATAAGTTACAAGTAACATGGGAAAATAAAGAAAATATGAGTGGAACAAATGATATTGATATTGTAGTTACAGCTAGTCAAAAGAAAGGTTAATATGGATATTTTTACAGACAAAAAATCAAAAAATAAATTTATTTTTAAAAATGAATTATATATAAAACTGATTATTCTTATAATTTTAATTTTATTAATAATTATTACAAGTTTCAATACGGGAAGAAAATTTTATATATTAAAAAATACATATTTAGAAAATTCTAAAGGAGAGATTAATTCAGGTGTTGCTAGATGGAATTTTAGCGCAAGAGTAATAACTGGAAATGAGGTACAAAAAGATGAATAAAGTTAAGAAAATTGTTTTTATAATGATAAATATTATACTTATGTTTTCGATAGAATGTTTTGCAAAATATAATTATAATTTTACATTAAATGCATATAAATTAAGTCGAGATTCTTCGGAAATAACATATGTTATATCTAGAACTGAAAGTGATAGAGAATATACAAATCAAGATGTCGTTTTAACTATTGATTTTAATAAGCCTGTTTATCCAATAGATGGCTTTACTATTTCAGAAGACAGAAAACAATTAACTAAAAAAATTAGCGAAAATGAGAAAAGTACAATAACAGTAGAAGATATTTCTGGAAATAAAAAAGACGTTCCTTATGAAATAAATAATATAGATAAAATACCACCAGAAATAATTGGCGTAGAAAACGGAAAAACATATACGTCAAATGTATCATTAGATTATAAAGATAATATTGGAATAAAAGATATCGTTGTAGATAAATATTCAGATTTAAAATTATCACTATATGACGATTATTATGATACAGGTTCATATAAAGGAACTGATTTAACAGATACAACAGCAAATATTAGAGTAATAAGTCATCCTAAAAATACTAAAACGTATAAATACTATATAAATAATTCTTTTAAAGCAGAAAGTACAAATACACAATATAATTTTACTGGACTAAAAAAAGGAACTTCTTATACAATTAAAGTTGAAGCTGTTGATGAAAATGGAATAGTATTACAAACCGCTACTAGAAACATAAAAACAAAACTGTTTTCTAAAATAACGGGAACCAAAAACTCATCAGGTACTTTTGCAGTTACTGTGTCTGGAATTGATAGTAATATAGACAGTGCAATTGCAGTTGCATTTACTAATTCTAGCGGTAAAAATATGACATATCCAAAAATAAAATCTGATAATAGTATTAGTGTAACTTTTGCCACAAATGCTGTTACAGAAAATATAGAAGAGGGATATTATTATTTTCATTTGCAATTTTTTGATAATGGAAATCATGTTGAAACTGCATGTTGTAACATTATATTTAAAACTTCTGATACATCTAATTCATCAGGAAATACTTTATATAATTTAACTACAAATGGTAATTATCATATTATTGTTACAGATTTAGCTGGTAATAAAACAGAGAAATATATAATTATAAAAAAATAATATATGTAAATTAGTACATTGAAAAAAGAATATACTTGAAGATAAACTTTCGAAATGATATAATACGAATTAGAAATTTTAGATTAATGATTGGAGAAATATATGAATTTATTTGGACATAAAATGAAAACATATGCGTTTGTTGGGCCTTCAGGAACTGGAAAAAGTTATAGAGCTCAAATGATAGCAAGTGAAAGAGGAATAAATTATATAATAGATGATGGACTTTTAATTTCTGGAAATGAAGTTGTTGCAGGAATATCAGCCAAAAAAGCTCCAACAAAAATTGAAACAGTAAGAAATGCTTTATTTCAAAATGAAGAAAGAAAAAAAGAAATACAAGCTGCTATAAAAAAGAGAAAACCAGAAAGTATTTTGATTTTGGGAACATCTGATGAAATGGTAAAAAGAATAGCAGAAAATTTAGGATTTGAACCAATATCAGAAACAATATACATAACAGATGTAGCCACAGAAGCAGAAATGCAAATGGCTAGAAATATAAGGGTAACAGAGGGAAAACATGTTATACCAGTTCCAACTTTTGCTCTAAAGAAAGATTTTTCAGGATATCTTTTGGATCCACTTCAAATATTTAAATCAAAGGGAAGAGGAAAAGAACCATATATTTCAGAAAAATCAATAATAAGACCTACTTTTAGTTATATGGGAAATTTCAAAATATCAGATACAGTTTTTAAACAAATAATAGATGTTGTGACAGAAAAAACTGAAGGTGTTCACAAAATACATAGAACGATTATAAAAAAACATGAAGAGTTAAATGATGGAATATATATTTATATAGAAGTTATTATTCAATTTGGTTATAACGTAAATGATACAATGCAATTATTAAAGAAAAAAATTATAAAAGAAATTGAAAAGATGACAGCTATGAATGTTTTAAATATGGATATAGTTGTTAAAGGTGTAAATATTGAAAAAAATAATTAACTAAAAGGAAGGAGTGTATGAGTTTTTCATACAAATAAAAAAATGGCTTTTGTTGTAGCGATAGATGGACCAGCAGGAAGTGGTAAAGGAACAATTACAAAACTAGTTGGTAAAAAAATGGGATTAGTAAATATAGATACTGGAGCAATGTATAGATGTGTTACATTAGATTGCTTAAATAAAAATATTTTACCAGAAGAACTAGAAAAAATAGAAAAAATATTAAAAGATATAAATATAAAGTTTGAAAGAGATAATGAAAGAGAATTAGTTTTTTTAAATGGAAATGATGTAACTGTAGACATTCGTTCTACAATTGTTAATTCAAATGTTGCAAAATATGCTGCAGTAAAAATTATTAGAGATAAAATGACTCCTATGCAAAGAGAAATGGGAAGATATGCAGATATAATCATGGAAGGTAGAGATATAGGAACTGTTGTATTTCCTGATGCTGATGTAAAAATATTTTTAGATTGTTCAATAGAAGAAAGAGCAAACAGAAGATTTAAACAAAACCAAGAAAAAGGAATTGTTTGTACGTATGAAGATGTTTTAGAAAGCATTAAAGAGAGACATAAGTTAGAAACTGAAAGAGAAGTTGCTCCATTTGTTCAAGCAGAAGATGCTACATATGTTGACAGTACACATTTAACAATTGAAGAAGTTGTTGAAACTATAGTAAAAATTATAGAAGAAAAAAGAAATAATATTAATAATTAGAAGGTAAGGAATAATATGAAAAAGTTTTTTAGAGAATTATTAAAAGCGTTTATAAGATTTTGTATATTAGTATATTGTAAAATTGTTTATAGAGTTAAAATTATAGGAAAAGAAAATGTTCCAAAAGAAGGTGCTTTAATGTTTTGTGGAAATCATAGAACATATTTAGATCCACCACTAATTGTTGTTACAGCTGGAAGAGATATGAGATTTATGGCAAAAGAAGAACTAAGAAAAAATCCATTATTTGCCTTTTTGGGATTTTTATTTGAAGGAATATATGTTAAAAGAGATGAAAAAGATATATCTGCATTAAAAGCTGCATTAAAAACATTAAAAGATGGAAAATGTATAGGACTATTTCCAGAAGGAACTAGAAAAGGTTTAGAAAAAAATGATGGAAAAGTAAAGAATGGTGCTGCATATATGGCATTAAAAACAGGGGCCAAAGTTATTCCAATAGGCATTGTAGGACCAGCAAAACCATTTACAAAAAATGCAATTATTTATGGAAAACCATTAGATTTTTCTGAATATAGAGGCGATAAAAAAGCAGAAAAAGAAGCAGAAGATAAAGTAAGTGATATGATAATGCAAGAAATTATTAAACTTTCAAAAACAGAAATTTAATTTTAAAAAGGATAAAAATAATAAAACTTTTAGGAGAATGCGAAAGTATTCTCTTTTAATTTAACAGAAACGTTGACAAAATATGCAAGAAGAGATATAATATTGTGGTTGAAAAGATGGGAATTATGTAAAGTTTGATAAATATAAAACCTATCGAAGAAAGTAACGATTTTAATTATATACTTTAATATAAAAATAAATTAAAAGGGGTAATAAAATGAATAACCAAAAAATCAGAAACGTAGCAATAATCGCACACGTTGACCATGGAAAAACTACTTTAGTAGATGCAATGCTTAGACAAAGCGGTATCTTTAGAGCAAATGAACAAGTTCAAGATAGAGTAATGGACTCAAATGACTTAGAAAAAGAAAGAGGAATTACAATTCTTTCTAAAAACACAGCTGTTCAATATAAAGATATTAAAATTAATATAGTAGATACACCAGGACATGCTGACTTCGGTGGAGAAGTAGAACGTGTTTTAAAAATGGTTGATGGTGTTGTTTTATTAGTTGACGCTTTTGAAGGTGCAATGCCACAAACAAGAGAAGTTCTAAAAAAATCTTTAGGATTAAAATTAAAACCAATAGTTGTTATAAATAAAATAGACAGACCAGGAGCCCAACCATTAAAAGTTGTTGATAGTGTACTTGATTTATTTATTGAATTAGGCGCAGATGATTCTCAACTTGAATTTCCAGTCGTATATGCTTCAGGAAAACAAGGAACTGCAACTTTAGACTTAAATGTTCCAGGTGAAAATTTAGAATGTTTATTTGAAACAATTATAAAAGAAATTGATCCACCAGCTTGTGATATGGACGGAACAATGCAAATGTTAGTTTCAAATATAGATTACGATGACTATATTGGAAGAATTTCTATTGGTAGAGTTGAAAGAGGAGCAATTGATTTAAATATGCCAGTTGCAATTTGTAAATCAGAAGATAAAGTAGTAACAGCAAGAGTTGCAAAACTTTATACTTATGAAGGTTTAAAAAGAGTTGAAGTTGAACATGCTGAAGCTGGAGATATAGTTGCTTTATCTGGTGTTGCAGATATAAATATAGGTGATACAATTTGTGATTATAATAATCCAGAAAAAATTCCATTTGTTGATATTGATGAACCAACAGTATCTATGACATTTAGTGTTAATAACGGACCATTTGCTGGAAAAGAAGGACAATTTGTTACTTCAAGACATATTAGAGATAGATTATTTAAAGAATTAGATAGAAATGTAAGTTTAAGAGTAAAAGAAACTGATTCTGCAGATTCATTTGAAGTATCAGGAAGAGGCGAACTTCACTTATCTGTTTTAATAGAAACAATGAGAAGAGAAGGATTTGAGATTTTAGTTTCTAGACCTAAAGTTATTTTCAAAGACATCGATGGAGTAAGATGTGAACCAATCGAAAGATTAGTTGTAAATGTTCCAGATGATTGCGTTGGAAATGTTATTGAAAAATTAGGTAGAAGAAAAGGTGAAATGCTAAACATGGAACCTGCTGAAGCTGGGCATACAAAAATAGAATTCAAAATACCAGCTAGAGGAATAATCGGTTATAGAACAGAATTCTTAACAGATACAAAAGGTGAAGGAACAATGAACCATATCTTCGATTGTTACGAACCATATAAAGGAGATGTTCAAGCAAGAACAAGAGGAACAATAGTTGCTTTTGAAGCAGGAAAATCAATTACTTATGGATTATACAATGCTCAAGATAAAGGTGATTTATTTATAGGACCTGGTGTTGAAGTTTATGAGGGTATGATAGTTGGATTAAACTCAAGAGGAGAAGATTTAGCTATTAACGTATGTAAAGAAAAACATTTAACAAATACAAGAGCTTCAGGATCAGATGATGCATTAAGACTAGTTCCACCAATTCAAATGAGCTTAGAAAAAGCTATTGAATTTATTCAAGATGATGAACTTGTTGAAGTTACACCAAAATCACTTCGTTTAAGAAAGAAAATTTTAAATAATAAAGATAGAGAAAGAGCTGCAAGACAAAGCGCTAATTCATAATAAAAACAAAACCGTTTTGCAATATACAAGCGAAACGGTTTTTAGTTATAAATTATAAAACTAAATATTCAAAAAGAGGTAAAAAATGTTTAATCAAGAAGAATTTGAAATTTTGAAAAAAGATGCTTTAGAAAATCATATTCCAATTATAATGGATGATACTTTAGAGAAAATAAAAGAAATATTAGAAATAGAAAAACCAAAAAAAATATTAGAAATAGGAACTGCTGTAGGATATTCAGCAAGTTGTTTTGTAAGATATTCTGATGAAGATGCGATTGTTGATACAATCGAACTTGATGAAGAAAGAGCAAAACAAGCTGTTGAAAATGTAAAAAAAATTGGTGTAGATAAAAATGTAAATATTATGATTGGAAATGCAGTTGAAATATTGCCAACACTTTCAGGAGAATATGATATAGTATTTATAGATGCTGCAAAAAGTAAATATTCTATTTTCTTAGAAGAAGGGATTAGATTAATTAGAAATGGTGGTCTAATCTTAGCAGATAATGTTTTATATAAAGGTTATGTAATGAGTGATTATAATAAACATAAACAAAGAACAGCAGTTAGACATTTAAGAGAATATATAAAAGAAGTAACTGAAAACCAAAATCTAGAAACTGAAATTTTAGAAATTGGAGATGGTCTAGCAATTACAAGAGTTACGAAATAGTATAAAAAAGAGAATGTATAAAAACATTCTCTTTTTGTATATAAAGGGGTTAAAGAACAAAGAATAAGTTGACATAATTGAGGTGAAAATGTTATAATTAAAAAGACAACTTTTAGGAGGTGCTTATATGCTTTTTCGGAAACCGACTGTATCTGATGAATGCATGGAATGGCTGAAGAAAGCCGAGTCGTTCGAGGTGAACCCTGAGCAGGCTAAGCTGGAATACGAAAAGAAATGTGCTCAAATCCAAGATGATGTCTTGAAGGCACTGACTACCGTATCCAGAGAACCTGCTTCACCGGACGGAAAAGCCGAAGTTGTGGTCGAAATCAGACTGGCTAAAGCCAGCGAGCTGGAGATCATGATGGTAATCACTACCGTGTATGCTGTAGTGTACACAAACAAACACAAGAAGTTCTATATTCTGCTGGATGAGAACAACCAGCTCAAGAAGACCTACGACATGGGAGATGACATGTTTGTCAGCAAAGATGGAGGAGAGTTCTTCGAACAGGTGGAGACGCTTGAAAGCAAGCTCTATAGAATTTCGATGTAAAGACGGGCCCAGAGCAACCGCTCTGGGCTCGTTTCATATTTAAATAGTTTAAATTATTGACTATTTTACAATATTGTAATAGAATACTTTTGGAAATTAATAATATAAATAGAGTATATTATTAATAAATTATTGATAATAAAGGTAAAATAAATCAAATTTATTTTTAAAAGGTGAAACTTATGATTATTGATGGGAAAGAACAATTTGTGATGACTGTGATTATGGCTGCTGGAAAAGGTACTAGAATGAAGTCAAATAAATCAAAATTGGTACATAAAATTTTTGAAAAAGAATTAGTAAAAAGAGTTGCAGAGCTTGCTACAAATATTGGTTCTGATGAAGTAATAGCTGTTGTTGGACATTTAAGAGAACAAGTAGAAGCAGTTCTTAAAGATACAGTAAAATATGCATATCAAGATGAACTTTTAGGAACAGGTCATGCTGTTATGCAAGCTTCAAAATATTTAGAAGGAAAAAAAGGAAAAGTTATAATTCTTTATGGTGATGTTCCTATTATTAGAGAAACAACATTAAAAACTTTAGTTGAAAAAAGTATAAAAAATAAAGAATATGCTACTCTTTTAACTGCAATATATGAAAATCCAACAGGTTACGGAAGAATTATTCGTGACGAAGGTGGAAATATAAAAGCTATTGTAGAAGAAAAAGATGCTAATATGTTTGAAAAAGAAATAAAAGAAATCAACTCTGGTATTTATTGTTTTGATATTGAAGAATTATTAGCAGCGCTAGAACATATTCAACCCAATAATGCTCAAGGAGAATATTATTTAACTGATGTTATTAAAATTATGAATGACAAAGGTTTAAAAACAGGAGCTGTTATTGTTGAAGATAATACAGAAATTCTTGGAGTTAATGATAGAGCTCAACTTGAACTTTTAACAAGAGTTTTAAGAATGAGAAATAATGCATATCACATGAAAAATGGTGTTACAATTGAAGATGAAAATTCAACATATATTCATGATGATGTAATAATTGGAATGGATACTGTAATTCATCCAAATACAATTATCAAAAGTGGAGTTATAATTGGTGAAAATTGTGAAATTGGACCTAATGCATATATCAGAGAAAACTCTATAATTGGAAATGAAGTAAAAATTGGTAATTGTGTTGAAATTAAAAATGTAAAAATAGGAGATAGAACTAAAGTTCCTCATTTTATTTATTTAGGAGATGCAGAAGTAGGTGAAGATGGAAATATTGGCTGTGGAACTATAACATGTAATTATGATGGAGTAAACAAAAATAAAACAGTTATAGGAGACAGAGCATTTATTGGATCTAATGTAAATTTTGTTGCACCAGTAACTATTGGAGATGATGTTTTAATTGCAGCTGGTTCAACAATTACAGAAGATGTTCCATCAAATAATATGGGAATTGCTAGAGAAAGACAAACAAATAAAGAAAGAAAATAAATAAAAGGAGATACAAAAGTTAATGAAATTAGAAGTAGTATGGCTTGTTGTAAAATTTATAGCGTTAGTTTTTACAAGTTTTGAACTTTTTTCTATAATCACAAATAAGAATAAAAAGATGTCAATAGCTGGAACTTTGGTTCTGGCTTTTTCTGGTTGTGTGATGTGGAATTTAGATAAAATCGATTCGATTGTATTAGGAAGTTTAATAACAGTTTTGATTCATAAAATCATAGAAGAAAAAAGTTATAAAAAAATAATTCCTATGATGTTAATAATAATTGCATCTAGCGTTGTTTATATGTATACATTTAGACCTTTTGCAATAAGTTTCGGATATGTATTTTTGTCATTAATAGTTTGGTTAATAGTAAAAAATATAAAAGAAATAAAAGCGAATAAATCTAAAACAATAATAATTTGTTTAACTATTGGTTTAAGTATTATTGGAGCAATATGTGCAGAAGTATTTTTTGGAAATGTTTATAAAGATTATATTGAATATAATATGACAGCGGGAATATCAGGAATATTCACATACTTGTATACACCACTGCTTGCCTTTAATGATGTAAGCAATCCAGATATATGGGCTGGAATTGCTTCAATATTTCCAATTCCAATGTGCATAGCTTTATATTATATGTATAAAAAAGAAGAACATTCTGAATTTTTATTACCAATTACAATAGTAACTGTTTTTGAAACAGTTTATTGTATTTCGGGATTTCCAGAGATAATAAATAAATTTACAATGTTATCAGAAGTTAGTGCTGTAAGAGTAGTTCCTGCGGTACAACTTGCTAATCTATTTGTGATTTTCTATTTTTTAGGAAATGTAAAAGACTTTTCATTTAGATTAAGTCATCAAATGAGATTTACAGTAATTTCAATTTGTATTTTAGCTTTCATAAAATATCCAACACAATTTTCAGGGCTTAAATTTTTATATTTATTTGCGGCTGAACTTACATTATTAACATTTTTGTTTTTAAATTATTTAGATAAAAATTATCAAAAAATATTCTTGATTTTATTGACAATATTTTCTGCATTGAGCGGAATTCCTGCATTGCTTTTTATATAGTATGTATAATTTGTAAATGCTTTTTGTTCTAATGTTACAGAGTTTTGTGAAAGTTTTGTGTATTTTGTGAAATGGCTGTAAAAAGCTTTGACATTAGAAAACGCTGTGATATAATGCGTATATCAAATTTAGTATAGAGGAAGGAAAAAGATGAAAAAAGTTTTATTAATCGGAGCAGATGGAATGCTTGGCGGTGAATTAAAAGAAAGATTAGAAAAAATCTATGATGTAACAGGAACAACTTTAGAAACATTAGACATAACAGATAAAGATGCAGTTTTAGCTAAAGCAGAAGAAGTAAAACCATATTTTATAATAAATTGTGCAGCATACACAAATGTTGATGGATGCGAAGTAAATACAGATTTAGCAATGGCTGTTAATGGAACAGCGGTAGCTAATATTGCAGAAGCTGCTAAAACACAAGATGCTACATTTATACATATTAGTACAGATTATGTATTTCCAGGAAATTTACCAGTAGACCAAATTTATACAGAGGATATGAAACCTGAGCCTGTAAGTGCTTATGGAAGAACAAAACTTGTTGGTGAAGAAAATGCAGCAAAAGCTGAAAAATATTATATTTTAAGAACAGCTTGGCTTTATGGATTAGGTGGAAAAAACTTTGTAAAAACAATGCTTAGATTATCACAAGATAGAGATGAATTAACTGTAGTTGATGATCAACATGGAAGTCCAACATCTACAACTACACTTTGCAAAATAATCGAGTCAATTATGGAAAAAGAACCAGAATATGGAGTATATCATTCAACAAATGAAGGATTTACAACATGGTGCAGATTTACAAGAAAAATATTTGAACTAGCAAATATATCTACAAATGTTAAAGCTATAACTTCGAAAGAATATAAAGAGATGTATCCACAATCAAGTGATAGACCTTCAAATAGCCAATTATCAAAAGAAAAATTAAAAAATGTAGGAATAATACCTGAAGCGTGGGAAGTAGCTTTAGAAGAATATTTAAAGGAGGAATTAAAATAATGAAAGGAATTATTTTAGCAGGAGGAAGTGCTACAAGACTTTATCCAATTACTTTAGCAGTTTCAAAACAAATGTTACCAGTATATGATAAACCAATGATTTATTATCCATTATCAACATTAATGATGGCTGGTATAAAAGAAGTATTAATTATATCTACACCAGTTCACTTACCAGCATTTGAAAGTTTATTAGGTGATGGTTCAAGATTTGGTATGAAATTTGAATATAAAGTTCAAGAAAAACCAGTTGGACTAGCTGATGCATTTATTTTAGGTGCAGATTTTATAGGTGATGATAATGTTGCTTTAATCTTAGGAGACAATATGATTTACGGATCAAGAGTTGAAAGAGTTTTAAAAGCAGCTAGTAAATTAAAAGAAGGTGGAATTATATTTGGATATCAAGTAGCAGATCCAACATCTTATGGTGTTGTTGAAATTGATTCAACAGGAAAAGCCCTTTCTATAGAAGAAAAACCAGAACATCCAAAATCTCATTTTGCTGTACCAGGAATTTATTTCTATGATAATGAAGTTGTACAAATTGCAAAATCAATAAAACCATCTCCAAGAGGAGAACTAGAAATAACAGATGTTAATAAAACATATATGGAAAAAGGAAAACTACAAGTTATTCCTTTAGGAAAAGGATATGCTTGGTTTGATACAGGTTCTGCAGATAGACTTGCTGATGCTTCAGATTATGTTAAAGCTATAGAATTAAGACAAGGTGTTCAAATTGCTTGCTTAGAAGAAATTGCTTATAAAAATGAATGGATTACTAAAGAACAACTTTTAGGAGAAGCCGAAAAATACAAAAAAACAGAATACGGAAAATATTTAAAAAGAGTTGCAGAACAAGATTTTAAACAATATAAAGATATTTACGAAAGTGATTTATTTAATGCAAATTAATTGAAGAAATTAATAAAGAGAAGTGATTAGGCTGTAAATGAAAATAGATTTTACAGCTTAATTGCTGTAAATGGGACTTGAAATATATTAATTTTTTTGATATAAAAAAGAAGAAAATATTAAATAAAATCAATTTTGAAAGGAAGAATAAAATGGGTAAATTTACAAGAATTGATACTTCAATCAAAGGTGTATATGTTATAGAACCTACTGTTTTCGGTGATAATAGAGGATATTTTATGGAAACATATAGCAAAAATGATTTTGAAGAAATAGGAATAACAAACGAATTTGTTCAAGATAATCAATCTAAATCAAAAAAAGGTGTTTTAAGAGGATTACATTTCCAAAAAGAAAATACTCAAGCAAAACTAGTTAGATGTATAAAAGGTGAAGTTTTTGATGTTGCAGTTGATTTAAGACCAGGAAGTGAAACTTATGGAAAATGGGAAGGAGTTATTCTTTCAGAAGAAAACAAAAAAATGTTTATGATTCCTAGAGGATTTGCTCATGGATTCTTAGTATTATCAGAAGAAGCTGAATTCGCTTATAAATGTGATGATGTATATAACCATGCTGGAGAAGGTGGATTAAAATGGAATGATCCAGATGTTGGAATTGTATGGCCAGAAGTTCCTGGAATGAGCCCAGAAGAATATTTAACATCTGAAAAAGATGGAAAATGGCCAAGTTTAGCAGAATTAAAAAACACAGATTTATTTCAAAATTTAAAATAAAAGGGGAAAGAAAATGAAAAACATTTTAGTAACAGGAGCAGCAGGATTTATAGGAGCAAATTTTGCTGAATTAATGGTAAAAAAATATGAAGGAAAATACAATATAATTGTATTTGATAAATTAACTTATGCAGGAAATCTACATAACTTAGATAATATAAAGGACAAAATAACATTTGTACAAGGTGATATTTGTGATTTTGAATTTGTAAAAGAAACATACAAAAAATATGATATAGACGCAGTTGTTCACTTTGCTGCTGAATCACATGTTGATAACAGTATCAAAAATCCATTTGTATTTACACAAACAAATGTAATTGGAACACATACTTTATTAGAAGCTGCTAAACTATTCTGGGGAGAAGGAAGTGAAAATAAATTTGTTCACGTTTCTACAGATGAAGTTTATGGAACATTAGGAGAAACAGGATATTTCACAGAAAAATCTCCAATTCAACCAAACAGCCCATATTCATCATCAAAAGCTGGATCAGATTTAATAGCTTTAGCTTATTGCGAAACATATAAAATGAATGTAACAGTGACAAACTGTTCAAATAACTACGGACCATATCAACATCATGAAAAATTAATACCACATATGATTTCAAAAGCATTAAAAGATGAACAATTACCAGTTTATGGACAAGGATTAAACATCAGAGATTGGTTATTTGTTGAAGATCACTGTGAAGCTATTGATATTGTATTACACCAAGGAAGAAAAGGTGAAAGATACAATATTGGTGGACACAACGAAAAAAGAAATATAGAAATCGTTAAATTAATATTAGAAAGATTAGGAAAACCAGAATCTTTAATCTCTTATGTTGAAGACAGAAAAGGACATGATTACAGATATGCAATCGATCCTACAAAATTAAAAGAAGAATTTGGTTGGGAACCAAAAACAATGTTTAAAGATGGTATTGTTAAAACTATAGATTGGTATTTAGCACATCCAGAATATTTAATGAAATAATTTGTTTTTAAAGCACTCTAAAAAGAGTGCTTTTTTCTTTAAAAAACTCTAAAAATTCACAAAAATGGGGTGATTTTTGGTTGAAAAAAAAAGCATATAATGATAAAATTACAAGATGAAAATAACATTTTTGAAATATAAAAAATAAAAGGAAAATAAAAGTGAAAAAATTTAAATTTTTAAAAAAATTAAGTAAATTTAGAAATATTATATTAATAGCAACAGATATATTATGTATTGCTATAGCTTATTTTTTAGGAGTTTTATTAGTATCAGAAGACACATTGTTTGATATTTCTTCATATTATGCAAATAGACTGAAAGGAACAATAGGACTTTCTATAATTGTTTATCAAATTGTATTTCATTTAACAAAAAAATATAAACAAATTATAAGATATGAAAATTCCAAAGACTATGTTAGTTATTTAGCATTATCAATAATATCATCAATAATTGTCTCAATAATAAGAGAAATATTCCATCTTCATATTGCAACTGCAAAATTAAATATTTTAGCTGGTATTTTTATAGGAATTATGATGGTTTCTTATAGAATAATTGCTAGATATATGTTAATTGCTGATGTAGTAAACAAAGGACTTATAGTAAATAAAGAAAATAGAAAAAATCTATTAATTATAGGTGCGGGAAATGCTTCTCATGAAATCATAAATACAATTCAAATGAATATGCAAGACAAATATAATATTGTTGGTATTATAGATGACAATGTAAAAAGACAAGGATTTACAGTTTCTGGAGTTAAAATTATTGGAAAAAGAAATGATATACCAGAAATTTGCAAAAATAATGATGTGGATTTAATTTATTTTTCTATTGCAAATATAGATAATGAAAATAAAAAGCAAATTTTAAATATTTGTCAGTCGACAAAAGTAAAAGTTAGAGTTCTTCCAGGTTTAAGAGAAATTGTTAAAAATAAACAATTATTTGAAAATTTAAGAGATGTTGAAATCGAAGATTTACTAGGAAGAAATCCTATAAAATTAGATAATAAAAACATTGAATGTTTAATAAAAAATAAAGTTATTTTAGTTACAGGTGGCGGTGGTTCAATTGGTTCTGAACTTTGTCGTCAAATTGCAAAATATAAACCAGAAAAACTTGTAATATTAGATATTTATGAAAACAATTTGTATGATATAGAGCAAGAATTAAAATCCAAATATCCAAAATTAAAAATTGAAGCCATTGTAGCAAGTGTAAGAGATAAAAAAAGATTAGAAAGTATTTTTGAAAAATATAATCCTTATTTAGTATTTCATGCAGCTGCACACAAACATGTACCATTAATGGAAAAAAGTCCATTAGAAGCTATAAAAAATAATGTTTTTGGAACTTATAATGTAGTAAATGCAAGTGATAAATATAAAGTAAAACGTTTTATCCTTATATCAACAGACAAAGCTGTTAACCCAACAAATATAATGGGAGCAACAAAACGTATTTGTGAAATGATTGTTCAAGCAAAAAATAAAGAATCAAAAACAGAATTTGCAGCAGTACGTTTTGGAAATGTTTTAGGAAGCAACGGTTCTGTTGTACCACTATTTAAAAAACAAATAGCGGATGGTGGACCAGTTACAGTAACTCATAAAGAAATAACAAGATTTTTTATGACAATTCCTGAAGCTGTAGAACTTGTACTTCAAGCTATGACTTATGCGGCAGGTGGAGAAATATTTGTTTTAGATATGGGAGAGCCTGTTAAGATTTATGATTTGGCAGAAAGCTTAATAAAACTTTCTGGATTAGTACCAAATGAAGATATAGAAATAAAAGTTACAGGGTTAAGACCAGGAGAAAAACTTTACGAAGAACTTCTAATGGGAGAAGAAGGCTTGGAGAAAACTGCACATAATAAAATATTTGTAGCAGAGCCTTTAGATATAACAATGAATGATGTTGAAACAAAACTTTCAAAATTTAATGAAATATTAAATCTTGAAGAAGATAAAGTAAAATTAAAAGATGTAAAACAAATTATGAAAGATGTAGTTCCAACATATAAAGAACCAGAAGAAGTGAATAAAAGAAAAGAGGAATAGTTTATGAAAAAAATATATTTAGCATCACCTCATATGTCAGATGAAAAATTCGAAGAAAAATATGTAAAAGAAGCTTTTGATACTAATTGGCTTTCAACAGTTGGAGAAAATATAAATGAATTTGAAAAAGCTGTAAAAGATTATTTAGGAGTAAAAGCAGTAGTTGCTTTAGGAAGTGGAACATCAGCAATTCATCTTGGTTTAAAAGCTCTTGGAGTACAAAAAGATGATATTGTTTTTGTATCAGATTTAACATTTTCTGCGAGTGTAAATCCAATTGTTTATGAAAGTGCAAAACCTGTATTTATTGATTCAGAATATGGAACTTGGAATATGAGTCCAAAAGCTTTAAGAAAGGCATTTGAAAAATATACTCCAAAAGCAGTTGTGGTTGTTCATCTATATGGTAGAGCTGCTAATATGAAAGAAATTGTAAAAATATGCGAAGAGCATAATGTTCCAATTTTAGAAGATGCTGCAGAAGGACTTGGAACAATTTATGAAGGAAAATATCTTGGAACTTATGGGACATGTAGTGCACTTTCATTTAACGGAAATAAAATAATTACAACAACAGGTGGAGGAATGTTTGTTTCAAATGATGAAGAAATGGCAAACAAAGTAAGATTTTGGTCAACTCAAAGTAAAGATCCAGCTCGTCATTATCAACATTCAGAAATAGGATATAATTACAGAATGAGCAATGTTTTAGCTGGAATTGGTAGAGGGCAAATGAAAGTTCTAGAAGACAGAATATCTAAGAAAAATGAAATTTTTGAAAAATATAAAGAAGCTTTTAAGGATATTGAAGACATTGAAATGATGCCAGAAAACGAAAATGAAAGATCTAACCAATGGCTATCTGCAATGACTTTAAAAGAAAATTCTAAAGTAAAACCATTAGATATAATTCTTGCTTTAGAAAAAGAAAATATAGAATCAAGACCAGTATGGAAACCAATGCATTTGCAACCAGTATTTGAAAAATATGATTTTATAAATGAAAATGAATCTGGAATTAGTGTTGGAGAAGATCTATTTAATAGAGGAGTTTGTCTTCCATCTGATACAAAAATGACTGAAGAAGATTTAGAGAGAGTAATTAATATTATAAAAAAATTATTTTAGAAAATAATATAAGAAATACCTATTTTGGAGAAAATGATGTACAAAAAATATATTAAAAGATTATTAGATATTGTGATAAGTTCAACAGCTTTAATCATTTTATCACCAGTAATGTTAATAGTAGCAATATTAGTTAGAATAAAATTTGGAAGTCCAGTAATATTCAAACAAGAGCGTCCAGGAAAAGATGAAAAAATATTTAAGCTTTATAAATTTAGAAGTATGTCTGATAAAAAAGATGAAAATGGAAAACTATTACCAGATTCAGAAAGACTAACAAAGTTTGGTAAGATTTTAAGAGCGACAAGTTTAGATGAACTTCCAGAACTTGTAAATATCTTAAAAGGTGAAATGAGTTTAATTGGTCCAAGACCACTGGCTGTTTGTTATTTACCTTATTACAATGAAGAAGAAAAGAAAAGACATTCAGTAAGACCAGGGTTAACTGGCCTTGCTCAAATTAATGGTAGAAATGCTTTAAATTGGGAAGAAAGATTTGCCTACGACATTGAGTATGTTGAAAATATTACTTTTATAAATGATTTGAAAATTTTATTTAAAACAGTTTATAAAGTATTTAAAAGAGATGGAGTTGTAACTAGAGGAACAGGAAAAACGATAGATTTTGATGAGTATAGAAAAAAACAATTAGAAGAAAATAAAGGGAAAAATTAAATGAAAAAAAGAGTATTAATATTAAATTGTGGAACACTAGCATCAACTGATATAAATATGTCATTAAGATACAATGATGAATTTGAAATATGGGGAGCATCTACTAATAAAAATCATGGAATATATGTCTATGAAAATTATATAGAAGATATTCCTAATATTAGTGATGAAAATTTTATAGAAATTTTAAATCAAAAAATTGAAGAATATGATTTTAAATTTATTTTAGCTCCACATGAAGATTTAGCTCTTTTCATGCAAGAACATAAAGATGAGATAAATGCAACAATAGTATGTTCAGGATATGAAACAGCACTTCTTTGTAGATATAAATCAAAGACTTATGAAAAAATGAAAGAATATGATTTTATTCCTAAAATTTTCAAAAAAGAAGAAGTAAAAGAGTTTCCTGTATTTATAAAAAAAGATACAGACCAAGGCGGAAGAAATGCTTATAAAGTTACAAATAAAGAAGAGTTAGAAATATATTCTTTAATAGAAAATATGATAATTTGTGAATATCTGCCGGGAGAAGAAGTTACAATAGATTGTTTTACAAATAAAGAAGGAAAATTATTATATTGTAATCCAAGAGCCGCTGATAGAATGCTTGCAGGAATTGATGTTCATGCAAGAAGAATAGAATTATCAGAAGAAATAAAATATATTGCGGAAAGTTTAAATAAAGAAATTAAGTTTAGAGGATTTTGGTTTTTCCAAATAAAAAAAGATAAAAATGGAAAATATAAATTATTAGAAATTGCAACAAGACTTGCAGGAGCATTTGCTCTAAATAAAAGTTTAGATGTTAATCTACCACTTATGGCATTAAAAGATTTTGATGGACAAGATGTAGAAATTATTTTTAATGATATAAATGTTGAAGTGGATAAACAATTTTTCTCTAAATTTATAATGGATATAAAATATGATACTGTATATATAGACTTTGAATCTTGCTTTGAAAATATAAAAATAATTAATACACTTTTAATGATGTACATATATCAATGTATTAACCAAAATAAAGAAATTATATTAGTTACAAAAAATGAAGAAAAAATTGATTTATTATTAGAAGAAAAGAAATTAAATAAAAATATCTTTTCAAAAGTGATAAATTTTGAAAAATTTAAAGAAGTTGTAAGTAAAAAAGAAATATTTATATCAAATAATGAAACTTTAAAAAATGAACTAAGAAAAAATAAAAATATATATTGTTTTTCTACAAATTCTGTTGAAGCATTGATAGATTGGAAAGCTTAAATAGAAAGGAATATATAATTTAAATGATAAAACTAGAAAATGGAAACTTAAGTTTAAGTCAAAAGTTTTTTAAAGAAATAAAGTTTTATATGACAAGGTCTGCTCTTCAAGGATATATGGGACAAGTTTTTGTTGATAATATAGAAAATCCTGAATTTGCTATTGTTTTGCTTGGAAGATTTTGTTTTTTAGATGGAAATCCAGATGGTAAAAATGCAAAACAAGATCTTATGGAACTAGATGATTATTATAAAACAATTATAGCAAATGAAAATTGGTATGAACTTATAGAAGAGGTCTATAAAGATAGATATGAAATAGATAAAAGATATTCTATAAAAAAGGATACAAAATTTGATAAAGAAAAATTAGAAGAACTTTCTTTAAAAATAAGTGATGGATATAAAATTGAAAAGATAGATGAAAATAATTATAAACTAATTAAAGAAATAAATTCTTTTGCTTGCAATATAACAATGAGCGATAACTTCGAAAAATATGGAATTGGATTTTGTGCTAAAAATATAAATGATGAAATTATAGCAGTTATTGTTTCAAATGGAATATATGATGATGGTCTAGAAATTAATATAAAAATTGAAGAACAAGACAGACATAAAGGTTTAGGAACAGTGCTTGGAGCAAACATGATTTTAGAGTGTTTAAAACAAAAAAAGTACCCAAGTTGGGATGCTGCAAATTTAGATTCAGTAGGATTAGCAGAAAAATTAGGTTATGAAGTTGATTCAGAATATAGAATTTATAAAATAAATAGAAATTAAAATATAATATAATATAAATAATAAAAAAGTTATAAGGAAAAATAATGGAAATAGGAAGCGAATATTGGGAATTTGATGGAGAATTAAATAGTGATAATAGGGAATTTTGGAATATAGGACAAGATGTAAAATTTACTTTATCAGGAAGAACTTCTATTTATTATGTTTTAAAAAATATATTATTAAAACAAAATGTTCAAAAAGTTTATATGCCATCTTATTCTTGCGCTTCAATGGTACAAGCATTTGATGATTTAGGAATAGAAGTAGAATATTATGATGTTTATTATAATGAAGGATTAAAATACAATATAGATTTTGAAGAAGAATGTGACATCTTTTTTTCAATGAATTATTTTGGATATTCTGAGACTAATATGGAAGAATATATTAAAAAATTTAAAGAAAAAGGAAAAATAGTAATAGAAGATATTACTCATTCTGTTTTAAGTGAAAAAAGATATAGCCAGTATTCAGATTATTTAGTTGGAAGTTTAAGAAAATGGTTTCCAGTAAGTAGTGGTGCTTTAGCTGTGGCAATGAATTCAAAATTTGAACTTGAGCTTAAAGATAGACAAAATGAAGAATTAATAAATGCAAAAACTAAAGCAATGCAAAATAAAAAATTATATATTGAAAATAAAGATGGTTCAAAAGAAGAGTTTTTAAATCAATACAATGAAAGCAATAAAATTTTAGAAAATGATTATAAAGATTATTTAATGGATGAAAAATCTTTTGAAATAATTATGGGAATTGATTTAGAAAAAATTAAAAATCAAAGAAAAGAAAATGTAAAAACAATATATGAAAAATTAAAAAACATTTTAGAAATTCGCTTTTTAGTGGACAATTATGATGAAAATGATTGTTTGTTGTTTGTTCCAATATTAGTAAAAAACGAAATAAGAAATGATCTAAGAAATTATTTGATTAGCAAAAATATATATTTACCAATACATTGGCCACTAGATGAAAAAATAAATAATATTTTTGACAAAGAATTATCTTTAGTATGCGACCAAAGATATAGAAAAGAACAAACAGAAGAATATATAAATTTAATAATCAATTATTTTAATAAATAAAAGGGGATAATTTTGAAAGAAGCAATAGATTTATATTTTGATGAAAATTATGGAAAATTATATGAAAAAATAGAGAATGGAATTGCACAAATTTTTACGTATGAAGACGAAAATGGAAAAATTACAAATCAATTTTTAAAAAGAAAAATACCAGAAAAAATTGATGGAAAAGTGTACTATGATTTAGTAACTCCATATGGATATGGTGGACCAGTAATTGAATTTGCAAATAATAAAGAAAAATTATTAGAAAATTTCGAAAAAGAATTTGCTAAATATTGTATAGAAAATGATATTGTTAGTGAATTTGTAAGATTTCATCCAATTGTAAAAAATTATGAAGATTTTGAAAAAATGTATAATGCTCAGTATATGAGAAAAACTTTAATTACAAAACTTGATGAAGACGATCCAATAACAAATCAATTTGGAAAAAGTGCAAGAAAAAATATAAGACAAGCATTAAATAGAGGAGTAAGTTACAAAGTAACAATGAGCCCTGATTCAATAGGTTCTTTTAAAGAAATATATTATTCAACAATGGACAGAAATAATGCAACAGATTATTATTATTTTGATGATGAATATTTTAATGATATTTTAAAATATTATAAAGAAAATTTAGTTTTAATAGAAGCCTATTTTGAAGGGAAAACAATAGCAGCAGGATTATATTTTATTTATAAAGATATTATTCACATACACTTATCAGGAACTTTAAATGAATATTTATTCTTATCTCCAGCTTATATTTTAAGATATGCTATTGCAGAATGGGGAATAAAAAACGGATATAAATTAATACATCATGGTGGTGGGCGTTCAAATAGTGAAGAAGATAGTTTATATTTGTTTAAGAAAAATTTTGCTAGGGTTTATGATGTGGAATTTTATATTGGCAAAAAAATATGGAACCAAGAAATATATAATAAATTGTGTGAAATGAAAAACATAGATAAAGATGAACAATTTTTTCCAGTATATAGAAAACAATAATATATAAAAACAAAAGAATATAAAAAGGGTGTGATTTAAATTGAAAAAGAAAATTTTAATAATTGCAAATTTTACTAAATTACCATGGGAACAAGGAAACAGTAGATTTCCTTACATAATTGATTTAATTAATAAAGAAAAATATGATGTTGAACTTGTGACTTCTAGTTTTTCTCATGGAGATAAAAGACAAAGAGAAAAACAGCCAGAAGAAATGAAATTAGATTACCAAATAACATTAATTGATGAACCAGGATATAAGAAAAATGTTTCTTTAAAAAGATTTTATTCACATCATGTATTTGCTAAAAATGTTGAAAAACATTTAGGACAAATTGAAAAACCAGATGTAATATACTCAGCTGTGCCATCTTTGGATGTTGCAAAAGTTGCAGCCAAATATGCTGAAAATAATGATATAAAATTTATAATAGACATACAAGATTTATGGCCAGAAGCATTTAAGATGGTATTTAATATACCAATAATTAGTGATATCATTTTCTACCCAATGAAAAAAAAAGCAGATTATATATATTCAAAAGCAAATTGTATTGTTGCTGTTTCTAAAACTTATGCAAATAGAGCAGCTATTGTAAATAAGAAATTTGAGAAAAAATTAAGCGTATTTTTAGGAACTGATTTAGAAAAATTTGATGAAACAAAAGAAAAAAATCAAATAACTCATAATGATGATGTAATAAGAATTGCATATGTTGGAACGTTAGGAAGTAGTTATGATATAAAATGTGTGATAGATAGTATTAAAATTCTAAATGACAAAGGAATAAAAAATATTTTATTTGTTCTTATGGGAAATGGGCCACTTCAAGAAGATTTTGAAGCATATGCAAAAGAACAAAAAGTAAACTGTGACTTCACAGGAAGACTAGCATATGATGAAATGATAGGAAGACTATGTGCTTGTCAAATTGCAGTAAATCCAATAAGAAAAGGATCTGCTGGAAGTATTATAAATAAAGTTGGAGATTATGCAGCAGCAGGACTTCCAGTTGTTAATACTCAAGAATCTAAAGAGTATAGAAAATTAGTAGAGGACTATCAAATAGGATATAATGTTGAAAACGGTAATACAGTAGAACTTGCAGAAAAAATAGAACTATTATATAAAGACGAAAATTTAAGAGAGCGTCTTGGAAAAAATAATAGAAAATTAGCAGAAGAAAAATTTGATAGAGCAAGAACTTATAGAGAAATAAAAGAATTAATTGAAGTATAAAATGATTTTGAAAGGAAATAAAATGAACTTTTTCAAAAAATACAAAGTGTTTTTTTCTGATATGGTTTTGAATATGATAGGATTTGGTATTTATATTATTGCACAGCAAATATTATTATTACCAATTCTAGCAAAACTTGTAAATGATGATATATATTCAAGTATTGTACTGTACATATCAATATTAAATGTAGTATGTAATGTTACAGGTGGAGAACTTGGAAATGTTAGATTAATAAGAGATAGTGAATATAAAGAGAAAAAAATAATAGGAGATTTTACTAGAATTTTAGCTATAATTTCTCCAATAATTGCAATTATAGTATTTCCGATTTTAATATATTTGAAATATTCAGTATTAGGAAGTCTATTGCTTGTACTAACTATCTTGATGGCAAATGTAAGATTATATGCAACATGTTATTATAGATTAGAACAAAAATATGCAAAAGTTATTATGCAAAATGTTTGCTATTTAGTTGGAATAATAATTAGTTTAGGAATTTTTTACTTTTATAAAAATATATATTTACTTTTATTAATTCCAGAATTAATATCTGTGATATATGCATTAAAAAATTCAGATTTATTAAAAATGAAACTTTCAAAAACTGTAGAAATGTTAAATACAGTAAAAAAATTCTTTAAACTTGGTTTAGTTTCATTATTAACAAACTTAATGAATTATTTTGATAAATTCTTGATATATCCAATGTTTGGTGCAGCGTCTGTTGCAGCATATTATGCAGTAAATTCAATGACTAAAATTACAAGTTTGATTACAAATCCAATGTCTAGTGTGATTTTATCTTGGGTTTCAAATTCAAGAGGAGAATCTAGCAAAAAGAAAATTATTAAAATGACAATTTTAGCTAATATCCCAGTTATATTGGCAGTTACAATATTGACTATTCCGCTAACTTACATTGCACTAAAGATTTTGTATAGTCAATATTTAGCAGAAGCATTAATTTTAATAATTCCAATATCAATAGCAAGTGGTGTTGGAACAGCAGCGACATTGATAAAATCAGTGTTACTAAAATTTAGTAATACAAATAAATTAGTAATTTCTTATGTCGTATATCTAATAATATTTATGATATGTGGATATACTTTAAGCAAAAATTATGGATTAATGGGATTTGCTATTGCTAATTTAATATCGAAAATTGTACTTTGGATTTCATTTATAATATTACTGACATCTACTAAAGAGGAGGAAAAGGTTTAATGAACTTTGAAAAAATAAAAGATAAAATTAATTTACCAATTATTTTATTTTTTATAATATTAATAAATTATATACCATTAATAATCCCTAATATGATAAGTAAAGAATCTCATGGAGTTGGAGTTATTCCAATGGTGTTTTGCTTTGGGATTGAATGTACTTTACTTTTGTTTTATTTTTTTAAAAAAATAGATTTTACAAAAGAAATGAAAAAAAACTTAATTGTACTATCTCTAGTTTCTTTAGTTTTACTTATTATTCAAATTAAAAACTTTATAACTGGCGAATACCAAATAATGGATGTTGCAAATATTGCATGTCAATTTATTAATATATTGTTGCTATTTATTGCAGTATTAAATACTAAAAGTGAAGAAAAATATATTGCATATTTTATGAATGCAATGGTTATATTTGGTATTTTAGGCTGTCTAAATAATATGATTTTATATTTTGATGAAATACTTCAGACTTTAGGACTTCAAAAAGGTGCATTTATGGTTAATATAAAAAGTTTTTTCGCAAATAGAAATCAATTTGCATTTTTTATGTACGTTGCTATAATTGCAGACCTATTTATGATATTAAAAGAAAATAAATTAATACATAAATTGCTTTTAGCGCTTTTCTTTGTAAATTTATTTTTTACAATGTCTAGAACTGGAATTTTAGCAGTAGGAATTTTTGTATTTATTTATTTTTTATTAACAGACAAATTAAATAAAAAAACAAAATTTATATTATTAGTACTTGGAATAATCTGTTTAATTGGTATAATGTATGTTATAAATGAAATTAATCCAAGTTTAATCCAAAAATTAGTTAGATTTGAAAGAATCAAAGATTTGTCAGGAAGAACAGATATCTGGGCTAGAGGAATTAACCTTTTAAAGGAAAGTCCAATAAATATACTTTTTGGAGTTGGAAGATTTGAAGGAACTGAACTTTTAAAATTTGAAAAGAAATCGTTTTCACAGTTCCATAATATTTATATAGATTCTTTAATAACTGGTGGAATAATGGAACTTGTATTTGTTCTATATATTTATTGGAGTGTAATTAGAAAAGTATTTAAAAGTGATATGGATAAGAAATATAAAAATCTATATAGAGCAATGTTTATTACTTTTGCAATTTATATATGTTTTGAAAGTTTTGGAAGATTTTCAATAGGAAGTTCTGATACATTGTGTTTAATTTTCTTTGTGACCATTCCACTATTACATGCTAATAGTTGTAAGAAAGAAGAAAAGTTAAAAAACGAAGGAGACAAGATATAAAAAATGTTTGAAAAAATAAAAGAAAAAATAACAAGTCAAAATCTATTACCATTTTTGTTATTTTTAATAATATTAATAAATTTTATTCCATTGATAGAGTTAAATATTGAAACTAAAGAATCTTTTGCTGTTGGGGTAAAACCAATGGTTATAGCGATGGCAATAGAATGTGTAATTTTAGCATTATATTATATTAAAAAAATAAAATTTACTAAAGAAGTTGTTATAAATTTTGTACTATTATTAATAGTTACAGCTGTATCAACTATAATTCAATATATCGCATATCGAAATAATGATTATGAAATTTTAGATTTTGCAAATATTGCATGTAAATTTGTAAATTTATTATTATTATATGTTTTAATTTTTGGATTAAAGATAGAAGAAAAATCTTTAAATGTTTTTATGAACTTGATTGTGCTTATGGGAATTGTAGCATGTGTGCAAAATATTATTCTATTTTATGACGATATATTAATTCATTTAAAATTAGTAGAAACAACAGAAAAAGCAAAGGCTGTAAAAAGCTTTTTTGCTCATAAAAATCAATTTGCTATGTATTTAGTAACATCAATAATTGCTATAGTATTTTTATTTCAAAAGAAAAATAAAATTTGGTATAAATTATATTTAGGACTAGCATTTATTTTATTTTGGTTTAATATGGTTCTTACATTTTCTAGAACAGGAACAGCAGTTGCATTAATATTTTTTGCTTTGTGGTTTTTACTAACAAACAAAATTAAATTTATTTTTAAAATTCTAGTAGGTATACTAGGAACAGTTTGTTTATTTACAGGAGTAAACAAATTAAATGAATATAATCCAGAATTAATGGATAGAATTTTGAGATTAGATACAGTTGAAACATTTACTGGAAGAACAAAATTCTGGGACTTAGCAGAAGAAGAATTATTGCTTTCAAATGTAAATACATATTTTGGAATAGGAAGATTTAAAGCAGAAAGATTAATAGAAAAATATAGAGTAACACAATTTCATAATACATATGTAGAATTTTTAGTTTCTGGTGGTATATTAGAACTTGTATATTTTATTATTTTATATTTAATAATTATTATAACAATGCTTAGAAGTAAAATGGGATGGAAATATAAGAGTATATATTTATCGATGTTTGTTTCATATGCGATTTATATGTATTTTGAAAGTGTCGGAAGATTTTCGATAGGATGTTCAGACACACTATGTTTAATATTTTTTGTAACAATACCATTATTACATGCTAACAGTAAAGTAGAACAAGACGATAATATAAAAGAAAAACATAAAGAAGCAAGGATTGGAAGAAGACATATAACTAAGTACAAGAGTGACGTAAGAGAAATTTTGAAAGAAGAAAAACAAGAGAAAGTTGAGGAAATTTAATGTTAGAAAAAGGATTAACAATAGTATTAGTACTTTTTATAATACCGGAATTACTAGGATTATTTTTGCTAAGATTTTTAAAAAAAGAAAATACTAATTTATTTTTAGCGTTTATAATGGGATATGTATTTGAATTTGCAATTTGTCAAATTGTTACAGTCCCATATATCTATATGGAAAAAACTCTTACTGAATTAATGCGTGTTTTAACTAAGATAATTGCTGCTATATGTGGATTATCTATTGTTATAAATTTAACAAAAATTAAAGAAATATTTATATCAATTTTCAAATACATAAAAGAAACTCCAAAATTATTAGCCATATTAACAACTGTTTTAATAGGTTTGCAAGTATATTCATATGTTGGATATATGCATATTGATGATGACGATTCTTTTTATGTAGGAACAGCAACTGTAGCTGTTCAAACAGATAGTTTGTTTAAATATTCTGCAGCAACTGGAGAGGAAAATGTAGAAAATCAACTTTCTAGATATAGATTAGGACCATTTCCAATATATTTAGCTATAATATCAAAAGCTATTGATACTCATCCAGCAATAGTAGCTCACACAATATTACCAATAATTTTTGTTCCGCTTGTTTATATGATCTATGGATTAATTGGAAATGAAATATTTAAGAAAAATCAAAAACAAGTATATTCTTTTTTGATGATAATGAGCATTATAAATATATGGGGGAATTATTCTGTAAGAACCACATTTTCATTTTTCATGATTAGAATTTGGCAAGGAAAAGCACTTCTTGCAAGTATGATTTTACCTTTGATAATTCTTTTATTTATTAAAGCAGAAGAAAATGATTATAAATTTAATTATTGCTTATTATTATTTATGGCAATTCTAGCAGGAAATTTAACGACAACTATGGGAATAGCACTTCCACCAATGGAATTGATTCTTTTAGCTGTAGTTTATGAAATTTCAAAAATAAATTTTAAAAAAACAAAAGAAGAAAAAACAGGAATTGGAAAAGCTATTATAAATTTAACAAAGTGCTTAATGTGTTGCGTGCCTAGTATTATATATGGAATAGCATATTTTATAATTTAAAGCTTTGGAGGTAAAAATGTTTCAAGAAAATATTCAAATAATTAAAAATACATTTGCAGAATTTAAAGGTACAGGAATGTATTTAGCACTTTTTTTCATAGCAATGTTATATATTTATTTTAAGGAAGAGAATAAAAAGAAAAAATGCTTATTTATATATTTTCCATTAATTGTTTTGTTTGTTACATTAAATCCTTTATTTAATAAAGTTGTTGGAAAAATATTTACAGAATCTGTATACTGGAGAGTATATTGGTTATTACCAATAGGAATAACAATCGGATATGCAATTATTAAATTTGTTGCAGAACAAAAAGAAACAACTCAAAAAATATTGGTAACAATTTGCTTATTAACAATAGTTATTATAAGTGGCGAATATGTATATAGTGAAGATAACTTTGAAAAAGTAGGAAACCTTTATAAATTACCAGATGATGCAGTTCTAGTAGCACAATTAATAGAAGCTGATAATTTGGAAAATAAGAAAGCTTTAGTTACAGAAAATTTAACACCATATATAAGACAAATAACATCAGATATAGATTTAACATATAGAAGAAGACCAGAAGGATACGGTGATGATCCTCTTTTGCAAGCAATGAATTCTGGAAATGTTAAATATGTGGCAACATATGCAATAAACACAAAATCAAATTATGTTGTGTATTATAAACCAGTAGTTTTATCAGAACCAATGGAAGATTATGGGTTTGAAAAAATGGCTGATACAACATTTTGGTCTATATATAAATATGTTGGAAATGAAGCGACAAAAAGTTTAGAAAATTAAAAGAGGTGTATTATGAGAATTTTAGTTACAGGTGGACTTGGTTTTATTGGTTCACATACATGTGTTGAACTTTCAAAAAAAGGTCATGAAGTTATTATTGTTGATAATTTATATAATAGCAAAGAAGAAGTTATAGATAAACTAGAACAAATAACAGGAATTAGATTTAAATTATATAAATATGATTTGCTTGAAAAAGAAAAGTTAGAAGAAATTTTTGAGGAAAATGAAATTGATGCAGTTATTCATTTTGCAGGATACAAAGCTGTTGGCGAATCTGTAAAAAAACCGTTAATGTATTATTCTAACAATTTACAATCTACAATAAATCTTTTAGAAGTAATGCAAAAACATAATGTAAAAAAATTAGTATTTAGTTCATCTGCAACTGTATATGGAGACCCAGGAAATCCTAAATATGTTGAAGAAATGGGAAGAGGCGAGACTACAAATCCTTATGGAACAACAAAAGCGATGATAGAAAAAATATTAGAAGATTTATATGCATCAGATAATTCTTGGGATATTTCAATTTTAAGATATTTCAATCCAGTAGGTGCACATGAAAGTGGATTAATCGGAGAAGAGCCTAATGGAATACCTAATAATTTAATGCCTTATGTTATGAAAGTTGCATCTGGAAAATTAGAAATTTTAAGTATTTTTGGAAATGATTATCCAACTGTTGATGGTACTGGTGTAAGAGATTATATACATGTTGTAGACTTAGCTAAAGGACACGTATGTGCTTTAGATAAAATGAAAAAAGGTTTAAATATTTACAATCTAGGTTCAGGAAAAGGCGTTAGCGTTATGGAACTTGTGACTACATTTGAAAAGGTAAATAATTTAAATGTTAATTATAAAATTGTAGAAAGAAGAGCTGGAGATTTAGCAGAGTATTATGCAGATCCTACAAAAGCACTAAATGAACTTGAGTGGAAAACAGAAAAAACATTAGAAGATATCTGCAAAGATTCTTGGGAATATGAAAAAAATAATATGTAAAAAATGGCTTAAAAAGCCATTTTTTTATGCTTAAAAATTTACAAAATGAACACATAAAAAAGTTGATATTTATAGGCGTTAATGATATAATTACTTGGAAATTTAATTGGTAAAAAAGGAAGAATTATGGAATTTTTTAAAACACTTTATAAAAACAGAAAAATTGCAATGAAACTTGGAAGAAATGATTTTAGAAATAGATTCGCAAGTACTAGTTTAGGAACAATTTGGGGGTTTGCACAACCATTTGTATTTATGCTAACTTACGTAATAGTATTTCAATATATAATGAATACAGGAAGTAATGGAGAATATCCTTATGTAGTGTGGTTTTTACCTGGAATGTCAATGTGGATGTATTGTAGTGATGCAATACTTACAGCAAGTAACTCAATAAGAAATTATAGTTACTTAGTAAAAAAAGTTGTATTTCCAGTAGATATTATACCAGTAATATCACTAACCTCATCTAGCTTTATAGGGATATTTTTAATGTGTATAGCAGTTGTTGTATCTTCAATATTTGGATATGTACCAAACTTTTTAAATGTATTTTATATATTATTATGTGCAATATGTTTCATAATAGCGCTTACAAGATTTACATCTGCACTAACAACAATAGTTCCAGACTTTGCACAATTGTTAAATATATTAATTCAATTATGTATGTGGTTTACACCAATTATCTGGAATTTAGATATGATGGCTGGACACCCAATACTTACAAATGTATTTAAATGTAGTCCATTCACATATTTAGTTGAAGGATTTAGACAAGCCTTTATGGCAAATTCAACTATTATAACAGAGCAAAATGGAATATTTACAGCAGTGTTCTGGATAATTACAGTAATAATATTTGCATGGGGAAATCATGTGTTTAAAAAGACTAAAAAAGATTTTGCAGATGTATTATAAAATGGTAGAGGTAAAAAATGGAAAAAGTTGATATATTGCTTGCAACATATAACGGAGAAATGTATTTAAGAGAACAAATAGATAGTATTTTAAATCAAACTCATACAGAATTTAGATTATTAATTTCTGATGATGGATCAACAGACGGAACAAGAGATGTTTTAAATGAATATAAAGAAAAAGACGGTAGAATAGAAGTATTTTTTCAAGAAAATAATCTTGGTGTTGTTAAAAATTTTGAATTTTTACTTGGTAAAGTAGAATCTAAATATTACATGTTTTCAGATCAAGATGATATTTGGAAAGAAACAAAAATTGAAAAATCTTTAAATAAAATTGAAGAAGGATTTGATTTAGTATATTCAGATTTAGAAGTAGTTGATGAAAACTTAAATGTTACTTATAGTTCTTATTGGAAACTAAAAGGAATTTATAACAAGATAAAAAAATACAATAATTTTGAAAGTTTGTATTTAAATAACTTCGTAACAGGATGTACATTAATTTCTAGAAAAGAATTAATAAATACATTTATGCCACTACCAAACACAAGTAAATTTGTACTTCACGATTATTGGATTTCTTTAATAATAAGTCAAAACGGAAAAATAGCTTATATTGAAGAGCCACTAATTAAATATAGACAACACAAAAACAATAAAGTTGGTTCAAAGAAAAAATCAGATGAATTAAAATCAATAGATGAAATAAGAAGTTTATTTATACAAGTAAAAAAAGAACATTTTAAAGTATTTATAGAAAATGAAGATAAATTTAAATCTGAAGAAGTTAAGAAATTAAATAAAAAAGCTTTAGAATATTATGAAATGTTAGAAACTAAAAAGAACATAAACTTTAAAGGATGGGGACTATTTATAAAGCTTTATAAATACGAAGGATTAAGCTATAACTTACAAAATTTTGCGATACTTAATTTACCAATATTTGCTAAAATTTTGTATAAGTTTAAAAAATAAAAATCGATATTTTGAAAGGAAAAGCGATGAGCGATACAGTAATAAAAATTTCTAATTTAGTAAAAGAATATAAAATGTATTCAAATAAAAAAGATAGATTATTAGAAGCAGTGCTTCCAGGATACAAAAAACATTCTACATTTAGAGCAATGGATAATCTAGATTTAGAAATTAGAAAAGGTGAAGTATTAGGAATTTTAGGAAAAAATGGTGCAGGAAAATCAACACTACTTAAAATGATAACAGGTGTTGTAAGTCCTACTTCAGGAAGTTTAGAAGTAAATGGGAAAATAAGTTCACTTCTAGAACTTGGAGCTGCATTTAATCCAGAACTTACAGGGTATGAAAATATATATCAACATGGACAAGTTATGGGGCTTTCTGATAAAGAAATAAAAGAAAAAGAACAAGAAATAATTGATTTTGCAGATATAGGAGAACATTTATCACAACCAGTAAAAACTTATTCTTCAGGTATGTTTGCTCGTTTAGCTTTTGCATGTGCAATAAATGTTGATCCAGATATTTTAATTGTTGATGAAGTTTTATCAGTTGGAGATATGGCATTCCAATTAAAATGTTTTAAAAAGTTTGAACAATTTAAAAATAAAGGAAAAACAATTATATTTGTAACTCACAATATAAACGATGTTTTAACAAATTGTAATAGAGCAATCATTTTAGAAAATGGAAAAAAGACATTTGATGGAACAGTTAAAGATGGAGTGAATAGATACAAAAAAATTATAGTTGGAATTGATCCAGATGAAGCTGAAAAGAAAGAAAAAGAAAAACAAGAAAAAATTAAAGCATCAAAAGCTAAATCTTCAGATAGTGTTGATGGAGAACTTTGGAAAGATAAAATGAATCAAAATCCAAACATGATTGAATATGGAACAGAAGAAGCAGAAGTTTTTGATTACGGTGTATTTGATTCAGAAGGAAACTTAGTGACAACTTTTGATAATGGTGATGTTATAACTTTCAAATCAAAAGTAAAATTTTTTACTGAAGTAAAAGATCCAATCTTTACAATGACAATAAAAGATTTTACAGGAAAAGATATAGCTGGAACTAATACAAATATTGAAAAAGTTATAACAGGAACATTTGATAAAGATGAAGTGGCAGTCGTAGAATTTGTTCAAAAAGTACCAGTGGCTCCAGGAAAATATACATTATCTTTTAGTTGTACAAAATATAATCTGTCAGGAGAATTAGAGGCTTTAAGTAGAAAATATGATGCTATTTTAGTTGAAATAATAACAACAAAAAATACTGTTGGAATAGTAAGATTAGATTCAGAGATTAATGTTGAAAAACAATAGAATAAAATAAAAAGAATTTTATTAATGTTTAAAATTAAATATTTATAAATAAAAAATATAAAAGGAATTTTATTATGGAAGTTGATTTATTAAAATTCAAAAAAAATATTATAAGTTGGTATCCAATAGAAGCGAAGGATACCGTTCTTCAAGTTGGAGAAGATGAAGAAATACATAAAGAACTTTTAAAGAAAACAAATAAAGTAGTAGTAATTGAAAAGATTGATGAATTTGAAATGAAAGCAAATTTTGATTATGTAACATTAATTGGAAATTTTGAAAAACTTCAAACAGAAAAAGAAATTGTTGATTTAATTGCTTTTGCAAAAAGTTGTTTAACAAGAGATGGAAGAATTTTAATTGCAATGAAAAATAAATTTGGAATGAAGTATTGGACTGGAGAAAAAGAGTCTGAAAATTCTGAAATATTTGGAAACATTGTAAGTAAAAAAGAAAATGTATTTGGGATAGCAAAAATAAAATCAATTTTAGATGATTTAAAATTAAAATATAAATTTTATTATCCACTCCCAGATTACAAAACAGCAAATGTTATTTTTTCAGATGAATACCTACCAACAAATGATAGTATAGATGCAAGAGACTTAACATATTGCAAAGATGGAGAACTTTTAGTTTTCTCTGAAAGAGAAGCATATAAACAATTATTAAATGAAGATAAAAATCAATTCCCATTTTTTGCAAATTCGTTTTTTATAGAAGTCGCAGAAAAAGATAGATTTCAAGATATCAGATATGTTGGATATGGAATTACAAGAAAAGAACATCATAGAATTAAAACTGTTATAAGAAAAAATATAGTAGAAAAAACAGCAGATAACGAATCTGCAAAAGATCATATAAAAAATATTTCAAGAAATATTAAAGTTTTAGATGACGCAAAAATTGATTGTTTAGATAAATTCGAAAAAGATATGATTATCAGTAAATTCTTACCTGATGCAAAATCTTTTGATGAAGTTTTAATGGAAATTTATAACAAAAAAGGACTAGAAGAAGTAATCAAACACATTAAAGAATTTAAAACTGAGATGTTAGATAAGTTATTAGAAAACAAAAAAGATAATAATAGTTTTGACATAAATAACACGGTTTTTGAAAAATATAATGTAGAAATATCAAATGAATTAAAAGAAAAATTACATTTTACTAAAAACGGAATTCTAGATTTAATATTCCAAAATTGTTTGGTAAAAGGAAACAAAATATTTGCCTATGACCAAGAATGGTATGAAGAGGATGTACCAGTTGAATTTATTTTATATAGAGCAATTTTCTATTTTACAGAATTAAAGAAAAAAACAGATATAAATAAAATTTATAAAAAATTAAATTTGGTAGAGTATATTGAAGTTTTTGAAAAATTAGAAACAATACTTCAAGGAAATATTGTAGACGAAGGAATGTGGGAACTACACAGAAATTCAACAAAAAGCTTAGGCGGTTCTAAAAACTTTGTTGAAAGTTATGAAGCAAAATTAGATGCTGCAAATGAACACATTAAAAATTTAGAAGCTTTAGTAAATGAATATAGAAACGGAATTGAAGATTTAAACAAATTAATAAAAGAAAAAGATGCAGGATTAGAAGATTATGCAAATCAATTAAGAGCAATTTCAAATTCTTTATCATGGAAGATTACTAAACCAATAAGAACAATATCAAGTGCATTTAGAAAAAATAAATAGGAGAAAGAAATGAATATAATTAAACATAGAATTAATCAAATAAAATTTTATATTAAAAAATATGGATTTGTTAAAACAGTAAAAAAATGTATTAAAACTGTTTTAAGAAAAGTAATTAGAACATTAAAAGGTGAAAAAGATTTGCAATATGGTGATTATGGCGGATGGATAAAATATAATGAACCAAAAGATGCAGATCTAAAAAAACAAATGAAAGTTGAATTTAAAATTGCACCTAAAATCAGTGTTATTGTTCCAATGTATAATACAAAGGAAAAATTCTTTAAAGATTTGGTTAATTGTATGATAAACCAAACATATTCAAATTGGGAACTTTGCTTAGCTGACGGAAGTCCAAAACAAAATGAAAATTTTAAAAAATATATCGAACAAGATGAAAGAATTAAATATAAATTTTTAAATGAAAATAAAGGAATTTCGGGAAATACAAATGCAGCAATCGAAATGGCAACAGGTGATTATATTGCACTTTTAGACCATGATGATATTCTAGCTGATTATGCTTTATATGAAGTTGTATATGCAATTAATAAGTTCCCTAATTCAGAATTCTTATATTCAGACGAAGATAAAATCGATGAAAACGATAATAGATATGATGCGTATTTCAAACCAGATTTTGCACCAGACACATTAAGATGTCAAAATTATATTTGCCATTTTAGTATTTTTAGAAAAGACTTAATGGATAAACTAGAAGGATTTAGAGCTGATTATGATGGGGCTCAAGATTACGATATTTTCTTAAGAATGTCAGAAGTAGCAAAACCAGAAAATATTACTCATATTCCAAAGATTCTTTATCACTGGAGAGTACATAGTGAGTCAACTGCTAAATTAAATAGTAATGCTAAAAATTATGCATTTGAAGCTGGTAAAAAAGCAATAGAAGATCACTTAAAAAGAGTTGGTTTAGATGGTACTGTTTCAGAAGGATGTATAGAAGGAATCTACAGAGTAGATTACAAAGTAATTGGAAATCCTAAAGTTTCTATTGTTATTCCAAACAAAGACGGAAAAGATATCTTAAAAGTTTGTGTGGATTCAGTTTTAGAAAAAACAACTTATTCAAATTATGAAATTATAGTAGTTGAAAATAATAGTACTTCTGAAGAAATATATGAATACTATAAAGAAATAATTAAAAACGAAAAAGTAAGAGTTGTAAACTACAACACAGGAAAAGAAATTAAAGACGAAAATGAATGTAGTTTAGAATTTACAAATAAAAATAGAAGAGAAGTAAAACCAGGATTTAATTATTCTGCAATAATTAATTTTGGTGTTAGATTTGCTGAAGGAGAATATTCAATTCAATTAAACAATGACACAGAACTTATGACACCAAATTGGCTTGAATTAATGGTTGGCTTCTGTCAAAGAGATGATGTGGGAGCAGTTGGAGTTAAACTATATTTCCCAGATGAAACAATTCAACATGCTGGTATAATAGTTGGTATTGGTGGAATTGCTGGAAATAGATTTAAAAGTATTCCAAAAGATGGACATGGATATTTTGCAAAAGAATCAATGATAGAAAATTTAAGTGCTGTAACAGGAGCTTGCTTAATGGCTAAAACAAGACTGTATGAAGAAGTTGATTGGATGGACGAAACGTTAGCTGTTGCATTTAATGATGTTGATTTCTGTTTAAAAATAAGAGAAAAAGGATACTTAGTTGTATTTAATCCGTTTGTTGAATTCTGGCACTTTGAATCTAAATCTAGAGGCCAAGAAGATTCACCAGAAAAAATAAAAAGATTCCAAGGTGAAATTTGTAGATTTGAACAAAAATGGGGAGAAATCTTAGATTCAGGAGATCCCTACTATAATGTAAACTTAAGTTTAGATACAGAAGTATATCATATGAAAAATATAAAAGTTAATTATTATGGTGAAGAAGAAATAATAAAAAAGAAAAGAAAATAAATAAAAGGAATTAAGTAAATTATGAATATATATACGTTTACTTTTCAAATTGTTGTATTTTTAGTAACAATGTTGATTATATATACAGCAAAACCTGAAAAAAGATATACAAGATTAGTTATTTGTACGATATTAATACCAGTATGTTTATTTATTTTGCACATGAATTGCTTTTTTAATACAGTTCCTCACTGCAATGGTTGTTTACTTGTGGCTGATGGTGAAAGTAAGCCACCAGTTGATGCAAATGATTTAAATGATGCTGGAATGTCAATATATTTGTTGTTACAAATAATATTGAGTCCAATAATAATTACAAAAAATGTTCCAAAAGGAAAAAGATTTTTATCTGCAATAATCATTATTCTGGGTACTATTTGTATAGGTCTTCCATTATCAGCAGTAAGATATATGTAATATTTTGAAAAGAGTAAAAAAATATGGATATAAAAAATAATTTAAATAAAGTTAAATATTATTTTAGAAGATATGGTTTTTTAGAGGTTTCTAAAAAGATTTTTAAAAGAGCATTTCACATAAAAGAAAATAGAAAAACAAACCAAGAACAATATAAAATTTGGATGGAGAAAAACAATTTAAGTCAAGAAGAAATTGAAAGACAAGAAAATTATAAATTTGAATATTCTCCAAAGATTAGTGTTATTGTTCCAATGTATAATACTAATGAAGTATTCTTTAAAGAACTTATAGAATCTTTAAAAAATCAAACATATTCAAATTGGGAGCTATGCCTTGCTGATGGTAGCGAATCTCAAAATGAATCTTTAAAACAATATTATGAAAATAATGAAAAAATTAAATATAAATTCTTGAATGAAAATAGAGGTATTTCTGAAAACACTAATAGCGCAATCGATATGGCAAGTGGTGAATATATTGGATTTTTAGATCATGATGACTTACTTTCACAAGATGCTTTGTTTGAAATAGTAAAAGTTATAAATGAGAAAGAAAATGCAGAATTTATTTATTCTGATGAAGATAAAATAGATGAAAAATATGAAAGATTTGAACCATATTTTAAACCAGATTATTCACCAGAAACCTTAGCTTGTAATAACTATATCACTCATTTTGTTGTTGTAAAAAGAGAACTAATAGATAAAGTAGGAAAATTAAATTCTGAATTTAATGGTGCTCAAGATTTTGATTTTGTTTTAAGAGCAACTAAAGAAGCAAAAGAAGTTGTACATATTTCTAAAATTCTTTATCATTGGAGAGTGCATAAATCTTCAACTGCTAATGTCGCAGATGCCAAACCATATGCATATGAGGCGGGAAAAAGAGCGGTAGAAGCACATATAAAAAGATTAGGAAAAAAAGCACAAGTTGAAGATGGACAAGATGTTCCAGGAATCTATAAAATAAAATATGAAATAGAAGGGAATCCTAAAGTTTCAATTTTGATTCCAAATAAAGACAATATAAATTTGTTAAAAACATGTATAGATTCTATATTAAAATTAACAACATATAAAAATTACGAAATAGTTGTTATTGAAAATAATAGTGAGAAAAAAGAAACTTTAGAATATTATAATGAAATTTCTAAAAACGAAAAAATAAGAATCATTAATTCTGGAATAAAAGAATTTAATTACTCAAAAATAATTAATTTTGGAGTTCAAAATGTATCAGGGGAATTTGTTCTTCAACTTAATAACGACACTAAAGTTTTAACACCAGATTGGTTAGAAAATATGGTTGGATATGCTCAAAATAAAGAAATAGGTGCAGTTGGTGCTAGACTTTATTATGAAGATAAAACAATTCAACATGCTGGAATCATAGTTGGACTTTCTGGAATTGCAGGAAACATGTTAGTTAATCTTCCTTATGGAAAACATGCTTATTTTGGAAGAGAAGCTGCTACAAGAAATGTTTCAGCAGTAACAGGAGCATGTCTTCTTTGTAGAAAAGAACTTTACGAAGAAGTAGGATTTATGGATGAAGAAAAATTTAAAGTAGCATTCAATGATGTTGATTTTTGTTTAAAACTTTTAGAAAAAGGATATAGAAATGTTTATAATCCATATAGCGAATTAATTCATTACGAATCAAAATCAAGAGGATATGAATATACAAAAGAGCAAGAGGAAAGATTTAATAAAGAATCAGAAAATTTTAAATCAAAATGGAAAAAATATATTGATTATGATCTATATTACAATATTAATTTTACTAGAAAAACTTGTAATTATGATATTGATATAGATTAATTTGGAAGGAAGAAAAAATGAAAAAAGAAGAACTTGAAGAAAAGGTAGATGAGCAAGATTTAAATAAAAACGAAGAAGAGAAAACAAAAGCAATAAAAGTGTTAGAAGTAATTGAAAACTTCTTCTTAAATATTTTAGATAAAATAAAACTTAAAGCTTTAGCTGATATTTATAGAAATCATTTAGAAGGAATGAGATACTTAGTATTTGGAGCTTTGGCAACATTTATTAATTTAGGAGTAAAATTTTTACTATTATTTACAATTTTAGATGCTTCAAATGAATTTGAGCTTCAAACAGCAGTAATTATTTCTTGGATAGTAGCTTGTATATTTGCTTATCTTACAAATAGAGTTTTAGTATTTAAAAGCAAGTCAGATAAAATTTTAAAGGAAGCAATTTCTTTTGTTACAGCAAGACTTATTACTTTAGGAATGGAAATGGTAATAATGTTCTTCTTTGTAACTCTACTTGGATTAGATAGCAATTTGTGGGTAGCAGTTTGGTCAGTATTTGCACAGGTTGTGGTAATTTTAAGTAACTATGTTTTTAGTAAATTAATAATCTTCAAAAAAGATAAAAAAACAGAAGAAAAATCTTAGAAAATAAAGCAAAACAAGAATTTACAAAATATGTAAATATTGTTTGAAAAAATGTAATTATATGTTATAATATATACGAAAAAAATCGGATTTTGAAAGGAATTGAAAAAATGGACAAAATAGCAGTTTTAATACCTTGTTATAATGAAGCAAAAACAATAAAAAAAGTAGTAGAGGATTTTAAAAGAGAATTACCAGATGCTACAATTTATGTATATGATAATAATTCAAAAGATGGAACAGATAAAATTGCAAAAGAAGCAGGAGCAATTGTAAAATATGAAACTAGACAAGGTAAAGGAAATGTTATCAGAACTATGTTTAGAGAAATTGATGCAGAATGCTATGTAATGGTAGATGGTGATGATACATATCCAGCTGAAAGTGCTAGAGAAATGGTAAATGCAGTGTTAGATGAAGATGTTGATATGGTTATTGGAGATAGACTTTCTTCTACATATTTTAAAGAAAATAAAAGACCTTTCCATAATGTAGGAAATGTTACTGTAAGAGCTTTAATAAATAGCATTTATAAAAGTGATATAAGAGATGTTATGACAGGATTAAGAGCTTTCAGTTATAAATTTGTAAAAACATTCCCAGTAATGTCAAAAGGATTTGAACTTGAAACAGAAATGACAATTCACTGTCTAGATAAAAACATGAAAGTGAAAAATGTAATAATCGAATATAGAGATAGACCAGCTGATAGCCCATCAAAATTAAATACAATTCCTGATGGAATAAAAGTTATAAAAACAATATTCGGTTTCTATAAAAATTACAAACCATTAAACTTTTTCTCAATAATTTCATTTTTAATGTTTGTAGTTGGAATGGTATTTTTCATACCAGCAGTAATTGCTATATTCCAAACTGGAGAAATAAAAGTCCCATCAATAATTGTAAGTATGTTAATGTTTGTTTGTACATTACAATCATTATTTACTGGCTTGACACTAGACAACATAATTAGAGATGCAAGACAAACATTTGAGATGAGATTAATAGATTGTGAAAGAATTTTAAAGAAAGATAGAAAGAAGGATAATTAAAATGGCTCCAAAAGTATCAATTGTAGTTCCAATTTATAATTTAGAAAAATATGTGCCAAGATGTTTAGATGCTCTAGTAAATCAAACTCTAGAAGATATTGAAATTCTTTGTGTTAATGATGGATCTAAAGATTCAGCACCACAAATTATAGAAGATTACAAATCAAGATATCCAAATAAAGTAAAAACTTTCCATAAAGAAAATGGTGGAGAATGGTCTGCTAGAACTTATGGTTTAAAACAAGCAACTGGAGAATATGTCGGATTTATTGATAGTGATGATGTACCAGAATTAACTTGGGCAGAAAAATTATATACAGCAGCAAAAGAAAATGATGCTGATATTGCTTTTTCAGGGTATGATAGAGTTGATTTGGATACTGGAAAAACAGTATCTACAGAAATGACTCAACATGGAAAAATGAATAAAGAAGTTGATTGGAATGATGATTTTATTGTATATGCTAATCCTTCTTTATGGAATAAATTATATAGAAGAGAAATCGTAAAAGATTTAGAATTTTTACCTTTTAGAGGATGTAATGATACATTATTTTTAATCCATAGCTACATGTATGGGGCAAAAAAATTAACATTTATACCAGATGTTTTATATCATTACTATTTACGTTCAAGTTCTCAAATCCATAATATGAATGAAAAAGATATTGAAAACTTGAAAAAATATTTAGTAGTAACTAAAGAAAATGCTCAAAAAATAGGAAAGTATGAAGAATATAAAGAAACATTAGCAACAATGGCTTTCTTACATTTGGCAATATCTTGGGCATTTATGCTTTCATATGATAAATCTGTTAATATGAATAAAGCTTTAAAAGGGATTATAGAATATTTAAATAAAGAATTTCCAGAATGGAAAACATCAAAACATTTTAAATTATGCCATTGCTGCAAAAGAGGATTTAAAACATTTTTGATTTGGGGAGTTCATTTATGCTACAGACTTCATATTCCTCAAGTATATATATGGGTAAATAGATTCTTACTAGATGTTTTAAAACTAGAAGTAAAATGGTAAAAAGGATAAAAAATGAAATTTATTGAAAAAATAAAATCAGTTATAAAAAAAATTACTGATAAAACAAAAGAAATTTGTAATGAAAATAAGCTTATAAATAAATTATTATATTTTTTAAATAAGGATAATTTCATCAAAACAAAATTAGTATTAGGTGCAGTTGCCTCTTTAGTTTTAGCAACTATTTGCGAATATACAATTTTTAGAATATGGTATCCGCAATTTATTTCAAAAAATAGAATAATTCTAGTTGCAATAATTTATATGTTTATTGGAATACATTTCGTATTTAAATTATCAAATATGTATGAGTTTATTCATAAAAATAGGTACAAAATAGCTTGTGCCTTTTTGTTGTTTGTAATGCTATTTAAATATTCGGGTTCATCAATAACACATTTTCACGCATTTGCATCAATACAGCCACAACATGATAATGCGAGATATCATCCACTTTTAGGAACACCAAGAACAATAAGAACTGATGAATGGGCAACATCGACACCATACATATTGTCTCAGGCAAATTCAAGTACTCCTTTTAGTTATTTTGGAAATGCATTAAGAGGAACTGAAACAGAAATGTTTACAGTAGCAAAAGCTCCAGTACTTGATATATTAATGCTTGGAAGACCTTTCCAAATAGGATTTTTACTTTTTGGAAATGATGCAGGTTTAAGTTTTTATTGGTATGCAAGACTAGTAGCAATGATGTTAGGTGCTTATGAACTTTGTTTAATACTTACAAATAAAAATAAAAAACTTTCTTTGTGTGGAATGTTAGTAATAACATTTTCAGCTGCAGTACAATGGTGGTACTGTATGCATGTTTTAATCTATGGACAAATAGTAATTGTTCTTTTAGATAAATTTATGAATGCAGAAAAGAAAAGAACAAAATATTTATGTGCACTAGGAATTTTAATTGCTGGATTATCCTACATATTTGAATTATATCCAGCATGGCAAATATCTTTTGGATATTTATTCTTAAGCCTAGTAATTTGGATATTAATAAAAAATATAAAATATGGAAATTACAAAATTAATTTACATGACATTATAGTTGTTCTTATAACAATTATTTGTATAGCTCTACTAGTTGGAAGATGGTACATAATGTCAAAAGATGCAATCTATGCAACTATGAATACAGATTATCCAGGAGATAGACAAGAAATTGGTGGAGGAGCGATAAATAATTACTCATATTTTTATAATATATTCTTTACATTTGAAGAATATCCATTAAATCCATGTGAGTATGCATCAATGCTTTCACTTTTCCCAATACCAATGATACTTGGATTAATATATGTAATAAGAAATAAAAAAGATTTACATTTCTGGATACCAATGCTAACGGTTAGTGGATTTTTAGCAATATGGTGTGTATATGGTTTTCCAGCATGGCTTGCTAATTTAAGTTTAATGTCAATGACAACTGCTTGTAGAGTGTCAGTACCACTTGGAACAGCTTGCATTTATATATTAATTTATTTAATGGGCAGTATTAAAAAAGAAGATAAATTTTTAAATAAATGGGTAGCTTTAATATTATCATTTGCATCAACACTGTATGTTGCTTATAAAGCTCATTCTACAATTGCAGTAGGAACTGATGGATATCAATATTTAGATATATCAAAAATAATAATTGGATGTATTACTTTCTTAGCTGTATTTTTGGGAGTAATGAATATTCAAAATGAAAAGGCTAAAAAGTATACAATGTATGTATTAATGGCAGTTGCATTAATAACAGGATTAAGAGTAAATCCAGTTATTAGAACAACAGATATATTCTATACTAAACCAGTAGCAGTAAAAATGAAAGAAATAAAAGACCAAGATCCAGAAGCAATTTGGGTAGTTGTTGGTGAAAATTGGTATTTAAATGACTATGCTATTGCAAATGGAATTAGAATTTTAAATTCAACTAATATTTATCCAAATATTGAAATGTATGAAGAAATTTTAGGGGAAGATGCTGAAAAACAAAAGGAAATTTACAATAGATATGCTCATGTTAATTGCAAAATAATAAATGAAGAATCAAATATAGAGTTATTATTTGCAGATAATATTTCTATAAATTTAAATTATAATGATTTAGAAAAATTAGGAATAAAATATATTCTTTCAAAAGATATAGATATAAATTCAGATGAATATGGATTAGATGTAGATTTTGAAAAAATATATGAAGAAGATGGAATGTATATTTTTATGGTAACGAAAGGTAATTAAAAAATGGAAAACAAAAAAGTAGCAGTAATAATGTCTACATATAATGGGGAAAAATTTATAAAAGAGCAATTAGATTCAATACTTGCTCAAACTTATAAAAATATTGAAATTGTTGTAAGAGATGACGGGTCTAAAGATGGTACAGTTGCAATTGTAAAAGAATATATGCATAAATATTCTAATATTGTACTACATGAAGGAAAAAATTTAGGATTTATAAAAAGCTTTTTTGAATTATTAACATTAGCAGAAGCTGATTATTATTCTTATGCTGATCAAGATGATGTTTGGATGGAAAATAAAATTGAGCTTGCAGTAAAATCTTTAAACGCTTTAGATGACACAAAACCTAACTTGGCATTTGGTAATTCAGATTATTACGATGAAAATATGAAATTTATAGGGCCAGGTCCAAAAAATAAAAAAGTATCTTTTGTTAAAGCTTTATTTTCTTGTTGTGGTCAAGGAATGACTATGACTGTAAACAAAAAAACAAGAGATATGATAATTGAAAACACACCAAAAACATGTTTTTTCCATGATTGGTGGACATATTTAGTGTGTATGGGACTTGGAAATGTAGCATATGATAATGTTACTACAGTAAAATATAGAAGAAGAAAAGAAAATGCTACTTCAGAAGGTCAAGGATATTTTAGATTACTTGCTTGGAGAGTAAAACACTTATTGGTTGATGACGGAATGAAAGATATAAAACAACAAATGTTGAATTTTAAAGAATATTATTATTATCAATTATCTGATGATAAGAAAAAAGTTTTAAATTTATTTGCACAAAGAGAAAATACTCTTGGACTTGCAATGAAAAAGATTTTCTATCCCAAAAGATGTAGAGATAATTTATTAGATGATCTTATGTTAAGATTTGTATTTTTAATGGGAGTATTATAATGGATTCAGAAAAAAAATTATTTTTTAAGAATTTTATATGGAATAGTTTAGGAACAGGAATAAACTCTTTTAATTCATTATTTTTCTTAATAATAGTAACAAGAGTAAATGACATACATACAGCTGGAATATTTTCAATAGCTTATGCAACAGCAACAATTCTTTATACGCTTGCTATGTATTCAGGAAGACTTTGCCAAGTTACAGATATTGAAAATAAAATATCAGATAAAGACTACATAACAAACAGAATAATAACTTGTTTAATGATGTTTCTAGGAGCTGCTGGATTTTTAATAATTCAACAATACTCTGGTTTTAAAACTATGATATTTGCATTACTTGCAATATTTAAAGGAATAGAAGCATTTTCAGATATTCTTTATGGTGTAATGCAAAAAAATGATATTTTATATAAATCAGGACAATCATTAAGCTTAAAAGGTTTTATAGGAATCGCAGCATTTTTAATAGTAGACCTAATTACAAGAGATTTAAGATGGGCTTGCTTTGCTGTAATTGTAGTAAATGTTGTTGTTTTAATTGTATTTGATTATTTATTAATAACAAGAAAGCTTATAGATAATACAAGAAAAATAAATAAAGCAAATGTAATTTCAATTTTTAAAAGTGAATTCTTTGTATTCGTAAATTCATTTGCTGGAATATATATTTTAAATGCACCTAAATATGCAATAGATAGTTTTTTAACAGAAGATATTCAAGCTATCTATGGATACATAATGATGCCAGCAACGGTAATGACATTATTTACACAATTTATAGTAATGCCATTTTTAGGAAAAATGAAAGAAATGTTTGAAACTAAAAAATTAAAAGAAATGGAACAAGTTACTTTTAAAATAAAATTAATAGTAATTGCATTTGGTGCGTTTGCAGTACTAGCAGCATTTTTACTTGGACCAGAATTTTTAGGATTAGTATATGGTTTAGATTTAACAGCTTACAGAATGAATTTATGTGTAATAATTGCATCATACATATTCTATGCAATCTCATACATAAATTTAGTAACATTAACAACAATAAGACATACATTTATACAATTTGTAATTTATGTATCATCAATGGTTATAGCATATATTGGTTCAACACTTTTAGTAAAAAACTTTGGAATAGATGGAGCAACATTCTCATGTACAACTACCTTAGCAATTCAATTTATTCTATACACAGTTGCAACAAAAGTAATTATGCATAAAGAACGTAAAAAAATAAGTTGTTAAAACTTTTAAATTAAAGTTGTTTTAGAAAGGAAAAAACAATGGAAATATTATACATACTATCAGTTATAATACTAGCTGTAGCATTTATGTTATTTAAAAAGTCAGATGAAAAATTAAACTTTATCAAATGGTTAATAATTTTTGCAGTATCATTTTTAGGATATAATATATTTTTAGGAATGGTACTTGGACTTTTAAATATAACATCACATTTATGGCTTTTATCTTTAATAAATTTAGCTTTTTCAAGTTTGTTAGGATACAAAGCTATTAGAAAAAAAGAAATTCAAAAATACATTGTAAATAAGTTAAGTGTTATAGGATTATTGTTGATTTTTCTAATCTTTGGAGTAATGCTTTTTAAAGATTTATATATACATAAAGGAGATATAACTCATCAAGCTGTTGACTCAGCTGTTCATTATAGAGCTGCAAAACATTATTCAGATAATTTAAAAATATTTATAAATGTAGAAGATAAAACATTTTTCAATTTTAATGTAATGCAAACAGGTGCTTATATAAATGATGGTATTTTTATGAGAGTAATAAATGGACTTACTGGAATAGAACATTGTTATTTATATCAAATATTTGAAACAATTATACTTTTTGTATGTGGATTAGCATTTTATAGCTGTTTTATAGATAAAATAAAAACAAAAAGGGGATTACTTGGAAGTTTAGTATTAATAGGATTATATGTATATGGTTATCCATATAATTCATGGATTTTTGGTTTTTCATATTTATCAGTTGGAGTTGCAATGGTAACAATGCTAGTTCCAGTTGTAGAAATGCTATATTCTAAAGAAAACATTTCTAGAAAAATAGTAGTTCCTCTAATTGTTATTTTGGCAACAGGATTAATATTCTCATATTGTTTATTTGTACCAGCAATATTTGCTGCGATTTGTATATATTGTTTCTTAAAAGATTTTACTCAAGAAGGGAAAACATATTTCAAATTCTTTAAGAAAACAACAATTCTTATAACAAGTTTACTTTTAATAGTAACAGCTGCAGGTATTGGTTATTTATTTATACCAACATTCTTTATTGAAGGTCAAACAAACTTAGTAGATGCTTTAAAAATTGGTGGTGAGATATATGGAGAAAAATATTTAAACTTTTTTGCATATATACCATTTGCTATAATGTATGCTTTTGAATTTGTTAAGAAATTTAAAAATAAGCAGCTTGAATATTCAGATGTATTCGCTGTTATTATTGTTGGATTTTATGCTCTTTTAAATATAGGACTAGCTTTTGGGTTTGTATCAGATTATTATATGTTTAAAATTTACTATATATTGTGGATAGTAATATTTAATGTAACAGCAGAATTGATAAATAAATATGTAGATGAAAAAAATATAAGAATAGATATAATCTTACTTGGGCTTTTATATGCAGTATTAACATTTTTTATGGTACCATCATATTTAATAGTAAAAATATTTGCAGTAGTAATGATGGGATACTTCTTTGTGCAAGGGTTAGTAATTAATCACAAAATAAATTGGCTAGCAATAATTTCAATTTTTGCATTATATAAGGTGTTAGTTGGTGCCCCTTTAAACTCAATGTTTAAATTATTTATGTTTGCATTTTTAATTTTCTATACTGTAGTTCCAGGATTAAATATAAAAATAGATTTAGAGAAAATAAAAGAAATTTTATTTAAAATGCTAGAAAAAATAAAATTAACAAAATTAGTAAATTGTCTAGAAAAAGTTGTTAAGAAAATAAACTTAAAAACATTTTGTATTTCAGGATATGTATATGTAACAATTTGGGGATTATTTGTATGTGGCTGGGTTTGGATAAAAGCTGGACATATACTTGGAGAAGTGGAAAAACATTCTCTTCCAAATTTTGTAGGAATTTATTATGATGAAAACTGTGATCGTAGAAAAAGAATAGACATGATGTCAAGTTTTAATGATGGATCTGTTGAAGTTACACTTTGGGCAAGAGACAATGTTGAAGATTTAAGTGCAGATAATATAATGTTAATGGTAGATGGATATTTCAATAAAATATGGGCAACATCAATGCTTGAAATAACTTCTAATAAAATACCATATCAAAATTTTGTGCAAGACCCAAACTATAATTATACAGTAGAAAACGCACAAAACGATCCAAATATAAAATATATAGTAAAATGTGTATGGGATGAAAATCAAAGACAAGAAGCTTATAAAGAAGAAATAAAAGAAATTAGAGAAATGGACGATATTGAAATTTTATTTGAAAATGAAAATGGATATGTCGCAAAAATAAAAGGAAGATAAAATTATTTTAAATAAAAATAATTAAAGGAGAAAATTTATGGGAATTTTCTATGTGTTAACAGTAATTGCAATGATAGCAACATTTGTGCTTTTCAAAAAGTCTGAAAAGAAACAAAATCTAGTAAATCACTTAATATTAAGTGTAATTTGCTATTTAGGATTTAATATTTTAGTATGTATGGTATTTGGATGTATGAATATCACAACTAATTTATTATTCTTATCTATTGCTGATTTATTAGTAGCAACTGGACTAGGATTTAAAATTTATAAAGATAAAAAAATTCAAAGTTTTGAAATAAGAAAAAGAGACATACTAGGTGCTTTAATTTGCTTATTCATTGTTTGTCATATGGCTGTTAGCCAATATGCACCACTATCAAAAACAGTAGCAAATGCATCAGTAGATGCTTGCATGCATTATAGTGCAGCAACGAATTTTGCGGATAGCATGAAAGTTTTAGCAAAAATAAATAATACAACTGGATATAATTTCAAAACAATGCAAACAGGTGCTTACATAAATACAGGTATTTTTATGAATATAGTAAGATCTGTAATTCCAGGATGGGAAGACTATGTTGCATTTAAAGTTTTTGAAACAGGAATAACTGCATTAGTAATACTTGCATTCTATATGTTAATATCTGATAAATTAAAAGACAAAAAATCTTATATAGTAGGAATGGTTCTTTTAGCGCTATATGCTTATGCTTATCCATATACAAGTTTATTACATGGATTCTCATATTTAAGTGTTTGTTTAATGTTTGCAACAGCACTTTTCTATATGGCAAAAGTATATGAAAAAGGAGAAATTAACTTTTGGGTACAACTTGCTATAATTGTACTTCTAGGAGTTGGAATAATATTCTCATATTGTTTATTTGTACCAGCACTTTTTGCATTTATTTGTTTATATGTATTTATAAAAGATTTTGCAAAAAAAGAAGAGAAATCTTATTTGAAATTTTTCAAGAAATCAACACTATGGGTAACAGGATTATTATTAATCGTAACAATAGTATCAATATTCTATTTAGTAATACCAACGTTTACAGATAGTGATCAAAATAAATTAACAGATGCAATTGGATTTGAAGGTGGAATTTACAAATCTTTATTCCAAGATTTCTTATTCTATATTCCTTTTATAGTATTATTTGTTTATAAAACAATCAAAGATAAAAAATTAAACTTCCAAAGTCTATCTCTAGGAATAATAGGTGGACAAACACTACTTATGTTCTTTGGAGTAGTTTATGGAATTGTTTCTCCATATTACTATTATAAAATGTATTTCTTATTGTGGATTCTTTTAGTTGATATTGCAGTTGAAGTGATGTCAGATTTAGATGAAAATAAAGAAATGTTTGTAATAGGTGCTTCATATCTAGCAATATGGGCTATGATAGTAATAGTTGCAGTAACAGGTCTAGAAGCAAGACTTCAAGCTAAAAGACCAACACTTTTTGATACATGTAGAACACCACTTTTAGCAGGAATTTATTATACAACAAATGTTGAGGGAGTTTTAAATATTAATGCATCTTGCTTAGTAGATGCAAATAGAGTAGAACTTGCTGAAGCAATGCAAGATGTAGAAGATATAACTTTAAAAAATATGGTAGTTGGTGGAATGAATACTAACTGTAAAGCTTGGATGTATGTAATATCTAGAGCTGAATCTGGTGGAGCTTCAATAAATGATCTACAATTTGCAATTGTAGAAACTGATGTAGAAGATTTCTTAGAAGATGAAACAAAAAAATATTTTGTTTTATATACTGGTGATAAATATGAAACAACAGAAGATTATGAAGTTGTTTTCCAAAATAAAGCAGGAGTTATATTAAGAAAAAAATAAGGAGTTATATAATGGAAAAAAATGAATTTATCAAAATTGATATAAAAAATTTGATTGAATGGAATGAACCAAATGGTGAAGGTTGCATAGTATCAGATAAAATAACAAAAGAAGGATGGAAAGTTGGTTATATGTATAGAGAATATCCAGATGAAGGAAGACCGGATAGTGGATGGAGATTTATGGCTGGCAATGAAGATGAAGAATATATGAATAATCCAAATAACCATCACATTTTTGCAATTAATACAATTTGTAATTATGATTCTGATATTATTCCTTATTTAAATTCAAAAATTGGTAGCACATATATAAGAGTTGATGCTAACAAATTTGAAATAGATGATAGAACTAAACCAATTTTTTTAGAAAAGCAAAATAGAGAATAATTATAGTAATTATTATTTATCGAGGAGAAGATATGAAAGTAGCAGTTATTATAGTAAACTATAATGATGTAGAAGATACAGAAAAATATGTAAATACAATAACTAAATATGAGAGCATTAATAGAATAGTTGTAGTAGACAATCAGTCTACTACTGCTGGAACATTTGAAACTTTAAAGAAATTAGAATCAGAAAAAGTAAAAGTTATCCAGTCTGAGAAAAATGGTGGATATAATTACGGTAATAATTTTGGAATAAGATATTTAAATAATAGTCTTAATGAAGAATATGATTATTATATAATTTCAAATCCAGATATTTCTGTTTCAGAAGAAGCTATAAAACATTGTTTAGAAGTTGCCCAAAATGATTCTTCTATTGGAGTTATTGCACCAAGAATGTTTAATAAAGACAATAATCCAATAAGAAGATGCGCTTGGAAGATGAGAACTTTCGAATTGGATATGATCCATTCAACAAGAGTTTTAGAAATGATTTTTTATAAAATGTTAAGAAATGGTGAATATTCGAATAAAGAATATGAAAAAGAAATTTTAGAAGTAGAAGCTATTTCAGGAGCATTCTTTATAATAAAATCTAATGTTTTAAAAGAAATAGGTATGTTTGATGAAAATGTATTTTTATTTTATGAAGAAGATATTTTAGCAAAACAAATTGCTGAAAAAAATTATAAAGTAATCAGTTTAAATACTGAAAAGTTTATCCATTACGAAAGTCAAACAATTGGTAAAACATTTAATTATTATAAAAAAATGAGACAACTTTTTATTAGTAAAATGTATTATCATAAAAAATATAATAAAATAAATCTTTTACAAGTTGTGATATACCATATATTAAATGTTTCTAGAAAAGCTGAATTATTAATAGAAATACCAGTAAGAAAATTATTAAAAAAATAAAATATGTTGTAAAAAAAACATTATATGATATAATGTGACTATAAGATGGGGGTAAACCTTGAAAAAAAATATTAAGAATATTGATTTAGACGTATTAAAAGAAGAACTTAAATGTATAGGAGAAAAGCCATTTAGAGCAGAACAAATCTTTAAGTGGATTTATCAAGATAAAGTTACAACCTTTGATGAGATGACAAATCTTTCTTTGGATTTAAGAAAAAAACTTGAAGAAAATTATACACTTGGAAATTTTAAAATTGTAAAGAAACTAGAATCAGTAGATGGAACTAAAAAATATTTATTTGATGTTCAAGACGGACAAGGAAATTTAATTGAAAGTGTATTAATGCAATATCATCATGGGTATACTATATGTGTATCTAGTCAAATAGGATGCAAAATGGGATGCAAATTCTGTGCTTCAACAGGAATACCTTTTTCAAGAGACTTAGAAGCAGGAGAAATTGTAGAACAATTACTCGCAATTGAAAGAGATTTGGAAATTAGAATTTCAAATATTGTATTTATGGGAATAGGCGAACCTTTAGACAATTACGATAATGTAATGGAATCAATCAAAATATTAAATAATCCAAAAGGATTAGGAATTGGAGCAAGACATATTAGTATTTCAACAAGTGGTTTAGTTCCTAAAATATATGAAATGGCAGATAGACAAATGCAATGTACATTGTCAGTTTCTCTTCATAGTAGTAATAATAAAACTAGAAGTGAAATGATGCCAATAAATAACGCATATCCAATAGAAGAATTAATGGTAGCATGTAAATATTATATAGAAAAAACAAATAAAAGAATTTCTTTTGAATATGCTTTAGCAAAAGACAATAATGATAATTTAGATGATGCAAAAAAACTTGTACAATTATTAAAAGGAATGCTTGCACATGTAAATTTGATACCAATAAATAAAATTGAAGATGGAAAATATACAAAAAGTACAAATGAAAATATAATAAAATTTAGAGATTACCTAAATGATCATGGAATAGTAGCGACAATTAGAAGAGAATTAGGATCTGATATTTCGGCTGCTTGTGGTCAACTTAGAAAACAAAATTTAAACAAGTAAAGAAGGTGATAGGTAGTGAGAATATTAGCAAAATCTGATATTGGTAAAGCTCGTGAGATGAATCAAGACAGTTATTATGTATCAGATTTAGAAAAAGATGAATTGAAGTTATATATATTAGCAGATGGAATGGGGGGCTATAAAGGAGGAGAAATAGCCAGTTCTTTAGCGGTAGCAAGTGCAAGAAATTATATAGTAAATAACTTCAAAAAAGTAAAAAAAGACAGAGAAAGTATTTTAGTACTACTAAAAGAAGCTGTTGAATATGCAAATAAGATTATATATGAAAAATCAAGTGAAGAACCAGAATTACATGATATGGGAACAACTCTAGATATATGTTTAGTATATAATAATAAAGTTTTTATAGGACATATTGGAGATAGCAGGGTATATAGAATAAGAAAAAATATAATGAGAAAACTTACTACAGATCACAGCTATGTAGAAAAATTAGTAAAAGAAGGTACTATAACAAAAGAAGAGGCCTATAACCATCCTAAGAAAAATATGTTAATGAAAGCGTTAGGATGTAGCATGCTAGTTGAACCAGATGTTATATGTAAAGGTTTCTTAAAAGATGATATATTGTTAATGTGTTCAGATGGATTAACAAATATGCTAAGGGATAATGAAATTTATAATTTATTATTAAATAACCCAGATAAACCTGTAGAAGCATTAATAAAAAATGCAAATGATCTTGGAGGATATGACAATATAACGGTAATAATTGTAGATAATATTGATATTGGGGAAGAAACTAAGGAGAGATAGTTATGAATCTTATAGGTAAAATGTTAAATAACAGATATGAAGTTTTAGAAAAAGTAGGAAACGGTGGTATGGCTACTGTTTATAAAGCAAAATGCCATATACTAAATCGTTATGTAGCAGTAAAAGTATTAAAAGATGAATTTACAACAGATAGTGAATTCATAAAGAAATTTAACACAGAAGCTCAATCAGCAGCTGGATTAAATCATCCAAATATAGTTTCTGTTTTTGATGTTTGTAATGAAGATAATTTATATTATATAGTAATGGAATTAATTCAAGGTAAAACATTAAAAGAAATTATATTAGAAGATGGAAGGCTATCTTGGAAATGGTCTGTAAATATTGCAATTCAAATTGCATCAGCTTTAGAAGCAGCTCACAAAAATAATATAGTACATAGAGATATAAAACCACACAATATAATAATAACAGAAGATGGTATGGCTAAAGTAACTGATTTTGGTATTGCTAAAGCTGTATCAAATTCTACAATAACTGCATTTGGAACAACAATAGGTTCTGTACATTATTTTTCACCAGAACATGCAAGAGGTGGATACACAGATGCCAAATCAGATCTTTATTCTCTTGGAATTGTAATGTATGAGATGCTAACAGGAAAAGTCCCTTTTGATGCAGATACAGCAGTATCAGTTGCATTAAAACAAGTTCAAGAAGAACCTGTAGACCCAATGAGATACAATGACTCTATACCAGTAAGTGTAAATAGAATTATTTTAAAGGCAATGCAAAAAGATCCAAATTTGAGATATCAAAATGCCAGTGAAATGTTAAGAGATTTGTCTTTAGCATTGAAAAAACCAAATGAAGATTTTGTTGTATTAGCTACAAGATCAGATGATTCTCCAACACAAAAAATACCTACAATTTACGAACTTGAAATGGAAAAAAATAATGATAGAAGAGCTCCAAAAGTAAATAAAGCAGAAGAACAGGTAAATAAAAAACCAAACAAAATCAAAGAATTTTATCAAAAACATAAATGGGCTGAAGTTGCGACAGTAATTTTAATAGCAATAATTTTATTTGCTGGTGCAATGTTTGCAACAATTGCAACTCTTACTGATAGACCAGATCAAGTTGCTGTACCAAACTTAGTTGGTGATGCTGATGGCATTGGAAGAGTGAAAAAAGATGATGCTGTAAAACAATTAAAAGATTTAGGATTCGACAACATTTCTATAGAAGAAGAATACAGTGATACAGTAGAAGAGGGATATGTAATTTCTCAAAATCCAAAATATGTCGGTGAATTTAGAATAAATGTAGATGATGAAATAACATTAGTTGTTAGTAAAGGTCAAAAAATAGTAACACTTCCAAGTAAAATGGTTGGAAAAAATATAACAGATGTAACAAAAGAATTAGATAACTTAGAATTAAAATATGAAATTATAGAAGAAAATAGCGAGAAAGTTGAAGCTGAAATTGTTTTAGCTGTTAATCCAGAAGAAGGAGAAGAAATAACAGCTGCTACAATAGTTCAAATAACAAAAAGTATAGGAAGTGCATTTAAAGATGTTCCAGTTCCTAGTGTACTAAACAGTGAAGAAAGTGTAGCAGTAAAAACATTGTCAGATTTAGGTTTAATCGTAAATGTTGTATACGAAGAAAATGCTTCAAAATCAGATGGAGTTGTAACTTCACAAAGTATTAGTGGAGGAAAAACAGTAAAAGAGGGAGAAAACATTGAAATTGTTGTAAATAAACAACCAACAAAATCAACTCTTACTGTAAAAGTAAATTTAAAATCTTTAATGAACTATACAGAACCAGAGCCAACAACTCAAGATACTGTTGATGAATTTGGAAATACAATTTCAACAACAACAACTCCAGAAATACAAAAAGCTACAGTTGTTATAGATGTTGGAGATGATACAATATTAAGTGATAGCTATCCAATGAATAAAACAGAAATTACAAAATCATGGACAACATCAGGAGTTAAAACAATGAAAGTTAAAGTAAATGGAGTTACAAAATATGAACAAACAGTAGATTTTAATAGAGGAGATCAAACAGTAACTGTAAAATAAAAACTAATGATGAGGCATGGTAGATTTCCATGTCTCATTTGTTCTTTAAATTAAAAAATAAAATGTAAAAATTAAGACTAAAACTAAAAATAGAAGAGGAGAATATTATGACAGAAGTATCAGCATCAATTTTAACTGTAGAAAAAGAAAATGCAGTTAGAACATTTTATAATTTAGAAACAGGAAAAATTAATTATTTTCATATAGATGTAATGGATGGAAAATTTGTAGAAAGAGATACTACAGAATTAATGAAAGATTATGCATTAACAATATCTCATATTTCAAATTTAGGATTAGACGTTCATTTTATGGTTGAAAATGTAGAAGAATTTATTGATGAATATGCAATGTTAGAACCAGAAATAATGACATTTCATATAGAAACAACAAAAACAGAAGAAAGAACAAAAAATGCAATTGAAGAAATAAAAAGAGCTGGCTCTAGAGTTGGAATTTCAATAAGTCCAGATACTAGCATAGAAGAAATTAAACCATACTTAAATCAAGTTCATATGGTTTTAGTAATGACTGTTGTACCAGGAAAAGGTGGACAAAAATTGATTCCAGAAACTTTAGAAAAAGTAAAAGAATTAAAAGAATATATAGATGCAAATGGAATTGATATAGACATTGAAGTTGATGGCGGAATAAATGCAGAAACTGCAAAAAACGCAGTAGAAGCAGGAGCAAATATTTTAGTTGCAGGAAATTATTTAATAACAGCTGAAAACATTAGTGATGCTGTTTTTAAATTAAAATAATATTTTATAGAATTTAAAAATAATAAAATAAGGAATAATAGATGAAAAATAAAAAAGAAACAATTGAGATAATTGAAAAATTAAAAGAATTCTATCCAGATGCAACTTGTAGTTTAAATTTTGAAAATCCATTTGAAATGACAATATCTGTAATGCTTGCAGCTCAATGCACAGACGAAAGAGTGAATAAAACTACTCCTGAATTGTTTGCAAAATATCCATCGCCAGAACGAATGGCTAAAGCAGATATAAAAGACTTAGAAAAAATTGTTCATCCATGTGGATTTTATAAAAACAAAGCTAAAAATATGAAAGCTTGTAGTCAAATGTTATTAGATAAATTTGATGGAAATGTTCCAGATAATATGGAAGACTTGCAATTGCTTCCAGGAGTAGGAAGGAAAAGTGCTAATGTTATTATGCTTGAAGCATTTCATAATCCTCAAGGAATTGCAGTAGATACACATGCAAAAAGAATTTCTAATAGAATTGGTTTTTCCAAACAACAAGAGCCAGAAAAAGTAGAGCAAGATTTATTAAAACAAATTCCAAAAGAATATTATTATGATGTAAATCATTTACTTGTTTGGCACGGAAGAGCAATATGTGATTCAAGAAAACCAAAATGCGAAGAATGTCCAGTAAATAAATATTGTGATGAATATAAAAAGACTAGCAGAAAATAATAAATTTATTTTAAATTAATAAATAGGAGAAAGGCGCAGGAAGTATTCCAGCGCCTTTAAAATTGCAATATAAATGTTTTTCAAAATATATTATTTAGTTTTCGGTGTCAGTTGCTCTTTGTGCTCTTGCTCTGATTCGAGTAGCTCGAGCAGCAATTCTTGTATGCCTTGCTTCCATCTCTGCGGTATCAATTTCGATAAATTCGATGTGCTCCTCACTATGAACGATCGAAATAATGATATCACCTTCTTTGAAAGTTTCTGGCACAGCAACTCTGGGATAAATAATGGTGCTTCCGTCATCTCTTTCGAAAGAAACCATGCCATCCTCAGTTTGCATATAGACTAATCTCTCAGTCATAATCTTTAGTTTCCTTTCTTGTATTCTTCGCCACTAGTGTAGGTGCCAGGATCAACATTGAAAGAATAGGTGGTTCCATCTGTAGTCATAACAATGTTTCCAGATTCATCAGTTCTGTATACAGTAAGCTTCATTTCTTCAAATAGGTCCATAACAGACTTAATAGGATGATTATACTTGTTTTTCATACCACAACTGATGACAACGGTTTCAGGAGACATTGCTTCCAGAAATTCCTTAGAGTTACTGGTATCACTACCGTGATGACCTGCTTGGAATACCTCGACATCAAGATTGTAACCTTCTTCAATGAGTGCTTTCTCAACAGAAGATGTTGCATCTCCAGTAAACATGATATCAATCGTGCCGAAAGATACTTTTGCACAAATGGAATAATCATTTTTATCGGAATATTCATCTTCAAGAGGTGCATAGAACTCAACGATAGCTTCACCAATGTTAAATTTGGCAAATTCGCCCTTAGAGTTCCTCGGGAAATGCCAGATTGAGGTTTGCTGATTTTCAGGCACCCCTTGGTTCGCTTCTGCATCGAGTCTATCAACAGCATCAATCATATCTTCGTACCAACCAGGAGCATCTCCGTTATCCATCAATTCGAAGATATCAGGACCGTAGATTTTTCCAACTTTAATGTCGCTATTCAGAAGCTTTGCAGTTCCACCCATGTGATCATCATGAGGGTGAGAAAGAACAACAACATCAATGTAGGTGATACCGAGATTTTGAATGTACTCTACCAGTTCATCACCCCGACCCTTTGTTGCTGCATCGAAAAGCATAACGTGTTCACCTTGAACAATGAGTGTAGCGTCAGCTTGACCTACATCAATAAAGTGAACTTCCATTGTACCTTCGACTGCTACAATTGGATCGGAGTTTGTGGTAGAATCAATACTTTGAGTCTCACTGTCTTCGGGAGCCAGAGCATCAATTAAGATATCAACTGCAATACCCAAACCTTCTTCGATTTGCTCATCTGTACAACCAGTGAGCAGAAGGCTGAGTGAAAGCACGATACACAAAATGATGCTTAAACACCGAAAACCTTTCTTAACAGTTTCATTTGCCACCATAAAGACCTCCTTATATATTTAATGAGTAATAATTTTACCACAAAAATAAATAAAATTCAATTATTAGAAAAGAATAAAAAGCTATTTAAACAAAGAAAAATAAAAGAAAAAATTAGCTATTACTTTAGGCTTTTAAATTGACTTTAAGCAAAAACTTATATATAATGTTTTAGAATAAAATAGGAGGATTTTGAAAATGAATTTTATTGATGGAATTAAAGACAGAGCAAGAAAAGAAATGAAAACAATAGTATTACCAGAAGCTTCAGATTTAAGAGTTGTAACAGCAGCAGCTACAGTTTTAAAAGAAGCTTATGCTAATGTGGTTTTAGTTGGTAATGAAGAAAATATTAAAAAAATGGCTGAAGAAAACGGATTAGATATTTCTAAAGCAACAATAGTAAATCCACTAAATGCAGAAAACGCTAAAGTTTATGCAGAAAATTTATATGAATTAAGAAAAGCAAAAGGCATGACACTAGAACAAGCAGAAGAATTAATAAAAGATGAAGTTTACTATGGTATGATGATGGTAAAAATGAATGATGCTGACGGATTAGTTTCAGGAGCAATTCATTCTACATCAGATACATTAAGACCAGCACTTCAAATTTTAAAAACAGCACCAGGAACAAAACTAGTATCAGCCTTCTTTTTAATGGTTGTACCAGATTGTGAATACGGAGAAGATGGAGTATTCGTATTTGGAGATTGCGGCTTAAATGAAAATCCAAATGCTGAACAATTAGCTGAAATTGCTCATTCTTCAAGTGAAAGCTTTACTCAATTAGTAGGAAAAGAAGCAAAAGTTGCAATGCTTTCATATTCAACAATGGGAAGTGCAAAATCAGAATTAACACAAAAAGTTATAGATGCAACAAAAATAGTAAAAGAAAATTATCCAGAAATCAAAGTTGATGGAGAAATGCAATTAGATGCTGCAATAGTCCCTTCTGTAGGAAAGAGTAAAGCTCCAAACAGTGAAATTGCAGGTGCAGCAAATACATTAATTTTCCCAGACTTAAATGCTGGAAATATAGGATATAAATTAACACAAAGATTGGCAAAAGCAGAAGCTTATGGACCACTTTGCCAAGGAATAGCAAGACCAGTAAATGACTTA